>JAENWA010000032.1 GCA_016650295.1 Desulfuromonadales bacterium | reverse complement strand
CGTCTGCTTTTCCAGAACGCGCTGACCGATTTCCCAATACAGCAGCACCATGGCCGCATTGCTTGCCAACACCACGCGCAACCGTTCGGCACGGATTCTCTGTTTCAGATCTCCAAGCCACTCGGCGTAATCAGGCGGGAGCTCGCTTACCGTGGGAGCTACCGGAAACATGACTGTTCTATCGACCTCTCCGCGCTGTTTGCGTTCGGTTGACGTTTCAGGAGTGCTCGTAGTTAAGGATTTTCTTTTCATCTCTTCCCCTCCACCACGGCAATTTCCTCATCGGTCAGGCCGTAGAGGGCGTAGACGAGGCGGTCGATTTCGGCTTCGAGGGCGGGGATGTTCCCTTCGACTCCGCTCAGGGAACGATCCGTTGGCTGAGCGGAGTCGAAGCCAACCACAGAACTGTTCTTTATCTCCAGGATTTTCCGGACCCGCTCGATGATGGGGGCTTTCTGGGCGTCGGTGGCGGGTGGGATGGGGAAAGCCTCTAAACCTTCTGGTTGTACTTCAAAGTAGCCGTTTTGTTTTCCCGCAAATGTTCTTCTCGCATAAAATTCAAATAGTTTTGAGTTCAGTAATGCCAATAAGCAGGTACCATCTGATTTAATCGGCGTGAAATATGAAGTATTTCCCAAATAGCTCCCAGTGAAATCTAATGTAAATGTAGGGCGGAATGATATTTTTGTTGAAACAATTTTAGGGGAGGCAAACTCCTCAAAATAGGCAATATTATCCTGAATCTCGAACCATTTGTACGGTCCTGATTTACGTCCTGGCCATTCTTTACCTTTATTTTCTGGATTGTTATCCCAATCACCAGGCTTCGGCATCAGTTTTTCTCGAAATACCTCAAGATGTCGTTTGATTGCCGGGTAAAGATCAATATCAGTTCCTTTACGGGTGAAGATTACATACAAGCCCGCCCATTCCGCCCGCCACTTGCGGATATCTCGACCTTGCAACCATGGCATGATGATTTCAGCACTATGCGGGTCTTCGTCGATTAAAAGTTGTCGGCAGTCACCGTCAATAACAAACGCTTCGTTAAAACCAGTTGTTATCCCCCTATAAAAGTGGTCACCCAGCGGTTTTCCCACAGTGCGCAGTTTGTCCATCAAGGCCAGTACTTCCGGTCGCTCCAGGGTCCAGCCTTCTCTTCTCAGTGCGCTAACAGGCATGGTAAAGCCGATGGCGGCGAGGGTTTCGTCGAAGCGAGTCAGTTGGTCAAAATCAGTAAAAGTGGCGGTGAAGAAATCAGATTGTTGTAGGGGCGTATGGCATACGCCCGCTTTTGACTTTCTACCGGAATCAGGGCGAACGCCGTTAGCCCCTACACAAGCGGTCTTCTCCACCATCACAATCGACGGATACGTAGTCGCTTCGTCAAATATCGGCAAGTCGCCGAAATCCAGCACCATCAACGGCCTGGCCTGGGTCGTCAGCAACTCACGGGTATTCTTGCCGTAACCGGCGCGCATGAACTTGTTGGGGGCGATGTAACAGAGGGTTGAGCCGGTCTTGAGCAGGTTCAGGCCGGTCTTGTAGAAGTAGGTGTAGATGTCGGCCGTGCCGCAGAAGAACGAACCGAACATCTCCAGAAAAGCCGGTTTCTGCTCCTTGATGGCCTCCTGCCTGATGTACGGCGGATTACCGATGATTGCGTCGAAGCCGACGAATTCACCCTCAACATCCAACACCTCGGGGAACTCAAAGCGCCATTCAAAGGCGTTATGATAGACCAACCTTTCCTTCTCTTCAAAACGCTGCTCCATGTCTGCTATCTGTTCATGGAGTTTTTGTCGTTTTTCTGTCTCTTTCTTGTTAAATCCGAACAGAGACATTACGGACAGCTCTTCTTTTTTCAACCACAAAGACATCATATCCTTGTCATTGGGCAGACCAAAATTTTCCAGGTCGTGCTTGAGGCCGTCGATCACCCTGCGCAACTGCGATTTGTTGGCAGGCGAAAGCTTGTACTCGAAGACATGCCGGCGATATTTTTCAGTCAATTCTTTCAGCTTGCTCTTACGGGCTGCCGGCAAATTGGGGGTGTTGCCCAAGGCAAATCGACTTACCAGCGAATTACCGCACTTGATGTTAATGTCGATGTTGGGCAGGGTTTCCAGTTGATCCATGCCGCGCCGGTAATAGGCGTTCTTCAGCAGCTCTATCCACAAACGCAGGCGGCAGATGGCAACCGACTTGGGGTTTATATCCACGCCGAACAGGCAGTTTTCAATAATGGTCTCTTTCTCGTGGAAGAGGGTTTCCTGTACCCGTTGCGATTCGGCGTCCTTGTAGTGGTATTCGAAAATCTGATCTTCAACGGTGACGATCAGCTCGTCGTTTTCGATGGTGACATCACAGCGCAACAGTTTTCCATCACCATCGGCCAGTATCCGCAACTCGCTCTTGACGGCGATGATCTCGTTCAAGGCCGAAACCAGGAAGTGGCCCGAACCGACCGCCGGGTCACATATCTTGAGGCTGTTGACCAGCATGTTTGCCTCATTCAACGGGATGCGCTGGCGATAGAGGTCGTTGTGGAGTTCGGTGAGGTTGGTACAGTTCCAGCCGTAGGCCTCGTTGAACCTGCGCAGCACTGCCCGGCGGACGGTCTCGCGGCAGATGTACATGGTGATGAAGCCGGGGGTGAAGAAGGAGCCGTCCTTGTAGCCGTTAATCTTTTCGAAGATCAGACCCAGCACCGAGGCGTTGATGATGCTCTTGTTCTGCTCCTGGATATCGGCGCTGCCCTCTGCCCCGAAGTCGTAGGCGTCCAGGAATTCGAACAGATATCCGAGGGTGCTTTTACTGCCGGTGAGGCGTTTGCCGTTGTCAGCCTTCAATACGGTTGAGCCGTACAGCGGCAGGTCGAGACGGTTCTTCAGCTCGTTGATCCGCATGGTGGCCCGTTCCAGGTCGCTTTCCTCGAACAGGGAACTGTTCAGGTAGGGGATGGTGCCGAATTTGGAGCGCACCGACTCGCTGCGTTCGTCCACCCTGACTGCCAGCACCTCGAAGAACAGCTCGTTCAGTTCGTCAAAATTTTCGATGCGGCTGCTGTTAAGAAAGGCGTAGGTGCGATCACCATTATGATAGCCGATCAGCTGCCCTTCCAGCAGTTTCAGGAACAACAGGCGGTTCAGCCAGGTGATGCACAATTCCAGGGCAACGCTGAAGCATTGTTCATCCGCATCGCCGCCGTACTGCTGCAAGTTGGAGAGAGCCGACAACCGACCTCGGGTCTTGAGAAAGTTGCAGGTATTCTCCAGCAGCGAGCCATCATTGCGGCTTCCCTCCGGTTTGCGGCGGATCAGCTTCTTACCCTTCTCCTTGACCTCTTCCAGGCCGATGATATGCAGCAGCTCGCTGTAGAATTCTCTGTTGAGCGAGTTGCTGTCGTTGGTGAAGCTCTGTTTGAGCAGGTGCGTCGGGGAGAGTATCTTGTAGAGGGCGATCAGCTTGCTATCTTCCAACCTGGCGGCCTTGCGGATAATTCGCTCGTAATCCTTGAGGTTGAAATAGGTGCAGGGCAGTTCGTCCAGTTCCTTCTCAATAAAGGGCCTGGCTATCTCCTGGTAGAACCAGTCGGTATTGGTGCTGACCAGCAGGCCGTCGTTCCAGTCTTTGTAGCTCTTGACCAGTTTCTGATTGTGAAAGAAGAATCTCTCGAAATCAACGGCATCGAAGATGTACCATTCGTGGATATTGCAGACAATCAGGTGTCGGATTTCCTTGTTATCCTTGATGTAGCGTTCCTGCATGTAGTAGTGCAGTAACTCGTGCAGCGCCTTGGCGTTGGGGCGTTCGGGTAAAATCATCTCGTTGTTGTTGCCGGGACGCTTGACCTCCATCAGTACACCGACCGTATCGGACGAACTCTTGCCGTTGTGAACTACAAGATCGGTCCGGCCGCTGGTGTTGATCTCGTTGGTCTGCTTGTACCAGGTATCCTTGAGGAAGTCGGAGACGATATTCTTAAGGTGCTCTTCATGTTCGTCCGTACGGATGCGCTCGAACATGCGGGCCAGATTAGATTTGAACAGCTCGATCTGCTCACGCTTGAGGCTCTGCTTGAGATAGGCCTTACTGAGGGATTTTACCGGGGAGTTTATGATGAGCTTCATAATCTGCGGGCCTTTGATTTCGAGTTATCAGCCGACTTGATCAAAATTATCGAATGGTTATAGCAAATCACACCCTCAAATACCACACAAACAAAAAGAGCAACATCTCTGCCGCTCCCGTCATGTCATGTCCGCATTGTTTCAGATAACTGCGGGGTTTCCTAATATATAGTATCCAGCAATCATGCTACGCAGCCACAAACTCTCGTGCTGCGTTGATCCGCCGTACGGACTCCTCGATCCCCAACGCCTCGATGATTTCTCCGATGCCGGGGGCCTGGGTGCCGCCCGAAAGGGCGATGCGGGTCGGCTGACCGACCTGCGCCATCTTCCAGCCCTTCTCCGTGCAGATCTCTTTGAAAAGGGCATCAAACCCTGCGGAGCTGTCGGCCTCCGATGCTGCCAGCCGTTCTGCTACAACACCGTAAACCGCCGCCAGATGGGCCTTGTCAAACTTGGCCAGGGCGGCCTCGTCGTAGGATTGCGGCGCATGATAGAAGAACAGGGCTCTTTCAGCCATCTCCTCCAGGGTCTGGGCACGTTCCTGCAGGGTTCTGACAACCGCCATCAGATCCGGGCCATTGAGGGTGCTGACGCCCCGGCTGGAGATGTGCGGCAGCAGCAGATCGGCCAGACGCTCGGCGTCGCAGTTCTTGATGTAGTGAGCATTCAGCCAGTTCAGCTTGTCGGGATTGAATACGCTGGCCGAGCGGCCAACATTGCCGATATCAAACATCCGGACCATTTCGTCGCGAGAGAAGATCTCGTCGTCACCATGACTCCAGCCCAAGCGTACCAGGTAGTTGATCAGCGCCTCGGGCAGATAGCCCATGTCACGGTAGGAAATAACACTGGTGGCGCCATGGCGCTTGGAAAGTCTGGCCTTATCGCTCCCCAGGATCATCGGCACATGGGCAAACTGCGGCACCGGGAAACCGAGCGCCTGATAGAGCTGGATCTGACGCGGGGTGTTGTTGACATGGTCATCGCCGCGGATGACATGGCTGATGCGCATGTTGGCGTCATCGATCACCACGCAGAAGTTATAGGTCGGAGTGCCGTCCGTACGCTGAATGATCAGATCGTCCAGTTCTTCGGCCGGAAAGGCGATACGACCCTTGATCAGGTCGTCAAAGGCCACCTCGCCCCCCTGCGGGGCACGAAAACGGACCACATACGGGGCATCCGGCTGGTCGCTCCGCTCACGGCAGGTGCCGTCGTACTTGGGCTTGCGCCCTTCCTGCATGGCCAGGTCGCGCTTTCCCCCCAACTCTTCGGCACTACAGAAACAGCGATAGGCCGTACCGTTATCCAGCATTTTTTGAACATGTTCCTTGTAGAGAGCAAAACTGTCCGACTGATAGAACGGCCCCTCATCCCAATTCAGGCCGAGCCACTCCATCCCTTCCAGGATGGCATTCACCGACTCCTTGGTGGAACGTTCCACATCCGTATCCTCGATGCGCAGGATAAAGGTACCCCCCAGATTGCGGGCCAGAAGCCAGTTAAACAGGGCGGTACGGGCTCCGCCGACATGCAGGTAGCCGGTGGGACTGGGGGCGAAGCGGACTCGAATTGCAGACATAAAGGCTCCTTGGGCGTGGTTCAAAAGGCTTGCGTGTTGATTGCGGCGGCACTATACCATTGTCGGCTATTCCAAAAAAGCACTTTCTGCAACAGTCGCATCCATTAGCCTTTGACAAGACACCGGTTTACTGTGCTAACATGTGCTTAATTTGCATTGTCCATCTAAAAGGATGCGTACTGTCCACAAGCCGGTTGTGAACAGAGACTTCAACAACCATGAAAAATCTCAGTATGAAATTGATTTTTTAATCTGAAGAGACACTTGGGAGAGTCTATGAAAAAACAAGTCGATACAAAAAATTACCAGGGCAACAGTGATGTGGAAAGGTTTGAAAAGATCATTGCGGACATACGTCATGCGGACAACACACTGCTGGAAGAGTTCACCCAGCTGAGCGACTGTTACAAGATGCTGGTGCAACAGGTGAACAAACTCAGTGATGAAAACGATCAGCTCAAGACCCAGCTTGTTAATATGGTCCGGTCACTGGACCTGGCCAGCAGGGTTGACGGCATGACCGGGCTTGCCAATCGCCGCGATATCATGGAGAAGATTGATCGGGAGGCTACCCGTTCGCAGCGCCATGGCCGCCCGTTTACCATACTGCTGATCAATGTTGACGACTTCAAGAGTGTCAACGATCTGCACGGTTACAATTCCGGCGATGATGTGCTGGTGGAAATCTCACGGGTCCTGATGAGCTGCGTGCGTAACGAAGATGTCTGCGCCCGCTGGGGAGGAGAGGAGTTTATGATCCTGCTTCCGGAAACGAGTGCAGAAAACTCTCTGCAGGTAGCCAACAAGGTTCTTGAGGCGACCTTCATGACAGAGTTCAAGGCCAACAAACCGGGCATCCATATCACTGTCAGTATCGGGGTCTGCGAACACAACCCGCCTCAGACGGTCCATGAATGCATATCCCGGGTCAATCAGGCCCTTCTTCATGCAAAACAGGGTGGCAAAAACCGCTACATTATCGCAGCGTAAATCGCCCCCCCGATCACCTTCACTTCACGCGGCACCCCTGCCAGGTGCCGCGCCTCCGCAATTCATTGAGCACCGCATACCACATCTGGTTGTTCTTCAAGCCCCAACGCGGAGCAATGCTGATAGCCAGCGGTGCCGAGCCGTACAGACGTTGAACCGTGACCCGCGCCGGCAACCGCTCCAGAAAATCCGCCGCTGTAGTCACATAGTCCCGTAGTGATAGCGGTACAAATTCGCCCCGCCGATACATCTCCGCCAATTCGGTCCCTTCCACGGCATGCAACTGATGCAGCTTGATCGAGTCAATCGGCAGCGACGCAATCAGATCCGCGGTTTTTAAAAACTCTTCCGGATGTTCCCCGGGAAAACCGTAGATCAGGTGGGTACAGACATCAAAACCCCGCCCGGCCGCGCGCTGCACGGTTGCCAGGAACTCAGCCAGCGTATGCCCGCGGTTGATCCGGAAAAGAATGGCATCATCCATGGACTGCAGCCCCAGCTCAAGACAGACGTAATGCGTACGGGCGATTTCAGTCAGCAGCTCCAGTGTACCATCGGAAAGCGCATCGGGGCGGGTGCCGACCGAGATGCCGAGCACATTGGGATGGTTCAGGGCTCGCCGGTAGAGATCGGCCAGGCTGTCAACCGAGGCATAGGTGTTGGTATATTTCTGGAAATACACGATAAACTTTTCGGAACCGAGGCGTGTGCGATGGTAGGCCATTCCTGCCGCCAGCTGTTCTTCCAGGGGAATTAGCGACTGGGTATCCTTGGGGGAGAAGGATACATTGTTACAGTAGATACAGCCGCCGACCCCCTTGCTGCCGTCGCGGTTGGGACAGGTAAAGCCGGCATCCACGTTGACCTTGCTGACCCGACAGCCGAAACGGCGGCGCAGATAGTGGCCATAGGAATTGATGCGCAGATCTTTATGTAGTTCGTCAGGAAGGTTCGGCATGGTCTGCGATGGTCCGTAGCAGCATTTCTGTTTCTTCGGCGGGATCGCCGGCGGCGATGATGGCCGCGATCAGGGCGATACCGTGAACTCCGGCGGACAGTATCCCGGCAACTGATGCCGGCTTGACTCCCCCCAGGGCAAATACCGGGATGGCCAGGGAGCGGGCTGCTTTCGCTACCGCATCCAGTCCGAGCGGCGCGCCGTAAGCGGACTTGGAAGGTGTCTGATAGACCGGTCCCAGGGTGACAAAGTCCGCTCCGTCATCCTGCGCCAGCAGCGCCTCTTCCAGGCTGTGCGCCGAATAGCCGATCAAGCGCCCCGCCCCCAGAATGCGGCGCGCCGCCGGGACCGGCAGGCCGGCTTTACCCAGGTGCACCCCATCGGCGCCGACCGCCAGGGCAACATCGATGCGGTCATTGATCAGGAGCTTCGCATCGTGCCTGCGGGTAATCTCCCGCAATTGAACGGCCAGATCAAACAACTGACAAGCGTTCAGGTCCTTTTCCCGCAGTTGCACCGCTCGAAGACCGCCGCGCAGGGCATCCGCGACAACGGCAGGGAGTGTCCTCCCTGCCGTCTGCATTCTGTCGGTAATCAGGTAAAGAGCGAAATCAACCAAGCAGACCTTCAATCGGGCTGGAGGCATTCGCATATAGCTTCCGCGGGATGCGGCCGGCTTTGTAGGAGAGACGTCCGGCAATAACCGCCAGCTTCATGGCCTCGGCCATGGCAATCGGGTCCTGCGCACCGGCAATGGCGGTATTCATAAGTACACCATGGCAGCCCAGTTCCATGGCTATGGCAGCGTCCGAAGCGCAGCCGACCCCGGCATCCACAATAACCGGAACCTTGATATTTTCGAGGATGATGCGGATATTGTAGGGGTTTCGGATGCCCAGGCCACTGCCGATAGGCGCTCCCAGTGGCATGACCGCCGCACAGCCCAGATCCTCCAGCTTGCGGCAGACGGTCACATCGTCACTGCAGTAGGGCAGAACGGTAAAACCCTCCGCAACCAGTATCTTGGCGGCCTTGAGCAGTTCCTCGTTATCCGGGAACAGGGTCTTCTCGTCCCCCAGCACCTCCAGCTTGACAAAGTCCGACAAGCCGGCTTCGCGGGCCAGGCGGCAGGTGCGTACGGCATCATCAGCCGTATAGCAGCCGGCGGTATTGGGCAGCAGGGTGTATTTTTTGAGGTCGATATGGTCCAGCAGCGACTCCTTGGTGCGATCGCTTATGTTGACCCTCCGGACGGCCACGGTGATGATCTCGGCCCCCGATATCTCCAGTGCCTGTACCATCTGCTGAAAATCGGCATACTTGCCGGTACCCACCATCAGGCGCGAGTTGAACTCCCGTCCGGCGATAACCAGTGTGTCGTTATTCTGAGACATGTTGTCTACCCTCCTCCTACAAATTGTACAATCTCGATCCGGTCTCCGTCACAAATGACCTGTTCGGCGTGGCGCGCCCGCGGGACGATATCCAGGTTACGTTCTACCGCGACCCGCTCCCGGCCTATACCGAGCAGGTCCAAAAGGTCGGCTATGGTGCTGCCGTCCCTTAGCTCGTGTGCTTCGCCGTTAACTACGATGTTCATAGCTCCCCCATAAACGGAAAAAGCCGCGAAAGCGGCTTGTGAGTGTTGGTCGGTTGCGCTTCCCTACGCCGGCATTACCCGGATCAGGTACTAAGGGTCGCGGCCATGCCGCTCTCAGTCGAAACTCCCCCAGCGATTTTGGATAAACTAGATGATTGGGGTCGCCCTGTCAATCCAATTTATCCCGACCGGCTACCAGGGCTGTCACGACCTCATTAATTGTTCAGCAAAAAACTAACACTTTTTACGAAATATGCTATATATCTGAACACGAATGACATGTTACGCTTGAGATGAAGCACAGGTGGTTTATGGCTGCACATGAAAAACGCGACATCACGCGGCAAAAAAAACGACTTACAATACGCTTTGGCATTGATGAGGCCACCCGCGTGGCATTTACCGAAGATCTCTCACGTACCGGCATGTTTATCAAGACTCCCAATACCTGCCTCCCCAACAGCAAGATCAGGATTGAATTCGAGATCGCTGACAAAAAGGTGGAGTTACATGCCCGTGTCATGTGGGCCAAAAAGGTGCCGCACAACCTTTTCCATCTTGTCAAGAAATGCGGCATGGGTGTACGCTTTCTCCATTTTCATTCCGGAGAAGAGCATTTCAGTGACTACTTTGAAAATCAGGTTAACCCATTACCATCGCCCTGCTGCGAAGAGACGATCTAATGTGCAAAAAAATCTTTATCGGCGCAACCGGGCAGCACTGCGGCAAGACCACCATCAGTCTTTCCCTGATGCACCTGGCCAGCAAGAAATATGCGCGGGTCGGTTTTATCAAGCCGATCGGCCCGAAATGTATCGAGTACAAGGGATTGACCATGGATATGGACGCAGCCATGATCGCCGGGGTGTACAATCTGGATGCGGATGCGCACCTTATGTCCCCCATGACGCTTACTCCCGGCTTGACCCGCAAGTTCCTGGACGGCGAGATCTCCCCTGATTATCCTCGAAACGTAATCCTTAAGGCAATTGAACAGCTTGAAAAGAAAAATGATTTTCTGATTATCGAAGGCGCCGGGCATGGCGGAGTCGGTTCGGTGGTCGGCATGAATAACGCCTGTACTGCCGCGCTAACCGGTGCGCCGGTGCTGATGGTTACCGGCGGCGGCATCGGCAGCGTCATCGATGCCGTGGAACTCAACCTGGCCTTGTACAAGGAGACCAGAGCGGATGTCCGCCTGATCATGGTCAACAAGCTGGTGGCGGAAAAACGTGAGCGCTCGCTGTCCTACCTTCGCAAGGCCTTTGCCGGCAAGAACATCCTGGTAACCAGCGCCTTCGATTTTTCACCGATCCTGGCCGACCCGACCCTGCAGCACGTGGCCGAACTGTTGCAACTGCCCTTGATGGGTGACCCATCGGGGCGCAGCCGCATCTGCCATACCATCCAGCTCGGCGCTGCATCGTCGCAGCGCGTCATCGATCATCTGGAAGACGCGACACTGCTGATCGTTACCAGCTCCCGCGATGAGCTGATAGTAACGGCATCTTCGCTGTACCATATCCCCGAATACAGGAAACGGCTGACCGGTCTTGTCATAAGCGGTCATGTGCCGATGTCGAACATTACCCAGCAGATACTGGAAAACAGCGGTATCCCCTATATCAGGATCGAGGAGACCTCATCCGTGGTATTTTCCCTGCTTCGTGAACATGTGTCGAAAATCGGACCGGAAGATTACGAAAAGATCTCGCTGATCAATACGATGGCGGATCAGTATATCGATTTCGACGCCATCGATGCCATGCTGTGATATAGCTTGAGGTATCACAGCATGCCCCCCGCGTTGTCAACCACTAAAAGTTCTGATCAGAATCCAATTCACTAAACGACTTATTGTGTCACACCTCTATGCTACCTTTCCGGAAACGAAACGGGGAGGTTTGAAATGGAACCGATTGTACTGCTGGGGCTGATCGTTGTCGGGTATGGCGGGTATGTGGCGTTGCAGGATTTACGGGAGGATATTTCGATCCTGTTTCCCCGAAAGGTCGCCAGGGACAGGGTCTGGTGCGGAAATCGGGGTTGCGGTCTTAAGCCGCCCATCAAGAAGATGGCGGGGATGCACGTTTGAAAGGGATTTGAGCAGGCTGTTCCTGATGTGGGGGATATCCTTTTCCAGTTCTTTCAGCAGGTTTTTCATCCGCTTGCGCTGCATGTCGGCCTTGCCGCACACCGGACAGCAGCAGCAGACCACCGGAAGGCTTGCCTGACGTGAATAACTGATGATGTCAGACTCTGCGACATACACAAGCGGCCTGATGACGGTTGTCACTCCGTCGTCGGCCAGCATGGATGCGGACATGGCCTTCAGCGAGCCGACAAAGAATTGATTGAGCAGCAGGGTTTCAATAAAGTCGTCACGATGGTGTCCAAGGGCAAGCTTGTTACAACCGAGTTCCCGGGCCACGGAGTACAGGGTGCCCCGCTTCAGCCTGGCACAGATCGAGCAGAAGGAAGATCCGGGCCGGCGTTTTTCCTGAATAATCGCGTAATGCTCCGTCGGCACCATCCTGTAAGCGGTGCCCCTTTCCCGCAGGAAGCCCTCAATGACATCAGTGCGATAGCCGGGGTAGCCGGAATCAATATTGAGCGCAATCAGCTCGAATGATACCGGAGCCCTGCGGCGCAATTCCTCCAGCAGCAGCAGCATGGTGTAGGAGTCCTTGCCGCCGGACACCGCCACCGCCACCCGGTCCCCCTCCTGGATCATACCGAAGTCCGCCACGGCCTTCCCCATCAGGTGCCGCATCCTCCGATACAGTTGATCCGTCGTTACCTCATCCGGCAGTACCGTCATAGTGACCCGACCGACACTCCATCCAGAAATCCACGGACCATGGGGGCAAAGGTTTCATGTTCCAGCAGGAAGGCATCATGACCGTAGGCCGATGTGATCAGATGGTATTCAACGGTTTTTCCCATATCCGTCAGGCAGGTCACCATCTCTTCCGTCTGATAGGAAGGGTACAGCCAATCCGAGCTAAACGCAAAAAACTGGATCGGGGCTGTTACGGTGTTGAACGCTTCACTCATGGATTCGCACCCCCAGGCCACATCATAGAGATCCAGAGCCTTGGCCAGGTACAGGAATGAATTGGCGTCGAAACGGTCAACGAAACTGTAGCCGTTGTAGTTCAGATATCGCTCCACCTCGAACTGCCCGAAAAAATCGAACTGGCCGTCCTTGGCCGAAAAACGCCGCCCGAACTTGGCATTCATGGACTCGTCGGACAGGAAGGTGATATGGCCGATGCCGCGAGCCAGAGCCAGACCGTCCTTGGGATTATGCTTGTATTCTCCCTTGCGCCAGGTCGGGTCGTTAAAGATCGCCCAGCGGGCCACGGCGTTCAGGGAGATTGCTTGGGGAGAGGGGCGCGGCGTTGTAGCCAGAACTATCGCAGAGCCGATCGAATCGGGGTACTGGGTGGCCCACTCCAGGGCCTGCATGCCGCCCATGCTGCCCCCCATTACGCAGAGCAGGCGCTGAATACCGAGCGCCTCGATCAGCAATTTCTGGGCACGAACCATATCCCTGACCGTGACGACCGGGAAGCTCAGGTTGTAGCGCCGGCCGGTTTTGGGATTGATGGAGGTCGGACCGGTCGATCCGAAGCAGGAGCCGATCACATTGGAGCAAATGACAAAATAGCGTTCGGTGTCGAGGAGCTTGCCGGGGCCGACAATCGTGTCCCACCAGCCCGGTTTGGGCTCATCTGCATTCAGTTTGCCTGCCAGGTGGGCATTGCCGGTCCAGGCGTGTTCTACAAGGATGGCGTTGGAAGCAGCCGCATTGAGGGTTCCGTAGGTTTCGTAGACAAGGGTGATCGGAGCGAGAAATCGTCCGCTGTCCAGCCGGATGCCGGAGTCAAAGGTTATGGTTTGTTCGGTGACTATGCCGACTGACATTAAAAAAGCCCCTTCACACAAACAGAGAAGGGGCTGAAACGATTGTTCACAGCGCACCTCTCATCTTTGCCTTTCGGCAGGAATTAGCACCTGACGCCCCAATGGCCGGTTGCTGTGGTTTCACAGGGCCTTTCCCTCCACCACTCTTGATAAGCAGGTTTTATGCAGGTTAGAATACGAAAGAACACTCCTGTTGTCAATCAAATATGCCTCCTGAATATGCCGGTCGGACGAGATGAGCGGCCCTCAAATTATCTGGATAACAGGTTCGGCATCTGCTATAAATAGGAGATTAATACTCCGGCATAGTTTGCCGTCAGACAGGAGGTTTTATGAAAAAACTGCTCATATTTTGTATGTTGCTTGCTACCGTCGTTGCCGGGTGTTCACAGAACCACTTTAACGTGCCGACCGAGAATTTTGCCGACAGAGTGCGGGCACTCGGGGTAGCTCCTATCTTCGTGGATGCAAATTCCGACATTCGGCACCCCCGGAAAGAGGAGTTGGTCGCGCTGGTTGCGGAAATGAACCGGAAATACGAGCAGCAGTTTGTCCGCAAGATCAAAGCGACCGGCAATTTCTTTACGATAGCACTGCTGGATGGCGATGCGCAGGACATCTTCGGAAAGCTCTTCGCGCGGCGTGAAAAACGGGATGATGCAAAGATTCAGTACAACAAATATTTCTGGAAGAACGACGAACTGCGGGACTACCTCCGGAAAAACAATCTGGACGCCGTCATGCTGCTGGTAGTCAGCGGCCTGACTAAAACAGACAAAGTAACATCCGTTGCGCAATTTTCATCGCTGAACAGTGATTATAATTACCTGATCATGACTGCCCAGATTATCGATGCCAACGGCACCATTCTCTGGGAATACCCGAATTTCCGTCAGCACTTCCAGAACTATGATCCGCTGATAAATCTGGAATACCCCGATTTCAACGAAGCCGAAGCCAACCATACCACCAGTACAGTCGTCAAGTTCAAGACAATTGATGGTATCAGACGGACTTTGGAACAGAAACGCAAGGATCTGCTGCTGCGGGAAACTCAGGAATCGGAGGTGTTCAGCACACAGTTCGATAAAATGATCTCACTTCTGGGATATGATCATGACCTGGGAAACAAAAATCCTGTCCCTGTTGTAGAAACCGCACGCCCGCTCCAACCCGTTGATCAGCCGGTTAAGACTCCGGAGATGAAGCCGGCTGCTCCGGCGCCAAAAGCGCCGGCCGTTGAAGTGCCGGCCGTCACTCGGGTTCCCATGCTGGAAAAACCTGCCGTTCCAACGGATGAGATTGTGCCTGCCAAAGGCAGTACCCTCTGATCATCCAGCATCGTCAGGTGAGTTAATAACAAACGCCCTTCCGGAAAAATCCGGAAGGGCGTTGACGTGTTTCAAGCGGTTACTGCGAACTGAGCCTTACAAACAACTGCCAGGCTGTTTTACGATCATAAGCGAAAGATAATCCGGGTTGTGGCCGGCCATCTCGGCCAGACCGGTCAGCACCTTCTGACGCGGACTGCCGACCCGTTCGACAAACACACTGCTCTGTCCCCTGCCCATCCTTCCAAGCACTTCCAGCAGTTCACCGAAGAGCGGTTTAACCTTCAGTAAAACCACCGTGTCATAGGTGACCAAGGCCTCAACGACCTTATCCATACCGGCGGTGGCCGGGATTATGGCGATCCGCTCTTCTGCCTCGGCCAAGGTGACTCCTGCCGCGGCAGCAGCGGTATTGATGCTGGAAATTCCCGGAATGATCTCTATGGCAATCTGCGGACAGGTCTCGCGGAAGATGCGCAGCAGGTAGATAAAGGTCGAATAGAGCAGCGGATCGCCGATGGTGATAAAGGCAACATCCTGGCCTGCCGCCACCCGTGCGGCGATCAGTGCGGCAGCCTCCTGCCAGGCCGGAATAAGACGGGTCCGGTCGGATGTCATGGGAAACTGGTGCAGGATTATCTCCTGACGCCTCTCATCCAGAAACTTCCGCACCGTATCCAATGCCACGCTGGCTTCACCCGGCCTGGAAATCGGCGCCAGTATCACATCCGCCTGACGCAGAATGCGCTCGGCCTTCCTGGTAAGTAGCTCCGGGTCACCCGGACCGACACCGACGGCATAGATTGTTGCCACTACTCATTCCCTTTGCAGGCAGTGATAATATAGACCGGGTTCTGTGCTTCGAACATCTTGTATTCCGTCAGCCTACGGGTCTTGGCAATATTGACGCAGGTGGCCTCCACGGTGTAGCCGTGATCCTCCAGAAACTCCACCGCCTTGGTGAGGGTGTCCAGTGTCACCGCATTCAGCACGATCATCCCCTCTGCCTTGAGACGCTTGTCCACGGCATCGATGATCTCTTCCAGCTGCCCTCCGGCTCCGCCGATGAAAACCCGGTCCGGGTCGGGCAGATCATCCAGCCCTTCCGGTGCATAGGCCTCGATCAGCTTCACGTTGCGGGTGCAGAATTTTTTCAGGTTTTCCTTGATATAACCAACGCACTGCGGATTGCGTTCCACGGCAAAGATACGGCCATTGGGCATCAGGTTTGAGGCCTCGATGGAGACGGAACAGCTGCCGGCGCCGATATCCCACAGTACCAGGTCATCCTGCAGCTGGAGCTTGGAGAGGGTCACCGCCCGTACCTCCTGCTTGGTAATCAGTTTCTTGACAGTCTGGAATTCATCGTCATCAATGCCGATCAGCGGGTAGTGGACCAGGTTGGGCTCATAGGTCCTGATCAGTATCAGGATGTTCAGATCCGACGGTTTAAGTTCGAGCAGACCGCGCAGGTCGCTGCGGGTGAACTTTTCGGTCGGCAGCCCCAGATCTTCACACAGCCAGGCTTCGTACCCCTCGGCGCCACGCTCGATCAGCTCACGGGCAATCGCTGCCGGGGTATTGACCCTGTCGGTCAGGATGCAGGCTTTCTCGGCCGAGACGATCTTGTCCACCGCCGCATGCATCCCCCGGCCATGGACAGAGACGAATATGGCATCATCCCAGGGCTCCTTGATCCGGGAAAAGGCATACTGCATACTGGTGACATTGGTGAAGATCTCGATGCGCTCCTTGGGGAGGTTGCGCAGCAGAAAACGGGAAATCCCGAAGAAGGTCGGATCGCCCGATGCCAGGATTGCCACCCGCAACTCGGTCTTCTGGAGGAAATCCAGCAGATCGGGCAGTTCTCCCAATTCGGTCTTCTGACCGGCAAAATCGGGGAAGATTGCCAGATGCCGCTGATGTCCGATCAGCACCTCGGCCTTTCCGATGATCTCCAGCGCTTTGGAACTGAAACCCTCCCAGCCCGCCATACCGGCGCCTACCAGATAGATCTTCTGCTGTGCCATGTGAACCACTCCGCTTATGAATTCAGTAACATTTACGCCCGGAACTATATCATCCAACCGGTCAAAAATCACCTGATTACTTTGCTCTCGAAGGCATAGTTCTTTTCACAAGCCCGGCTGTTTTTTCTGCACGTTTTTCGACAAAAAACGTCAGTCCTGCCAAGAAACCGTCAAGTCAATTCACGCATCTGCAACAAACACGGAAGGGCATCCGTAATAAATTTTGAATTATTTCGGCCTGTTAATTATTTTAATCTTTCAGGCACGGAAAATGCTTTTCAACAAATACAGTAAAATAACGAGACAAACGAAAATACTAAACCATCCGCAAGGGTGGGACGGAAAGCCTAAGGGTCTCCCCGAGACAGCCGGGTCGCCGAAATATCTCAACGATACGGCGACTTTTTTTTGTCGCTGCTCGTTGCGTACCACACGCAACGCACCATATTGGTGGGGAGAGAATATGAACGCTTGGCTGCTGAAAAAGCTGAAGTCCTTTGCCGCATTCACCCTGCTTATATCTGGTTTCATCGTTACATCAGCCCTCGCCGCCCAAGCCGAAGCACTTATCCTGTTCCTGTCTCCCGAATCGACATTCCCGTCACCCGTGGGCAGTCCCCGCCCTATTCAGCAGAAAAACCTCCTGAAGATTGACGAAAAAGGCGACCTCCTGATTCAATACGGCAGCGCGCGATTCACCGTTGCGTATAACGAACCCGCAGACCAGCTCAAACCTTCAGAAAAGCAGCAAAACCCGCAGCGTGAGCATGCCGCGAGCATCAACGGCATCAGCCTGACCGCAAGACTGTCATTCTGATCGCAGAGCCGGTAGCATAGAACAGAATGAGCCCTCATCGAAAGCCGGGGGTCATTCTGTTCTTCATTTTGTAGCCGTCATGACAAAAAGAGAGGCCGGAGCAATCGCCCCGGCCTCTCTTTCTGATTTGTACGAAATTATGCCGATTTCAAATCAAGGATGAAATCAAGGCGGCGAGGACTGAGGCGACAAAGGCGTACAATTTAGTACGTTGAGGAGCCGAAGACGAGCCAACGAAGATAGCGCCTTGATTTGGAATTGGTCTATCCCTTGGAAGCACGCTTCCGTCTGGTCGGATCGAGCTCCTTCTTTCGCAAGCGGATCGACAGTGGTGTGACTTCGACCAGTTCGTCATCAGCAATGAATTCCAGGGCCTGCTCCAGGGTCAGGAGTCGCGGGGGAGTCAGCTTGATGGCGTCGTCGGTGCCGGAGGCGCGCACGTTGGTCAGCTTTTTCCCCTTGCAGGGATTGACATCCAGGTCATTATCCTTGTTGTGCTGGCCGATGATCATGCCGCCGTAGACTTCGACACCGGCACCGATGAAGAGGGTGCCGCGCGGCTGAAGGGCGTCCAGCGAGTAGGCTGTGGTCTCACCATGCTCCATGGCCATCAGCACGCCATTCTTGCGGCCGGGAATATCACCCTTGTAGGGTGCGTACTCGTGGAAGGTATGAGTCATAACCGCCGTGCCGCGGGTATCGGTCAGTACCTCGCCACGCAGACCGATCAGGCCGCGAGCCGGGACAATGAATTCGAGACGGACCATCTCGCCCATGGGGGCCATGGCCACCATCTCGCCCTTGCGCGGGCCCATCTTCTCGATGATGGCGCCCTGGAACTCGGAGGCAACGTCTACCACCAGGTATTCCATCGGCTCCATCTTGACGCCGTCCTTGATCCGTACGATGACTTCCGGCTTGGATACGGCCAGCTCGAAACCTTCGCGACGCATATTCTCGATCAGGATCGACAGGTGCAGTTCGCCTCGGCCCGATACCTGGAAGGTATCCGCGCTTTCCGTATCTTCGACCCGCAGGGAGACATTGATACGCAGTTCCTTGGTCAGGCGTTCGCGGATGTTGCGCGAGGTTACCCACTTGCCTTCACGGCCGGCAAACGGAGAGGTATTGACCATGAAGTTCATCGAGAGGGTCGGTTCGTCGATGGAGACGTAGGGCACCGCGATGGGGTTCTCGGCCGAGGCCAGGGTTTCACCGATGCTCACGTCTTCAAATCCGGCCACGGTCACGATGTCGCCGGTGCCGGCCTCTTCGATATCGACCTGCTTGAGCCCTTCATAACCGAGCAGCTTGGAAATACGGCCCTTGGTGATCGTACCGTCGGCCTTGATCATGGCAACGGTTTCACCGGCCCTGACCTTACCGTTGAAGATACGGCCAGTGGCCATACGTCCGATATAATCGTTGTAATCGATGTTGGCGATCAGCATCTGGAAGGGCGCATTGGAATCACCCATGGGCGGACGGACATTTGATTCGACCACTGCAAAGAGCGGCTCCAGGTTGGTGGATTCGATATTGATGTCCAGCTTGGCATACCCAAGCTTGGCGCTGGTGTAGACCACCGGAAAATCCAGCTGGTCATCCGTGGCATTCAGTTCGCAGAACAGATCGAAGACCATGTTGAGTACTTCTTCGGGACGGCTTCCGGGACGGTCGATCTTGTTGATGACCACGATCGGCTTGAGACCAAGGTCGAGGGATTTTTTCAATACAAAGCGGGTCTGCGGCATGGGGCCGTCCAGGGCGTCCACCAGCAGGAGCACCGAGTCAACCATTTTCAGGACGCGCTCTACCTCGCCACCGAAATCGGCATGACCGGGGGTATCAACGATATTAATCTTATACTGGCCATGATGGATAGAGAGGCTCTTGGCCAGGATGGTAATGCCGCGTTCCTTCTCCAGATCGTTGCTGTCCATCACGCGCTCGGTGATAGCCTCGTTTTCGCGGTAGACACCGGCGTGCTTCAGCATGGCATCAACCAGCGTGGTCTTGCCGTGGTCTACATGGGCAATGATTGCGATATTTCTGATTCGTTCCTGCATGGGTGACGCTCCTCAAATTCTCTCAAAATAAAAGGACGGGCTCAAGGCCCGTCCAAAAGTGGATGCATAATGACAGTTTTTCTTTGCTAAGGCAAGCATTTAGTCGCCATTGACCCCAAAGTGCACGTTAACCCGGTCTCAGATCCCTTCCCATCCCAGGAATCCGCCGCCATGCACAACCTCTGCCCGGATCTGGTCTCCCTCTTTCACCTTGAGCAGTTCAGCCAGAGCCAGGGTCAGAAGCACCTTGCCGTCGTAAGCATGGTCGCGGTCGTGCTGAATCA
Source organism: Desulfuromonadales bacterium (assembly GCA_016650295.1). Classification (GTDB taxonomy): domain Bacteria; phylum Desulfobacterota; class Desulfuromonadia; order Geobacterales; family Pseudopelobacteraceae; genus CAIPTY01. The sequence goes on along the minus strand of JAENWA010000032.1, from coordinate 131,665 downwards.
CGGCCACCGGCACGTGTTTGCCGACGCCGGTAACGCGATTGCTCATGGTCAGTTTTTTGAAAGGGCCGGTATTGAAAAAATTGCTGATCTCCAGGGCGGTGTCACGGTTTACGCTGGCACTATCCGACATGGAAGCCCAGTACATTCCGGCGGTCTTCTGGAGAATCTCACAGCTCAGCAGCACACCCTTTTCATCTGTTACGGCCCGGTAGCCTGAGTAAGCCGACGCCGCTGAAGCGGGGCGAGCCACAGGAGCAGGCGGCGTTTGAACCTGCGGCTGAGCCTGCTGAGCAGCCTGAGCCAGCTGGTTGTCAGCGGAGAGCTTCTCAATTTTTTTGATTGCAACGTTTATGGAGATGAACAGGAGCTGCACATTGACGGTCGGCTGACAAAGTATGACCAGAAACATGCGCGGCAACGTTTTTATGATAATCCGGCCCAGCTCGAAACGCATGTCAAAGAGTTTCACGCCGCCGGTCGCTTCCTGCAGGCCGACCGTATTATCCAGAAGCAAATCGGCAGCACCCTTGAGCGTTACCTGGTCGAAAAGCGGCGGAAAGGAATGCGCCAGCACATTACCCCGCTCATCGGAGAGCATCCCTCCCATGACCCCCGGTACTGTTGTCAAACCGAGCATGATCGTCTGCATAACTCCCCCTATTTCTGTGCCAGGACCCGGCGGATTTCACCATCAAGTGCATTTACATTACCGCCGGCTTTTGCGGATATGCACAGGTAATGGCGTTTGGAGTCAAACAGGAACATATGCTGCTCGGTACCATGCACCGTGACGGATTTCGGTTCGCCGACACCGAAATGAGAACCGAGCTGGCCGGCAAAAAGCGCCAAAAACAGGCCGTTTGCGCCCATAAATTCAGCTTCATAGGAGGTGTCATCCACAACCACGCCGTCCTTGGTCATGATTACGGCCTGCTCTACTTCGGGTATGGCTTTAAGCTTTACATTGATATCACTCACACCTGCACCCTCCTTGCCGGAATTCGCCGCCGCCTGTGGCGGAGGTTGTGGGTTGTTTTTGGCCTCATCGATACGGCGGAATGCTTCCAGAACCAGAAATCCCAATGGCTGATTAATGGTTTTGCCGGTAGTCGTCACCTTCGGCTCATCCCGAAAGGATCCGCCGGTCCAGTTCATGATGGAATAGAACGCCTCTTCACCGACCAGCGCCCCCTGTTCCGCATGTACCACATCGCCATCACGGAGAAAAATCATGCCGCTTTTTCCGAGATGTTCAATCACAATGCAGCCTGAATAGCGGTTGTTACCCTTGACCTGAATGATATCTGCCAGCGACATGCCGCTGATCGCACCGACAAATCCACCCAGTTCCAGATTTTGTGCAGGTAATGCCATATAGTACCAATCCCTTCGGAAACTGCTTTCATATGTAGTTAAACAGCATATTACAACTTTCAGGTCTGCAAGTTAATCACAAACAAACAAAATTTACAAAACAATTTTATATTTTACACACATCTTCCAATATGCCGTAATTGCTATCAATACTTGCTTGTATTTTTCGATTAGACCCCGTCTCCGATTCTATCTCGCAACAACTAATCTATTCATATCTTTTTTTACACTCGCACCTGACCGTCACCGTATACGATAAACTTGGTCGTCGTCAGATCCTCAAGCCCCATCGGTCCAAAGGAATGCAGTTTGGTGGTGGAGATGCCGATCTCGGCGCCCAGGCCGAGCTGGTTGCCGTCGTTGAAGCGGGTCGAGGCGTTGACCAGTACGCAGCTGGAGTTGACCTCGCGGATGAAGCGCTGGGCGTTGCTGTAGTCGGATGTAATGATCACTTCGCTGTGCAGCGAGCTGTAGCGGTTGATATGGGCGATAGCGGCATCCATGTCATCCACCACCCGGCAGGCCAGGATCAGGTCCAGGTACTCCGCCGGCCAATCCTCTTCCGTGGCCGGTGTGGCCGCCGGAGCAAACGTCCTGAACTCCGCGTCACCGCGCAGCTCCACCTTCAGGTCGGTCAGGGTTGCGGCAATGCGGGGGATAAATTCCGTTGCCGCGGCCCGATGGATCAACAGGGTTTCCAGGGCATTGCAGACACCCGGCCGCTGGGTCTTGGAGTTGACAATGATCCGTTCGGCCATGTCGAAATCGGCCGACCTGTCCACAAAGGCGTGGCAGACCCCCTTGTAATGTTTGATGACCGGGATGCGCGAGTTTTCCACCACGAAACGGATCAGGCTTTCTCCGCCGCGCGGGATAATCAGGTCGATGAACTCCTCCTGTTTGAGCATCTCCAGCACCCCCTCCCGTTCAGTGAACGGGATCAGCGACAGGGCCGCCACCGGTATGCCGACGTCCTTCATCACCCCCTGCAGGGTGGCAGCGATGGCCCGATTGGAATTGATCGCCTCGGAACCGCCCCGCAGGACCACGGCATTGCCGGCTTTGAGACAGAGGGCCGCGGCATCGGCGGTAACATTGGGGCGGGCCTCGTAGATGATGCCGATCACTCCCAGCGGGATGCGCATCTTGCCCACCATCAGGTCATTGGGGCGTTTCCACATCCCGGTCACCTCGCCCACCGGGTCGGGCAGGGCCGCCACCTCACGCAGGGCATCGGAGATGCCGGCAATGCGCTGTTCATCCAGCATCAGGCGGTCCAGCATGGCTGCGGAAAGCCCTTTCCGGGCCCCGTCTTCCAGATCCCTGGCATTTTCAGCGATCAGGTGCGGCGCCTGCGCCTGAAGCGCCGCGGCCATGGCGATCAGCATACTGTTTTTTACTGTCGTTGATACACGGGCCAAGGCGTAGGATGCCTGGCGTGCATCCGCGGCAATTCGGGCCACTTGGGCGGCTATGGTCATAGGGATACCTCCTGTGCGCACAAAAATCTCACTCCGTGCTTCGGTGAAGTTTCAGTTTACGGTAAACGCCATGGTGCTTCAAGCGAATAAAAGCTTTGAGCGTACGCTGCCATTCACCATCCTGTTTTCAGAATACCACTCCCGGCTTGACGTCCCGTCCGCACACGTCTATTCTGATTGCGATCTCAATCAGTACACAACGGTGAAAGGCTTTACTATCATGTCCAATACTGTCAAGGATTACCGGCTGGACGGCATCTACCGTCAACGCCAGGATGGTTTTTTCATGCAGCGGGTCAAGCTGGCGGCCGGTGTCATCCCGGCTGTTCAGGCCAGGGCCGTCGCCGCAATCTCCACCCGCTTCGGCCGGGGCACGATTCATCTGACTACCCGTGGCAGCATGGAAATTCATTGGCTGAAGGAAACTGACCTGCCCGAAGTGAAACGGGCGCTGGCATCGGTCGGCCTGACCTCGCGCGGAGCCTGCGGAGGGGCCGTGCGGGGGATAACCTGCTCCAGCCAGGGAGCAGTCGGCTTTCCGGCGGTAGAGACTATGGCCCGTCGCCTTCATCGTCACTTTACCGCCAATCCCCGTTTCGAACGGCTGCCCAAGAAATTCAAGATCGGGGTCGAAACCAACGCTGCCGGTCGCCGCCACCTGATTCAGGATATCGGTTTGGTGCTGTCCGGCTACGACGAAGAATGCGCCCGGTACGACCTGTTTGCAGCCGGTGGATTGGGACGCGAGCCGCAGCCCGGCTTCCTGTTTGAAGCGGGCGTCAGCGAAAACCGCATTATCCCTTTGATCGAGGCCATCGCCCGCGTCTATGCCGCCCATACCCCGGCCGGGAAACGCCTCAAACACCTTGTCCGGAGTATTGACGAAAACGAATTCCGCCGACTGGTCGCCCTTGAGCCTTCTGCCGCTGAGGAGCTTCCGGAGGTTTCCGGCCTGCAGGAGAACCTGATTCAGATTTCCGGCAACCGCCGAATGTCTGCACGGATATACGCCGGTTGCCTGACCGGCGATCAGCTGATCGAACTGGCCGATTTTGCCGAACTGTTTGCCGATGGGCTCATGATGGTAACCGCGGAGCAGGAGATTGCCTTCCATGTCACTGCCTCGCACAATCCGGCAGAAGCCTCGGCAGCACTGTCGCGCTGTGCTTTCAACGCCAACCCGGTCTCCTTCCGGGTCTGCCCGGGCAGCCACGAGTGCCGGATGGGCCTGTCAGCCACCCGGAATGTTGCCCAAGCCATCATTGGTGCCATGGGACCCGCGGGCCGCACAAAGAGCTGGGCACTTTCAGGTTGCCACAACTCCTGCACCCAGCCGCAACTGGCCGATATTGGAATCGTGAGTTCGAGCCTTGCAAAAGATGACAGCGGCGAACGCTCCCCGCGCTTTGATCTTCTCCTGGCCGGCTCCGATGTTTTTGGAACTGTAACCGAGCGCTCGCTGACCCTGGATGAACTGTGCAGCAAGGTGCGGGAGATCGGCTGAAAGTCGCCACGTGACAGATCATCGGCAGACAGAATTGAATGAGGTGCTGCTGCCGGTACCGCGAGTGACGGCGGGTCGGTGTTTCACGTGGTAAATTCAGGGCGTTGGCGGCTTTGTCGTCCGGGTTGACATTTTTATCTCTCATGAAGTAGTATACCCAACCATAAAATTATATACTTTTAAGCAATTAACCGCACTCGCGGTATTTCTGATTAAAAAGAGGGAACATGAGAATTTCAAAACGAATCACATTCAAGAGGCTTGTGTCAGGTGTGGTAGTTGCTTTGGCGCTCACGGGAGTTTCCTTTGCAGCTACTCAGGGGAAAAAGATTGCCACCGTTACGATTACGCCTGCTCCGGAGCAGTATGCCGGCACACCACAACCGCTCACGGCGGCCCAATGCGCCCAATGCCATGTCAATCCATACCAAAACCTCAAGGATAGCGGCGGTAGGCATCAATTTGCCTGCCAGAATTGTCATAAACAATTTCATGAGTACAACCCGCGCAAGGCAAATTATGATGCCATCATGCCCAAGTGCGCCTCCTGCCATGAAGTGCCGCATGGACCAAAAATCACCGACTGCAGTGCCTGCCATGCCAATCCTCATACGCCGCGCAAAATTGCGGCAACGGCCCAACTTGTAAACGCATGCTTCGATTGCCACGGTTCCGTACGTGAGCAACTGGTTAAGTTCCCGAGCAAACACTCCAAGGTTGCCTGCAGCACCTGCCATACCTCGCATGGCTTCAAACCTTCCTGCTTCACCTGTCACAAGTCACATACCGAAGGGCTGACATTGGCAAGCTGCACTCAATGTCATCAGGTTCACCGGCCGCTGCAGATCCCGCTTGCCAAGGATGTGCCTTCGAGCACCTGCGGCTCCTGCCATGCCAAGGTATTCAGCAAACTGACAAACAATACCAGCAAGCACAGGGCGCTGGCCTGCGTAACATGCCACAAGGACAAACACCGCTATATTCCGCAGTGTACCGACTGTCACGGCAAGCCGCACAAACAGGCATTCCTCGACAAGTTCCCGAACTGTCTCACCTGCCATATCGACGTCCACGACCTGCCGAACATGAAGACGCAGCCAAACAAGTAGTCAGACGGTGCAGGTAATTGCATGAATAAAAGCCCCCGGCAAACCGCCGGGGGCTTTTATTAAAGGATTATTTTTTCATTGGCATTCGCGCTCGCAAACCTTAATGAACTGTGCTGCAAAGAGCGGGATTTCGGCTGAAGGGTCACCGGATCATCGGCCGAGTATATTTCAGAAATAATCAGCCAGGCCGACCGGGATCCGTTCAAACCGGCACACTTCCTCCGGCAGAGGTGTTTGCGGGGTAAAATCGGTAAAGAGCAATGAATCCACGGGTATCAGCGGAGAAACCGGGCGTTTTTCCACAACGATCCGGCGTCCCGAGGGGAGCGGGATCTCGACCGCCTCTGAACGATTGCTGCCGGCCGGCAGGGTAACCGCCTCGAAATACTGCACACTCGCTTTGCTGATCACCCGCAGATAACCGGCTTCCGTGACGGATTCGCCTTCGCCCTGGATAAACGGAATCCCTCGGCGACGGGCGGCCGCATGCTGAAAGCGCCGTTTATAGGGGAAGGAACAGTAATTGACCGGCAGATCAATCCCCTTTTCTATCCCATAGCGTACCAGCCGCAGGGCGCTGAGTTCCGACTCCAGCACCGTCACCTTCTCGCCATGTACAAAGGTGTAGTCCCGGCCGGCCAGGTGCCGGAAATTGTGGGGAGTCAGGCGCAGTTGGTGCAGATTCAGATGTTGAACCCCGGCTGCGGCCATCTCGACCAGTTTCTCCCGCAACAGCCTCTCTTCTTCCGGGACGGTCGGAATTTCAACCGTCACCGTCGGAATCACGCCAACCGCCAGACGAAGCTTGGTAAGGTCATAGTTGGTCGCACCGATGTCGAAACGGATCTCGTCCAGACCGGCCGCGCGCAGATCTCCGGCCATCTCTCCGGTCAGCAGCGTGCCGTTGGTGTACATCCAGAGATGAACCGCATCACCGCAGCGCCGCCGAACGGCGTCCAGATACGCAAGGGTCCGGTCCGGGGTCAGGAGCGGCTCCCCCCCGCTGATGCTGGCCCCGCTGAACCCGAACAGGGCCACATACTCGGCATAATCCTCGGGGGTCGCAAAGGGGATGCCGTTGGTCAGCGGATCGCCGGTCTCGTCCTGCGGGGTGGGACAATAAAAGCAGGTGGCGTTGCAGCGGCCGTTGATGAACAGGCACGACCAGCCGCCAAGCGCACAGGTCCGGCAGCCGGGCGAAAGCCGGCGACAATCGACCTTGGTATCGCTGCAGCCGAACTCGGCATGTTCCCGCAGCCAGGCCAGCAGCCCGTCTCGCTCGGTCTGCGCTGCCGCCGCCTGCTCCGGCGTCGGAAATTGCAGGAAATCATAGTGGCGGCCGTATTCCCGGCGGTTGGCGTCAATCAGTATATTCTGGTGGTCATCCGTGTTCATCAATTCCCCTTTGATATGCTAAAGCGTGTCCTGTTGTGCAGAGTCAAACCGGATTATGCATTAATTTCAGCATACCGGAAACAACCCGTCAGATGGTCATTGACCATGCCGGTGGCCTGCATGTGGGCATAACAGATGGTCGAGCCGACAAAGCGGAAGCCGTGACGTTTCAGTTCCTTGCTGATCCTGTCCGACAACGGGGTGGAGGCCGGGATCTCGGCCAGGATCTTCCAGCTGTTGCGGATCGGCACTCCATCGACAAACCGCCACAGGAATGCATCCAGGCTGCCGTAACGGGCCTGCACCTCCAGCACGGCGCGGGCATTTGAGATCGCAGAAGCGACCTTGAGCCGGTTGCGGACAATGCCGGGATCGGCCAGCAGCCGGGCCACATCGGCATCGTTGAAGAGTGCCACCTGTTGCGGATCGAATCCGGCAAAGGCCCGGCAGTAGCCCTCCCGCTTACGCAGGATCGTCAGCCAGGACAACCCGGCCTGGGCCCCCTCCAGGGTCAGCATCTCGAACAGTCGCCGCTCATCATGCAGCGGCACGCCCCACTCCCGGTCGTGATAGGCCATATAGAGCGGATCGCTGCCGCACCAGGGGCAACGGACAAACGATTCAGCTGTCTGATCAGGCATGTTGAATTTCCTGTGCGGCGGTATTGGTTGGCACCGGCAACATGGTCAGCAGCAGGGCCGCGACCGCCGCCAGACCGGCGCCGAACGTGAAGGCCGCCGCAGGACTGGCCCAGGTCCAGATCGCCCCGAAGATCAGACTGGCCGGCAAGGCCCCCACCCCGATGGCCAGGTTGTACCAGCCGAAGGCTGTCCCGCTCTGCCCGACCAGGGCCAAATCAGCCACCAAGGCCTTCTCGACCCCTTCGGTTAACCCGTAGAAGATCCCATAGAACAGGAACACGCACCAGATCTGCCACTGGCTGTCGGCCAGGGCAAAACCGGCATAGGCCAGTGCATAGACCCCCCAGCCGCAGATGATGACTCTTTTGCGACCGATCCGGTCGGAGAAGGCGCCGAACGGCATGGTCGCCAGCATCTTGACTACATGGAAGGAGGTCCATAGCAGCGCCACCCGCGAGGCCGACATGCCGGCCTGACTGGCCTTGAGCAGCAGAAAAGCGTCCGAGGAATTACCCAGGGTAAAGATCAACAGAATCGCCAGGTAACCACGGATCGGACCGCGGGGCAACGACCCCGGCAGCAGTTTTCGGGCAGTGGCAAGCGGGGAGGGCTCGCGAGGGACCTCACGCACCTTGAGGATGATCAGAATCACCGCCAGGATGCCGGGGATGCCTGCCAACCAGAAGACCGTGCGCAGGTCGTTGACCCAGAAATACAGGGCGGCGGTAGCCAGCAGCGGTCCGACCACTGCACCGGCGTGATCCATGGAACGGTGAAACCCGAAGGCTTTACCGTGTCCGTCAGACGGACTCGAATCGGCGATCAGTGCATCGCGCGGCGAGGTGCGCACCCCCTTGCCGACCCGGTCACTCATGCGAACCAGCAGCACCCCCAGTGGTGAGACAGCCAATGCTATCAGCGGCCGGGCAATCGAGGATAGCCCATAACCGGCCAGCACCAGCCCCTTGCGGTTGCCGGTCCGATCCGACCAGGTGCCGGACAGCAGTTTGAGCAGTGACGCCGTCGTCTCGGCCGCCCCCTCGATCAACCCCAGGAAGGCCGCGCTACCACCCGGCAGGGTTGCCACGAACAACGGCAGGAGCGGGTAGATCATCTCGCTGGAGACATCGGTCAGAAAACTTACCATCCCCAGAATCAGCACATTGCCGGAGATTCCTTGCAACAGACCCATGTATGCTCTCTCCGCGATTTTTCCGTCTTCTTTGAACAGAGATGTTTTGATTTTGATCGTTCGCCACCAGATATTGCATATGCACTCTATATTCAAGAGCCGGCACCGGCTGTCAACTAAAAACAAAAGCGGGTTCGAGAATCATTCCCAAACCCGCCTGCACTACTGTCTGTGGTCCTACTTCCTCAAGCTTCCAATTCCGTGATCCGCGCCCGGGCCTCGTCGGTCAGGAAGCCCCAGACACCCAGCCCCTGCAGGGTGGCCACGGTCGGGATGCCGGACTCGTTCCAGCCGCGTTCTTCGTAGTAGACCTTGACCAGCTTCTTCAGGTCAGCCACCCGCTCATCCATCAGAATTTTACGTTTCCCGGCGGTCGGCATGGCCTGTATCTCGGTCAGCGGCTTTGCCAGAATCCTGGCCAGCTGGACGTCGTTGTACTCGGCTTCCGTGTCATAGAGGGCATCCTCGGTCGGCCCGATGGCGCGCTCCGGAATCCAGTCCTTCTGCGCGGTCTGCCTGCCGAAGCGCATCACGTTCATGACCCGCTGCAGGTTGATATCACGATCGGTCTGGGCAAAGATCTCCTGCCAGGTCAGATCCGTGCCGAGCATGGCGTTATAAAAATCGGCATAGATCTCCTGCGAGGCCGGATTGATGTGGACATCCGTGCCCAGCTTGAGGGCCGATTCGGGGTTGAATACATCCACCCAAGGAAGTTTGCACAACCCCAGATTGTCGTTGCCCAGCCGTACCCGCGGATAGGTCATCAGCGCCTTGGCCTTGTCCTCGAAGGTCGGGAAGGCCCCCAGCAGATCGACCTTGATCAGCCAGGCCGCGGCGTGGTGCGCACCGATGTCGCTGGCTGCGGCATAGGAGCCCTGCATGGAGAGCGAACGGTGGGTGCGGTACAGGGAGAAGGGCAGCCCCTTGGTCTGCATGGCGAAGCGCTCCAGTTCCAGGCGGGCATCGATGCCGGTCCGTACTTTGTAGCCCTCCACGACCCGATCAACAACGGCACTCATGCCGCTGCCAGCGGTGCGGGCCAACTCGCCCTCGCCCAGGGCGATGCGGTGCAGGAAGGTCATGGCCGCATCAGCGTTGCCGAAGGTCAGCTCCAGACCGTCGGCCTCGTCTTTTGTCAGGAAGCCGCGCTGGAAACACTCCATCAGGAACGAGATCAGCACGCAGGAGGTAATGGTGTCGATGCCGTAGTTGTCACAGTGCCAGTTGGCCTCCATGATGAACTCCGCATCCCAGACTCCGATGTTGGAGCCGAACCCTGCGGCGGTCTCGTATTCCGGACCGTCCACCCAGACCTTCTTCCCGGCGTGATTACCGGTCTTCAGCGTGACCCAGCCCCCCTTGGTGCACATCAGGTTGCAGCCGGGAAAGCATCCATCCATGCCGCGATGCTCGAAGAGGTGTTCGGCGTAAAACTTGCCGGAGATCTGGTCGGCGCGCGGGTCGCAGCCGGCCTGGTAGTTGTTGACCGGCAGGGACTGGTATTCGTGTTTGTTCATGAAGGGGATCAACCCGGCGCTCCCCTTGCGGGCCATCTTGAGGTGAGTGGGATCGACCTCCTTGACCACCGAGTGAAGCCGTTTGCCGGCCTGTTTGGCCTTTTCCCAGTCAGCAGCGCCGTAAGGGTTTTCCCCGTGGGGATAGTCGGCCAGCACCACAATGGCACGAATATTCTTGTTGATCATGACCGTGCCGAGGCCGGTCCGACCGGCCTGCTTGGTGCGCCAGACCCCCTTGCTGCCGTCCTGGGCCGGCTTGGTGACATCGTAGTAATGGCTGTTGATGCAGCCGAAGCGGGTGGTGGCAGCCCCCTTGCCGGTGGTCATGAAGGCCAGGTGGCGCTTGTCGTGACCGGCGGCGGTGAAACGAGCGATGATCTCCTGCTCCATATCAAAAACCTGATCCGTAGCCGGGATATCGGTGATCGTGACCTCGTTTTTGATGCCGTCGATAACGATCATGATGTTGTCGTCGGCCTTGCCGGTGATCTGTAGGGCATCAAAGCCGGCGTACTTGAGAAAGGCTCCGAAATAACCGCCGAAGTTGGAAACTCCGGCAATGCCGGTCAGGGGCGAGAGCGAAATAGCCATTGCCTTGGCGGTGCCGGGAAACTGGGGAATGCCTCCCAAGGGACCGTTAGCCAGGATCAGCGGGTTTTCCGGGTCACTGGCCCGTGTCTGCGAGGTAATGCCTTGGTGCAGCAGATACAGGCCCAGGCCGCGGCCACCCAGGAAAAAATCCCTGACCTGCGGGTCGAGCGCCGGGGTGGCACAACTGCGACTGGTAACATCGATTGTCAGAATCTGGTTGGCATATCCGTGCTGGAGCTTCGTTTTGCTGTAGTTCATTGCAATCCCTTCGTAGCAGTGTTGCCGGTCGCAAGACCGGCGAGTAGCGTTATAGTGATGCAGCATCGAAATTGTATCTGGGGATAAGCTTGGGAAATCAGATAAAAATGCCATAGAGGATCGGCGTTTGTCAAGGACAGGGGACTTATTTCAGATTACGACGTGTGTGTTGCAGACAATCAGAAAATATTATGCGGCACGGCGAGTTAGAAAGGTTACAAAAAAAATATCCGGATGGAGCGAAGCGGTTGGTCTGCGGAAGGCTTACAATCTCACCTTTTCAAAAGGGGGTTAGGGGGGATTTGCCGTCAGGCGCCGTAATCTGACAAAATAAAATTACACGCATGCGGGAAAATCGAGACGAAAAACGGTTCCGGCCGGCGAGGTTTTCTCGACGGTGATATTTCCTTCATAAATGCGTGCGATGCGCTGAACTACCGGCAGTCCCATGCCGGTACCGCGCGCCTTGGTACTGAAAAAGGGGTCAAAGATACAGGCCAATGTTTCGGCCGGTATCACGCCGCCGCTGTCAGCGACCCTGACAACCACCCGACCATTCTCTTCGCAGGTCCGCAGGTCAAGCTGTCCGCCCGAGGGCATTTCATCCAGTGCGTTAAGGAACAGGTTGGTAAAAATCTGTTCCAGTTCTGTTGCGTCGGCTTTAATGGGAGGCAGAGAATCGCAGTAGCTGCGTGTCACTCTGATCTTGCCGGTTTCGATCTGCGGAGAAAATACCTCCAGGGCATTGTCGATGACGCGGTCAATTGAAATATCGTTCGTAATGGTGCGGGCACGACGGGAGGCATCCAGCAATTTGCGGATAATGGCGTCGATCCGGTCAATTTCCTTGAGGATTTTGCCCTGGTATTCCAGCTGCTCCGGATCGGTTGTATTCTGAAGCATCAGCTGGATAAAGAGCGAGATCGAATTGAGCGGATTGCGGATTTCGTGGGCCATGCCGGCAGAGAGATACCCCATGGCCGCCAGCTTGTCGGACTGCGCTATCTCCGACTGGGCCCTCTGAAGCGCGTCGGTCTTTTCGCGGACCCTCTTCTGCAGATCCTGGTTCCAGTTGTCTATCTCCTGGAGAAGACGGACCTGCTCCTGCTGGAGCGACCTGTTGTGGAGCTCTATCTCGCGGATACGCAGGACATTGTCCAGACGATCGACCAGATCCCGATTATTGAAAGGCTTGAGGATATATTCCGAAGCGCCGCCCTTCATCAGTTCGACCGCGATCTCCTCACTGCCTTTCCCGGTGAACATGACAACATAGGTATTCGGGAAGCGGGTACGAATTTCGTGGAGAGCCGTCAGCCCGTCAGTTCCGGGCATCATGTAGTCAAGCAGAACCAGTTCCGGCAGCCGTTGCGCTATGATCTCCGTGCCGGCGCGTGCCGTAGAAGCGGTGAATACCTGGTAACCCCGTCGCGAGAGGACCAGGGCGGCCAGTTCAAGAATATGGACGTCATCATCTATGACGACGATTGTCGCCTTGTCGGCCTGCTGTGTGGTTTCGGTCATGGTGTGCCGTTTCGCGGGATAAGCATACGGACGTTTATGCTGCGGTACCGGGCATGCGAATTGTGAGGACGGGACTGGCCGCACTGCGGACGACGCGTTCCGCGGTACTGCCGAAAATGAGATGATCGATCCCGGTGCGGCCATGCGTTCCAAGCACGACCAGTGAAGCTCCGGTCTCTTCTGCTTTTCTGATGATTTCTTCGTAGGGAATACCGGTGACTATGGCGGTCTTATAGCTGGTAAAATCACCCATTTTTGTCTGGCAAAACTTCTCCATCATTTTTTCAGCACCCTCTTCGATCTCTTTTTCCAATTGTTCGAACGAGATGTGCGGGACATAGAATCCTCTCAGATCAACCGGTTCGTTGATGACGTGCAGGATGGTAAGTTCGGCCTGGAACTGCGTGGCCAGCGTCAAGGCATACTCAAAGGCAAAGTCGGAACTTTCCGAGAAATCGATGGCGGTCAGAATCTTTTCAAACGGTTTCATGTCGAATCTCCTTAGGGTGACTATTTGCTGTATGCTTGAAAATTTTATTGATGATCTTGTTGAGCTCTTCGAGCTTGACCGGTTTATTGATATATTCAAAGGCGCCCAGATTCATGGCCTCAATATAGGACTCCACCTCGCCATAGGCGGTGATCATGATCACGTTGCTGGCCGGGTAGCTGCGGTTCAACTCCCTCAGAAAGGCCATACCGTTCATTTCCGGCATGTTGATATCGGTTATGATCAGCTCCACCTCTTTGCCCCGAAGATAATTGAGTGCTTCATAGCCGTTGCCGGCTGAAGCGACATCGTACCCCTGGCGGGTCAATATCTTGGAGAGGGCGATACGGGCATTCTCCTCATCGTCCACCACCAGAATTCGTTTCATCACTTTTGCCACGAAGTGCTCCTGCTCTGACTTTAGTAAAAAGTCTAACACGGAGCGAAACAGTGTCAAGCTGCAGACATATTTTTATCGTGTTTATCGGGCGGCCGTTTTCTGCTGGAGCTTGATGGAGGAGAACTTATTGCCTGACTCCTTCGGAGTCAAGAATGATACTGGCTGGTGTGCCGGACGGACCAAAGGGTTTCAGTTGCCGGCCGTTCAGTTCGGCTTCAACCCCGCCGGCATTGGACAGTTCCAGGGTGATCGTGCGATCTGCTTTCCACTCGATGCTGTCACCGACGCCCAGGTCGTATGCCTGCGATGCGGAACCGTCGATGGCGACCGACAGTGTCCCGCCTTGTGTGACTTTCAGGCGAATAATGACTCCCCTTGAATGTTCAGTTAAGGCCTTCTGTGCTCCGGTTTTTGCAGGAGACGCGTCACCCTGTGCCTGCTCGACAACGACCTCATCCGTTTTTTTAGTCGTCTGAACCGGTCTGGCCGAGGAATGTTTCTGCTGTACGACTGACACTGGTGTCGAAAGCGGGGCAGGTATCGGCGGATTTTGACGAACGGGAGGGGCGGGTGACCGGTTGACGATGGCTGAGGTAATAAGGATCAGCACCAGGAGGACGGCCGGCATGGCCAGTTTCTGGAGCGGGAACTTTTTGCGGGGGGCCTGGCCGACGGTGTCGGCCGCGCTGTTCTTGTGGCCGGCCCGCCCGTTGCTGGAGGCCTCAAGTTTGTCATACAAGCGGATCATGTCATCAGGGTTGAGGCCGAGATAGGTGGCATAGATCCGCAAAAAACCCTTGAGGTAGGCCGGATTTGCAAATTGGCCGACCTGGTCTTCTTCAAGAGCTTTAAGATAGTTTGCACCGATCTTGGTCGCCTCCTCGGCCTCCTCCAGCGACAGATCGTGGTATTCACGACAACGCTTGAGAATGGCGCCCGGAGATGACGCGGAAGGGTCAACCCTGTTTGTATCTATTTCTGACACATGTTCCTCGTCTACTTCAGAAGATCCAGATATTCCAAGGCGGAGCGCCCCTGATCCGTCTCAGGCATGACGCGGACCGTTTCCTTGAATGAGGCTCGGGCTGCAGCTTTATCATTAAGCTTGAGGTAGGCCAGACCGATGTTGTAGTGAGCGGAACCATAGTCGCTGTATATATCAAGCGCTTTCCTGTATTCGGCGACGGCTTGTTCCGTCTTGTCCATGGCAAACAAGACCCTGCCGATCGAGAGGTGAACAACCGGATTACGCGGATTGCCGGCGGCAACGCTTCGCAACTCTACCAGCGCTTTGGGATAGTCTCCCTTGCCCAGGTAGGCCAGTCCAAGATTGATGGTGGCGCTCTCACTGTTTTCGTAAAAGATGTCGTCCTTGACGATCTTGAACTGCTGAATGGCGCTGTCCCATCGTTTGAGCTCAAGATAGGCAACTCCCAGGTCATTGCGGGCAACCGAATAGTTCGGCTTGAGCATGATCGCTTTCTGCAGTCGCTGCTCCGCCAGATCAGGGCGCCGTTTACCGATATAGGCCAGACCCAGATTATAGAGAAGTTCGGGATTGTCCGGGTCAAGCTTTTCAGCCTCGGTCAACTCAATCAATGCCCCCGTGAAATTACGCTCCCCCAGGTAGGAAAGTCCCATCTGGTAATGATATGCGGCAGGGTTATTCTTGCCGAATCGCGGCTGCTGGTCACGCCCGCTGGCACAGCCCGCTATGACCAAGAGAAGAAGGAGGGTGATGACACGTTTCATGCGCTGGTTCCTGAGTTTCCCGATCGGGAGGAAATCTGCCCTGAATGCTGGTAAAACGTAGCAAATCAACCACACAATGTCAATAAATCAGCGAGTTAGAGCTGGATGATGTCACGGAAACTGGTCAGCGCCTTGAAGCTCTTGTAGCGGGCCTCAATTTCATTGTAATCCAGTCGCTTCATACGATCGAGACTGAAATCCTCCACGTTGAAGGATGCCATGACCGAACCGAACACGATCGCCTGGCGAATACCCTCTTCGGAGAGGTCACCGGTATTGGCGAGATACCCCATGAAACCACCGGCAAAGGTGTCGCCGGCGCCGGTCGGATCAAAAACCGTCTCCAGCGGATAGGCCGGGGCAGCAAAGACCGTCTCTGCCGTGAACATCAGCACACCGTATTCGCCACGCTTGACAACCAGTCGTTTGCATCCCAGCGCGATAATCTGGCGGGCCGCCTTGACCAGATTGGCTTCACCGGTAAACTGGCGCGCCTCCCCCTCGTTGATCACGACGATATCGACCTTTTGCAAGACCTTGCGCAGGGCCTCGGGCTTGGAGGAGATCCAGAAATTCATGGTATCGCAGGCCACCAGCTTCGGTGAGCGGACCTGCTCCAGCACTTCCATTTGAAGGTCCGGATCTATATTGGCCAGAAAAACGTACTCGGCATCCCGGTATGATTCGGGCAGGTCCGGTTTGAACTCCATCAGCACGTTGAGCTGGGTATCCAGCGTCTGGGCTTCATTCAGGTCGTAGCCGTATTTACCGGACCAGTGAAAGGTCTTGCCGGGGATGCGCTGCAGGCCGTCGGTGTTGATGTCGCGGGACTGCAAAAACCTGACATGCTCGTCGGGAAAGTCCTCGCCAACCACCGCAACCAGCGAGACATCGGTAAAGAAACTGGCCGAGGTGGCAAAATAGGTGGCCGAGCCCCCCAAAACATTTTCTCCCTTGCCAAAGGGGGTTTCTACCGTATCAAAGGCCACGGTACCGACAACAACGATGCTCATTCCGATTTCTCCTGTCTCTGTCATAGAGTGCGCTGGCAATTCAGGACGTAACGATATACAAAACCGTACTGTTTTGCAATCATGAAGGTTGATCGGCCCGAAAGTTGAATCAGTGAGGTTTTACAGAGGATTGTTCCGGCCAGTGGATATGGTTGGGAATACCTTTCTCCATGTGCTCCTGCTGACTCATTCAGATGATCCGCTTGCCGAACAGTGAGACGGTCAGGGCCATGCCGAGAAAATAGTAGTACTCTGTCATGCAATGTTCAAATACGGGACTTGAATCTGGGAAGGAAGGCGATGAGAATTTATTTTGGAGCCCTCCGGCAGGCTGATTGTCATCAACTGACCGGAGGCGATCAGAATACATTCATTATCAGCAGTATGGAGTCTGTTGCAGGCACGTCAACATGGAACCTACAAATACTTGCCGATAATCGGTTCCAGCTTCTGTCTCGTCTCGGCCGGGATAACCGTCTTGTCGGTAATGATGGCATACTGCATGGCGCTGCCGCAGGCGCAGCTCCGGTCAGCGGAGATATCGGCCACGGCGTGGCGGATGATGTTTTTGGCCATGGCCACATTCTGGTGGATGATCTGGATAATCGCCTCGACGGTGACGTCGTCATGGTGCTCGTGCCAGCAGTCATAGTCGGTGGAGAGGGCGATGATGCCGTAGCAGATCTCGGCCTCCCGGGCCAGCTTGGCCTCGGTCAGGTTGGTCATGCCGATCACCGACGCCCCCAGGGCGAGATACGAAAAGGATTCCGCCCGCGTTGAAAAGGCCGGCCCTTCCATGCAGATGTAGGTGCCACCCTTGTGGGTGGTGGCCCCGGCTTTCAGGGCCGCACGGTAGAGCGTCTCCGAAAGGCAGGCACAGACCGGATCGGCAAAGCCGGCGTGGGCCACGATGCCGTCTCCGAAAAAGGTATCCTTGCGGATGCCCTTGGTGCGGTCGTAAAACTGGTCGGGGATGACGATATGTCCGGGGGCGATGGCATCTTTCAGGCTGCCGACCGCCGAGACGGAGATGATCCGCTGTACGCCCAGCTGTTTCATGCCATAGATGTTGGCGCGATAGTTGACCTCTGACGGCAGGTAGCGGTGGCCGCGACCGTGACGTGGGAGGAACACCATTTTCACACCGTTCAGCACGCCGGTGACATATTCGTCCGAAGGGTCACCGAAAGGAGTCGTCACCCGAATCCGCCGGACCTCCTCAAGCCCTTCCATATCATACAGTCCGCTTCCGCCGATAACACCGATGGTATTCTGATCTGACATTGTCTGTTCCTCCCTCTTTGTCATGGGTGCTACAGTGCTGAAAACAGCGGTACTCTACGGGGTTTAGCTGCAAACTTCAATAATTTATTTCCCTGTAAGCCCGCATGGAACAGGATTCGGGGCGGAGTCCCGGCCTGCACAAAGAGCGTTCGATCACCCCATGTGCTGCAAAGCTATCTTTGCTTGACAAATCAGGCACCTGACTATAAATTCAGTAATTCAGACGCAATTCAAACGGGTTTACTGCACAGAAGTTAATCCAAAAACCACGATAGAAGCAGGAATGAGAGGAGCTACACCATGGCTGAAAAGTTTATTTTTACATCCGAGTCCGTATCCGAAGGACACCCCGACAAGATTGCCGATCAGGTTTCCGACTCCATCCTCGACGCGATTCTGGCCCAGGACCCCAAGGCCCGCGTGGCCTGTGAGACCCTGGTAACGACCGGCATGGTGGTTATCGCCGGTGAGATTACCACCAACGCGGTGATCAACTATTCCGAAATCGCCCGTACCACCATCCGCGAGATCGGTTACACCGACTCGGAGATGGGTTTTGACGCCGATACCTGCGCCGTGCTGGTCTCCATCGACCGCCAGTCGCCGGATATCTCCCAGGGTGTTTCCGAAGGAGAAGGTCTGCACAAAGAGCAGGGCGCCGGTGACCAAGGTCTGATGTTCGGATATGCCTGCAACGAAACCCCCGAACTGATGCCGATGCCGATCCAGCTGGCCCACGAGCTGGTCGCCAAGCTGGCCGAGGTGCGCAAATCCGGCGAACTTAACTTCCTGCGCCCCGATTCCAAATCCCAGGTTTCGGTCGAGTACTTCAATGACAAACCGGTCCGTATCGACACAGTGGTTATCTCCACCCAGCACACCCCGGATGTGACCCACGCCGAGATCGAGAAGCAGGTCATCGAGAAGGTCGTCAAGGCGGTCATTCCGGCTGAACTGCTGGATGCCAATACCCGTTATTACATCAACCCCACCGGGCGTTTTGTTGTCGGCGGTCCCATGGGCGACTGCGGCCTGACCGGCCGCAAGATCATCGTCGATACCTACGGCGGCATGGGCCGTCACGGCGGCGGCGCCTTCTCCGGCAAGGACCCCTCCAAGGTGGACCGCTCGGCCGCCTACATGGGGCGCTACGTGGCCAAGAACCTGGTGGCTGCCGGTCTGTGCGACCGTTGCGAAGTGCAGGTGGCGTATGCCATTGGTGTGGCCCAGCCGGTCTCGATCATGGTCCACGCCTTCGGCACCGGCAAGATCAGTGAAGACCGTCTGGCCGAACTGGTGCGCGAGGTGTTCGACATGCGTCCGGCCGCCATCACCGAACAGCTCGATCTGCTCCGCCCGATCTACAGAAAGACCGCCGCCTACGGCCACTTCGGCCGCGAGCTGCCGGAATTCACCTGGGAAAAGACCGACAAGGCTGAGATTTTGAAGCAGAAGGCTGGTATTTAGTTTGTAATTTGATTTTTATTTTTTATTTCAGGAGAAGTTCATGTCCAAAACATTCAAGATAGCGGTCCTGCCGGGTGACGGCATCGGTCCGGAGGTTATGGCCGAGGCGTTGCGTGTGCTGGATGCCGTCGAAGCTAAATACAGTGTCACATTTGAGCGCACCCACGCCAATGTGGGGGGCGCCGGCATCGACAACGAGGGCAAGGCCCTGCCCGATACGACCGTTAACATCTGTAAGGCCAGTGACGCCATCCTGTTCGGCTCGGTGGGTGGGCCCAAGTGGGAGAGCCTGCCGCCGGACGAGCAACCCGAACGTGGCGCACTGCTGCCGCTGCGCAAGATCTTCGGCCTGTACGCCAACCTGCGCCCGGCCATTATCTTTCCCTCCCTGACCGGCGCCTCGTCGCTCAAGGAAGAGATCATCGCCGGCGGCTTTAATATTCTGGTGATCCGCGAACTGACCGGCGGTATCTACTTTTCCCAGCCCAAAGGTATCGACGGAGTCGGACGTGAGCGGGTCGGTGTTGATACCATGCGATACTCGGTGCCGGAGATCGAACGTATCACCCATGTGGCCTTCCAGGCCGCCCGCAAGCGTGGCAGCAAGGTCTGTTCCATCGACAAGGCCAACGTCCTTTCCACCTCGGTGCTCTGGCGCGAGGTGGTTATCGGTATTGCCAAGGAATATCCGGATGTGGAGCTGAGCCATATGTACGTGGACAACGCCGCCATGCAGTTGGTCAAGTGGCCCAAACAGTTTGACGTGATCCTGTGCGAGAATATGTTCGGCGACATCCTCTCCGACGAGGCCGCCATGCTGACCGGCTCCCTGGGGATGCTCCCTTCCGCCTCGCTGGCCGAAGGCACCTTCGGCATGTACGAGCCCTCGGGCGGTTCGGCGCCGGACATTGCCGGCCAGGGCATCGCCAACCCCATCGCCCAGATCCTCTCCATGGGGATGATGCTCAAGTTCTCCTTCGGCATGCTGGAAGCGGCCGAGGCCATCGACAATGCCGTGGCCACAGTTCTTGATCAGGGCTACCGGACACGCGACATCTATCAGAACAAGGCTGAAGAGAAGCTGGTCAATACCAAGGAAATAGGCGACGCAATTATCGCGGCCCTATAAATTACATCTACGTCAGAAAAGGAACACAGATCATGAAAGTCGGAATCGTCGGTTGGCGCGGCATGGTAGGCTCGGTTCTCCTCCAGAGGATGGTAGAGGAGAACGATTTCGCCGGTATTGAACCGGTCTTCTTTTCCACCTCCCAAGCTGGGGAGACAGCCCCCATGAATGCCGGGACACTGAAGAATGCCTCGGACATCGCTGAGCTGAAAAAACTTGATATCATCATCACCTGCCAGGGTGGCGATTATACCAAGGCGGTCCACCCGGAACTGCGCAAACAGGGCTGGAACGGTTACTGGATCGATGCGGCCAGCACCCTGCGCATGGAGGACAACGCGGTCATCATCATCGATCCGGTCAACCGCAACGTGATCGACAAGGCACTGGCCAATGGCCAGAAGGACTTCATCGGCGGCAACTGTACCGTCAGCCTGATGCTGATGGGTTTGGGCGGCTTGTTCCGTGCCGGACTGGTGGAGTGGATTTCGTCCATGACCTATCAGGCCGCCTCCGGCGCCGGTGCTCCCAACATGCGCGAACTGCTCTCGCAGAAGGGTGTCCTGCACGGTTCGGTTGCACACCTGCTCAAAGACCCCAAATCGGCCATCCTTGAGATCGACCGCCAGGTTACTGCCACCTTGCGGGGTGACAGTATGCCGATCAAGGAATTCGGCTTCCCGCTGGCCGGCAATGTCCTGCCCTGGATCGACCGCGAAGTGGAGGATGGCCAGAGCCGCGAAGAGTGGAAGGGCTTTGTCGAGACCAACAAGATCCTCGGCACAACTTCTCCGATCCCGGTTGACGGCATCTGTGTCCGGGTCGGCGCCATGCGCTGCCACAGCCAGGCCCTGACCATCAAGCTGAACAAGGACGTGCCGCTGGCCGATATAGAAGAGCTGATCAAGAACGACAACCAGTGGGCCAAGGTGATTCCCAACACCAAGGCCGAGACCCTGGCCGGCCTCACACCGGCGGCGGTTTCCGGCACCCTGACCGTGCCGGTCGGTCGTCTGCGCAAGATGAAGATGGGGCCGCAGTACCTGTCGGCCTTTACCTGCGGCGACCAGCTCTTGTGGGGCGCAGCCGAACCTCTGCGCCGCATGATGAGAATCTTGACTGATAAATAGGACTGCCAAAAGTCCCTTGCAAACAAAAGCGCCCCGGATCGGGGCGCTTTTGTTTTTTATAAACCATTTGTTGGCATTTCAGGCAGACTTTACGCAGAGCGCGTATTTCAGATAACGTCCCTCGGGAAACGTGACCAGATAGGGAAAATCCTCCGCTTGACCAACCAGGGAGATGACACGCAGGTCACTGTTGGACTGAAGTGCTCCACGGCGCAATTCCTTGAGATAATCGGCCACATCCACCTTCTGATGATTGGATGAGGCGATCAGAAGTCCTCCGGCAGTTAAAAGCGGCAGAGAGGCTGCTACGAGGTCGGAGGTACCGCCGCGGGTGGTGAAGCGGCTTTTGGCGGTGGTGGAAAAGGATGGCGGGTCCATCAGGATAATATCATACTGATTTTTCCGGCGCGCCAGGTCAGCCAGGGCCTCCAGACAGTCCCCCACGATGAATTCATGCCGCTTGGGATTGAGCCGGTTGGCCCCGAAATTGGCCTTGGACCATTCGGTATACCCGGGCGAGGCATCCACACTGGTCACCAGGCTTGCTCCGGCGGCAGCGGCGGCAACGGAAAAGGCCCCGGTATAGGCAAACAGGTTCAGCACACGCTTGCCATCGGCCCGCTTCATCAGGTCACAACGGTTGCTGCGCTGGTCCAGAAACAGACCGGTATTCAAACCGGTCTCCAGGCTGACCAGAAAAATGAGCCCGTTTTCCCGCACCTCCAGCTGCTGCGGCGCGGGAGTTCCTGCCAGCAGACGTCCGTAGCGCTTGGTTTCGCTGGAGGCCTCCAGTTCACGGGTATTCTGCGGGCGGGCTTTTTCATAGATACCTGACGGTTGCAGCAGATTCTGCAGAACCTGGGTTATCAGCTTCAGGTGTGCACGCCAGCCGTTGCAGTAGATCTGCACCATCAGGTAATCGCCGTAGCGGTCCACCGTCAGGCCGGGCAGGCCATCACCTTCACCGTTTACCAGCCGGAATGCATTTGTATCGCCAAGCCCGGCATGCTGACTGCGAAGATCCACGGCTGCCTGAACGCGTGTGGTCAGCCAGGCCAGATCAAGCCTCATCCGCTCTCGTGCCAGCACCCGTGCCACGATGCGCTCCTGGGGATCAAGCAGGGCCGATGCAAGGAAACGTCCTGCATTATCGGTCAATTCCACGACCTGACCAGCCTGACCCGTTGGCCAGCGTTTCGTATAGCTGTCAGCTATGATCCAGGGATGCCCCAATTCCACCATTCTGACGGATTCCGGACCGATCCCCCAATTACCTGAGCGCTCCATTGTCTTGCTCCTGTTGCTGTATAATTATACCTGCATGGTTGAGAAGAGGTTGTTTCGTGGGCGGGAGGTGCTTGGCGACCGATGCTTCAGCAGTTGATAGTCTCGGCAGTATGTACTGCAATGGCTGAAGCATCCAGCAGGGTAACCTTTCCTTCGGGCAGGTTCAACTCCCCGATGACAAAGATTTCGTCGCCGGCAGGTACGGAAAGACCGGCCTGATTCATCAGAGTGATCCTGATGACAGACTCTACAACAAAGGCCAGTGCGGCAATGCGGGTGTCGAGAACAATTACTTTCTCCGCGCCATGGCCGTCGGGAAGACCGAGGAACATAGCCAGGTCCATGACTGCAACGATGGTGCCGTGAAAGTTCATTGCACCGGGATAACAGGGCGGGGCAAGCGGAATCGGCCAGGTTGCGGGCTGTTCCACCACCTCTGCCACCTGCGTCAGATCAAAGGCATAACGTCGGCCTGCCAATGTGAATATCAGATATTTGCGTACGTCATCCTTCATACCTGACGCTGTTCACCCGGATTAACCTGAAAACGCTCCACGACAGTCAGGAGTTCTTCCGCCAGCTGGGTCAACTCCTTGGTCGCCAGGGCCATATCCTGCATGGCGGCCAGCTGCTGTTCGGTCGCTGCAGAAACCTGCTCGGTGGAGGCGGCATTGTCATCGGCCACCTTGGCAATCTCATCCACCGCTTTAACCATTTTTTCCGACCCTTCCCGCTGCATCTGGGAAAGATCGGCGATGCTGGAAGCCTTGCGCTCTGTTTCCAGAACAGTCTTGAGGATTTCCTGAAAGGCGCTGGCAGTGACATCAATGTTCTTTTTACCTTCCTTGATGGTACGCGAACTCTCTAGAATCACGTCGTGAACATGGCGGCTCTCTTCACGCAAATCACCGATCATCTCGATGATTTCAGAAGCCGATTTTGCGGAACCGTCGGCCAGTTTTCGCACCTCGTCGGCCACCACGGCAAATCCCTTGCCGTATTCGCCGGCACGGGCAGCTTCGATAGAGGCATTCAAAGCCAGCAGATTGGTCTGTCGGGCCACATCACCGATAAAATCGGCAATTTTCCCGACCTTTTGCAGCTTGCTGTTGAAGACCACAAACTGACTGGCGATCGTCTCCTGTTTTTCGAAAAAGTCTTTCATCCGCTCCAGGGAGTTACTGGCAAGACTGCCGCCCTGTTGAGCGGTCATGCTTGTTTCACGGGCGGCTTTAGCCGTTTCACGGGCACGGGTGGCGACCAGATCGATCGAGATAGCCATCTCGCGGATGGTATTGGAGCTTTTCTCTGCCATTTCGGCCTGGGTTTCAGCGCCGCGCGAGATAGATTCGATGGCCTGGGCCACCTCCTCGGTGGAGGCATTGATTTCCAGTGCGGTCGAGTTGATTTCCTGGGCCGATGCCGATAACTGCCCGGAGGTTTTCTTGATGTGCCCCACCAGATCACGCAGATTTTGAACCATCATATTGATGAGCTCTGCCAGTTCGTGGGTTTCATCCGGGACAATCGACGTCCGCAGGGCAACAACGCGTGTCAGATCTCCGCGGCTGATGGCATCGGCTGATTCGGCCAGTTTGGCAATGTTGCTGGTAAAGCCTTTGGAGAAGAGCCAGCCCAGGATGAGACCGAACGTCATGGCAACGGCGTAGGCCAGAAGGCCGGACATTTCGGCAGAATACCCGAGAGCTCCCACCAGCTGCGGACTGAATATCGCGGCGGCAATGACAACAATAAATCCGATAATGAATTTATAACCTATGGGAACCCTCATTGTGTTTGTCCCTCCACATTCAATTCCAGTTTGGTAAGCCGGACTGGATCATAACTTGCGGTAAATCCGTTCCACCGGACAGACTGATTCAAAGCGTCTTCGAACATCTCCTACCAGGGTCTCGGACTTGCCCAGAACAAGTATACCGCCAATCGGCAGGATATCGGCAACACCATGCAGGATTTTTTCCTGATCAGTCCGGGTAAAGTAGATCAGGGTGTTGCGGCACACGACCAGATTGCTTGGTTCAAACGCCGACGTCTTGGTGATATCGCCCTGCAGAAATGTCACCATGTCACGTATCTCCGACACCAGTCGAAAGCGGGACCCGTTCTGACGAAAATAGCTGGCCATGAGAGGGGCGGAAACATCCTTGAGGCGCTCCTCGCCATATTCAGCCCGCCGCGCAGCCGTGATCGTTTCCGCATCGATGTCGGTGCCGTGAATAATGGTCTGTACCGTACGAAGTTCCTTGCTGAAATGTTCTCGCAGGAGAATTGCCAGGCTGAACGGTTCTTCGCCGCCGGCGCAGCCCAGACACCAGATTCGCAGCCTGTTATTGCCGCTATTTTTACAGGAACCAAACAACCCGGGCAGCACATCCGAGCGCAGCTTTTCGAACATGGACGGGTTGCGAAAAAACTGGCTGACATGGATGGTAAGCGTTTTCTGGAGCAGGTCCAGTTCCTGCGGGCTCTGCCGCAACAGGTTGCAGTATTCGCCCGCATCACTGCAGCGCGTGGAACGCATCCGGATGGCAACCCGCCGCTTCATGCACTTGTCCTTGTAGACAGACATGTTGATCGGGCGCCACATGCTCAGAATCGTGCCGATCTCCGTCAGTTCGTCGTCACTGATCTCTGCATGCAGCGGCGGACTATTTTCTACTCGGGCTACCACCACACGAGGCGTCCTTTTTGCCGGGACCGTTGAAAAACGTTACTATCATGCAAGTTTCTCACCCGATTATTATCGCATAGTTCTATCAGTATCTCTACCACGAAGGTGTTGCGGGTGCAACAGTCAGATGCTGTTGACATGATGGCAAGGTGTTTGCACTCGTAAGCATCAAAAGCGTAACCGGTCATCAGGAGACCGTCGTAATGCTTTACATCGGCTTTTCGGAGCGCTGAAACCCTCATGACAGATTCTGCAAAAATTGCGGTGATTGATCAAATTCTGTCACAACGCCTGCAACTCGCCCTGACCGCAGACAAGGATGAATTGTTTCTGATACTGCAGGGAGCACCTGTCGAGGCATTGTTGGCGGCTTTTCGAAATCCTGCTTTTGATGAGCGCCACCTGCTGGCGCTTCTGAAGCAGCGGGGTCTGACGGAGGAGGTTTTTAACGCGATATATGCCCACAAGCATCTGATCGCAGGCACTCAGGTCAAATTCGCCCTGATTATCAACCCGGAAATCCCATCTCACATAGCCGCAACGCTGCTGCCGCAGCTCACGATTTTCGAGCTTCTGAAAATCTGTCTGATACCCGGTATTGCACCCGATCAACGCATGGTGGCGGAACGGATCGTTATTCAGCGCATTCCGGCCCAGCCCCTGGGAAACAAGATAACCCTGGCCCGGCGCGGGACTTCCGCCATAGTCGCGTCGCTCCTGCGCGAAGGGGTGCCGCAACTGGTAGAAGCCTGCCTTGACAATCCCCGCTTGAAAGAAGGCTCCGTGCACCAGTTTATAACCGCACCCACTTCCACGGCCGAGACGATCTCGATGGTTGCCCGCAACGGCCGCTGGAAAGGACGGCCCAATATCCGCCTGGCTATCCTTAAAAACCCGCGCACTCCGGCCATCTGGTACACACTGTTCCTGCCGGGACTGCCACAGAGCACGATCAAGGAATTGCTTTCCGTACCGCGGCTGACATCTGTCCAAAAAGAACTGGTCCGACAGGCATTGGTCGGTGGGCGGTCCAACCTGTGATAAAATATGTGCTGCTGATACTATTGTGGGCCTGCTGCTGTTTAGTGACAGTTGATGCGGCAACCTACGGTGCTGCCCGCAGTGCCGCCCCGATTCTCAATACAGCTGCCTACAGTACCATCTTCGGCGGCAGCGACGGCAAGACACTGAAAACAGACCGTTGCGGACAGGTGCGAGAGCTGGAGTTCCTAGCCCTGCCGGGGACGGTGTTCACGATTCTCGACGTCTGGAATCATGGTTCAGCAACAGTTCTCCAGGTAGTGACGGATGACTATCCGGGGCCGGCCGGAGTGAAGCTCTACGTTGACAGCCGCTTCATCGAACCCCGCGAGGAAAAGCCCCCACAACGTGGCCGGACTCTGCCGAGCCCCCCGGAGATTATTGCGGCCCTGAAGAACTCTGTTGGCAGCCCGTATGTGTGGGGGGGGAATCTTCAGGCTGGAGTGCCTGAACTGGTCGGGCTGTTTTACGGCAGCGGAATATCAGCCGCGGGCAGAAACCGGCTGACCCTGGCAGGTCTGGACTGTTCGGGTCTGTTGTATCAGGCCACCGGCGGCTGGACGCCTCGCAATACCTCTCAGCTGATTTCATTTGGAAGGGCTGTGCCGATGGCAGGTAAGCCGCTTGATGAAATTGCCGGGCTGTTGAAGCCGCTGGACCTGATCACCTGGAACGGGCACGTGCTGGTTGTGCTGGACCGGGAAACGATTATTGAAAGCAGGCTGGAGTGCGGCAAGCCGGGCAACGGCGGAGTGATGGTAACCCCGCTCCGGCAGCGGCTGCGGGAGATCCTGCGAACCCGCCGGCCGGTGGACATCTGGCCGACCGCCGGAAAAGAGCGGGATATCTTTGTGGTGCGGCGATGGATTACACCCTAAGAACGGGCTATTTTTTCCTGCTCTTGTCAGGCACCGGCAGTTTGAGCAACTGCAGCACTTGGGTCATATCCTCCCACACGTCCCAGAACGAATCCGAGTTCCCTCCGCTACGCAGCAGATAGGAGGGATGGTAGGTCGGCATGAGCGGAATCCCGTGGAAGTTACGGAACCTGCCGCGCAGTTTTGATATAGGCTCCCTGGTTTCCAACAGGGTCTGGGCAGCGAATTTTCCCAGAGCCACGATGACTTCCGGTTTAATTGATTTCAGCTGGCGCATCAGAAATGGTGAGCAGGACTCGATTTCATCCGCCTCGGGATTGCGGTTTCCCGGGGGGCGGCACTTGACCACGTTGCAGATGTAGACCTCTTCCCGCGTGATCCCCATGGCCGTGATGATGCGATTGAGCATCCGTCCTGCATCTCCTACAAAGGGTTCTCCCTTTTCATCCTCATCCGCTCCCGGGCCTTCGCCCACAAATACCAGCCGGGCATTTGGATTGCCGACTCCGAACACCAGATTCTTCCTCGTCCTGCCCAGTTTGCAGCGCTGGCAGTCACCCAGGTTTCGCCTGATGTTCTCAAGGGTTTCATGGTGATCGGCGGAGTCCGCCGAGGGCTTGGTCACGCCCTGATGCAGCTGTATATCCCCGCAGGTTGCGGCGCGGGTTGGCGGTTGCGAAGAATCCTGAGAAACATCGCAAGGGAAGCCATCCAGACCGCTGTCGCGGAGTTCTTCCAGATAGGCGTTGAGAGACGCTCGAAGTATTGCCGGATCAGGATTGGGGATCACGGTAGTTTGCTCCTGTTGAATCATTACACGAACTGGAGTACCATCAGATCAGGGACTCTAACAGCAAGTTCCCGCATCTGTCAAAATGAAAGAAACACTATGACGCTCTGTCTACTGATCACAGTACTTATCACCCTGTTGATTCCTGATCAGGCCTATGCCTGGGGCGGCGGGATACACCTGCAGTTGGGGGTGTCCGTTCTGAACAACCTCTCGGCATTGGCGCCTGATGTGTCGGCGCTGCTGGCGAGCCATCCGCGCGATTTTCTGTATGGCTGCATATCCGCAGACATCACGCTCGGCAAGAAATTCACCCACGAAATGCTGAACTGCCATCGTTGGCGGATCGGAAGGAAGGTGCTGCAGGCGGCCCGCACAGACAGCGAACGGGCCTGCGCCTATGGTTATCTCTGTCATCTGGCGGCAGATGTGATTGCCCACAACTACTACGTACCCTACAAAATCATGCGCTCCTTTTCGTCGGTGACCATGAAGCATGCCTACTGGGAGATGCGCTTTGAAACCTTTGTGAGCCGGGAGATCTGGGAAACGGCCCAGGACGTGTGCCGAACGGATCAGCGCGCCAACGATGCTCTCATGCGAGGTGTGCTGACAAATACCATTTTTTCATTCGGCACCAACAAGCGCATCTTCAACTCGATCATGCTGGTGTCGCGTCTGGAAAAATGGCAGAAGGTGATGCTGACGCTGTCCGACAAATCACGTTATGTACTGGCGGATAGTGACCGGGATGAATACCTGAGGCTGGCCGAGGAAGCGGTGTACGGTTTTCTGCAGCAGCCGCAGGAGTCGGAATTGCTGCTGGCTGACCCGACCGGTGAGCGCGCGCTGGCCATGGCCGAGGCGGTACGGAAAAACCTGCGGTTGTTGTATAAAAACGGGAGGCTGACAAAAGCGGAGGGGCTGGAACAGGTAGAGATATTGAGGGTCAAGCTCCGTCAGGCGTTGGATAAGCCGGAGCTGCTGGATGAGATCTACAACGGATAACTCCATTTCGCTTTCAAGTTGACATTTTGTAGACCTCCGAGGTTTCGAAAACCTCGGAGGTCTTGCCTCATTTTACTGTCATCTTGATGCAATGCGGAATAAGCAGGTCAGTCGTTCTTCCGTGCAGCCGTTTCTGCAGCGACATGGTCAAGGATGATTGCCGCCAGGGCATCCTTGGTCATCAAAGGGCATTCCAGGATCCGTCCATCCCGGAAGAGCAGCATGGCCCGGTTGGTGTCCACATGAAAACCGGCATCGGCCTGGCTGACATCATTAGCCACGATCATATCCGCATTCTTGTCCTTCAGTTTCCCGGCGGCGAACTCAGCGAGATTGCCGGTCTCAGCCGCAAATCCTACCAGAAACGGACGCGTTTCCAGCGCACCCAATCCGGCCAGAATATCGGGGGTCTTGACCAGCTCCAGCGATAGTTCGGCATTTTTCTTTTTGATTTTTACCCCGCTGCGCCGCGCTGGAGAGTAATCGGCCACTGCAGCCGCCTTGATGACTGCCGTGCACTCGCCGACCCGTCCCATGACTGCCGCCTGCATCTCCCGGGCACTTGCCACAGACTGCAGTTCGACCCCGTCTGGCGCCGAAAGATTGACCGGCCCGCTGACAAGGATCACCCGTGCCCCCCGCCGCTGTGCGTTCATCGCCAGGGCATAGCCCATCTTGCCGGAAGAATGGTTGCTGATAAACCGGACCGGATCAATCTCCTCGCGGGTCGGCCCGGCGGTGATCATGATGGTCTGCCCTCGGAGATCCTGGGGTGAGAGTGCCGCTACAATCGCTTCAAAGATCGTTTCGGGCGCCGCCAGCTTGCCTTCTCCCTCCCAACCGCAGGCCAGTGCGCCCTTTTCCGGCGGTACGAACAGGTAACCGTGTTTTCGCAGCCTCTCCTCATTTTCTCGATAAATCGGGTTGGTGTACATGTTGACATTCATGGCGGGAGCAAACAATACGGGCGCCTTGGTGGCCATGATGGTGGTGGTAAGCATGTCGTCGGCGATGCCGGAAGCGATCTTGCCAATCACATTGGCCGTGGCCGGGGCGATGACAAACAGGTCAGCCCGATCAGCCAGGGCTATGTGCCCGATTTCACGCTCTGCAATCAGATTGAAAAGCTCGGTATGGACCGGGTTGGCCGAGAGGGTTTGAAAGGTAAGCGGGGCAACGAATTCCTGAGCCGAGCTGGTCATGATAACATGAACATCAGCGCCGGCCTTGGTGAGCAGCCGGAGCAGTTCAACGGCCTTGTAGGCAGCAATACCGCCTGTGACTCCCAGTACTATCTGTTTTTCCTTGAGCATACGGTGTGAGCCCTGTCCCTGAATTGCTTAAAGTGTACCTGCAATCACATTGCAAAAAAGCTGATATTCACCGATCTAGTTAAAAATACGGGTTATTACGCTTCTCATGCCCGATGGTTGTGTGCGGTCCATGGCCCGGATAGGCTGTCACACCATCCGGCAGGGTAAAGAGTTTGCTGCGGATCGATTGCAGCAGCTGTTCCTGAGACCCGCCCGGCAGGTCTGTCCTGCCGATGGAATCGACAAAGAGGGTGTCGCCCGTGATGACCTTGTTTTCAGCCTCAAGGTAGAGACAGCAGCCGCCCGGGGTATGCCCCGGGGTATGTAGAACCTTCATACGATGGGAACCGAAGACAATATTCATATCATCCAAAAGAAAGCTGTCGGGAGCCGGTGAATTTTCTCCCGGCATGCCATACATCTGTGCGACCTCGGCCGCCCGGCCGAGCATGGCGGCGTCGCTTTCATGAATCAGAAGCCGGGCGCCAAAGGCCCTGACCGCCTGAAGATTCCCCCCCACATGGTCAAAATGGCCATGAGTGTTGATGATGTAGCGGATTTTAAGGTCATGTTTCCGGACAATATCAGCGATTTTTCCTACATCGCCGCCCGGATCAATCACCACCCCTTCCCGGGTAGCTGCACACCCAAGTATGAAGCAGTTAACTCCCAATGGCCCGACTTCCAGGGTTTCAAATATCATTGGATTCTCCACGTGATTGACATCTATTCTGAAGCTGGTACAATAGGCCACCGCTAACAAGGAGACCAGAATGAACAAGAAACCATTTGTTGACCAGGAAAACTGCATCAGCTGCGGTCTCTGCATATCCACCTGCCCTGGCGTTTTCCGTTTCAACAAAGCCGGAAAATCCGAATGTTTCAATCCATCCGGCGCCCCGGAAAAGGACATTCAGCAGGCAATCGACGGCTGCCCGGTTCAGTGCATCAGCTGGAAAATTAACTAACCCGGACAAACAGGATGCGTGCGTTAACGAAGTTGTTTTCTGTCAGAACCCCCAGAAAACAACCTCTAACTTACTAAAAAAGGAGCTACATCATGGATCGTTGGATCTGCACCATCTGTCAGTATGTTTACGACCCCGCCACAGGCGACCCCGACAAGGGAATCCCGGCCGGGACCCCGTTCGAGTCACTGCCCGATGACTGGTGCTGCCCCCTGTGCGGCGCCGGCAAGGACGTCTTCGAAAAAGAATAGCCACTCACCCGGTAGAGACGCAACATGGTGCGTCTCTACTTTTTTTTATCCGCCGGCTTGATGATATCGACCTTCGCTTCACCGCTCTCCATTACGACCCGCCAGACCAGTCCGCAGGCCCCGCATTCTTTTACCGGTGACTCATCTGATGTAAATCCGCTCGAATGAGTATCCAGATCCACCGCTGTTCTATCGCCGCATTGTGGGCACTTCATGGCACTACCTCCATAGTATATACTGCGTGTTATTTATGCCAAATCGGGCATGATGGCTATTATTGCGTCAAAAAGCCCGTCAAGGTCGGCTCTGGTCATATCTCCCATATGGGCGATGCGGAAGGTCTGCCCCTTGATCTTTCCATATCCGTCATCAAAAGCGAATCCGGCTTCGCCCAGTTTTTTCTTGAGTGCCGCCAGATCGATACTACGGCTGTTGCGGCTGCAGGTCAGCGTCTGTGAGCAGTAACGGGCTTCCGGAAAGAGCTCGAATCCCCGGGCAAGAACCCAGCTACGGACATACTCAGCCAGGTCGGCGTGCCTGGCCCAGCGGGCCTCCAGGCCTTCGGCGAAGATGCGCTCCAGTTGTCGATCCATGGCATAGATCAGTGAGATGCAGGGGGTGGAAGGGGTGTTGTCCTTGGCATCATTAGCGGCAAATTCCAGATAATCGAAATAGTAGCCGCGCCCCTCCATCCCGGCTGCCCGCTGAAGGGCCTTCTCGCTGGCAGTGAACACCGTCAGTCCCGGCGGCAATGCAAAGGCCTTCTGGACGCCGAAGATGCAGCTGTCGATTCCCAGTTCGTCAACCGGCACCTCCAAGGCACTCATGGACGAGACGGTGTCAACGATGAACATGACATCCGGGAATTTCCTCATGACCTCGGCGATTTCAGGCAGGGGCGACATGACCCCGGTCGAGGTCTCGTTATGGATCATGGTCATGCTGTCGTACTTGCCGGTGGACAAGGCCTGCTCAACCGCCTCCGGTGTGACCGGCCGGCCCCAGTCAAAACGGATGGCATCGGCCTGCTTGCCGCAGCGCAGGGTGACGTCATGCCATTTGTCGGAGAAGGCGCCGTTGCAGAA
Source organism: Desulfuromonadales bacterium (assembly GCA_016650295.1). Classification (GTDB taxonomy): domain Bacteria; phylum Desulfobacterota; class Desulfuromonadia; order Geobacterales; family Pseudopelobacteraceae; genus CAIPTY01. The sequence goes on along the minus strand of JAENWA010000032.1, from coordinate 99,098 downwards.
GTTTGCGCAACGGGTGCCGACCAGGTTACGGATAGCACCTTCCATGACACCGAAGGCGCTGGAGGTGGCCAGAAAAACCTTTCCCTGTGTGAAGAGCAGTTTTTTCAGTCCCGAGGTGACCCTGCCGTGCAGTTCGGCATATTCCTTCATGCGATGGCCGATCATGGGGCTTGCCATGGCAGCCAGGATATCCGGATGAACCTCAACGGGCCCGGGAATGAAGAGTTTTTTATGCATGGTGACTCCGAAACGTCCTGATGCTTTATGATGACATATTCAGGAGACGCTAGCAAATGGCAACTGCAAAGTCAAGTAAGCCATATCTGTCTTATGGGTTTACATATTTGATTCCCGTATGAATAAATGTATTATTACGGTTCGAGGTATAATCAAGTAACATATTGAAAACCATATTTTTTTTTGAATGAATCTGTATACTGTGCTCAATTTTTCTATTGCGTGCCATCGACTTTATGTATACACTACGCCAGTTTTAGTGTGGCTAAATTTTGTAGATTCGGGAGGATGTTCATGTTCTTGTACGGAAAACATTTGTTGGTGTTACTTGTTATGCTGGTCTCCTTTTCTGCGTCTGCCTTTGCGGAACAGGGAATGGCCATCGACCCGGCTACCTGTTTGGGCTGCCACAGCAACAAGTTCTCGGTTCATGACTTTGCAGCATCGGTTCATGGCAAGAACGCCTGTACCAGCTGTCACGTAGACATCACCGATCTCCTCAAACACATGAAAGGCCAGATAAAGGTCCAGAAGGTCCAGTGCGAACGCTGCCACAAGAAACAGACGGCAGAGCACTATGCCAGCGTACATGCCGAGAAGGGCGTCACCTGTGCCCAGTGCCATACCGATGTCCACACTCACACCTACTGGAAAAATGATAAGCGCGTTGCCGTGGCCAAGTGCGTCCAGTGCCACGACAAGGAAGCGGTCTATCAGAAGTCCGTACACGGCAAGGCCGTTGCAGCCGGTAACATGGATTCTGCTGCCTGCCATGACTGCCACAATCTCCACGCTATCGATAAATTGACTGGGGGAAATGATCACAAATCTCGTGAATTCCACACCAAAGTTTGCATGAAGTGTCACAGCGATCAAAAGATGATGGCCAGGAACAAAGTCACCACCGTTGCAGTCAAATCATACATGGAGAGCTACCACGGCAAGAATTACCGCCTCGGCTTCCCGGAGAAGGTGGCCGGCTGTGCCGACTGCCACACAGCCCATTCGGTCCTGCCGAAATCCGACCCGGCTTCCAGCGTCAACCCGGCCAACCTGACCAAAACCTGCCAGCAGTGTCATTCCAGTGCTACAGCACTTTTCACCAAGTTCTACGCCCATGGCGAGATGACCGACCGTGAGAAATATCCGATCATGTTCTACACGTTCGTCGCCATGACCGGCCTGCTGCTTTCGACCTTTGCCGTTTTCTGGATCCACACCCTGCTCTGGATGTTCCGCGGCTTCGTGGAAAATCGTGAGAAGGCCGTCCTGCTGGCAGCCGGAACCCATCACCATGTCATGCCGGATGCCCACAAACAGTATCGCCGTTTCAATCGTATTCACATCTTCATGCACATTCTGGTCATCACCAGCTTCCTGCTGCTGTCGCTGACCGGCCTGCCGCTCAAGTTCAACACCCAGCACTGGGCAGAGGTCCTGATGAATTTGTATGGCGGGTCGGCCAATGCCGGTTTCCTGCATCGTATCGGCGCCGGAATCACCTTTGTCTACTTCGGCATGGCCCTGGCCATGAGTATCAACTTCCTGTTCATCCGGAAGGACATCAAGGGCAATCCGATCCAGCGCCTGTTCGGGCCGGATTCGCTCTGTTTCAATCTGCGCGATATCGTCGATGTCTATCGCATGGTCAGGTGGTTCTTTTTCAAGGGTCAGAAGCCGACCTTCGAACGCTGGACCTACTGGGAAAAATTCGACTTCGTCGCGGTCTTCTGGGGTATGTTTGCCATCGGCGGCTCGGGCCTGATGCTCTGGTTCCCGGAACTCTTCGGCATGTTCCTGCCCGGCTGGGCATTCAACGTGGCAACCATTGTCCACTCGGACGAGGCGCTCCTGGCCACCGGCTTCATCTTCTCGGTCCATTTCTTCAACACCCATGGACGCCCCGAGAAGTTCCCGATGGACTTCGTCATCTTCAACGGGCAGATCGGCAAGGAAGAGATGCTCGAGGAGCGTGGCGACCAGTGGAAACGCTATGAAGAAGAGGGCATAACCGAGAAATTCGCCTGCAAGCACACCAGTGGCGTGGTCTACGACTTCCTGGTCAAGGGTTTTGGATTTACCGCGCTGACCATCGGAATCGGGCTGCTGATGCTGATGATCCTGGCGTTCATGAGCGGCGGGGGACACTGATCGGAATCATGCATTGAGGGTCTGATACCGGGGGAGCGTACGCGCTCCCCCTTTTTTTGCGGTCAGAAGAAACGTGTTGAGACTGCCCGATCTCTCCGGCATATCGTCACTAAAACTTATTCCCCTTTCCTTTTTGACCGGGTTTAGTGTAGTATCCCATTTTATTTCCTGCTCATGAGATAGCCCATGCCTACTTCTCCCGGTAAAGTTCTGATCATAGATGATGACCCTTTTTTTCTGAAGGTGCTCGGCGATGCCTTTGTTGAAAACGGCTTTATCGTGTTCTACGCAAATGACGGCATCGAAGGCGTCAAGGAATTCATGGAGAAAGCTCCCGACGCGGTTATATCCGACCTGGTCATGCCACGCATGGGCGGCGTCAGCACCTGTATAGAGATCGCTCGCCTGGCCGGTGAGGATAACCCTCCGATTATTGCACTGCTCACCTCCATGTTTCAGGAATCTCCCCATGAACATGATGTCCCTGAAATGGGGGCCAAGGTTCATATCCCCAAGTCCACCAAGCCCATGGATATCGTCATTATCATCGAACAGCTCCTGGCTCGAAAACGATTCCAGCAGAACTGACCTTCCATGCCGTATATTTTCCGTAATCTTGCAGTCTCTCCGCAGATCGGGGAAGAAAACCTGTTGTCGTTGGTGGCCTCCCAGATCGGACTTTCCGAGGCAAGCCTCTTCGATTTCCGGATCATCCGCAAAGGTGTTGACGCCCGCCGCAAACCCCGCATCAAACTGATTTACACCGTCTCGTTCAGGATCTTGGAAAGAGACGCCCTCGTATCCCGAATCAACCAGATTCCGGGGCTAGAATGGCAGGCGGATCAGCAGCCGGTCGTAATATCTCCATTTCGCTCCGAACAGCGGATCATCATAGCCGGCAGCGGCCCGGCCGGGCTGTTCACCGCCTTGCGCCTGGCGGAATACGGGCTGATTGCCACGATTATCGAGCGGGGACAGCCGGTGGAGCAGCGTGCGCTGGATGTCCAGCAGTTCTGGGAAAAGGGACAACTCAACCCGGAGAGCAACGTCCAGTTCGGCGAGGGGGGGGCCGGAACCTTCTCCGACGGCAAGCTGACCTGCCGCTCCAAAGACCCTCTGGTCCCCTGGATACTGGAACGGCTGACTGATTTCGGGGCGCCGCCGGAAATCCGCTACCTGGCCAAACCGCATATCGGAACCGACCGTTTGCGTCTTGTCGTATGCGCCATCCGGGCGTATCTTCTGGAGCGCGGCTTCAGCATCCGTTTCGGCTGCCGCCTGAGCGACATTGCTGTGCACAACGGGGCTGTTTCCTCGGCCATCGTCAATAACCGGGAGGAGCTGCCCTGCGAACGCCTGATCCTGGCGACCGGCCACAGTGCCCGTGACACCTACGAGATGCTGGCGCAAAAAGGCGTCCCCCTGGAGCGTAAGCCCTTTGCCATGGGACTGCGGGTTGAGCATCCCCAGGAGCTGATCGACCGGATCCAGTACGGCGGCGCACGTCATCCGAACCTGCCGGTTGCGGATTACGCCGTCACCTACAACAACACAGCCAGCGGCCGGAGCGCCTACTCGTTCTGCATGTGTCCCGGCGGCATTGTTATCGGAGGCGCTTCCGAAGAAGGGGGCGTGGTCACCAACGGCATGAGCGGTCAAAAGCGGAACTCGCCTTTTGCCAACAGCGCCCTGGTCGTCAACGTAACTACGGCTGATTTTGTTGGAGATGATCCCCTGGCCGGTGTCCGCTTCCAGCGTTATTGGGAACAGCGGGCCTTCCTGGCCGGCGGCAGCGGCTACAGCGCTCCGGCCCAGAACCTGCTGGCGTTCCTGCGTCAGCCCGGCAGAGGCTCCGCCTCAAGCAGCTATCGCCCCGGCATCGTCGAAACGGAACTGGACCCGGTCCTGCCGCCATTTATCATCCAGACCCTGCGGGAGGGAATCCCTGAATTCGGACGCAAGATGCGCGGTTTTGTCAGCGCCGAAGCGACCCTGATTGGTATCGAATCGCGCACCTCGGCTCCGCTACGGGTACTGCGCAACGAACAGCTGGAATCCATCGGTCTGCCGGGCCTGTATCCGGCCGGAGAAGGGGCCGGATACGCCGGCGGCATCATGAGCGCGGCGGTGGATGGGGTGAGGATTGCTGATATGATTGCCGGAAAGATAAAAGAGCAGTAAAGGAGCACGACATGGCAAAACAGTTTGTGGCGGAAATTAAGGATCGCGATTCGGTCAATGCCGTCTTTCTGGTCAAGGACAAGATCATGGCCATGGCCAAGAACGGCAAGCCCTATATGAACCTGCGCTTCATGGACAAGAGCGGCGATATCGAGGCCAAGGTCTGGGACAATGTGGACCTGCTGGACAAGCAGTTCGACAAGGACGACTTCGTCCAGGTGCGCGGCAAGGCCTCGGTCTACATGAACAAGATGCAGGTGGTGGTGGCCGAGATCACCAAAATTCCTGAAGAGCAGGTCAACCTGGCCGATTTCCTGCCGGAATCCCCCCGTGATAACCAAGAGATGCGCCGGGAACTACTAGAGGTCATCGCCGGGCTCGGCAACCCCCATCTGCAGCGTCTGATGGAGTCATTTTCAGCTGATGCGGCCTTCATGGATCTGTACTGCATGGCGCCGGCTGCCAAGGGGATGCACCATGTCTACCTGGGCGGGCTGCTGGAGCATTCCCTGGCGTTGGTTAGGCTGGTAAAAACCATTGTCCCGCTCTACAGCGGCATCAATGAAGACCTGCTTATCGTCGGGGCCCTGCTGCACGATGTCGGCAAGATTCATGAGATGAGCTATGAACGGGCCTTCGATTATACCGACGAGGGCAAACTGATCGGGCATATCACTATCGGGGTCGAGATGGTCAGCGAGCAGATTCGGTTGATCGAGGGTTTTCCCCGTGAACTGGCCTTGCTGCTCAAACACATGCTGCTCTCCCACCACGGCCTGTACGAATACGGCTCGCCCAAGCGCCCCAAGACGGTCGAAGCCACGATCCTCAACTACCTGGACGACATGGACTCCAAGATCAACGGCATCCAGGCCCACATCGCCAAGGAAAGCGTCAGCACCTCACGCTGGACGGCCTATCACCGGCTGTACGACCGCTATTTCTTCAAGAGCAACGGCATGGAAGAGGAATTGGAGGTGGTGCAGGTGTGTGATGAGACCTGCGAACCGTTGCGCAAGGAACAGCCCGCGCAAGCGCCGGAGGCAAAGCAGGAGCGTAAGGACTTCGGCAATCAGCCCTTCAAAACGCTGGGGAATCTGGATCTGTTTTAGTAAGGATGTGTGTGACTATTGGGCGAGGCCGGTATCGAGAGATTCCGGCTTTTTTTGTGTGAATAAAAGTATTATATTCACCCTTTGGGTGAATTTTACAGTTGAAATAAATGCGGTTCAGGATACAATAGGTTGTAATTATGCGTTTTCACTTCAAGACAAAAAGGCTGGAAGAGCTTTACACCTCTGAAAAGGGCGCACACCGCTATGAGCCCGAGGTGGTCGACGCATTCTTTGAAACCATGGCCGTCATTGCCGCTGCCCGTGACGAACGCGACCTGTACGCGCAAAAGGGTTTCCATTTCGAGAAACTTTCCGGGAAACGGAAGCACGAACATTCGCTACGTCTCAACCGGCAGTTCCGCCTGATTGTGACGCTGGAAAAGGACAGAAACGGCACGTATGTGCTGGTAATCTCAATCGAGGATTACCATTGAGAAAGGAATTTCAGATGGAGACAACGATTCAGCCTGCCCGCGCCATAGCACCGGGATGGATTCTGACGCGTGAACTGGAAGCGCGGGGCTGGACCCAGAAAGACCTGGCCGGAATCATGGGACGCCCTCCCCAGGCTATCAACGAGATTGTAAAGGGGAGCAAGCAAATTACCCCTGAAACGGCCCTGGAGCTGGCCGAGGCCTTCGGCACGTCGGCGGAACTCTGGATCAATCTGGAGGCTAATTTCCGGCTGGCATTGGCCCGCTCCGCCAAGGACGGCAAGGACATAGCCCGCAAGAGCCGTCTGTATTCACTCGCTCCGGTGACGGAATTGCTCAAGCGCGGCTGGATACGGCCGGGATCATCCTTCGAGGAGCTGGAACAGGCGGTGTATGCCTTCATGGGCATCTCCTCGCCCGACGAAATGGGCAAGCTGGCGGTCAGCTTCCGTCATGCCGTGCAGAGAGGCCCGGAGCTGAATGCCCAAATTGCCTGGGTCCGCCGGGTTGAACAGGCGGCGGCAGCCCGGACGGTGGCCAGATTCGACCAAGCACGTCTTGAGAAAATACTCCCTGCAATCCTGGCCTGCAGCGCTCACGAGCAGGATGTGGCCCGTCTGCCCGGACTGCTGGCCGATGCCGGGGTGCACTTCGTCATCGTGGGACACCTGGACAAGACCTTTCTGGACGGCGCCAAGTTGATGTGCGGTAAAAATCCGATCATTGCCCTCACCCTGCGCTATGACCGCATCGACTCCTTCTGGTTCACCCTGCTCCACGAACTGGCCCATATCTTCCTCAAACACAAGGGCAGCTATCTGGACGATCTGTACGGCGGCGATCATGTGGACGGCGAGGAGAAAGACGCCAACCGGCTGGCAGGAGGATGGCTGCTGGATGATCGGGCGTTCAAGGCCTTTGTCAGCGAGGCCAAGCCGTATTTCTCCAAGTCCGTAATTACCCGTTTTGCAGTAAGCCAGGGCCGCCATCCCGGCATTGTGCTCGGCCGGTTGCAGCATGAGCAACTGGTGGATTACAAAAACCTGCGCGGGATGTTGATGAAGGTGAGTCCGTATCTGGGGGAGTGGGTGGATAGGTGATTAAACTGTCTTGTAAAAATTCTAATGATGTTCTCCTCGTTACGCGATCTGAATTTGATGGCACGACTGGCAGGGTGTGGTGTATATAGTCGAAACCTTAGTGGATTATAAATGGTGAACGGGATGTTTCGGAGGCGATAATGGCTGACCTTCAGAATTTCGGCGGCGACTGGACACAAGAGAAACTGGCCCGTGTCAGCAGCTATCTGACCGCCTACACTAACGCTCTCAAGAATACTACCTTCAGCCTGATATACATCGACGCCTTTGCCGGTACCGGATATAGAAACGTCAAGAGTGACGACAAAAAACAGGGACTTTGGTCTTTCGATCTGCTTGACGAAGATGCTGAAGCGCTTCACGCTGGTTCAGCAAGAATCGCACTGGAGACATCGCCTCGTTTTGCAGAGTATTATTTTATTGAACAGGACGCCATAAAATGCGCAGAATTGGAGAAACTGAAACTTGATTATCCCGACAAAGCGAAAGACATTTATGTTGTCAATGAGGATGCCAACACAGCTATAAGGCATATTTGCAAAAGTTGGACAAGACGTAGGAACCTGCGAGGAGTCCTTTTTCTGGACCCGTTCGGCATGAATGTTACATGGCAAACCATAGAGACAGTGGCCAAGATTGAAGCCATAGATATGTGGTATCTGTTTCCTCTGGGAGTCGGTGTCAACCGCCTGTTGACATAGGACGGAAACATTCCAGAGGCTTGGCAGAAGAAGCTCGACTCGATTTTCGGTGAGCCGGGATGGCGAGAAATGTTTTACAAGAAGGAAGTAATGCCCGGCCTGTTTGATGACGTGGAGGTCACGCGAAAGACCGGCGACTTGAAGCAGATTGCCGATTATTTTGTAAAGCGCCTGGAATCGGTATTTGCGGGCGTTGCGAAGAAGCCGTTGCCACTGTATAACTCGAAAAACAACCCGTTGTACCTATTGTGCTTTGCCTGCGGAAACAAAAAGGGCGCACCGATTGCCTTGAAAATCGCGGGGCACATTTTGAAAGGAAAATAAAATGGCCAAATCGGCTATCGAATGGACCGGCAGCACCTGGAATCCGGTAACCGGCTGTACCAAGATAAGTCCCGGCTGCACGCACTGCTATGCCGAGCGTATGGCAAAACGTCTCAAGGCGATGGGGCAGCCGAACTATGTCACGGGTTTCGAGCTTGCCCTACATCCCCGTTCACTGGAATTGCCGCTGTCCTGGAAAAAACCGCAAACCATCTTTGTCAATTCCATGTCGGATCTGTTTTTGGATCAAGTGCCGACAGAGTTCATCAAACAGATCTTTGACGTCATGCGCCGGGCGCACTGGCATACGTTTCAGGTTCTTACAAAGCGTTCCAAACGGTTGATGGAACTCAGCCCGGAACTTGTGTGGTCACCCAATATCTGGATGGGGGTGAGCGTCGAAAATGCCGACTACACATATCGTGTTGATAACCTGCGGGCAACCGGGGCACAGGTGAAATTTCTGTCCATGGAGCCGTTGCTTGGGCCTGTGAACTCACTTGATCTGCAAGGGATTGATTGGGTCATTGTCGGTGGAGAGTCCGGTCCTGGCGCGCGACCGATGCAGGAAGAGTGGGTGGTGGAGATCAAAGACCAGTGCCTGCAAGCGCAGGTTCCTTTCTTTTTCAAGCAGTGGGGAGGCTTTCGCAAGAAAAAGGCTGGTAAGGAATTGCAGGGTAGGACGTGGGAACAGATGCCGAAAGTCAGGCAACATCAGAGGCAAGTGCAGCTTGGGTTGATGTAAGTAAGGTGTTTAGCCCTCCGGAGTTCGAGGAGGTATTTCCATTAATTGCTGAATAAAACTCCAAATTGACACAGGTGCCTTTTATGCCCGACACATTTACCCATGATGTTTTCCTCAGCCACAGTTCGAAGGACAAGGAAGTCGTGCGCCCACTTGCAGAGCGGTTGCGTGGGGATGGACTGAGTGTCTGGTTTGATGAGTGGGAAATAAAGCCGGGCGACAGCATCCCGGCGAAAATAGAGGAGGGGCTGGAGCGCTCCCGCGTGCTCATGTTCTGCATGTCGGCGGATGCATTCGGCTCGGAGTGGGCGCAGTTGGAGGCCGGCACGTTCCGTTTTCGCGATCCGCTGAACAAGGAGCGCCGCTTCATCCCCCTGCGACTTGACGACGCCCCCATCAAAGGCTCTCTGGCGCAATTTCTTTACATCAATTGGCTGGTGGAAGAGCGTGAGCAGGCATACTCAAAGCTCATTGAAGCCTGTCGACCTCCCGTGAAGTTACGTGGGGCAGGCATTACGCGTCAAAACCTCTCAGCGAAGGGGGAGCTACAGGCCAACCGCGAGCAGGTTCCAGAAAAAGTCATCCAACTCGACCTAATCATTCGTGAACGTAACTTATCCTACGCATTCAGTCCGGATGGAAAGCTCGCGCTCTCCGGTAGTAATGACGAGAATATAAGGCTATGCAATCTGGAAACGGGGCGATGTCTACGTGTGATCAAAGTCAAATCGAGCGCTTATCATAATATAGCTTGGAGCGCTGACCAACGTCTCGCACTTTTTGGCTGTTCGGACGGGATGATCCGACTTTTAGATGTGGAGACGGGTGACTGCCTGCGTGTTCTCGAAGGGCACAAGGATGCCATTCCAAGCTTGGAGTGGAGTTCGGATCAGCGTTACGCTCTGTCTGGATCATGTGACAATTCTATGCGGTTGTGGGATGTGAACTCAGGGCGTTGCTTGCGCGTGTTCAAGGGCCACAAAGCTTCACTATGGACGGTATCGTGGACTGCCGATTATAGTCGAGCCCTTTCTGGCTCCCATGACACGACAATTAGACTTTGGGATTTGAAAACTGGTCGATGCCTGCGTGTTCTTAAAGGCCACACAAAACCTATTAGAAGTGTTGTATGGAGTGCAAATCAACACTTCGCGCTCTCTTGCTCCGATGACCTAACCTTGCGACTGTGGAATGTAGAGGAGGGAGTCTGTCTACGTGTGTTTGAAGGCCACACGAACTTGATCAGGAGTTTGGCGTGGACCGCTGATAACCGCTTTGTCCTTTCAGCTTCATGGGACAAAACTTTACGGTTGTGGGACGTGGAGACAGGGCGTTGTATTCAAGTACTCAAAGGTCATACGGATGAAGTCGAGAACGTGGCGTGGGGCTCTGATCAACGTCATGCTTTCTCTGGTGATCATAAAGGCACAATCCTAGTCTGGGACCTCTCGGAGTTTGTTGTCGGGGCGAGGCCAGTTGCAGTAAGTAACGTGTCCTTTGGCCCTGCACAGGACCAGGTCCAATACACGAACGCTAAGGTTCTTCTTGTGGGTGATACAAGTTCCGGCAAGACCGGATTGGCGCACCGGTTGGCAACAGGTGAGTGGAAACCGAGCGACGGTTCCACTGTGGGAGCCTGGTCAACGCAGTGGCCTTTACCTGGAGTCGCTGTTGCCCAAAAGCTGGAAAAGGAAATCTGGCTCTGGGACTTTGGCGGACAGGCTGACCAACGATTGGTACACCAGCTCTATATGGATCGTTCCGCGTTGATTCTGTTGCTTTTCGACGCAGACAAGGAGAATGTGCTTCCGGGGCTCCGCGAGTGGCAGACAGCTCTACGACGTTGCGTACCTGCCAATACGCCGTTAATTCTTGTGGCTGGTCGCATCGATGCTGGATTCAAAGCTAGTCGTGCAAAGCTAAGGAGCTTTGCTGAAGAGCAGGGCTTTAGATACTTTGAAACCAGCGCCAAGGACGGCACAGGCTGTGAGGAATTGAGTGAGGCAATCACTGAAGGCATCCCTTGGGGGTTGATGGAACAGCGCACATCGCCTCGCATCTTCAAACTAATCAAGGACCAGATTCTGAAGCTGCGGGATGAGGGGCAGGTGCTACACACCTTCAAGGAATTGCGCGAACTGCTCTGGCGGCGCATGACCGAGGAATCACGTTTTACTGACAATACGCTGAAGACAGTGTTAGGTCTGCTGGATGGTCCGGGTGCAGTAAAGGACTTGGACTACGGTACCTACATCCTGTTGCAACCGGAGTGGGTCAATGCCTATGCCCAAGCTGTGATCCGAACACTGCGCCAGGACCCGTTAGAACTTGGCTGTATACCATTACGTAGTATCGCCGAAGGGAGGCTCTTGTTTCAGAGTGTCGAGCGTGATGGCAGCATTCTGGAAATGAAGAGGCTACCGGAGACCGAGGAGCGCGTGGTGCTGCGTGAAATGGAACGGCAGATGGAGGAGCGTGGTCTGTGCCTGCGTCAGGGAGACAAGCTCGTCTTTCCAAGCCATTGTGGACGAGAACGCCCGACAGCTGTCGAGCATCCGTCGATAATCGTCAGTTACAAGGTAAAAGGATATCTGGATGACATATACGCCACGCTGGTTGTCAAACTGGCCGATAGTGACTCCTTTAAACTCAAGGAACCTTGGCGCGATGCGGCGGATTTTGATACTCTGACGGGTGCCCATCGCTTGGGGATCAAGCTCGTGCGGGAAAGTGCCGACAGTGGTGAGATCAGTGTGTATTTTGGGCCAAGCGTAACAAAGCAGGAGCAGGTGATATTTGCCAACTACATACATGCCCACTTGCAGGATCGTTGCATACAGGTGGAACGTCTGCGATATTACGTCTGTCCGCATTGCCACACTCCGAAAGGCAACCCGCTGGTTCTGATGCAGAAGTTGATTGCTAAGAAGGAGCAGGCCACGGTGGAGTGCGACAACTGCGAGAAACGCTTCGACCTCTGGGATGATCTGGAGAAACTATTTGCTGACAAGGCCGTGCGAGAGCAGGTGGAGGGGCTGCAAGCCGGTGACGCAATCCGCTTGGATTCACGTCGGAAAGGCAAGCTGCTCGCCTTGGAGGTGGGGGCTCGCATCACCAGCGCCGACCAGAAGTGTTTCGAGATTCCTGCCACGGAAGATGAGGGTATAGACATGGAACTGGAATTCACCGATGACGACGGCAAAGGCACTGGAAAGCGCATTTACCTACAACTGAAATCGGGGAACTCGCATTTGAAAACACGTAAAAAAGACGGCGTCGAAATCTTCAAAATCGAGGAGCAGCGATGGGTTGAGTACTGGCTGAAACAGCCGAATCCGGTAATGCTGGTGATCGGTACATTTTCCGAAGAGAATATACGGTTTTCCGGAAGGGATAAACTTGAGTTTGCCGACGTGCGCTGGATGGAGATCAGCAGCTACCTGAAACGGGAGAGCAGGGACGGCACGAAACCGGTGAAGCAGATCGAGTTCAGGGGTGAGCGACTGGATATGGAAAGTATCTATCGATGGAGGAACAATACAATTGAGGCGAAATAATTAAAGATTGGAGCAACATTGACTTTTCCGACGGACGATAATGATGATATCCGTGCGGTCAGTAATGCAGCCTTTTATTTCTACCCAACCAGCCCTCTTAAAATCCCCAGATTAACCCCATCCATCTCCTCATTGTCTCCCTTGGGGGTCTCCAGTATCTTGGGGATCTTCACAAAGCGCGGATCGTTGAGGATGAACCTGAACGGGTTCAGCCCCAATGCCCCCTGGCCGATATGCTCGTGGCGGTCAACACGGGAGCCGAGCCCCTTCTTGGAATCGTTGAAGTGAAAGCATTGCAGCCGCTCCAGCCCGATCAGGCGGTCGAACTGCGCCATGGTATCGGCGTAACCCTCTGCCGTGGCGGTGTCGTAGCCGGCGGCAAAGGTGTGGCAGGTGTCGAAGCAGACGGCGAATTTGTCCGGAAATTTAGAACCGCTGATGATGGTCTGCAACTCCTCGAAGGTCCGTCCCAGGTTGCTCCCCTGCCCGGCGGTGGTCTCGATCAGGACCCGCCCCTCGAACTGCGGCACCTCGCTGAAGAGCTGGTCAAAGGCCGCGACCACCCGCGCCAGGCCTGTCTCCGGGCTGTCGGCCAGATGTGAGCCGGGGTGCATGACTACTTTTTTTATGCCGAGCCGGGCGCAGGTCTCCAACTCGTCCCGAAAAGCGGCCAGGCTCTTGTCGCGGGTCTCGCCCGGCGGGGCGGCCAGGTTGATCAGGTAGATGTCGTGGGAGATGACCTCATGCAGGCCCGAGGCGGTAAATTTCTCTTTGAAGAGGGCAGTATCGGCCTCACTGACCGGTTTGCCCTTCCACTGGTTGGAGTTGCGGGTAAAGATCTGCAGCACGCCGCAACCGGCGGCAACGGCCCGGTCAATGGCCAGGTGCAGGCCGCCGGCGATGGACATATGGGCACCAAGATAGTCGTTCATGGTATTACTCCAGTTCAATATGATTTCCATAAAAATGCACGTCCACCTCATCCCCGGCGGCAAAATCCGTGCTATTGGCCGGCAACACGGCAATGGCCCGGGCATCGACCATGGTCTTGAGGATGGCGGTCTGCTGGTTTCCGGCCGAGGTGGCGTACCAGCGCCCGTCCTCCTTTTCCAGAAGAAGACGGACGATCTGCACCTTGCCCGACTTCTTCTTCAGCGCATCCCGCAGAACGGCCTTGAAAAGCGGCCGGACGACCTGCTGCTGCCCCTGCATCCTGAGCAGGGCCGGACGAACGAACTCCTCGAAGGTGATCATGGTCGAAACCGGATTGCCCGGCAGGGAAAAGACCGGCGTCGAGCCATGCAGAGCAAAGGCTGTCGGCCCGCCCGGCTTGATGCCAATCTTCCAGAAGACCTGTTTCGCACCCAGCTCTTCCAGGATATCCCGCACGAGGTCGCAGTCACCGGCCGATACACCGGCCGAGGTGATCAGCACATCGGCTTTAAGCCCTTCGCCAAGTTTCTCCAGGTGACTCGCGCGGTTGTCGCTGGCAATGCCGATGATACGCGGGATCGCGCCGCACTCCGTCACTGCGGCCGCCAGCGAAAGGGTATTGCTGTTGATGATCTCTCCCGGACCCGGTGTCCGCCCCAGTTCCACCAGCTCGTCACCGGTGGAGAGGATCGCCACGATCGGACGGCGGTAGATCGGCACCAGCGCCAGACCGAATCCGGCCAGCATGTTGATCTCCGGCGGACGGATGATCGTTCCGGCCCGGGCAAAGGTCACACCGGCGGCCACGTCCTCGCCCCGGAAGCGGAAATGCTGCCCCTTTTTGACCGGCTCCAGCAGCGATACCTCCTGTTGGCCGTCATCGGTTTCCTCCACCGGCACCACCGCATCACAGCCGGCCGGGACCGGCGCACCGGTCATGATCCGCACGGCGCAGCCCGGCTCGACTGTCACGCCATCGGCCCGGGCCCCGGCCGGCAGAAAACCGGTCACACGTAGTTTGCACGGTATTGTCCGGCAGTCACCGGCCCGCACGGCATAGCCGTCCATGGCCGAATTGTCCCACAGCGGCAGATCCCAGGGAGCCGTCACATCCTCCGCCAGGACCCTGCCGGTCGCCTCCAGAAGATGGATTCGTTCCGTGCCGACCAGCTGTACGCTGTTCAGTATGATCGAGCGGGCTTCTTCAAATGAAACCATGCTGTTCCTCCAGGATGATAATTATGGCACACAATAACGGTAAGCGCCCAAAAACACAATACGATTGCCAACAATGCGGGGATACGTATAATGCTGTCCGTCTACTTTGTCACATTACATTATCCCCCTCCCTAGCCCTCCCCTTTAGGCCCGTTGGGTCCGCTTGGGGAGGGAATTAAAGCCTCCACCCAGCGAGGGGAGGTTGGAGGGGGTGAGTAAAGCTGCTGATTATCTTATTGCAACAAAATCAAACACTAACCCTGCGGAGCACATTCACTTCATGAACATAACCTCCCCGAAAAAACATATCCACGTCGCCTGCGCCCTGATCGAGCGCGACGGACTGGTGCTGGCCGCCCAGCGCAGCGCTGCCATGAACCTGCCGCTGAAATGGGAGTTCCCCGGCGGCAAGCTGGAAGCGGGGGAGACTCCCACCGAATGCCTGCAGCGGGAGCTGGTCGAAGAGATGGGTGTTACCATCGCTGTCGGACATCCGCTGCCGCAGCACACTCATTCCTACGACACCTTCACGGTCACACTCTACCCGTTCGTCTGTTCCATCGAATCGGACACTATCACCCTGCATGAACACGCCGCCGTGGTCTGGCTGCCGCCGGAGGAGCTGCACACCCTCGATTGGGCCGAGGCCGACTGGCCGGTGCTGGAGTCCTATGCGCGGCTGAACGATGAAGAAGCCATCCAAGGAGCTGAACTGCATGCCTGAAACTTCACCACTCAAGCGCTTCCCGCTCTTCGACAGCCATTTCCACATCATCGATCGCCGTTTTCCGCTAACCCCCAACAACGGCTATCTGCCGGACGATCTGACCTGCGAGGATTACCGGGCGCAGGTGGCGCAGTACTATCTGCGGGGCGGGGCCATCGTCTCCGGCTCGTTCCAGGCCTTTGACCAGTCCTATCTGCTGGATGCACTGCACACCCTCGGGCCGCTCTTCGTCGGCGTAACCCAACTGCCGGCATCGGTCACTGATCAGGAAATCCTGGACCTGGACGGCGCCGGGGTGCGGGCGGTGCGCTTCAACCTCAAACGGGGCGGCTCCGAGGATGTGCGCCACCTGGAGACCATGGCCCGGCGGGTCCATGAACTGGCCGGCTGGCATGTGGAGTTGTATGTGGATTCGCGGGAACTGGACGGCCTGTACGATATGCTCATCAGTCTGCCTTCGGTCAGCGTCGATCACCTGGGACTGGCCAAAGTGGGTTTCAGCACATTGCTTCGGCTGGCGGAAAGGGGTGTCAGAGTTAAGGCCACCGGTTTCGGCCGGGTCGATTTCGACGTGCGGACCGCTCTGCGGGAGCTGTACAGCGTAAATCCGGCCTGCCTGATGTTCGGCACCGACCTCCCCTCCACCCGCGCCCCGCGTCCCTATTGTGACAAAGACTTCCTGCTGGTGGCGGATACGCTGGAGGATGAGGCGGCCCGGGCGGTTTTCTACGAAAATGCGGCGAAGTTTTACCGGGTGTCACTGTAATTCCGATTCTAAATAAGAAAAGAGGGGATGCGCACTATCCACTGCGCATCCCCTCCCCGATCAACATCACGTCAGACATCATCTGATCCATCTTTTCAGCAATAACGCAAATACATTCTGCGGCTCAAGTCATCTGTTCCAGTATCTCTCCCTGGCTGATAACCGGCCAGATACCCTGATCACCAACGTTCAACACAATCATCTCAACCGGATACTGACCGACTTGCCGTGCGCCTCCAGCCCTTCCAGACCGGCAATCCTGACGATGTCCGCCCCCAATCGCTGCAGGCCTTCCTTGGAGAAGTAAACAATCGATGATTTCTTGACGAAGTCATCTACTGACAGCGGCGAAAAGAAGCGGGCTGTGCCGCCGGTGGGGAGCGTGTGGTTGGGACCGGCCAGATAATCACCGGCCGCCTCGGGCGTCCAGTGCCCCATGAAGATCGCCCCGGCGTTGGTTATTTGCGGCAGGATGGCAAACGGATCAGCCACTGCCAGTTCCAGGTGTTCCGGTGCAATACGGTTGGAGAAGGCAATCACCTCGTCCAGTGTCTCGGCCACGATAATTGCGCCATACTTGTCCCAGGACGCCCGCGCGATGGACTCGCGGGAAAGCTGTGCCAGCTGGCGCTCCACCTCGGACGCCACCAGCTCTCCGAATCCGCGGTTCGTGGTTATCAGGATCGAGGAAGCCAGTTCATCATGTTCAGCCTGAGAGAGCAGGTCGGCAGCAATGTGAGCAGGGTTGCCGCTGCCGTCGCTGATTACCAGGATCTCGCTCGGTCCGGCGATCATGTCGATACCCACCTGACCGAAGACCAGTTTTTTGGCCGTGGCAACGTAGATGTTGCCCGGCCCGGTGATCTTGTCCACCTTCGGGATTGTTGCTGTGCCGTAGGCCAGGGCTGCCACCGCCTGGGCGCCGCCGATACGGAAGATGCGGTCCACGCCGGACAGGCTGGCAGCCACCAGCACATGAGAGTTGATTTCTCCGCCCGGCGTAGGTGCCACCATGATGATCTCGCCCACACCGGCCACCCGCGCCGGCACGGCGTTCATAATGACACTGCTGGGATAGCTGGCCTTTCCGCCCGGAACGTAGATGCCGACTCGCGCCAGCGGCGTCACCTTCTGACCCAGCATGACGTCCGGTTCTTCCGTGGAAAGCCAGGTCTGCTGCTTCTGCTTTTCGTGGAAACGGGCCACCCGCTCTACTGCCAGCTTCAGGGCGGCAACGTCGGCTTCCTCCACCTGGTTGAAGGCGTCCGCCAGCTCGGCCTCAGTGACTTCCAGGGCCGTCAGATCAGTCGCTTCCAGGCGATCAAAGCGCCGGGTCAGCTCCAGCACGGCTGCATCACCCCGCTTTCGCACATCGGCAATAATATCGAGGACAACCTGCTCAACTTCACGGCCGGATTCTTCTCCGCGGGAGAGGATGGTGTCGAAGCGTGCTGTAAAATCATTATCGTGTATATCAAGAAAAAGCATTGTTCACCTCGCCTAGGAGTCTGTCGGACTTAGGAAATCGTAGCGAAAATTCGACTGGGCGAGGACAGATTTTGCCGATTTTGCAGGTCAATAGTTTGTTCTATTGACCAAGAAAGCGGTGAAATATGGACCGCATCGGCGGATTTGCAGTAGATTTCTCCTAAGTCCGACAGGCTCCTATATAGACTGGAGCACCCGCTCCAACCCCTGTATGATTTCGGTAATCCGTTTGTGTTTGGTCTTCAGGCTGGCTCGGTTGACGATCAGGCGGGTGGTGATCTCGGCGATGGTTTCCACCTCCACCAGTCCGTTTTGCTTGAGCGTCTCGCCGGTGGAGACCAGATCCACAATCCGCTCGGACAGTCCCACCAGCGGCGCCAGTTCGATGGAACCGTACAGCTTGATGATCTCCACCTGGATGCCTTTGGCGGCAAAGTAACTCTCGGCCACGTGCGGATACTTGGTGGCGATGCGGATATGCGACCATCCGGCGGGATCGTCGTTCTTGGCCAGCCCCGCCGGCTCGGCCACCATCATCCGGCAGTAACCGAATTTCAAGTCCAGCGGCTCATAGACGTCCTTGCCCTGCTCCATCAGCGTATCCTTGCCGACAATACCGAGATCGGCACTGCCGTACTCCACATAGGTCGGCACGTCGGTGGCCCGCACGATCATGTAGCGCATGCGCTGCTGAGGATTCTCGAAGATCAGCTTGCGGGAATCGGAGAGCAGCTCACGGCAGTCGATGCCGATTGTGCCGAACAGTTCCACCGACTCTTCCAGGATACGCCCCTTGGGGATTGCTATGGTAATCCAGTCGTTCATAATTCCGGGATCGGGGACCGGAGAACGGGGGCCGGATCTTTTTCTGATCCCTGGTCCCTAGTCCCTGATCCCTGCCTCCTCACTCCTTTACTCTCACAATGTCGGCACCCAAACCTGCCAGTTTCTTCTCTATGGATTCATAGCCGCGGTCCAGATGGTAGATCCGGGTGACCTCCGATGTGCCCTCCGCCGCCAGTCCGGCCAGGATCAGTGAAGCCGAAGCGCGCAGATCGGTGGCCATGGATGGTGCCCCGGAGAGTTTCTTGATGCCCTTGACCGTGGCGGTGTTGCCTTCGATGATGATGTCGGCGCCGAAACGGAGCAGTTCCGAGACATGCATGAAGCGGTTCTCGAAGATGTTTTCGCTGATGACGCTGGCCCCGTCGGCCACGCACATCATCGCCATGAACTGGGCCTGCATGTCGGTCGGAAAACCGGGATAGGGACGGGTCTTGATGTTGACGCTCTTGAGCCGTTTGGGGCCCTTGACCCGCACCACGCCGTCGCGGCTGGTGATCTCGACTCCGGCATCCTGCATTTTGAAGGCCAGTGCGTCGAGATGCTCCAGCTTCATACCGTTGATCCTGATATCGCCGCCAGTCATGGCGGCCGCGATCATGAAGGTGCCGGCCTCGATACGGTCCGGCATGACTTCGTAGCTGGCGGCGGAAAGCTCCGACACGCCCTGGATACGGATGGTATCTGTGCCGGCTCCCTCGATCCTGGCCCCCATCCGGTTCAAATAAAGACCAAGGTCAACGATCTCCGGCTCCCGGGCGGCATTTTCAAGAACGGTTTCGCCTTTGGCGGTGGCGGCCGCCATCATCAGGTGTTCCGTGCCGCCGACGGTGGAGACGTCAAAATTGATGCGGGCACCCTTCAATTTCTTGCACGTGGCCTCCACGTAACCGTGTTCAAGAGTGATCTCAGCCCCCAAGGCCTGGAGACCTTTGAGATGCAGGTCGATGGGGCGGGCACCGATGGCGCAGCCGCCCGGAAGGGAGACCCGCGCCTGGCCGAAACGTGCCAGCAGCGGTCCCAACACCAGCACCGAGGCGCGCATGGTCTTGACCAGATCGTAGGTAGCCTCATGGCTGTTGATATCGGAGGTATCTATTTTGACCACATGGCCGTTGCCCTCCACTCTGGCGCCGAGAGACTCCAGCACCTTGATGGTGGTATTGATATCGCGCAGAAACGGCACATTGCTGATCTGGTTCAGCCCCGGCGCCAGAATGGTGGCGACAAAAATCGGCAGCGCGGCGTTCTTGGAGCCGCTGACCTGCACTTCGCCTTTCAGCTTTTTGCCGCCATTGATTATGAGTTTATCCACGTAAAGCCACCCTTGATAATAAAAGTGGAAACATAGTAGCCCATGCCCCCGTAGTTGTAAAAGGGAAATGTGTCCCGGAACCGCATTGAGCAGCTATAAATATGGTGAGTTGCAGACAAAATCTGCCACCAATACACAATATTATGTTACATTAAAGTCGCAGTCATGATCCGTAGTTATCGTTTTCTGCCAGACCAAAACCCAGCGACGTTATGAAAAGACTATCTCTTAAAACAAGAATAACGGTGCTGCTCCCGGTTTCAATCTGCATCCTCCTGGCTGTAGTCTTGCTTTCCATCCTCTTTTATTTTGAAGGGACTATCAAGGAAACCATTACTACCCAACAGAACCTGACCGTTTCCATTCTAGCCGACGAGATTGACCAGAAACTCCTGAACACCCAGCAACCGCTGACTGCGCTTGCCAGTAAACTCACCCCCGAACAGATTTCCGATCCCGACGAAGCGCTTGCATTCCTGCTGGAACGAACCGAGTTCACAAGTCTCTTCGACAACGGTATGTTTCTCTTTAACCAGCGGGGACAAATGGTGGCGGAACTGCCGCTCGGCGTCTCCCGCACCGGAAAGGACTTTTCCTTCCGGGACTACCTCCGCGTGACCCTTGCGACACAAGCACCCCACATATCCGATCCGTACATCTCTTCCCAGGATCATCACAACCCGGTCATCATGCTGACGGCACCAATCTTCGATTCACTGGGCAATCTTGTTGCCGTACTGGGCGGTAGCACTGACCTCACTAAAGCCAATTTTCCGGGCCGGCTCAATTCGCGCAAAATCGGAAAAACCGGCTATCTGTTCCTTGTTGACACAAACCGCGTGATAATCTCTCACCCTGACCCCGCCCGCATCAGTAAACCGGCGGCCCTTCCTGGCGCCAACCAGCTCCTGGACCGGGCCATCAAAGGGTTTGAGGGGACCGAGATAGCTGTCAATTCCGACGGCATTCAATCCCTGACATCTTTCAAAAGGCTCCGTTCCAAAAACTGGATCCTCGGCGCGTCCTACCCCACGGCAGAGGCCTTTACTTCTATTACCCGCTTAAGGAATGTTTTCACAGCCGGCATCATTCCGCTGCTGTTGGTCCTGTTCTTCATCATGCGAAATTTTTTCGGGAACATTTCAAAGCCGCTGCTTGATTTCACTTCTCATGTCAAACAGCTGCAAACCAAGACCGGCAGTGACCGCCTCTATCCGGAATCGGGGATCAGCGAAATAAGCACCCTTGAAACAACCTTCAATCAGCTGATCGCCGAGCTTGACAGCCAGCAGCAAGCCATGGATCTGCAAAACAAATATCTGCTGGCGCTCCATGAAACAACCCTTGGGCTGATCAGCCGCCTTGAACTTCATAGCCTGCTTTCCGCAATTATCAGCCGCGCCGCAACGTTAATGCAGACTGAGCATGGTTATATTTACCTGCATGACAAAAACACGAACACCATGATTACACAGGTTCAGATCGGCATCTTCGCAACCTTCGACCAGCACTCGCTTCAGCCGGGTGAAGGCCTGGCCGGTCACGTCTGGAAGAGCGGAAAACCGTACCACGTCGATGATTATAACAGCTGGCCCGGACGGTTGCCTGACCCCAAGCGCAACAGTCTCCACGCCATGGCCGGAGTGCCGCTAACATCCGGAGGCGAGATTGTCGGGGTAATCGGTGTTGCCTTCATCGATCCCGGTATGCGCTTTAGTGAAGCCAATATGGATTTATTATGCAGCTTCGCTAAACTGGCCTCTCTGGCACTGGACAACGCCCGCCTCTATGAGGCTGCTCAGAAGGAACTTGAGGAACGTAACAGAATCGAAGAAAGCTGGCGAAAACTCTCTCACGTCGTCGAACAGAGTCCCGTTTCCATTATGATCACCGATCTGCGAGGCACTATCGAATACGCTAACCCACACGTTACAAACCTGACCGGTTATACGCTGCAAGAACTGCTCGGTCAGAATCCGAGCCTTCTTAAATCAGGATTTACCAGCCAGTCCGAGTACGTAGACCTTTGGCAAACCATCCTGGCGGGAGGTAAATGGTCCGGTGAATTCCAGAACATCAAGAAAAACGGCGACCTTTACTGGGAGCTGGCCACGATATCGCCGCTCCGGAACCAGTCCGGCCAGATCATACACTTCATCGCCATAAAAGAGGACATCACCGAGCGCAAAAGCATGGAGAACCAGCTGCTCCATTCACAGAAACTGGAGGCTGTCGGCCAACTGGCGGGCGGTATTGCCCACGATTTCAACAATATCCTGACAGCGATTATCGGATACGCAACCGTCATGCAAAAGGAAATGCCTGCCGATAGTCCTTACCGGGCAATGTTCGACCAGTTGCTCGGCGCAACGCGGCGCGGTTCCAGCCTTACCCAAGGGCTGCTTTCCTTCAGTCGCAAGCAGCCCAGAAATCCCAGGCTCACTGACGTGAACATGATCGTCGAAGGCATTGAAAAACTTCTCCGGCGCCTGCTGGATGAGAATTCCCGGTTTATAATCGAGTTGTCGGCACAGCCACTGCCGATCATGGCCGACACCATGCAGATAGAACAGGTATTGATGAACCTGGTCACCAATGCCCGCGATGCACTGCCTGGCGAAGGCATCATAACCATTACAACAAAATCGGCATCACTCGACGCCCATTTCGTCGCAACTCACGGATACGGGTCAGTGGGACGCTTCGCCCTGCTGACAGTCTCCGACACCGGCCAGGGCATCAGTGCTGAAACGATCAAACACATCTTCGAGCCATTCTACACCACCAAGGAGACCGGAAAAGGTACCGGGCTCGGGCTTTCAATCGCCTATGGCATCATCAAGACTCATGGCGGTTACATCTTCTGTCACAGCAGCCCGAATGAAGGGACCACATTCAGCATATATCTTCCTCTTTCCGACGTGCCTGAGGATGCGGTGTTGCAAAAGACGGCAGAAGCAGGTCATGAAATCAGCGACGTCATACTGCTTGTAGATGACTGCTCGGCAAACCGCGAACTGACCCGAGACCTTTTACAGGAGTTTGGCTACAAGATTTTGGAAGCCGAAAATGGTGAGCATGCCCTTGAAAAGTATCGGGGATGTCTCAACACAGTCCGCCTGGCAATTCTCGACATGGACCTGCCGGACATATGGGGAAAGGCTGTGTATCAAAGGGTCAGGGGGCTCAATCCTGATATACGTGTGCTCATGTGCGCAGGCGCAGATGATTCGATTCCCTTGGAAAGTTCGTGGTTATCAGATACCGGGCTGTATTTCATCAACAAGCCGATAAAGCCCAAAGAACTGCTCATGAAGATTAAAGAGGTACTTGAAGATGTCCCCTGATACGCAAGGAACGGTATTTATAATCGATGATGACCATTATGTGCTGGACAGCGTTTCCGCATTACTCACCGGGTGCGGTTTCCATGTCATTCCATTCGACAATGGATATGATGCCATCAAACAGTTCGTGAAAGAACCGGTCGACCTGGTCCTGACGGATATTAACATGCCCGGAATGACCGGTATCGAGCTGCTGGAAAAAATCTGTTTTCTCGACCGGGAGACGCCGGTCATCCTGATGACCGCCTACGCAGACCTGGATATTGCGGTCCAGGCTATCCAGAAGGGAGCCTATGACTTCATCATCAAACCCTATACCCCCCCCTACCTGCTCCACACCATAGAAAAGGGCGTAAATTTCAAGCGACTGACGCGGATTGAGAAGAACTACAAGCTCGAACTGGAACAAACCGTTTCACAACGCACGATAGAGCTGAACGAGGCGCTCAACAAACTGGCCGGGATGAGCAGGGAGGTCATCGAACGGCTTACCACAGCCGCCGAACTCAGGGACGGAGTCACCGGACTCCATATTTCACGTATCGGCATGTACGCCGGCCGGCTTGCCAGGTACATGGGGCTGCCGGACGACTTCACGGAGGATATCTCCGTGGCCAGCGCCATGCACGATATCGGCAAGATCGGCATTCCTGATTCGGTCCTGCTCAAGCAGGGGGCGCTCACGAGCGATGAGTTCGACATTATCAAGCAGCACACCATGATCGGCGCCAAAATACTGCAAGGCTCATCGCACCGCATGCTCCAGATGGCAGCTTCCATTTCGGCGACACATCACGAACGCTGGGATGGCAGCGGCTATCCTCATGGCTTGAAACAGGAGGAAATTCCACTGGAAGGGCGGATAGTCATGCTGGTCGATCAGTATGACGCCTTGCGCAGTAACCGCGGCTATAAAAAAGCCCTTGACCACGCTACGACCTGCAACATCATTCTTAATGGAGACGGGAGGACCCTGCCGGGACATTTTGATCCCCGGGCGCTGGGAGCGTTCCGGGTTATAAAGGATGAGTTCAACGTGATCTTTGAGAGGAACCGGGGTTAAGACCGAGCCCGGTTGTCAGTTCGGACCGGACGGCTTCCAGAGCCGTCCGTCTTCGCGGAGCAGTTTCTCCAAAACATGCGCAGGCACCGGTTTGCTGACATAGAAACCCTGTATCTCATCACAGCCGTGTAATCGAAGATACTCAAGCTGTTCTTCTGTCTCGACACCTTCCGCAATCGCGCGCAGATTCAGATTGTGGGCCATTGCTATAATTGCCCGGGCAATCGCCGCACTATCGGGATCGGTCATAATGTCCCGAACAAACGAGAGGTCGATTTTAAGTTTGTCAAAGGGAAAACGCTTCAGGTAACTCAAGCTGGAATGGCCGGTACCGAAATCGTCCATGGCAAGCTGAACTCCCAGTTTTTTCAACTCCTTCATTATTGCAGCCGCACTTTCCACGTCCCGCATGACCATGCTTTCAACAAGCTCCAGTTCCAGGAAGTGTGGATCAAGTCCTGTTTCCTGCAGGATCTTCTCAACGAGACCGGCCAGATCCTTTTTCTGCAACTGGCGGGCTGAAAGATTCACCGCCATGGTCAATGGAGGGAGACCGGCCTCCTGCCAGGCCTTGTTCTGCCGGCAACTGGTTGTAAGTATCCATTCACCGATGGGGACGATCAGACCGGTCTCCTCTGCCAGCGGAATAAAACGGTCGGGACAGACCATCCCCAACTCCGGGCTGTTCCAGCGCAACAGAGCCTCAACACCGGTGATACGACCGTTGATCAACTCTATCTGCGGCTGGTAGTGGACCTCGAACTCTTCCCGTTCAAGGGCGTGGCGCAGATGCCGTTCAATTATCATGCGCTCGACAACCCTGTCGTTCATTTCACTCGTGTAATACCGGAATGTGTTGCGACTGTGCTCCTTGGCCCGGTACATGGCGACATCCGCATTCTTCAGTAAGGTGTCCACATCATGCCCGTCCTTGGGATAGACGCTGATGCCGATACTGCAGGTCACACCGAATTCATGTCCGTCAATGGTAAGAGGCAGGAACATCTGTTCCTGAATATTATGCACGACGGTGGCAGCATCCTCGCTCTTCTCCAGATAGGAGACAACCACAACAAATTCATCTCCTCCGTAACGGGCCACCGTATCCCCGGAGCGAATGCATTTATGCAACCGGTCGGCCAGGATTACCAGCATTCGGTCGCCCAGGGCGTGCCCCAGGCTGTCGTTGACGAATTTGAAATTATCCAGATCAATGAACAGCACTGCTACCTGATGTTTGTAACGGTTTGCATTGGCGAGCGACTGGGTGATCCGGTCAGCGAGAAGATTGCGGTTGGGAAGTCCGGTGAGCGCATCGTGGTTTGCCTGATACTCAAGCAGCTCTTCATGCTGTTCGCGTTCGGTAACATCATTGATGTTCCATACAAAATGGGCTATCGTCCCGTCCTCTTCCAGTACCGGGAAGATTGAAAGCTCATTCCAGAACAGACTGCCGTCCTTGCGGTAGCTGCGCAGAACGGCGTTCCCTTCACGATGTTCATGCATCGCCGCGTAGATCTTTATGAATTCGATCTGTTCCTGATCCTCACCGAGAAGAAAGTTTATACTGCGCCCGATCACTTCCTGCAGGTCATATCCGGTGATGCGTCCAAAGGCCGGGTTAACGTATACGATCGGGTTTTCCGGCTGGGTTGTATCGGTGATCATGATACCATTCGTGCTTGATTCGATAACCTGCTGGCGCAGGTGCAGAGTTTCTTCCGAGCGCTTCCGCTCGGTAATGTCCTCGCAGGTTGCAACAATTGCAATGCCGCTCAATGTGCCATCCTTGACCTCCTTAACGACGTCGGAGGTCACCCGTACCGGAAAAACACTGCCATCCTTGCGACAATTGAGAGTATCACGGCTCCAGTGACTCAAATTCTGCATATATTCCGGCACGAGGTCATTGTGAGACGAAGCGAGAGCGAAAATACGCACATCCCGGCCGATCAGTTCCGCAACCTCGTATCCGTGCATCCTGGCATCAGCAATATTCGTGTAGAGGATCTTTCGTTGCATATCGGTAATAGTCACGCCGAGTTGCATGATGTCGACCGCCTTTTTCAAGGGGATCAGAACCTCATCGGACGTGACACAGCCGGTCTGTGCACTACCGAGCTCGACAGCCAGCTTTTCCAGGTGTTTCCCCATTTTCCAGTCCTGATAAATAGAATACGTGCGTTAACGAATAATCGGGCGCTCTTGTCCCATAAACGGAAATTCATTCTGCACTTGATAACGCAGCAGTTTGAAATCCTGCTACAGTGTGCTTCCAATTTCAACATATTTATTTCACTGGTGAGCAGTATTAATTAAAAAAATATCGTGACGCACATAATGCGCCGAAAAGGTGGCGGTAAAATCCCGGAGGATTCAGCGGTGCCTTTTTTCCTGTGATATGGTATGGTGTTGAACCTTATGGAAACCAACTTCACCTCAGACTGCCGCGCCCTGATGCGCCACGAGATCGGCGCTGCCTCCGGCAACGAGGTGTTCTTCATCGGACGCTGCAATGTGGACGGCCTCGTGTGCGAAGTGGAGGTCATCGCCCGCGGGAGCAAGGTGGCGGTCCCGGCGATTCTTACGCGGGCCTCCTGCGGCGATGTGGTGATTCACAATCACCCCTCCGGCGACCTGACCCCCTCGGCCGCCGACATGGAGATCGCTTCGGTGGCCGGCAACCAGGGCATCGGTTTTGCTATCATCGATAACGACTGCAATCGCTGCTACCAGGTGGTCTCTCCCTTCACCGAGCAGAAGGGGGAACTGCTCTCCCTGGATGAAATCGGCCGGGTTTTTGCGCCGGACGGCATGATGGCGCATCTCAAGGGCTATGAACAGCGCGATGAACAGCTGCGCATGGCCTTCGCCGTGGCCGAGGCCTTTAACAATGACAAGGTTGTCCTGGTGGAGGCCGGCACCGGTACCGGCAAGTCCCTGGCCTATCTGGTCCCATCCATCCTGTGGGCCGTCCGCAACAACCAGCGGGTGGTCATCTCCACCAACACCATCAATCTGCAGGAACAGCTGATCAAAAAAGACCTCCCCTTTCTGGCCCGCAATTCCTCCGTGGAATTCAAGGCGGCCCTGGTGAAAGGACGCAGCAACTACGCCTGTCTGCGTAAGCTGGAACAGGCCGAGGCCGAACCGTCCCTGTTTCCGGACGAGGCCACCGCCGAGCTGACCAGCATCATCGAGTGGAGCAAGGGGTGCCAGGACGGCTGCCGCAGTGACCTTTCCTTTACACCACGCGGCAGCACCTGGGAAGAGGTCTGCTGCGAGGCCGACCAGTGCAGCCGCTCCAAATGCAAGCACTTCAACCGCTGCTTCTTTTACCGTGCCCGACGGGATTCATCGGCCGCCCGGATCCTGGTGGTCAATCATGCCCTGCTGCTGTCGGATATTGTCCTGCGCAAGGAGACCGGCTACGATGCCACCGCCATCCTGCCCCCCTTTGAACGACTGATCTTCGACGAGGGGCACCACCTGGAGGATGTGGCCACCAGCCACCTGTCACTGGTCATTTCGCGGGGCGCCATCCTCAAACAGCTGAACCGTCTCGTCCCCCAGAAGGCCAGCCGGGCCGGACTGCTGACGATCATCTCCAGCCGCCTGACCCGGGAACTGCCCGAGTCCATGGAGGCTTTGTATACCGAACTCTCGGCTCTGCTGGAAACCCACTTGCTGCCCAAGGCCCACGACGTAGCCAATCTGACGGAAGCAACCATGGACTGGATGGCTCTGGCTCTGGAGTGTGAGACCGGGGCTGAAGGGCGCGAGCGTAAACTGCGCATCACGCCCGAGGTGGAGCGCAAGGCGTTCTGGCAGGAGTGCCGCCAACGGGTGCAGACCCTGGCCGATGCCATAGGAGACTACACCTCGGCCCTGCGGACCCTGCTGCGTCGTTGCGGGGACCTGCCCGACAGGCTCAAGGAAAAGCTGGCCGACCAGCTGCTGGATGCGGGCGGTATCGAGGGGCGCCTGCAGGCCATGGCCGACGGCCTGTTGTTCTTTATTACCGACCCGGAAGGTTACTGCCGCTGGATCGAAACATCCTCCGGCCACCGTGGTGTGCAGGCCCGCTTGTGTGCGGCACCGCTGGATATCTCGGGCCAAGTCAGGGAGACCATCCTGGACCGGCTCAAGACGATTATTGTCACCTCGGCCACCCTGACCGTGGGGGGCGATTTCAAGTACCTCAAAAAGCGGACCGGTTTCAGCCTGCTCCCCAAGGAACGCTTCAATGAACTGCGTCTGGCTTCACCCTTTGACTATGCCCGTCAGGTCTTCGTGGCGGTGCCGGACGACATGCCCGAACCGACTGCACCCGGATTCCGCGAGGCGCTGGAGGAGCGCATCCTGCGGGCCGTGGCGGTCTCCCGGGGGGGCGCTTTCATTCTGTTCACCTCTTATGACCTGCTGAACAAGGTGCATGCCTCCCTGGCCCCGGAGCTGGCCAGGCTGGGACTGACGGCGCTCAAGCAGGGCGCGACAGGCCGGCATGCCCTGCTGGCCCATTTCCGCAAGGAAGGTAATGCCGTGCTGTTCGGAACCGATTCCTTCTGGGAAGGGGTGGATGTGAAGGGCGAGGCGCTCAGACTGGTAATCATCGCCCGCCTTCCGTTCCAGGTACCGACCGAGCCGGTCCAGCAGGCCCGCTCCGAACAGATCGATGCCGGCGGCGGTGATTCGTTCCGCGAGTTTTCCATCCCCCAGGCGGTGATCAAGTTCCGTCAGGGCTTCGGCCGTCTGATTCGCAGTCGTGATGATCGCGGGGCGGTGCTGATCCTGGACCGGCGCATAACTACCAAGGGTTACGGCAAGATTTTCCTGCGGTCGCTGCCGGATACGGAGCTGATTACGGGGGATTCGGACGCGGTGTTTGAGAAGATGGCGGTGTTTTTCGGGGAAAAGCTGAATTAAGTGTCAAAAGCTGATTTACCACGGAGGACACGGAGGACAAGAAAAAACGGAGGAAACCTGAAAAACAAAATCAAGTCCTTTAAGGGTTAACCCAAAAAAAATTTATGACTTCCTCCGTGTACCTCCGTGTCCTCCGTGGTGAAAGCTTTTCAGCTGGCCTGTTTCATCCGTTTCTTGGCGCTGAAGTTGAAACACTGAAAATAGCTCAGGCACATCAGCAGGAATGAGAACAGGATGCCTGCCAGTACATGGGACGCGCCGGGGGCTTTCTTTGCATCCGGCACCATGGTGACAAATGCCAGAAAAAAAGCCACGGCGCTGAATTTCCAGAGATCGCCCAGCAGACGTTTTTTGCGCAAGGCAGACAGTTCTTCCTTGGTGAGGCCGATTGCGCTGCCCTCGATCTCGACTCCGGCATCCCGCCAGGCCAGCCGGTAAATGGGATAGATCGCGATGAGCTGACTCATGATGGTAATTTTGAGGCTGTACATGAATTTTTCCGGGCTGCCGATCATGGCGAACCTGCTCTGAAATACGTATGCTACGTATATCAGCATTAATAACAGCAGGGCCTGAACGACGCGATAGATGATCATGGTACGGTTTAATTTTTTGAAATCGAAACTGGGCATGTGTGCGGTATCTCCAATGTACTCTCTGATTGCGCAACAAGCGCTCTGCGTTTATAACAGAGTTTCAGGGTTTCAGGCAAGCAATCAAAACAGGCGGCATCTTCCTGCCCATCCGGCCTGTTCTTTCGCTTCAGCTGCACAAACAACGGCAGGCCGAGGAATACATGAAGCTGCTGCGTAAAATTTTTCATCCGGTCATGGCGCTGATAGCCGTCCAGCTGGTCTGGATCACCTTGGTGGTGTTCTGGATCTACTGGTTTGTCGGAAAGCATCGCGAATTTCGCGAACTGGCGGAAAAATATCGCCCCGAACTGCTCGGCACGGGGTTCAACTGGCCGGTCATGGTCGAGGGGCTGCTGCTGCTGGTAGTCATACTGGTAGGCGTATACGTCATCTTTGTCTACTGGAACCGCCAATCCAACCTGTATGCCAAGCAGCGTGACATCATCTCGCAGGTCACCCACGAACTGAAATCTCCGCTGGCCTCGATCCAGCTGCACCTTGAAACCATCCGGCTGCGACGTACGTCCGGGGACAAGCTGGATGCCTTTGTCGGCACCATGCTGGCGGATACGGACCGGCTGCATTACCTGATCAATAACCTGCTCATGGCGGCGCGCCTTGAGCAGCGCCGTAAGCCGGCCGAACGCCGCCTGACGGATATGAGCGCCCTGCTGGCCGAATATGTTGAGCGGGAACGTGCCCACTTGCCGCAGGGGGGCAGTATTTCGCTGGAGGCGGAGCCGGCACTAAAGATGCTGATTGATCCGGAAGAGATGGGCATGGTGCTGCGAAATCTGTTTGAGAATGCCGTACTCTATTCGCCCGGAAGTCCCGAGATTGCAGTTCGGCTGTCCAGAACAGGCAGCTCGGTGCAACTGACTATCCAGGACAAAGGCCGGGGCCTGGATAAAAATGAACTGAAGCATGTTTTCGAGATGTTCTACCGCGTCCATCCGACGGGAGAGAACGTTCGTGGAACCGGTCTGGGCCTGTATATTGTTGATTCCATCATCAGAGGTTATGGCGGCAAGGTCTCGGTTGAGAGCGTCGGCCTCGGACAAGGCTGCACCTTTATCATTACCCTGCCGGCGGTGTAAGAGCTATGAACAGCGAAAAACCACACATCATGCTGGTCGAGGACGAGATCCATCTGGCGCGGGGCATCTGTTTCAACCTGGAAGAGGAAGGCTGCCGCATCAGCCATTTCGAAACCGGTGAAAAGGCCCTGGTGGCCCTGGAGGTTGAACATTTCGAGCTGATCATTCTGGATGTCATGCTGCCCGGTATGGATGGCTTCCAAATCTGCCGGGCCATCCGCAAGCTTGATCCGCGGGTGCCGATCCTGATGCTGACCGCCCGTTCCGAGGATGGTGACCGGGTGGAGGGTCTGGAGAACGGCGCTGACGACTACCTGACCAAACCATTCAACCTGGTGGAGTTCCTGCTGCGGGTCAAGGGGATGCTCAGGCGCTCCTCATGGTATCGTCCCGATCCGGTGGAAGAGGGCTACCGCTTCGGCAGCAACGAGGTCTTTCCGCTCTCCTACCGCGCCCGGACCGCCCAGGGGGAGATCGACCTGACCGAGATGGAGGTGCGGGTCCTGTCGCTGTTCTTCCAGAAAGAGGGTCAGATCATCCCGCGCGGCGAACTGCTTCAGTCGGTATTGGGCTACGCCAACGATACCGAGACCAGGACCCTGGACAACTTCATCGTCCGGCTGCGAAAGTATTTTGAGCCGGATCCGACCCACCCGGTCCACTTCCAGACCGTGCGCGGGGTTGGGTATCGGTTCAGCAGGAAGGGGTAGACGTTTTTTTGCGACATCGATCACTTCAAAGGTCAGGGTTTCAATTAATGTCCTCGATTGTCCTCGATATATACATTTTCGGAAGCACGTCCGTCGCTGGTGGGCGGCCCGGTCTTCAAAACCGGTGGAGGGGATGAGAAATTTCCTCGGTGGGTTCGATTCCCATGTGCTTCCGCCATTTTTGTTGCAGTAATGCACTAACTCCCTTTTGTAAGGAGGCAATTTATACGTTGTCTTAGGTGCAACGATAAATCTGTTAACCCCTTTCCACTATTGCCTGCAGGGTGGATATTCATCAGTCAGTGCAGTATCGAGCCTCGACATCAATCTCAAACCTCCCAAAAGGTTTCGTTCATGAAAAATCTGATCCTCGGCACCGCCGGACATATTGACCACGGCAAGACCTCACTGGTCAAGGTCCTGACCGGGATCGACACTGACCGGCTCAAGGAGGAAAAGGCCCGCGGCATCACCATCGAGCTGGGCTTTGCCCATCTGGAACTGCCGGGTGGTATCCGCTTCGGCATCGTGGATGTGCCTGGCCACGAGAGGTTCGTGCGTGCCATGGTGGCCGGAGTGGGGGGCATGGACCTGGTCATGCTGACGGTCGCCGCCGACGAAGGCATCATGCCTCAGACCCGCGAACACCTGGATATCCTGCGACTGCTGAATGTCCGGAGCGGACTGGTGGCCCTGACCAAGCGCGATCTGGTCGACCGGGACTGGCTGGAACTGGTGACCGAAGAGGTGCGGGATTTCGTGAGCGGCAGTTTCCTGGAAGGGGCGCCGATTGTAGCGGTCTCGTCCCGGACCGGCGCGGGACTGGAGGCCCTCAGGGTGGAGCTGGCCCGACTGGCCGGCGAGGCGGCCGAAAAGCGCCGCGATGGGCATTTTCGCTTGCCGGTGGATCGGGTTTTCACCATGTCCGGTTTCGGCACGGTGGTGACCGGCACGCTGCTGTCGGGCGAGATCCATGTCAATGACGAACTGGAACTGCTTCCTTCGGGCCGTGAAGGGCGCGTTCGCGGGATTCAGGTACACGGCGAAAAATCGGAACAGGGACAGGCCGGGCAGCGTCTGGCGGTCAACCTGCAGGGGATCGACCTGGACCAGGCCCGGCGCGGCGATGTGGTGGTGCCACGGGGTGTCTTCCGGGCCACGAGGGCCGTGGATGTGCGACTGGACTATCTGGCCTCGGCCCCGCGCCAGCTGAAGCACCGCGCCACCCTGCGGCTCCATTCGGCCACCTACGAGGTGCCGGCCCAGGTGATCCTGCTGGACCGGGATACGCTGCAGCCGGGAGAAAGCGCCTATGTCCAGCTGCGACTGAAGGAACCGGCCCTGCTGCTCTCCGGCGACAGTTACATCCTGCGCATGTCTACGCCGGCCACCACGGTCGGAGGTGGGATCGTGCTGGACCCCTTCCCGCCGCGCCGCCGGCGCAGAAACAGCGAGGCATTGGAACTGCTGGAGGCCTTCGGCCAGGCGGATCACCAACGTACCATTGCCCTGATCATAGCCCAGAGCCTGCTGTCCGGGATTGCCTTTGAAGATATCCTGCTGCGCTGCGGTGCCCCGCGCAAGGTTACCGAAACGGCCCTGGCGGCGCTGCTTTCCTCGGGCGAGATTCTGCAATTGCTCCGCGAACCACGTATGTTCCTGGCCAAAGCCGCTGTTGAAACCCTCAAAAAGGGGCTGGTGGACGAAGTGGCGGCCTTCCTGGCAGCCAACCCGCTCAAGGAGGGCATGGGTAAGGAGGAACTCAAGACCCGTCTGCCGAAACGGAGCGACCCGCGTTTCTTCACGCCGCTGCTCTCGGCACTGGAAAAAGAGGGGCTGGTAATCCCGGACCGGGATATTGTCAGGCCGGGCGGCAAGGATACCCGTAAAAGCATGTCCGTGGAGGACCTGTCCGGCAGGATCGCGTTGTTTTTGCAGGAGGGGGGCATTGAACCGCCTACGGTCAGGGAGATCATGGAGAACTTTCGCTGCGATGAAAAAACGGTGCGCGACAACCTGGCCCTGCTGGTCAGAAATACGGTGGTGACGCGTATCTCCAGCGACCTGTTCTACTCCGCCGATGCACTGAGCGGCCTGCGGGAGAAGCTGGTGGCCCATCTTCGGGAAAAGGGGGAGATTACCCCGACCGAATACCGCGAGCTGACCGGACTGTCGCGCAAGTTTCTGATCCCGCTGCTGGAGTACTTCGACAGCGAGAAGCTGACTATCCGGGTCGGCGACAAGCGGGTGGCGAGAAGAAAGTAGGAACAACTCTCCTGCCGGACTTTATTTAACCTATAAAAAGCATTTACCGCAGAGTACGCAGAGTAACGCAGAGGAAAATCAAAGGGTTAAGACTGCAAAGCGTTTCAACTTTTTGGAGGAACCAGATTTTTATCCATATGTATTGGTTTTCTCTGCGGACCTTTGCGACCTCTGCGTTTCAACAGCCGTTTTTAGTTTTAATTTATCCGAAGCATTGTGATGTCATACTGCGTCCACATGGAGGCAGTTTTTTCTTTTATGGTCTTTTAACAGGTGCTATTATCTGTATCAGTTATGGTTTCAAGGAGGCCAACATGTCAATGACAACAATATTTTCCGAAGACATCGTCCCGCTGGGCGACCTGAAGGTCAATCCCGGACGGGTTGTGCATCAGGTTGATATAACCCACCGTCCGGTATTGCTGACGAACAGGGGCCGCGGTGTGGCAGTGATGCAATCACTCAAGGATTATGAAGCGGCGACAGAGGAACGGGTGTTTATGAAGGCGGTGTTGCAAGGCATTGCGGACATAGAAGAGGGTCGAACCGTAAGCCTGGCGGATGCCAAAAAACGTCTTGGTCTGGTGTGATTGTGAAACCGGTTGAATTCGCCGAATCAGCGATATGTGATCTTGAAGAAATTCTTGCTTGGTATGCCGAACAGCAGGTACCGGATGTGGGAGAACGGCTGGTTCAAGAACTGTTTGCCAGAACGGAGCAATTGGCTGAATTTCCTGAAAGCGGCCGAATTGTTCCTGAATTTGATGTAAAAACAATCCGCGAACTGATACATCCCCCGTTTCGTCTGGTCTACCGGATTGATTCAACCAAAATCTGGATTGTCAGGGTGTGGCGGAGTGAACGGCTGTTGAGGTTGCCATGATTTTCTTCCTGGAAAGAGTCTGCGCTGCTTGAAGAGTCGCCACTGGTGCAGCTTGATGACGGTTCGCTGGGAGCAAGTGTACCGAGGCCTTGGGGGTGGAGGTGAAGAGGGGGCAGGATTTCGATTCTGTCCATTTTTGTTTTCGTAGAGCGGTTTTATTTGTTCTTCTTATAGTTGGCGCTATTGACGAAATGTTGTAAAGTGGGCGCGCAGTTGGCCGATCTACTAAAGTTGTCGGGGTTAGCACGTTTCCTTTCAAATGTGGAGTAACCAATAAGCACAATGAACGAGATACCTCCAAGCGTTAACCGCTCAATACCCCCTGATTTCCATCGAATGGACGAACATGCGTTCGAAGAGATGTCCTGTGCTCTTTATCAAGAGGAGTCGAGGATTTCAACTGCGGACTTATATCGCCGGAAATTTCAACGTCAATTTGGCATTGATATTATCGCAACGCGTATTGATGGTACAGGTATAGAAGTCGCTTCTTGTAAGTGCTACTCAACTATCAAGAAAGGACAAATCCCACAATGGGGAGCGGATTTTCTAACTCATTGGGATAGCCACTGGAAGGCAAAAAAAGTCCACAAGATCGTACTTATTGTCGCCAGTGACGTAAATTCAGAAGAACGAGAAATTGAAATCGATGCCGAAAAGGCTCGGTTTGAATCATATGGCGTCACCTATGACGTTTGGGGACCACGACAACTTCAGAACAAGCTCCACAAACACCGTGGTATAGTTTCGCGTTATCTTGATCCATGGTGGGCCGATCGTTTATGTGGTTCAACTCAAAATACAGCTAGCGCGTCAGTTGCTGATACAGGCATTATGTCCGCCTCCATCATCGCCCAGATATCTTCACTTCAAAAACACCTCTCTGGCAGCACAGAAAAACAACTTGAAACCGCATTCGAAGAGATACAGCGAGGTAACCTCAACGCCGTTGAAACACAACTGCTCGACATCCGCACTGGAGAAGCTTGGGCACAATTGCTTCCCGAAGTTCAAGCTCGCGTTATCCGTTTGCAGGCATCTCTGGCCTTGCAGCGTGGCAATATTGACTATGCAGAGAAACTGGCTGATGAAGCAGATCATATTCATGTGCCCAAAGAATTGCGTTTGAGAGCCCTCATTGCAACCCGTCGAGATCGCTCAGAAAAAGGCCTTGAGATTCTGGGGATTCCTGCAAGCAGGGATGGCGTGCAGCTACGCGTTGCAATGTTACTTGACGCGGGTCGGTTGGATGATGCCATAACGACAATTGAACACAGTCCCATTTTTGAAGAACCACATGCTGAAACAGAGCGGCTAAAGGCTTTTATCGCCTTGTTGCAAGGTGACCGTGAACGGGCGTTTGAGATTATACGACATGCTGAAAAACTGAAAAGCGACTGGCCTTCCATCCAGCGGGCCGGCGCAATGATACGCTATGCGCTTGCGTTGTCGCCTGTTCTCACATCTGAATGGTATCTGTACCCAAATCCAATAGATCTCGATTTGGTGAGAGATGATAACAACAGCCATGAATTGCTGACAGAAGCTTTGGAGCGTTTTGAAAATCTTGCAAGCCAAGCCCAGGATGATGAACGTAAACGGATTGACCAGACCTGGGCGTTAGCGTGCCTGTGCAATCTACGTAATCGTCTTGATGACGCGGAGCTTCGGTGCAAGCAGATACTCGCTGACGAACCAACACATACCGGAGCTGTAGATTGGGCATTGGCGCGTGGTTTTGATTTTGATCGCGATGCCAGCAAACGGCAATTACAAGAAAGCCTTGAACGCGGCAATGGTGATTCGGAGCAGGTTACTTCTCTCGCATGGCTAAATCTGGTTGACGGAAATAACCAAGCAGCCATTGAAATAATGACGCGATATGCAGACCGGTTTAATACGCCAAAACTTCAGCAATCACATGCAACATGGCTTGCCGACTTTACTGCACGTGAAAAGTTTGAAGCTTCAAATAGCGGTGATGCGGCACTGACAGTTGCAAGCAAGATGAGTGTTCTTGTAGAGCGCGCCAACCAATCAAAGGACTGGACGCCATTAGAAGGATTCTTAGAAGAAATTGCGTCATTAAAACCAACGCCCGCCATCTTGCTGCGAGCAGCACAAATGTTGGCCTCAACAGGTCGCTGGCACGCTCTCGGCAAGCATTTGGACCTGATTTTGTCATTCGGAACCGCAGAGGCAGTCAGAATTGCCGTTTATACCGCTTTCAACACCCAACAACTGGCATCAGCCATTCAGCTCCTCGATACACACAAATCAAAATTCAGAGACAGTAAAATTCCTCATGAATTAATGGCATTGAAAGCAGAAGCCTTCGCTCAAAGCGGTAAGACAAAGGAGGCACTACATTGTGCTAACCTGCTTGCCGCCGAAACATCGGCATTTCCCCACAGAATGCTGAAAGCGACCCTGCAACTTAACACCGGAAATATTGGCGGCTCGCTATCAATAATCCGGGAGGCCGCCCAAGCAAAAAAATTATCCTCACAAAATGCTCTACAACTCTCCAGAATGGTAGCCCTTGAAGATGTTGACTTGGCACGGTCATTGTTATGCCAAGCCATAGAAAAAGGGCTCCCGAGAGAGTTGTCGATGCATGCATTTGAATTGGCAAATCGGCTTGGCCTGCAACGTGAGGCAGGACCGCTCGTGCAGATTATGGGAGAATTAGCTCAGCAGGGTTCTCCTCTCATCAAGATTGTTTCAGTTGAAGAAATTACGGATCTTTTGCGTATCCAGCACAAAAATGTGGAACATCTTTACAAACTCTATCTTGATGGAGTACTGCCGGTTCACGTTTTCAGCGACCAGAGTAATGCAGACCTGGCTCATATGTATTGCCTTGCTGAAACATCTCAGCCAACCACATCTGGCCCACTTTTGATTCGTCATGGTGGCAGACCGGCACATCATAAACTCAAAGCACCAATTACGAAGTGGCGACTTCATATTGATGTAACGGGTCTATTGCTCGCCTGCCAGTTGGGGCTTCTCGACACTCTCGAACAATTACCTCACCCGCTGATTATCTCACCAGCACTCCCTATAGTTCTCATGAAGCTGGAGCAAGAGCAGCCTAAACACGCCGCAACATGGCTAACTTCCTTACGAAGGCGGGTAGCCCAAGGAATAGAAAATGAAAGGTATGTAACTCTGGCCTCCGTTTCAACGCCGGACAATGACGAAGCCGATGATACCAACCAGCCAGTTCAGCCGTTGTTAAAGTGTGTTTATGACCTTTTGAATGTACAGAATTCCGAAAACTCTGTCCTGTGGTTTGACGACCGGGCCCTTTCCGGCTACCAGAATAGCCAAAACAATCCGATTGTCGGAATCTACGAAGTCCTAAACGCGTTACTCGCCGCCAAGCTGATAGCTGAATCTGACCGTTATGACGCCTTGCGACGCTTACGGGACTCAAATGCCATGTTCGTTCCTTTTGAGCCCGACGAGATACTTCACCACCTCGCGGAAGCGCAAATAATTAATGGCAGGGTCATTGAGACTACGGCATTGTCCTCGATACGACGAAATTTTTCACATGCATTACTGCTTGAAGACCATATTAAACTGGACGAATCAATGGAACAGCTCAAGGGCAGACCGGATGAGATCCAGTTCCTTTTTGAAATTCAAGGGATCGTGGCACGGTGCGTTGTTGCACAGTGGGTGAAGCCTGACCTTGACGATGAAATGCGTAACGCACGGGCAACATGGCTTTGGTCATCTCTCAGAACAGACCGTTTTTACCGGCTTCCCAAACATGTTGAGGCGGTAACTCGTAACCACGCGGTTCTTGCCTTGAATATATGTACGTTGCTAACGGGCATGATTCAACTGGTAACACGTAATGTAGATTCAGTTGAAATCAGGCTCCAATCATATCGGCAATGCTTGCAGAGAAATATTATTGATTATCGTCTTGAGAAAGATGAAGCCTTATTACAATCAATAGCGGGATTTTTCTCTCCAATGCTGATGCAACTCATCGATGATGCAGCAAAAAACAAAAGTATCGACTTGGAAGGCATTAGATCGTTGATGCGCATGCTTGTGAATAAACTGCCTGAGACCATCATGCAAAAACTGTTAGCGAACAAAGCCTTCTGCCAAAAGCTTGGCATCAAGATGGCTAGTGTCGTTACCATGGGAGGGCTTGATTTTGAGGCGGATCAGTTATGGCCTGCAATTTCCAAAGCTGTTATCAATGGAAAAGCGCATGTTAAGACACTCAAGGGCAGCAAGCAGCTCACGTTAAAACGTGATGTGTCGGATAAAAATTCCATTCGCCTGACCGGTGCACTTACTGGTAATTTTTCCGATAGTGTTATCGGGCTACTTGACAAGTCAAGCGCGCAACGCCGCAACGTGCTGCTTGCAAATCCAGATTGGTTAGACATTCCACCTGTTGAGCGAAAAGCATTGGTAGAAAACATCGTTGCAACGGCATTGCCAGCAGACCGATTAAAAATGCTGCAAGAAATGAGGGAGATAAGTGCGTCATTTTTCTACTCTTGCTTGGAAGGCAAATTGGAGCAACGCGAACAATTGTCTTTAGATGCTTTTATGCCTCCACCTGCAACATCTTTAATAAATCATTTGCGTCTGCCAAGTGATCAGGTTTTGTCATTTCCAGAAAAGTGTGCAGCGGCCTCTAACACCCTCATTTCCGAACGTGGATGGATGTTTGCCTTTTCTCGCTTGGCGGGAATTCCAGTCGCATTGCCTGAACCAGTCGTTGAGGCAGTCCAAGTCGTGAGTGAAACTCACTACGACAAGATTGTCGCAATGTTGATAGAACAAAAAGGTTCGCCACTTCAGATGATTCAGGCGTTAAGCCTTCTAGTCAGAATTACCCCGAAAGAAGTTTATCATAAGCATTTGAATGATGTTCTGGAAGGATGGCACAGGGTGTCCAAGCCTTTCGTATCGGTTCTGCGCTGGACAGAGTTTGCCTTCCAGAATGACGATACCTGGACTCAATTACCGGTTTCAGAACGCTTGGCGCTTGTCTGGATGCACGCTGACCGTGTCATACGGATTTTCGTATCTCAGCAAATTGATCTTGAGCAAGTTGAAACGCGTTTTGCAGATCATCTGCCGTCGCGACCTGTTGAACAAACGATGCGCTTTGATTCTATGTATGACGAGTCACCGGTTAACCCACGTTCCATAGATGATGCGGCCATTTTGTACTTCGGATTACGACAAGTATTACAAGACAGAGATGCAAACCAATTTTTACTTGAGGAGCATATTGAAAAAATATCTAACTTGCTGATGATAGACACCGATAATTCGCGGATACTTTCTCCGTGGCTGTTTATGGCAAAAAATACCGCATTCAACCAGATTGGATCATATTTTGTGAAGCCGCCCATTGGTTTGTTCAATGAATCAGAGGGGCCAAACGAGCAACATATTGCAGGCCTGCAGGAAAAAGCATTTGCTGACTTGGAGACAGAGCCCAATTCGGCAATCTGCTGGTCATTTATGAGGCT
Source organism: Desulfuromonadales bacterium (assembly GCA_016650295.1). GTDB lineage: Bacteria > Desulfobacterota > Desulfuromonadia > Geobacterales > Pseudopelobacteraceae > CAIPTY01. Next base: position 58,815 of record JAENWA010000032.1, on the reverse strand, counting down.
GTTTATGACTTCGGGCATGACGGGATCTCAACGTGAAAAAATGTCAGCCATTGCAACCCGTCTGAACCTGGTTGAGATGGTTAGCCGAAAAGAAGCTGACATAACTCTGATGCAGGTAATAGGAACATGTATTCTGCAAATTGGCGCAAGTGAGTCACGTATTCAGTTTATTGAGCAACTGATTAAATTGGCAGCTTATTATTCGGATAAATATCCAGGCGAGGTACAACGGGCAGGGACTCCTCAAGAAGATCCTCGCTGTAATGCTTTATGGCAATTGGTTGAAGGTGCTGCCTCGGTTTCGAGAAGTATTGATTTGACTGAGGCTTTTGGAGGATTTGGTAACATATTAGTCGATCTGGCAAAAGCTTGGCCCGGAGCAACGTCTCTATTACGTGAGGTAGCTGACAACACCATCAGAAGTATTCGTACTGAACACTCCGGGCAACTCTGGAAATCTTTTTTACAGCTTAGAGCGATTGGCTGACCTCCTCTAATGAATTTACGAATTCAGCAACTATATGTTGTGGCTATGATCTTTAAGGAAAAAACTCGATACTCTGTAACCATTTGGAGAGATCTTATAAATGACCGAAAAAGAACTGCGCGATCAGAAAGTCGTGCTCGAAATCTTCGGACGCGTTATTGACGAGAACTATACACGGCTACTTTTGGAAAGGCAGGATTTGCCGCTTTCGAAAATCATACTCCTCGACCGGATTCAAAAACGCCAGACAATTACCGATGAAGCAGCAAACATGCTGCGCAAGGCCGGTTTAATTGAAGGAAGAAAGCCAGGGTTCTTTGTTTCGGCGAAAATAGCGGCTGCTACCAATACCAAGCCTTTTTATACGCGTAATCGTGGTATTGACAAGTCTCGCCTCAAGGAATTTGTACTTCAACACATCAGAGAATTTGGACCTACGCCACGTGCCCAGTTTGAAGAGTTGCTTTTCTCAATGCTTCCTGCGGTTCTCAGTAATGAGAAAAAGCGCAACAAGGTAATTAATCTCCTGACTGAAATGAGAATGAAAGATAAAAGCATCCGTTGCAGAACATCAAGTGGTACTTCGTTGTGGGAGCTTGAAACCAATGGCGTTTAAATTTGACATTTTGTATACAATTTAAAAGGCTTTTAAATGGGTTTTAAACGGGCTTTATAAAACATACCAAGTTATCGTACTGAAATAATTATAGAACATACTTGTGATGGCGTTTAATTTAAGTTGTTGATAAATTTAAAAAGCATTTCGACTTAACTCAAAATCTAGCTCCTGAGAGGTTGCAGCATTATGCATGGGAAGGTATACAGTGAACAAATCGGGAAGGCGTTTTCAGGTGGAACAAACTTGAGCCTATGACATCGTTCAGATACCCAGACGCTTGAAAAGCTCGTCGGTATCCATGCATGCTGTATATTTCACTCGCCCCGCCTTTGCATCCTTAATATCTTGACCGGTTTCGGCACTCAACTCCAGGTCGCGGCAAAAACAGGTATCCGCATCCTGACGATGGTCGGTTACGATCTTTTGAAGGAAAGCCGAAATGGTATCCTTCGCAGTCATGCCGTGCTGACGCATGATTTCCATTGCCTCGACCTTCAGCACAGGATCAACGTTGTGGATCGTTAGTGTTGCCATGAAGCCACCTCCTTGCTGGTTGAATCATTAATTATCTATATCACGAACCTGCAAAACGAAAAAACAAATACACGAAGCGTTCGGGACACCCTGCCTGCGTTTAGATGCGTTACACTCCCCGCACCTCCACCGTCACATCATACAGCGTACTCCCCCGCCCTCCGTCGGTCAGCCGCTGGGAAGTCAGGGCATTTACCCCGCGCTTCCCGGCTATGAACTCGCTCCACCAGACCCCTTCTGTCACCACAGTTCCGACCGGGACCCGCTCCGTAATCTTCAGGGTAAAATGAACCTCTCCCTGCCGATTGCAGGCCAGCACCTGCTGACCGTCCGTCAGTCCGCGCGCCTCGGCATCGGCGCGGTTCATCATCAGGAGCATTGGCTCCTGCCGGGAGCGAAGCTCCTCCTGCTCGTAGAAGCTGGAGTTAAGGGCAAAGGGGGTCGTGGCCGGCTGCAGCCGCAAGGGGAAACCGTCACCAACGGCGTGGGTCGGCAACAGGCGCGGCAACGGTTCCGGTTCGCGCGGGTTGAAGATCTCGATCAGGCCCGAGGGGGTCTGCCAGTTCTGTGGTGTGCCGGTCGGGGGAACCAGGAAAACCGGTTCGCCCTGGCGCAGCCGGGCGGTTGTTCCATGATCCCGCCAGGGGGTCTCGAAATCCAGCAGCTGATCGATCATGTCGTCGGCCGATTTCATGAAAAACGGCTCATCACAGCCCATTCCCTCTGCCAGCAGGCAGAATACATCCCAATTGGATTTTGCCTCCCCCACCGGCGGAACGACCGCATTACAGCGCTGGGCATGGTAGTAGCCGTAGCAGCGATACAGATCCGGCTGCTCCAGTGAAGAGGTGGCCGGCAGGACGATATCGGCATAACGGGCCGTGTCGGTCAGGAAGCGTTCGTGCACCACGGTGAACAGGTCATCACGCAGCAGGCCGCGGATGACGGCGTTCTGGTCCGGGGCGATGGAGGCCGGGTTGGAATGATAGACGTACAGGCTCATGACCGGCGGGCTGGTCAGGTTGTTCAGGGCCGCGCCCAGCTGGTTCATGCTGACCAGACGGGTCGGCTGAACCATGAAATCCTCGCGGGTCACCCGTGCCAGCGGGAAAGCGGCGCCGGTGGAGGTGCCGGGAAAGACCCCGCCCCCCGGCCGCTGCCAGGCCCCGGTGGCCGCCGGCAGGCAGGCGATGCTGCGGACGGTCATGGCCCCGTTGCCGTAACGGGTCAGGCCGCTTCCCAGGCGGACGAAAGGCGCTTCGGCCGCGGCATACTCCCGCGCCAGACGCTCGATGGTCTCAGGGGGAAGCCCGCATACGGCCGACATCTGTTCCGGGCTGCATTCCGGCAGGATCTGCGCCTCCAACTGATCGAAGCCGGACACGTTGGCGGCGATGAAGGCCCGGTCCGCCAGCCCCTCACGGACAATGACGTGCAGCATCCCCAGGGCCAGGGCGCCGTCGCCCCCCGGACTGACGATAAAGGCCTCGTCAACGGCGTCGCAGGTGGGGGTGCGGTAAGTGTCGATGGCCCAGACCCGCGCCCCGCGTAGCCGGGCGGCCTGGGCGTCCTGCATGGCATGGATGCTGGTGGCTGCGGCGTTGATACCCCACAGGATCACCAGGTCACTCCGTTCCATGCCGGCGGGATCAATCGCCGGGGTGTCTCCCATGATCGCCTTCCAGCCGGCATCCTTGGCCGGCGAGCAGATGGTGCGCTCCAGGCGGGAGGCCCCCAGCCGGTGGAAGAAGGGGTGGCCGCTGTTGCGCTGCACCAGACCCATGGTGCCGGCATAGGAATAGGGCAGGATGCACTCGCCGCCATGTGCCGCGATCAGCTCTTTCCAGCGCATGCAGATGCGCTCGATCGCTTCTGTCCAGCTGATGGCCGCAAACTCGCCGCTTCCCTTGGGACCGGTTCGCAACAGGGGTGTCGTCAGGCGGCCGGGTGAATGCACCGTACGTTCGTAATGGTTCATCTTGGGGCAGAGCAGGCCGCGTGTGACCGGGTGCCGCGGATCGCCAGTCACACGGACGGCGTGGCCGTTTTCCACTTCCACCAGCAGGCCGCAGGTGTCGGGACAGTCGTAAGGGCAGACGGAGCGATGAATCTCTGTACTCATGGCAGGCTTCCTTTCGGGATAGACTCCTGCTACTATACCCGAAACCAGAAAACAATTGCAGATGAAAACGAATGATGATAACCACATCGCATACCATCTGAGGGAGGGATAAATGACGCATCAGCCAGAAACTCTGCACTACGCCGTTTCAGTGGTCGGCAAGGACCGCACCGGTATCGTGGCCGGCATTGCCGAGGTGCTCTTTCGTCTGGGCTGCAATATCGCCGACTCCAGTTGTTCCATGCTGGCCGGCGAGTTTGCCATGATCCTGATCGTCTCTCACCCGCGACCGTTCAGCAAGTCCAAACTCCATGACGAGCTTAAGCCGGTCTGCGACAACATGGGCATGTCCCTGGCAGTGCGGACTTTGCACGTCGATGAGGTGGCCCGACAGGAGACCAGCGATGAAATCTGCATCATATCGGTCTATGGGGCCGACCAGCCCGGCATTGTCTATCGCGTCACCCGCGAGCTGGCGGCACTGGGGGTCAACATCATGGACCTCAATACCAAGCTGATCGGAACACCTGAAGAGCCGGTCTATGTGATGATGCTGGAAGCGGCCATTCCGGAAGGGCAGACGCCGGAAGGGCTGGAGGCGCTGTTGGGGGATCTTAAAAAGGAGTTGAACGTGGAAATCGGTGTCCGTATCGTTACGCCGGTGGCCTTCTGATATATGGCGAATCTACCTATCCTGCGCTATCCCCACCCGGTTTTGAAAAAGGTCTGTCACCGGGTGGAGAGCATCGACACGACAATCCTCAGGCTGATTGACGACCTGCTGGACACCATGCATGCCGGTCTCGGGTCAGTGGGGGTGGCCGCGCCGCAGATCGGCGTCACCCTGCGGGTCTGTGTGGTGGATGTCTCTGCCAGCCGGCACGGCAAGGACAATAACCACGGCCTGCTCTGCATGATCAATCCCGAGATCGTTGCACGCGAGGGAGCGGCCATCATGCGCGAGGGATGCATGAGCGTGCCGGACTATACCGGCGACGTGGAACGGGCCACCGGCATCACCGTCCGCTTCAGCGGGCCGGATGGAAGCTCGCAGGAGATAACAGCCGTCGGCTTTGAGGCGGTGGCTATCCAGCATGAGATGGATCACCTGGATGGTGTCCTGTTTCTGGACCGCATCGTGAGTATCAAGACCGGGCTGTTCCGGAGAAAGAATTACGCATGAGGTATCTATACCATGGCTGAACTGCTGACAAAGAAGGAGCAGAACGAACTACTGAAGATCGCCCGCGAGACGATTGTCTCCTACGTAACCAACGGCACGGTCCCGCCAATCGTGTCGTCATCGGCTGGATTGAATGCCGAGTGCGGCTGTTTCGTGACCATCAAGCAGCATGGCCAACTGCGGGGCTGTATCGGCAACTTTGTTTCCGACCAGCCGCTCTACCACCTGGTACAGGAGATGGCCGTGTCCGCAGCGACCCGCGATCCGCGTTTCTATCCCATGAAACAACCGGACCTGGCCGACTTCAAGCTGGAGATATCGGCCTTGTCGCCCCTGCATCTGGCTGCATCGGTAGATGAAATCGAAGTTGGAACACACGGCATCTATCTTGTAAAGGGGAGTTACCGCGGAGTACTGCTGCCGCAGGTTGCCACGGAATACGGCTGGGACCGGGAGGAATTCCTTAAACATACCTGCATCAAGGCCGGATTACTGGAAAACGCCTGGCGTAAGGATTGTGAAATCTACATCTTCAGTGCGCAGGTATTCGGGGAGCGGTAGTTCCCGGACAATTGTGAACAAAAAAGGGATGGGCCGAAACGGCCTATCCCTTTTTTGTTTTCTGCGAAGAAACTGAATCAGGCCAGCGCAGCGTGGGCTGCAGCCAGACGGGCGATCGGCACCCGGAAGGGTGAGCAGGAGACGTAATCCAGGCCGATGTTGTGGCAGAAGATCACCGATGCCGGGTCGCCGCCATGCTCGCCGCAGATGCCGAGCTTGATCTTCGGACGCGTGTCCCGGCCTAACTGGCAGGCCATCTTGACCAGCTTGCCGACCCCGGCCTGATCGAGGGAGACAAAGGGGTCCTCCGGCAGAATGCCGTTGTCCACATAGAAGGGAAGGAACTTGCCGGCATCGTCGCGGGAAAGGCCGAAGGTGGTCTGGGTCAGGTCATTGGTGCCGAAGGAGAAAAATTCGGCCTCAACGGCGATTTCATCGGCAGTCAGGGCGGCGCGGGGCAGTTCAATCATGGTGCCGATCAGATACTCGACCGGAACGCCGTACTGGGCGATAACCTCTTCGCAGATTGCCACGGCATTCTGTTTGAGCACCTTCAATTCACTGACCGTAGCGATCAGCGGAATCATGATCTCCGGTACGATGCTGAAACCTTCGTTCTTGACCAGTTCGCAGGCGGCCTCCATGATGGCCCGCACCTGCATGTTGTAGATCTCCGGGTAGGTGATGCCGAGACGGCAGCCGCGATGACCGAGCATGGGGTTGAACTCGTGCAGCAGCTCGATCTTGTGCTTGACGGAATTGACGGTCACCTTCATGGTTCTGGCCAGGTTTTCGATGTCCTTCTCTTCCTGGGGCAGGAATTCGTGCAGCGGCGGATCCAGCAAACGGATAGTTACCGGCAGCCCCTTCATCTCACGGAAAATGCCGGTAAAATCACCCTTCTGCATGGGCATGATTTTGGCCAGGGCCCGTTCGCGCCCTTCCAGTTCTTCGGACAGGATCATCTCACGCACCGCCGCGATACGCTCGGCATCAAAGAACATATGCTCGGTGCGGCACAGGCCTATTCCCTCGGCGCCGAACTCGCGGGCCACCTTGGAATCGTGGGGTGTGTCGGCATTGGTGCGGACCTTCATGGTGCGGAACTGGTCAACCCACCCCATCAGGATGCCGAAATCGCCGGTCAGCTGAACCGGTACGGTTGCTACGGCTCCCAGCATGACCTCGCCGGTCGAACCGTCCAGGGTGATGATGTCCCCTTTGTTGACGACAACGCCGTTCCTGGCTGTAAAAGTCCCCACGCTGTAATCCACCTTGATGTCGCTGCATCCCGCCACACAGCATTTGCCCATGCCGCGCGCCACTACCGCCGCGTGGGAGGTCATGCCGCCCCGGGCGGTCAGGATGCCTTGAGCGGCATGCATGCCGTGGATATCCTCGGGCGATGTCTCGATACGTACCAGGATGACCTTTTTGCCGATCTTGGCCTCGGCCTCGGCCTCATCGGCGCTGAAGATCACCTCGCCGGTGACTGCACCGGGAGAGGCCGGCAACCCCTTGGCGATGATGTTCTTGACGGCCTTGGGATCAAGGGAAGGGTGCAAAAGCTGATCAAGCTGGCTGGGGGCTACTCGCAGTACCGCGGTCTTCTCGTCGATCAGACCTTCCTTGACCATATCGACAGCAGTCTTGATGGCGGCCGGCGCGGTGCGCTTGCCGTTGCGGGTCTGCAGCATGTAGAGCACACCGGTCTCGATGGTGAACTCGATGTCCTGCATATCCTTGTAATGCTTCTCCAGGATATCGCGAATCCCGGCGAGCTGGGCGTAACATTCCGGCATGACCTCTTCCATGGAGGGGAGTTTGCCGTCCTTGTCCTTGACCCGGTTGATCGGCTGGGGGGTGCGGATACCGGCCACCACATCCTCGCCCTGGGCGTTGACCAGGAATTCGCCGTAAAAGTAGTTTTCGCCGGTGGAGGGGTCGCGGGTGAAGGCTACCCCGGTGGCGCAGTCATTGCCCATGTTGCCGAACACCATGGATTGCACGTTTACGGCGGTGCCCCACTCGGCCGGGATGTTGTTGAGCTTGCGATAGGTGATGGCGCGCTGGTTCATCCATGAACCGAAGACCGCTCCAACGGCGCCCCACAGCTGTTCCTGCGGATCTTCGGGAAACGTCTGACCCAGTTCCAGCTTGATGGCGGCCTTGAAGCGGGCGACCAGATCCTTCCAGTCAGCGGCGCTCAGGTCGGTGTCCAGATGGGCGCCCTTTTCCTCTTTCTTCTGCTCCAGCAGGTGGTCGAGGATATCCTTTTCCATGCCCATGACCACGTCGGCATACATCTGCACGAAACGCCGGTAGGCATCATAGGCAAAGCGCTCATCGCCGCTCTGGGCAATGATGCCCTGCACGGTGGTGTCATTGAGGCCGAGGTTGAGAACCGTATCCATCATGCCGGGCATGGACGCCCGGGCGCCGGAACGGACCGAAACCAGCAAGGGATTCTGGGCATCGCCGAACTTCTTGCCCATCAGATCTTCGATTTTTTTGAGATTTGCCGCAACTTCAGCGGTAAGCGACTCGGGATACTTCTGGTTGTTTTTGTAGAACTCGGTGCAGACCTCTGTGGAAATGGTAAAACCGGGAGGAACCGGCAGGCCGATGCTGGACATCTCCGCCAGATTAGCCCCCTTCCCTCCCAGCAGGTTCTTCATGTCGGCCCGACCTTCTGCCTGGCCATTTCCAAAGAAATACACGAACTTCTGAGCCATTGTACTGCCTCCTCTGTAGTAGATAACGCCTGTGCGGTTTACACTCGCTAAAAACGTTTATTCATAATAAAAATAACAGTTTACAGAGACAGACTATAGCGCAGATTTTCAAAATAACAACAATAAAGATGAGATTTTATCTATTTCGTATCCCAGCTGGTTATGTCGGCGTTCTTGCCGTCACCACCCTTGGCGCCGTCGGCTCCGTAGGAGAAGAGGTCGTAATCGCCATGTTCTCCCGGTGATATATACAGGTAGTCATTACCCCAGGGGTCTTTGGGTACCTTTTTGCTTTCCAGGTAACCGCCGTCCTTGTAGGTTTTCGGTATGACGCCAACGGTCGGTTTCTCAACCAGAGCCGACAGGCCCTGCTCCGTGGCGGGATAGGAACCATTGTCCAGCTTGTAGAGTTTGAGTGCCGTCTCGATATTTTTTATCTGAACCCTGGCATCGGTAACCTTGGCATCATCCGTACGCCCCATCAGCTTGGGGCCGACCAGTGCCGCCAGCAGGCCCAGGATGACGATAACCACCATAATTTCAATCAGGGTAAAACCGTTTCTGTTTTTGAGTGTATTCATTGAGCACCATCCTCCGTCGGTATAGTTTTTCAGAGTCTTAATGTTACATGAAGGGTCTGGCAGGAACAAGGGATTTCGATTTACCATGAACTGTCCTAAAAGAAATATCAATTGCCTCAATTGAGGTAACTTCCAGGTAACGATTTTGGGCCTGAATAAAATATTCGCTCAATAACGGATGGTTGCGTGATGTCGTTGACTTGGCATGGGATATGTATTACCACCGCATAAGCTTGAAACATATTAGCAAGCTGCCCATCGGGCATAAAAAGCCAACAACAAGGAGAAGAAAAATGAAAAAAACCATCATCGCACTGTTTGCCCTGGCAGCTTTTGCCGGAACCGCCTTCGCCGCCGACGTCATCGAACTGAAAAAAGGTGTTACATTCAAGCACAAGGCTCACCAGGAGTCCTTGAAAGACTGTACCAAGTGTCACGCAACTAACGCAGGGGGCAAAATAGAAGGATTCGGAAAAGACTTTGCACACAAGACCTGCAAGGGGTGCCACAGCGATGGAAAGAAAGGGCCGACATCCTGCAAGGAATGCCACAAATAGCATTCTACAGATGAACTGGTGATCGAAAGGGGTAGCGCATGCATGTGGCTACCCCTTTTTGTTTTTGCCAAACACCATGTATCTGCCGTTTGCCTGACTAAGAAAACCTTCCCGCTCCATGTCAGCAAGATTCCTCTCAACGGCTCCCTGTTCGACGCCTAGTTCATCCGCCAGTGCCGCTGCTGAAATCCCCTGTCCCGCCATCACAACTTGCAGGAGGCGGCTTCTCATCTGGCGGTTAGACCCTTCAAAGCGCGACTGTTGCACATGATGCCTGCTGCGGCGACCGGGGTTGGGGTGGCGTTGTTTGAGCTGTACACCAAAGTCCATCAAGGCGTAGTACCACTCACGCGGGTTATCCCGGTCAAGGGTTGCGGCAACCAGCGGCATGATCTCACGGTCGTCTACCTGGTCCCGGCCATGGAAAAAGAAATGGATGAAGACCGTGCGGACATTGGTTTCGATAAGCGGCTCGGCGATTCCGAAGGCAAAGGCCGCCACCGCCCGGGCGGTATAAGGGCCGATGCCAGGCAGGGATTGCAGCTCATCGGTACTGCGGGGAAATGCTCCGGCGTAGCGCTCCACAATCTCCCCGGCACACCGTTTCAGGGCCAGGGCACGACGATTATAACCCAGTCCCTGCCAGACCAGCAGCACATCCGGCAGCGGAGCTTCCGCCAGATGCCGGACCGTCGGGAAGGCCGCCAGGAACTCCGTATATTTGCCTTTGACCCGTTCCACCTGGGTCTGCTGCAGCATGATTTCGGATACCAGAATACGGTAGGGATCAACGGTGTCGCGCCACGGCATGGGGCGGGGGGTGGCATAGTACTGTTCGTAGATGGTTTTCCGGAAGGAAACGATTCCTGCGGAGGTAAGCTTGCCTGACTTCTGATAGCGGCAGGTCAGCTTGAGTGGATCAAGCAAGTTGTTCCCGCCACTCATCAAGTGCGGCCAGCGCCCGTTCAGCCAGCTTCTGGCGTTTTTCCTTCTTCTTTACCCGGCCGGGCAGCTCCGGGAACAGCCCGTAATTGACGTTCATGGGCTGGAAATGTTTGGCATCGGCATTGGTGATATGGGCCATAAGCGCCCCCAGGGCGGTCTCGGGCGGGGGGAGAGGAAGCGTTTCCTCCTGCGATAGGCAGGCTGCGCTGATGCCGGCCAGGAAGCCGCTGGCGGCCGATTCCACATAACCTTCCACACCGGTGATCTGGCCGGCGAAGATGATGCGCGGCTCCTGCTTGAGTTGCTGGGTCGGCAGCAACAAGGCCGGTGAATTGATGAAGGTATTGCGGTGCATGGAGCCGAGCCTGATGAATTCGACATCTTCCAGCCCCGGGATCATCCGGAAGACCCGGCGCTGTTCCCCGTAGGTCAGCTTGGTCTGGAAGCCGACCAGGTTATACATGGTCTTCTCGCGGTTCTCGGCCCGCAGCTGGATGACGGCGTGCGGCTCGACACCGCTGCGCGGATCGGCCAGGCCGACCGGTTTCATCGGGCCGAAGCGCAGTGTCTCCACGCCCCGCTCGGCCATGGTCTCCACCGGCATGCAGCCTTCGAAGTGGACGATCTTTTCAAAATCCCGGCTGGGAACCTTCTCTGAGCCAACCAGCTCGGCCACGAATGCCAGATACTCGACCTCGTCCAGCGGACAGTTGAGATAATCGTCACCATCCCCCTTGCCGTAACGGGAGGCGGCGAAAACCTTGGTCATGTCGAGGGATTCGGCGGAGACAATCGGCGCGATAGCATCATAAAAATAGAGCCGATCGCCTGTCAGTGTTGCCAGCGACTCTGCCAGGGTGTCGCTGGTAAGCGGCCCGGAGGCAATAATTACGATGCCTTCAGCAGGGATTTCAGTAGCTTCACCCTGCATCACGGTAATGAGCGGATGGCTGCTGATCTTTTCCGTAATGTAGTCGGAGAACAGCTGACGATCCACGGCCAGCGCCCCTCCGGCCGGCACGCGGGTGGCTTCGGCCGCTTCCATGACCAGGGAGCCGCAACGGCGCAGTTCCTCTTTCAAGAGGCCGACGGCGTTTTCCAGCGAATCGCCGCGCAGGGAGTTGGAACAGACCAGTTCCGCCAGACCGGGCAAGTGGTGGGCAGGAGAAAACTTCTCCGGTTTCATTTCGTGCAGGGTGACGGTGATTCCACGCTGTGCGGACTGCCAGGCCGCTTCGCAGCCAGCCAGTCCGCCGCCGATGATGGTGATAGAGTGATGCTTTTCTGAGTTAATAATCAATGAATTCTCCGCCACCCAAATTTTTTATTTCAGGGTAATACTCTCGTGCTGCTTCCGCCTGCTGATTCGTCATATATTTCATTTCCATACAAGTTTCCGTTTCAATTCATTGCAGTGGGTAAAAGGGAGACGTTTATCGTGTTGCAGTCTTCCTACAATTATCCCCGGCGCAATGCCGAGCTCATCTGCAAAAGAATGGATTGTCATTTTACTGAGCGTGGCAGTTGTTATGAACTGCTGATACTTTCTTGCTGGAATCAGAAAATCTCCCGCAAAGCTGTTTGCCTCTTCTTCTTTGCCGTCAGACAACTCCCCCTCCAGAAAAACGTCCTTCTTTCCGTGAAGGAGAATGTGTCCTGCCTCGTGAAAGAAGCTGAACCATAACTGGTCATCGCTTTTGTAGCGCAGTGTCAACAGGATAACAGCCTTGTTTGGATTAAGCCACCAGGTTGCGCCGCTGATACGGATATTGGGCAGTTCCGGAACGATTACGACGGCTACCCCGGCTTCTGCGCACAGTCGCTCAATCTCCGGCTGAAAATCCTCAGGAAGATGCCTTGTAATACCGCGAATACGACCAAGAACCTCCTTGAATTTGGTCGGATCGAAGGGCGAAGAAGCAATTCTGTGCGCTTCAAGCTCACCTTTTCTCAACCAGGCTGCAACCGCGCCGGGATGGCTCCGGAATGAACTGGATTCGCGGTAGGCGACACCGGGGTCATGCCAGCGTGCCTGCCACAATTCGGGTGAAGCGACACCGAAATAGTTCAGTACCTCCTGAAGCTGTTGCACCTTGTCCCTGAAGGGCTGAATCCAGCCCTGCTTTACCATAGTGGCGACCGGAATCTCCCTGAGCCAGGCAATATGATGCATCAGGCGTTCTTGTTCGGCCAGGCGAGCCTTGGCATCCTGATAGTTACGCTCCAGATTGTTCCAGAATCCGGCCGGAATACCGAGTACCCGTTCTAGTTGCAAAGCTGTTTCAGAGGTGATTTCTACTTTCCCTTTGATGATCTCGTTAATGGTCTTTTTCGGCCTGCCGGTTCGATTTGCAAGTTCTGCCTGCGACATACCGATGGCCTCCAGGGTATCCAGCAAGGTTTCACCGGGCGGCACCGCGTAATTGGGCATGAATTGATTTTGAGTGGCCTTACTCATGGGTATCCTCGATTCCCAAAATACGTACAGATACTGCTTTCGTCCAGTCTAGCCCGCCATCGGGCTTGGTGGGTGTCGGATCATCGGCGATCTCGAAAAGGAGACGGTAGGGATGATCCAGGTCCACTGTTAATTCACCCTTTCTATCTCCATGAAGTTCATGGCATCTGGCCTGTGGCAAGTTGCGAAGGTCGTTCAGAACGGTGGCTGCGTGAAGTTCGGAAAGGCGTTTCTGGATAAGTTTGGCGCGTACCGCTCCATGTTTTTTTACCAAGAGTCGGGCGTCATTGCATTCTTTTAGAAGTTTTGTGGATGCAAACAGTATAATCATATTTTGCCGACTGTCAATTTTTATTAACCTTTGGGGTTAATAACCTTACTAATCTGCGCCTCGTGCCACACCTTGGGTCGAAGTTATATCGTTTAGCGAGAAAAGAGCGTTATATTAAATTATTCCTACCCCCGCCTCCTGCAAAATTGTCTGAATGTGCCCTCTGAGTGCATCTGGAATATCCGCTGCTTGTGCGATTGGCTCATATCTGAAACTGCTTACATCAAATGGCGGGTTAGGCAGTTCTGGCGTTGGCTCGTAGTAAAGCAACAGTCGTCCTCTTTCGTGCTGCTTGAGTGCATATACGAAGGGCTGACAAGCATGCAAGCAAGAAAAAGGCGGGGCTTTCGCCCCGCCTCATAACAATTTATTCGCTGACCCAGTCGCAGCCTTCCTTCGGACACTTGAGAAACTCGCCCTTTTTCTTGTAAATCTTTTTGATGACGACCGGAAAGCCGCATTTGGGGCAGGGCTGCTTGACCGGTAGGTCCCACAGGGCGAACTTACATTGCGGGTAGCGGTTGCAGGAATAGAACATCTTGCCGAAGCGGGATTTTTTCTCGGTCAGCTCTCCCTCTTTGCATTCCGGGCAGACCACGCCGGTGCTTTTCGGCTTGATCAGCGGCTGGATATTCTTGCAGGCCGGATACCCGGAACAGGCCAGGTATTTACCGAAGCGGCCGTCTTTTATCAGCATGTCCGCGCCGCATTTTTCGCATTTCTCATCGGAGACAACCGGTTCGGCGACCTCGCCGCCCCCTTCCTGCTCGATGTTGCGGGTATATTTGCACCCTTCCTTGAAGCCGGAACAGGCGATGAACTTGCCGCGCTTGCCCAGTTTGACCACCAGCGGCTGGCCGCATTCGGGGCATTTCTCGTCGGTGGCCTCGGTGGTCAGGTCCGATTTGTTTACCCCGCCGTCCTTCTGCTTGAGCAGCGCGGCGAACGGCTCCCAGAAATTCTTGATCAGCGGTTTCCACTGGGTTTCGCCGCGCGAAACCTGGTCCAGCTCTTCTTCCAGCCCGGCGGTGAAGTTGTAATCCACGTACTGCGAGAAATGGGCGGTCAGCAGGTCGCTGACCACCATGCCCACGTCTTCGGGGAAGAAGCGTTTCTTGTCCAGGCGGGCATACTTGCGCTCCACCAGGGTGTTCATGATCGAGGCATAGGTGGATGGCCGGCCGATGCCGAATTCCTCCAGGGTTTTGACCAGGGTGGCCTCGGTATAGCGGGGCGGTGGCTGGGTGAAGTGCTGCTCGGGAAGGATTTCGTGCATCTTCAGCGCTGCGCCTTCGGCCATGACCGGCAGCAGTCCCTCTTTTTCCTCGTCCTGATCATCCAGCCCCTCGATGTACAGCTTCATGAAACCGGGGAAGCGGATAACTGTGCCGGCGGCCCGCAGACCGCAGCGTTTGGCTCCGGCAAACGGACCGCCGTTGATGCTGCCCGCCAGGTCGGCCGTAATATCGACCGAGGTCTGGTCCAGAAGCGCCTCGGCCATCTGGCAGGCCACGGTACGTTTCCAGATCAGTTCGTAGAGCTTGTACAGGTCCGGCGTCAAGAATTTTTTCAGTTCGGCCGGGGTCTTGGCGATATAGGTCGGCCGGACCGCCTCGTGGGCTTCCTGGGCGTTTTTGGTTTTGGTCTTGTAAATGCGCGGGTTGGCCAGAGCGTATTCCTTGCCGTAGGCGGCCGAGATGACGTCATGGGCCTCCTGGAGAGCCTGGTTGGAAAGGTTGACGCTATCGGTACGCATGTAGGTGATCAGACCGACGGTCCCCTCTTCACCGATGGCGATGCCTTCATAGAGTTTCTGGGCAGTGGACATGGTCTTCTTGGCCGAGAATCCGAGCTTGCGCGAAGCCTCCTGCTGCAGGGTCGAGGTCGTGAAGGGGGGGGCCGGGGTACGTTTCTTCTCGGTTTTGGTGACCCTGGCGACCTGGTAGCTGCCTGATTGCAGCGCAGTTTTCAGTCCCGCTGCAATCTCTTGATTGGGGATGTCGAATTTGCCGAGCTTTTTGCCCCCCACATCCACCAGACCGGCCTTGAATTCCTGGCCGGGGCCCGTCCCCAGTCGGGCAGCGACGGTCCAGTATTCCTGTTCGATAAAGGCCTGGATCTCCTTCTCGCGTTCGCAGAGCAGTCGCAGCGCCACCGACTGGACCCGGCCGGCCGAAAGGCCGTAGCGGATCTTCTTCCAGAGAAAGGGAGACAGGTTGAAGCCGACCAGATAATCGAGCACCGAGCGGGCCTGCTGGGCGTCTACCAGTTCAACGGCAATGGAGCGAGGGTTCTGGACGGCATGGACGATGGCGTCTTTGGTGATTTCGTGGAACACAACCCGCTGGATTTCCAGACCCGGTTTCTTCTTGTCCAGCCCCAGGGCTGCCAGCAGATGCCAGGAGATGGCCTCTCCTTCACGGTCGGGGTCAGTTGCCAAGAGCAGTCGATCTGCCCCCTTGAGGGCTTTTTTGATGGCATCGAGGTGCTTTTGGCTTTCGGGCAGAACGTGGTACTTGGGCTCGAATCCGTTTTCAATATCAACCGAGCCCTGTTTGCTCGGAAGTGCCCGGACATGTCCAAAGGAGGCCAGAACCGTGTAATCCGGTCCGAGGAATTTTTCTATGGTCTTGGCCTTGGCAGGCGATTCGACGATAACGAGGTTATGCGACATAACGTGCTGTATCCCTTGGAGTAATTTTATATTATGAAATGGAGTAGTGTGTCCCCGGCAGCGGCTGAACCGCGCCCTTGAGTTCAAGGTGAAGTAACATAGAGGAAACCTCGGCGGCTGTCAATTCAGTTTGGGCGATGATGTCGTCGATATGCAGCGGCGACCTGGCCAGAACTTCGTAGATGGCCGCCTCTTTCGGGGTGAGTGAAAAGCTGCGGGCCGCTGGCGCCGGCAGTTCAGCGTGCCCTGATGCGGCTCCATAGCCGGGCAGTTCCTCCAGGATATCCTCAACGCAATCCACCAGTTTTGCGCCCTGTTTGATCAGTCGGTTGCTGCCCCGGCTGGTGGCAAAGCTGATGTTGCCCGGTACGGCAAAGACATCCCGGCCATGTTCCAGCGCATACTGGGCGGTGATCAGCGAGCCGCTGTTCTCGGCCGCCTCCACCACCAGCACACCGCGCGAAAGCCCGCTGATGATCCTGTTGCGGCGCGGGAAATTCTCGGCCAGCGGCAGGGTGCCCAGTGGAAACTCCGACACCAGGCAGCCTTTCTCGGCCGTCTCCCGGAAAAGTTTGAGGTTTTCAGGAGGGTAGACCCGGTCGATGCCGCATCCCAGTACACCGATCGTCCGTCCGCCGGCGGCCAGCGCCGCTTTGTGTGCGGCTGTATCGACACCGCGCGCCATGCCGGAGATAACTGTAATGCCATGACCGGCCAGCGCTTCGGCCAGTCGGGTCGTAGTCTGAATCCCGTAGGCGGTGGCCCGCCGCGAGCCGACGATGGCCACGGCGGTTTCATGACTGCCCAGTTCTCCGCGTACATACAGAAAGGGTGGCGGGTCCGGTATCTCAAAGAGCGATTTTGGATAGTCGGTTGCTGTAAATGTTACCAGCCGTGCCCCGCTGGCGGACAGCCGGTCACACTCCGACTCGGCAAAGCTGCGCCAGGTTCCTTTTGTAATCGCCTCAACCACGCCCGGATTGACTCCGCGGAAGCCTGCAAACGCTGCGGAAGATTCGGATAAGACCGCCTCGGGGGTTTCAAAGCGCTCCAGCAGTCTCCGGAAGGTGACATTGCCGATTCCGGGAATGGATTTAAGACCTATCCAGTGCAGCTCTTTCATCAATCCAGGGTCTCCGGGCCTCTGATAAACAGAGAGAATTGGCAAAAAAAGACCGGCCGTGGGCCGGTCTTTTTCTCAAGGGTAACAGGATGCTTATTTCGGTTGGCTGAGCAGCTTGTCGCCCCTGAAAATCGCATCGATACTTTTGACAATCAGTGCCGTGGCGGTCTTCTCCCCGGTCTCCAGTATGACCAGCGCCCCGAGCAGTTCCTGAGGAAGTTTTTCGGTATATCCAGTTGCGTAACTGGCATCGATGGTGACATCACGAACAACGTAGAGCATATTACCCGGCTCGGCGCCCTGCACTCTTCCCAAGTCAATGTAGACAATGTCGCCCGCCGCGATGATGTTGCTTCCGCTGAAACTGTCAACGATGTAGCCTTTCAGCTCTTTTGACGACATCTTGAGCGAAATCTCGCGCCGGTTGTTTTCAAGGGCCGGAAGCAGATATGACCCGGGAATGATTTCCTGATGGGCCTTGGTGATAATGGCGCGGGACGCATTTTTTTCAAGATCGGTCAACTGAATCGTTCCCAGCGGGATGATCTTGGTTCCCAGGATTTCATTGGTAACCGGATGACTGATGTTTGCGTCCCGGCGGAAAACGGAAAATTTCTCTCCCCCCCTGGCACCGCGTTCCTTGCCGATGTCGGTATAAACGATATCGTCGTCCCCGCCAATGTGGCGGTTGTTGTGGAGGCTGATAATAGTGCCGGACGGTTTGGCCGCGGATTCAAGGATAAAACCCTCGCTGCCGCGTACGGAATAGGTACGCTCACCGCTGACTTCAGAAAAGGTCTCCGGTACAGCGGATGCGGCAGCAGTTTCCTTTTTACTCTGTCCGGTCAGTTCCTCTTTGGGTACAAATTCAAGCCGGTCGGGGAACACGCGGGCCTTCTGGCCGGGGTAGATCACGTGAGGGTTGGTGATCTCCCTGTTTTTTGACCACATATCCGGCCAGTATTTCGGATCCTTTACGAAGCGTTCCGAAAGCCCCCAGAGCGTATCGCCCTGCTTGATGACATAGATGGTCAGGTCAGACTGCTCCGCCGCGACGGCCAGACAGGGCACAGCCAGGGTCAACGCCAGCAGTAACAGCTTCAGTCGGGATTTCATAGGCACCTCAATGTTTCACTCATGAGTTGGCGCAGGATTCACCTGCAGAGTTCAATTGGCAGTCAGCCGTTCTCGGGCTTTTGCCGCAGCAGGGCTGCTGGGGTACGACTTGATCAGGCTTTCAAAGATGGCAGTGGCCTTATCCTTCTCTTTCATGGCGGCAAGGGTATATCCCAGTTTCAGCAGGGCATCCGGAGCCTTGGAACTGTTCGGATAGGTCCCCGCCACCCGGAAAAAGATTTCTTTTGACTTGGGCAGGTCAGACATACTGTAGTAACATTCGCCGATCCAATACAGGGCATTGGCAACGTAATCGCTCTGCGGATGGTTTTTCATGAAAGCTTCGAAGGCCGGGATGGCCTCGGCAAAGTTGTTGGCGCTGTACAGTCCGAAGGCCTTGAGGTATTCCGCAGGCGGACCGGTATCCCTCCCTTTCAGTGCGGGTTCCTGATTGACCACTTCTATCTTGGGCGTGGCATTCTGCAGTGCCAGCAGTGTGACACGGGCATTGAGCTCATCCAGGGTTTGACGCACTTCCCTGACCGCATTCTCCAGCTGCTTGAACTGTGCGGCAGCAGCTTTGGTCTGGTCACCCTGGTTTCTGAACTGGTCGGCCAGCTCATTTGAACGCTGATCATTTTTCTTGGCGGACTGGATCAGATGTTCGACCTTGGCGTCCGTCTCGGCCTGACGCTTCACCATCAGGTCATTGGCTGCGCAACCGGTCAGCGCGAGACATGAAATGCAACATGCGATCCACTTGCTGCCGGACACCATAATTCCCCCCATGTGATAGCTGTTTCCCACAATTAAAGCGATAACCTGTTATTTGTCAAGTGAAAGCTGTGTTTTTGCATGGTTACAAGCGCTATTATGTTTTTCCTGCCGGCCGGATTCAGTGTAACAGGTTTCGGTTTTATTGACCTGTATAATGTGATAGCATTCTGCACCCCGATCCATCCAATAACTCTAACCGGAAACCCCGTGACCAAACCCGAACTGCTGGCCCCGGCCGGCAACATGGAAAAACTGAAAATTGCCCTGCACTACGGCGCCGACGCGGTCTACCTGGGAGGTCACTCCTTCGGTCTGCGCAACAAGGCCGACAACTTCTCCCTGGAGGAAATGGGTGCGGCGCTGGATCTCTGCCACCTCCGCGGTGTCAAGGCCTACCTGACGGTCAACAGCTACCCGCGCAACGAGATGATGGCCGCCCTGGAGGCGTATCTGAAGAGCGTGGCCCCGCTGCCCTTCGACGCCTACATCGTGGCCGACCCCGGGGTGATCGAGCTGGTCCGCGGCATCTCTCCCGAGCGTGAACTGCACCTCTCCACCCAGGCCAATACCATTAACCTGCACAGTGCCCGCTTCTGGCAGCGCCTGGGTATCGGCCGCATCAATATGGCCCGCGAGATGACCCTGGAGAATATCCGCGAGACGGTGACAGCGGTCCCCGGCATGCAATTTGAGGCCTTTGTGCATGGCGCGCTCTGCATCTCCTACTCGGGCCGCTGCCTGATCTCCAGCATGCTGACCGGTCGCGACGCCAACCAGGGCGAATGCACCCACCCCTGCCGCTGGAGCTATCACCTGGTGGAGGAACAACGTCCCGGCGAGTATTTCCCGGTGGTGGAGGATGAGACCGGCACCTTTATCTTCAACTCCCGCGACCTGTGCCTGCTGGAGCATATCCCGGCCTTGGTGCAAAGCGGCGTGGCCTCCCTGAAGATCGAGGGGCGCATGAAGGGGATCAACTACGTGGCCTCGGTGCTGCGGGTCTATCGCCAGGCCCTGGACGAATATCTGGCCGACCCGCTTGGGTGGCGCTGCCGGCCGGAGTGGATGGAGGAACTGGCCAAGATGAGCCACCGCGGCTACACCACCGGCTTCCTGTTCGGCGAACCGCAGGCGGTGGGGCAGGAGTACGACTCGGCCTATCTCCGCAGCCACGAATTTGTCGGTGTGGTGCAGGATCTGCTGCCGGACGGACGGGCGCTGATCGCGGTCCGCAACCGTATCTCGGCCGGCGACCGGCTGGAAGTCATCGGGCCGGCCATGCGCGCAGACCACATTACCATCGGCGGCATGACGCTCCTGTCGCCGGGAGAAAGTGAAATCGCTGTTGCCAACCCCAACCAGACCATCGCGCTCAGTCTCCCTTTCAAGGTCGAGCCGCTCGATCTGCTCAGGCGGGAGAAGACCTCCCCATGAGAGACCTCAAGCCTATTGTCAGCAACGGGTCCGGCGGCTGGCTGCGTGACCTGCTGATACTGGCCGTTTGCCTCGGCATTCCTTTTTTCCAATATCTGGGCGGGTTACCGTTGATGGACCCGGACGAGGGACGCTACGCCGAAATCCCCCGCGAGATGCTGGAACGGGGCGATCTGATCACCCCTACCCTCAATTACGTCAAGTATTTTGAAAAGCCGCCGCTGTTGTACTGGATCAATGCCGCCTCTCTCAAGCTGTTCGGCCAGAACGAGTTCGCCGCCCGCTTCCCCTCGGCCCTGTGCGGTCTGCTGACGGTACTGGCGACCTATATCATCGCTCGCAAGCTTTACAGCCGCCGCGCTGCGCTGTTCTCGGCCCTGATCCTGGGGACTTCGGCCGGTTTCGTGCTGCAGTCGCGCATCATTCTGACCGACATGCTGCTGACCTTCTGTCTGACCGCTGCTCTGGGCTCCTTTATAGTAGCCACCTGCCGCGAAGGTCGCCGTTCCAAAGCCCTGCCCTGGTACCTGTTCTACGTCTTCAGTGCCCTGGCCGTATTGGCCAAGGGGCTGATCGGTATGGTCTTTCCGGCCGGCATCATCTTTTTCTATCTTCTGCTCAGTCGGCGCTGGCGGCTGCTATCCGAGATGCGCCTGGCAAGCGGACTGCTGTTGTTCCTGGCCGTGGCGGCGCCCTGGTTTGTGGCGGTCTCGCTGAAGAACCCCGAGTTTGCCCGTTTCTTCTTCATCCACGAGCACTTCGAGCGTTTCACCAGCACGGTGCATGGCCGCAACCAGCCCTTCTGGTTCTTTGTCCCGGTGTTGCTGGGCACCATGCTGCCCTGGTCGTTCTTCATCCCCGGCGCACTGGTCAGGGCCTGGCGCGACCGGAACCACGAGGAAGGGCGGGCCGGCCTGTACCTGCTGATCTGGATTGCCGTCATATTCCTGTTCTTCTCGAAATCAGGCTCCAAGCTGATCCCCTACATCCTGCCGATCTTCCCGCCCCTGGCCATGCTGATCGGCCAGCGCATCGACCTGCTCTCGGCCGGTCGCAGCAGGGAGCTGAAGGGGGCGGCCATGCTGCTCGGTCTGGCTCTGCTGGTACTGGGTGCGGCAGCCCTGGCCTATGCCCGGCTGCCCCAGGCAGCTGCTCTGCTGAGCAGCCGTGTCCCCGGCTGGTCAGCCCCCCTGGCGCAGTTTGTCAGCCACGCCCCGGCTTTTTCGGTTGCGGCCGTCGTCACGTTGGGGGGACTGTTCCTGTTCCAGGGGCTTGGAACCTTGAATAGCACCGGCAAAAATCCGATGCGGATGTTCGTGGTACTATGTATCGGTTCGTTTCTGCTTGAAATCCTGGTACCGCGGCTGATCATGGGCGAGATCACCCGCGCCGAGTCTCCCCGCGAACTGGCCCTGAAGGCCGCTGCACTGGCCGGCCCGGACACAGCGATCGTCACCTATGGCCCGATGCAAGCGGTCTCATGGTACACCGGCCGCAGGGTACTGGTGACCGGCAAGATCGATGAACTTGAGTTTGGAAGCAGGCAGGGCGACCAAACGGCCTGGTTTCCCGATCAGCAAGCCTTGCTGGCGCTATGGGGCAGCGAGAAGCACGTCCTGGTGTTCCTTAATAAAGGGGAACTGAATGGCCTGCGGCCATTGCTGGACCCTCGGCCGGTTGTCAAGGGCGAAGCGGGACGGAGAGTGCTGATCAGTAACCGGTAACAGGTACCTTGAACAGTTTTTTTGCGTATCAATTCCAACGGAGGATCAAGTATGGCATTCCCGTCAGAAAATGAACCGCACCGTTTTTCATTGAACGACTACCGGGACTGGCCGGAGACGGAGCGCTGGCAGATCATTAACGGTCAGGCCTATAACATGACCGCCGCCCCCAACATCAAACACCAGAAGCTTACCGGCAACCTCTATTCCACCATTCGCGAACAGCTCAAGGGAAAACCCTGTACCCCGTTCATTGCACCGACGGATGTGGTATTTGACGACTACAACATCGTTCAGCCCGATGTGCTGGTAGTCTGCAATAAAAGCAGGATTTTCGAAGCCAATATCCAGGGAGCCCCCGATCTTGTCATCGAGGTGCTTTCACCTTCCAATCCCCTGATGGACAAACGCCTGAAGCTGCAACTGTACGAACGCTTCGGAGTGCCGGAATACCTGCTTGTCGATCCGCAAAACGATCTGGTTGAACGCTATGCCCTTGTGGAAGGAGCGTATGGGCGGGCCGAGATCTTCGCCTGGAACGAGGAACTGCCGCTGGTGGCGTTGCCCGGAATTACGCTCCTTTTGTGGGAAATATTCGAGCGTGATCCGGCGGAGTTGAATATGGTGAAGGAAGGTCCGGGACGGTATCGGGTGGGGTAGATTGGAGTAACGGTTGGCGTTGCCTGTTGGACTGAATCGTTGATATTTTTTTTGCATGAACCCAATCATTAGGTGGACAAATGAATCGTAAGGTACGTATTCAAAGGCTGTTAGCTGCTATTCCCGACCTGAGTGACTATCGTCTTGAGCTGATTGATCGTGTGGTATCGGTGTTCTTGCAACCGTGGGAGATATACCGGGCGCCTGATTCAGACATCATTTCATACGGTTCGCTGCTGGATTTTGGTGATGTATTGCGCCTGCATCACAGCTTTTCCCGTGAGCCCTTTTCCAAGGACAAGTTTGAGTTTGCGCTGGAAATGGTATTGATGACATCGGGTTGTGCGGCTCTTTTGGCGCCACGGGGAACACGTGGTCATGACCTGTCCATTGCAGGACAGAAATTTTCCCTGAAAACCGAGGCGGCCAAGGGGATTCGCCTCTCAACCCTTCATATCTCGAAATTCATGGAGTTGGGTGGCGGTCATTGGGGTGATAATCTTGACGACTTGATCGGGCTGCGACAGCAGTTTCTTGACAACCTGGCGGGAATCAACCGTATTCTGGTGTTGCGGGCGCTCCGCAAGGGTTCACCTGACTATCTCTATGAACTTGTGGAAATCCCGAAAAACATTCTGGAAATGGCCAAGGATGGCCGTTTTGAAATGCGGATGGAAAGCAGGCAGTACCCCAAGCCGGGATACTGCTACGTGGAGGAAAACGGGCAGGCCCTTTTCAGCCTATATTTTGACGGGGGTGGTGAAAGAAAGTTACAGATCAAAGGCCTAATGAAGGCGTCGTGTATCGTTCACGCGACGTGGCGCTTCGAGGAGCCGCAGCAGCAAGTTCCGGCATGAGCGGCGGTAGCGCATTGCGCAGTCTCTGCCGCGCTATCTCGACATAGTCGGCCTTCAGCTCTATCCCGACACACCGCCGCCCGGTTTCAACCGCGACCACACCAACCGTGCCGCTGCCGAAAAACGGATCAAGTACCAGCCCGTCATGCGGCGAACCAGAGAGCAGACAAGGTTGCACCAAGGCCCGTGGGAAAACCGCAAAGTGAGCTTCCTTGCAGGGTTCAGTATTGATGCTCCAGATGCTCCGTTTGTTTTTGCGGGTTTTGCCGTCAGCAGTCGGTTCCTTGATGGCATCCTGATCAAAGTAATAGGACTCGCTCTTTGAAAGCATGAACAGGTATTCGTGAGACACTGTTACGCGGTCCTTGACGGATTCTGGTTGGCAGTTAGGTTTGTGCCAGATGATGTCGGAACGGAGATACCAACCGTCAAGTTGCAGGGCCATGGCCAGCATCCAGGCCACACCGATCAGGTCTTTGGGTTTGAGTCCTTCCGGTGTATCGGGGCGATACGACATGGCGCGTCCCGCATTTTTGGAGTCGGACTGTCGCCATGTTCTGCCGCCGGATGTGTAGGTGTTGCCGATATTGAGCCAGAGTGTACCGTCACTGCGCAGCACCCGGCGTACCTCACGAAACACGGCGACCAGATGTTCGATATAGTCCTGAATGCGGCTTTCCGCGCCGATCTGCCCCTCATAGCCGTAATCACGCATTCCCCAGTACGGCGGAGATGTTACGCAGCAGTGAAACGTCTCATCGGCAAGGTTGGCCAGCTCTTGACGAACATCACCATGGATGATCCGCACAGGAGCATCATCCGCCTGGTTTTCATGCGCGACCCGGCCAATGTCCAGGTGACTGGCGGCGATCATGGTTTGTCTCCCGTGCTTGAAGTTTGTGCGTTACCCTTGCCAGCATAGGCAGCAGAATCCTCACGAACCCGAGAATTGAGCGCCTCGATAATATAGGCATGGAGCGTCATATCCGATTCAATCGCCTTGAATTTGAGGGCCTTGTGAAGGTCTTCCTCAATCTCAATGGGAAACGTTTTTTTTCGTTTTGCTTCTTGTGTTGTTGTCATGTTAGTAAAGTTACCTTGGTTAGTTTGGTAAGTCAAGTAACATAATTTGTTTTGTACCGAGATATGATAGCTTGGTTCTTCCGGAGCATAGGCATCCTGCCTGTGTTTCGGGCGGGGTTATGCCCGAATACATTTGTTTGCAGTCAATTCAAGCGAAACGTCCGCTTGAAACGCAGGCAGGATGCCCACGCTCCTGTGTTATGCTGAAGTTCACTAATATTTTTTATCGCAGAGCTTTTGCCTGGGTTTGAGCGGGGAGTTGAGTTGAGGCAGGCGGATTCGTTTGGGGTGGGAGAGTTGGCGGCGTGAGTGTGTCTTTATGAGTTACATAAATTCAAACTTGTCTCACATATATTCTTGAGGTGGTGACTATGGCACATGGTGTGGCGGATAAAACAGCAAAAGAAATGATTGAAGATGCACTAAAAACTGGAGCTACAGAACTTGATCTAAGCTTTCAAATGGACGACTTAGCAAATGTCGCAGAACTACCGAAATTTTTGAGTCTGCTTACCCAGCTAACGGCACTGAACCTCAGTTCTAACGAATTTACTGAGTTACCGGAGTGGTTGGGGCAACTTACACAGTTGCAATCGTTGGATCTCTCCGACAACGTACTGACTGAATTGCCGGAGTGGTTGGGGCAGTTTACACAGTTGCAATCGCTGAGTCTCTCCGAAAACGAATTGAAAGAGTTACCAGAGTGGATGGGACAGTTTACACAATTGCAATCGCTTCACCTCCACAGTATCGAGTTAACAAAGTTACCAAATAGTATGTGGCGATTAAATCAGTTACAATTGTTGGACCTCAGCTCTAATGAATTAACAGAGTTACCTGATTGGTTTAGACATCTTAAGCAATTACAAATATTGAATCTTTCCCAAAACAATCTGAAGAAGCTGCCAAAGAGTTTGGGCCAGCTAAAGCAGTTGCAATCGTTGAATATCTCCCATAATGAACTGGTAAAACTTCCTGAGAGCATAGGACAGCTAATACAGTTACAAACACTGAACCTCTCTTTTAACAATCTGACAAAGATTCCAAATGGTGTTGGCCAGCTCAAGCAGTTAGTAGATTTGGAGCTTTGGATCAATAAACTGAAGGAGCTACCGGAATCTCTAACTCTGCTTACTAACTTGAGGCGTATCTCCATATCTTCAAATGAATTTACGGAGTTTCCAAAATGTATCTGTAACCTCGTAAATTTAGTTGAACTCTATGCGCTCAATAACCAAATCGAAAATCTCCCCGACTCTATTTCAAAACTTAATCGGCTGCAAATTCTTGTTTTGGGTGGAATTGAGATATCGTGGAATGCCTCATATGCTGAAGACGCTGGTAACATGTTAACAATGATGCCATCAAGTTTGGCTCAACTCCACCAACTTGAAAAACTTCAACTTGGAGGGAATCCACTACATCCTGAATTAGCAGCGGCATATGAAGAAGGGCTTGACGCTGTCATGCGATACCTGCGCGCGCAAGCGGAAGAGCAAGTAGTTTTGAACGAAGCAAAGCTCATTTTGGTTGGTGAGGGTGAGGTTGGGAAAAGCTGTCTACTCGGCGCGTTACGAGGAGATCCATGGGTGGAACGCGAATCTACGCATGGTATCGAAATAAAACCCGTTTCTGTTAGGAATCCAGAAAATGGAATTGATATCACACTTAATGGATGGGACTTTGGTGGCCAGCGAGTATACCGCCCAACACACCAGTTGTTCTTCAGCGCTCCGGCAGTCTATCTGGTTGTTTGGAAACCGCGTGAAGGGCCAACCCAAGGTTTTGTCAAAGATTGGATCAAGCTGGTTAAACATCGTGAGCCGGATGCCAAGATTCTGGTCGTAGCCACTCATGGTGAACCAGGACAGCGACAGCCGGACATTGACCGGCAGGAGATTTACGACCTGTTTGGTCATGAGACAGTACTAGACTTCTTCCATGTGGATAGCAAACCGGATGACATTACCGGTGAGCGTGAAGGCATTTCAGAACTAAAAGAAGCGATCACTAGAGTTGCAGCAAGTCTGCCCGATATGGGGCGTTCTGTGCCGGCTCGGTGGCAGCGTGCGCGCGAAGCTCTACAGCAAACAGGGGTGGCTTATCTTTCGTTTGAACGTGTTATTGAAATATTTGGCGAGAACAAGATGGATGAGGTGGAAGCACTAGACCTTGTGCGTATTTCTCATCGCCTGGGTCATTTGATCCATTACGAGCACGATCCATTTTTACGGGATATTGTAATCCTTAAACCGGATTGGCTAGCCACGGCAATCAGTTTAGTCCTTGACGACAAGCAAACCCGTGACACTCATGGTTTGGTCAGTTTTTCCAGCCTACGTTTGTTGTGGAACGATCCGAGCAAGATAGATCTATACCGATATCCAGCGGATGTACATTTTGTTTTCTTGCGATTGATGGAACGCTTCGACTTATCCTATCGTGTAGTAGGACTTTCTGATGATGGAAATGAAGGAGCCAGCCTGATCGCACAACTGGTTCCCGATACCCGCCCTGCACAGATCCCTGGATGGACTGACAGTGCAGATGAAGGAGATGGACAGCAGGTACAAATTTGCCAGATAGTAGATGCGGGAAGCGGTCAATCGGCAACTGCAGAAGGGCTTTTTTATCTATTGATTGTGCGCTTACACAAGTATTCGCTTGGTCGCTTGAATTTCATGGAAAGTGTGCATTGGCAACGCGGGCTTGTGCTTGATGATGACTACAATGGACGTGCTTTATTGGAATATATTGGAAACGATGTACGTATCACCGTACGTGCTCCATATCCTGAGCGATTTCTGTCTGTACTAACGAATGAAGTGAAGTGGCTTGTTGAGAGCTTTTGGTCGGGCCTACGGTGCAAGGTGATGGTGCCATGCGTAGTGCCATGCGGTAAAGGTGTTCCTGGTATAGGCTTGTTTGAAGTGCAGAAACTCATAGAAAGTAAAAAACGAAATAAACCAGACTATCCATGCCCTGTATGTGATGAATGGCAAAATATTGATTGCCTTCTTCGCAATGCGCCATCCGCACAGCGCACGTCAATTGAAGTGTTGTTTTCTAAAGGGTTCGACGAGATGCGTTCCAGACTGGACACGATTCGTGAACTTTCATACCAGCACATTAAGAGTGAACAGGAGCACTATCATCAGCTTGACCAAAACGACCGGCGTATTATGAGTCAAGTTGAAGATGCTTTTACAAATATGATCCAAATTTTAATCGATGAGGCCAAAGACGGACCGCGGCTGTTTAGTTTCCAGCCAGTCGATCCCAGATTTCTTGATCGGCCAAAGTGGGTAAACCAGAAATTTCGTCTGACACTATGGTGCGAACATTCCCGTTTGCCGCTCCCGGCATTAAATGGAAAAGATGATTGTTGTGGTGTCTATGAGCTGGATCTTCCACGAGATTGGTTTGTCAAAGCTGCTCCTTTCTTCAAGGTGCTCACTGGAACACTCAGTCTCGTGCTACCTGTGGCTGCTTCAGCAACCAAACTTGCACTCGACAATGTTACATACAAAGGCATTGAAAAAGAGTTGGACTTTGGCCAGAAAAGCATCGATTCCGTTCTAAAGGGAGGAGAAAAATCAGGGGCGTGGCTCGGACATAACGATGCGCCTGATTTAGAACAAGGCGAGGTAATTCAGGCAAAAGGAGCCACTTTGAGGCAACTACACGCGTTATTGAAGGAGAAGGACGCTAGCTTTGGTGGGCTTGTCCGAGTACAGAACAAGCGTAAAGAGTTTCTTTGGGTCCACAAGCAGTTTGAAAGTGAATATTAACAACGAGCGCTAAGATTGCAAAGGCACCAATAATGGGCAAAGCAGGTGAATAGCTTGTTGCTGCTTTCTTGTCTTCTACTTCCATGCTAGGTTATCGAACAACTTCTCAAGGAGCACCCAACACCATGCGTACAACCTTCCTCCCCTTTTCCACCCCGACCATCGAAGACGCCGAGATCAACGAGGTCGTCGATTCGCTCAAATCCGGCTGGATCACCACCGGCCCCAAGGTCAAGCGCTTCGAGGAGGCCTTCAAGGCCTATGTGGGCGCACCCTATGCCGTGCCGCTGACCTCGGCCACCGCCGGTCTGCACCTGACCCTGCTGGCACTGAAAATCAAGGAGGGGGACGAGATCATCACCACCCCCATGACCTTTGCCTCCACGGTCAGCATGATCATCCTGTGCGGTGGGACGCCGGTGCTGGCCGATATCGAGCCAGGCACCCTCAACATCGACGCGGCCAAAGTCCGCGAAAAGATTACGCCCGCCACTCGCGCCATCATCCCGGTGCATTTCGCCGGACAGGCTTGTGACATGGACCCGCTCTTTGCCCTGGCGAAAGAGCACGGTCTGACGATCATCGAGGATGCCGCCCACGCCGTCGGTACGGAATACAAGGGCAAACGGATCGGCTCCCTGGATTCCATCTCGATCTTCTCGTTTCACCCCAACAAGAACATCACCACCGGCGAGGGGGGCATGGTCTGCACCGCCGATGAAAACCTGGCCGAAGAGATCTCCCTGATGAAGTTCCACGGCATGAGCCGCGAGGCCTGGAAGCGTTTTGCCGCCAGCGGCACCCCCAACTACGACATCCTGCTGCCCGGCTTCAAATACAACATGATGGATATCCAGGCCGCAATCGGCATCCATCAGCTGCCCCGGCTGGACGGATTCATCGACCGCCGCCGCGACATCGCCGAGTTCTACAACCGGGAACTGGCGGATATGGCGGAACTGGCCCTGCCGGCCTACGCCCCCTACCAGCAGCGCCACGCCTGGCACCTCTACACCCCGCTGGTCAGGATCGAACAGCTGACCATCGACCGTGACAGCTTTATGGAGGAGCTCAAGAAGAGTAACATCGGCAGCGGCCTGCACTATAAGGCCATCCACCACCACGCCTGGTATCGCGAGCATCTGCCGGTGGCCGACTCTGAACTGCCCAACGCCAGCTATGCCTCGGAACGCATCCTTTCCCTGCCGCTGTTTCCGAAAATGACCGATGAAGATGCTGCGGATGTGGTAGAGGCGGTGAAAGAGGTTATCCACCGCCATCGGAGATAAGTAAATTTAGACACTGCTAAATTCTGGTTGTCCGCGCCAATAAACTCGACTATTCTTATAGTAAGGAGGTAAGGAATAATGCTTGCCAAAAAAACATCGAAAAATCAGCTGACCTTGCCCAAGGAAATCGTCGGCAACTTTCCCGGTATCGACCTGTTTGATGCCGTGGTGGAAGATAACCGCATCGTACTGACCCCGGTGAAGGTGACACCACTGAATGCCTCCCTGGAAGGCATCCGTGAAAAAATCCGGAAGCTCGGTATTGACGAGAATGATGTGACCGAGGCGGTTAAATGGGCCAGAAGATAGCACCCCTGCGGATTGTCCTCGATACCAACGTCCTAATCTCGGCTCTTCTCTTCAGTGGCCGGGTTGGAATGCTGCGTGACTTGTGGAAGACCGGCCGCATTATCCCGCTGGTATCCAAGGAGACATTCGCTGAATTCAGAAAAGTCCTGTCGTATCCGAAATTCAAACTTTCTTTGCGGGAGATTCGCGCTATCTTGAATGAAGAAATCCTCCCCTTTGTGGAACCGGTGGAGATTATCGAGCAGGTAACCGGGATCTGTCGCGATCCTCTCGATGACATGTTTCTTGCGGTAGCTGACAGTGGTGGCGCTCAATTTCTAATTACCGGCGACCAGAATTTGCTGGTCCTGAAGAACTACAAACAGACCAGGATCATTACCGTGGGCGATTTTATGGAGCTTGTCGGCAGCTAACAGAATTCATCGGATATTAAACTTACAAGAGGAAAATACGTACGAATATGAGCGACACAGACCTTAGAAAACTTCCCCCCCAGAGCCTGGAGGCAGAGATGTCCATCCTGGGGGGCATCCTGATCGACAACGACGCCATCAACCGGGTGCTGGAGATGCTCACGCCGGAGGATTTCTACCGCGAGAGTCACCGCAAGATCTTCCAGTCCATGATGAAGCTGTCCGACCTGCGCGAACCGTGCGATTTTATCACCATGACCGATATGCTCAAAAAGGCCGGAGAGCTGGAAGAGATCGGCGGGGCGGCCTATCTGGCGACCCTGGTGGATTATGTCCCCACGGCGGCCAACATCGCCTACTACTGCAAGATGGTCAAGGAAAAGTCCACCAATCGAAAACTGATCAGCGTGGCGACCGAGATCGTCAGTCGCGGCTACGATGAACAGGCCGATGTGGAAGAACTGCTGGACAAGGCCCAGAAGGAGATCTACGAGATCTCCGAAAACAAATCGCGACCCCAGTATGTACCGGTGCAGGCGGTCCTCAAAGACGCCATGAATATCCTCAAGAGCCTGTACGATCAGAAGGAGCATGTCACCGGCGTGCCGACCGGTTATGTGGACCTGGATCACAAAACAGCCGGTTTTCAGCCCGGCAACCTGATCATCATCGCTGCCCGGCCTTCCATGGGCAAGACCACCCTGGCACTTAACATCGCTGAGTATGCCAGCGCCAATCCGCATAACAAAAAGAAAAGCCCCACGGTGATCTTCTCCCTGGAAATGGGCAAGGAAGAACTGGTGATGCGCTTTCTGGCCTCCATCGCCCGGGTCGACTTCGGCCGGATGCGTACCGGCCATTTCCATGATTCGGACTGGCCGCGCCTGGCCCAGGCAGCCGGTATTATTCACAACGCCAAGATCTTCATCGATGACTCGCCCTCCATCAGCGTGCTGGAGCTGCGCTCCAAGGCGCGCCGCTTGAAGAGCGAGCACGATATCGGCCTGGTCATCGTCGACTACCTGCAATTGATGAAGGGCAGCAACAATCCCGAATCCCGCCAGCAGGAGATTTCCGAGATCTCACGATCGCTCAAGGCGCTGGCCAAGGAGCTGGAGGTGCCGGTGGTGGCGCTGTCACAGCTCAACCGCGAACTGGAAAAACGCGCCGATAAACGCCCGATGATGAGCGACCTGCGCGAGTCGGGAGCCATCGAGCAGGATGCCGACGTGATCATGTTTGTCTACCGCGAAACCGTCTACTGCGAGGATTGTCGCAAGCCGGATACTACTTGCAGCAAGGGGCATGAGCGCAACGCCGAGATCATCATCGGCAAGCAGCGCAACGGCGCCCTGGGCACCATCGAACTGACCTTTATCGGTGAACATACCCGTTTCGAGAACCGCAGCGACCGCAGCGACGGATAATACTACTGTCACGTTATTACCGGAGGACGCCATGTCCAACATCAGAAAAGGAACGCTGGGAGAGATCCTCTCCGACTCCCAGATTATTACCGCGGATGATGTCAACTCGGCATTGGAGGAACAGAAACGATCCGGCTGCCGCTTCGGTGAGGCCCTGCTGAACCTGGGCATCGTCACCCAGGAGGATATTGACTGGGCCTTGTCCAACCAGCTGGACATACCCTATATCCGCCTCAAGCAGGATATGATCGATCCGCTGGCTGTTGCCCTGATACCGGCCGCCATGGCCCGCACATATAACTGCATACCCCTGATCCGGGCCGGCGGAGAACTGAACATCGCCCTGGCCGACCCGCTCAATCGTCCGGCGGTTGAGGCAATCGAGCGGGAGAGCGGCTGCAGTGTCAACGTCTCGGTCGCGTTGCTGCGTGAGATCCGGGAAATGATCGACGCATTCTATGGCTCTGTCCAGCATGACAGCATGGGTTTTGAATCCACGGAGTTTTCCGAAGACAGCCTTGAGGCAGTCAATGCCGACCTGAGCGGCGGTATCCTGCTGGATTACCTGCTGATCTACATTTTGCAGCACAGGCTGACCTCGCTTTCGCTGCAGCCTTTCGGCGATGTGGTGCTGATTCGCGGGAGACAGGGCACAACGGTCGCCACCATTGGCACCCTGGCGCCCAACCACTTTCCCGAATTTTCTCTCCGTCTGCGCAAGGCTGCCCATGTCCCGCAGTCCGGCAGCGGCCTGCTCAGTTTCTCCTACCGTTCACGGGAAACGGTCTTCCAGATTGCCATGATGCCGGGAGAGGGGGGCGACTTCATCACCATCCGGCTGCATGTCAGCGCCCGCGTACCGGACCGCCTGGTGGAACTGCATCTGCCGCCGGCGCAGGAATCCGCTTTTGCACTGCTGGCACGGGCCGGCCGGGGCATCACCTTCTTTGCCTCACGTAACGCCCGGGAGCGCGACCGTTTCATGGATCTGATGCTGGAGGAGATGGATACGACCGGCAGAAATGTCATTATTCTGGGCGGTGGGCCGGGGCGGATGCAGAAACACTTTCCGCGCATCGCGCTGCCCGAATCCGGGGCGGAGCGCGCCAGGCTGATCATGGACAGTCTCGACCACGACCCGGATATTCTGGTAATCGCGGATGTCACCGAGGGATCGACCTTTTCAGCTGCCTGCCGGGCGGCCGTGCACGGCAAGCAGGTTCTGGCGGGCCTGGAGATGCCCAACAACCGCACCGCCCTGCGGCAGCTGCTGTTATACCAGCAGAAAAATTATTTCCTGCCGGTCTTTGTCAACGGGTTGATCTCATTTACCGGCATCCAGCACCTCTGCCCATCGTGCCGGGTTGAATACCTGCCGTCGCGCGAGGAACTGGCCGCCATGCGGCTGGAACAGCCGCCGGCCGCCTTCTACCGCTCAACCGGTTGTGATGTATGCGGTCAGCGGGGTTTCAGCGAACGGTGCTTCCTGCTGGACGTGATCCTCTTTGACGAGCCGTTTCTGCGGGTCTTCGAGCAGGCCGACACCGTGGCCGCGCTGGAAGACTGTCTGAAGTTGGCCGGACACCAGAGTATCGAGCAGGCCGGTCTGCGGTTGCTTATGGACGGAGAGGTTTCACCGGAAGAATACATTGCATCCGTAATCATGTGACACGAGGTACTCCAACATGGCCAAGATAGATGCACTTTTCAAGATGATGAAGGAACAGGGGGCATCCGACCTGCACCTCTCTTCCGGCAACCCGCCCATCTTCCGCCTGCATGGCGAGATGACCCGTCTGCAGTTCAAGTCGCTGGGACACGATGAGCTGATGGTAGTGCTGATGGAGATCCTGGATGAGAAGCAGAAGGCGCATTTCATGGAAAAAAAGGATCTGGATTTTGCCTATTCCGTGCCGGATCTGGCCCGTTTCCGCGGCAACATCCTGATGACCCACCGCGGGGTGGCAGCGGTTTTCCGCATCATCCCGACCCGGATCCTGTCGGCCGACGAACTGGGCCTGCCGGAGGGGGTTCGGCGCATGACTCTCTACAAAAAGGGACTGGTGCTGGTGACCGGGCCGACCGGTTCGGGCAAATCCACCACCCTGGCGGCCATGATCGATCTGATTAACTCTACCCGCAGGGAGCACATCCTGACCCTGGAGGACCCGCTGGAGTTCATCCACGAGAACAAGGAGTCGCTGCTCAATCAGCGCCAGATCGGCGAGCACACCGAGAGCTTCGCCTCGGCCCTCCGTGCGGCCCTGCGCGAGGACCCGGACATCATCCTGGTGGGAGAGATGCGCGACCTGACGACCATCCAGCTGGCCATGAGCGCCGCCGAGACCGGGCACCTGGTCTTCGGCACCCTGCACACCAACACCGCCGCCAAGACCATCGACCGCATCATCGACGTATTCCCCACCGATCAGCAGGAGCAGGTGCGGGCCATGCTGTCCGAGTCGCTGAAGGGGGTGGTCTGTCAACAGCTCCTCAAGACCGTTGACGGCAAGGGTCGTGTGCCGGCGCTGGAGATCATGGTCGGCACGCCGGCCATCGCCAACCTGATCCGCGAGGGCAAGACCTTCCAGATCCCCTCCATCATCCAGACCGCCAAGAAGGACGGCATGCAGTTGATGGATCAGCATCTGCTGGACCTGCTGAAGACCAAGAAGGTCAACCCGGAAGAGGCCTATCGCTGCTCCATCGACAAGAAGCAGTTTGAACAGTACCTGCCTCAGAACGCCGCCGCCGGCGGGGTGGGCTTGGGACATTGACAGGCGGAGGTGAGACTATGAACTTTAATCATTTTGATGAACAAGGCAATGCGGTGATGGTGGATGTTTCCGCCAAGCAGCCCACTCTGCGCACCGCCATTGCCGAAGCTCTTGTGCATATGTCCCCGAAACTGCTGGCGGCCATCAACAGCGGCGGCGTGGCCAAGGGGGATGTGCTGGGGGTGGCGCGGCTGGCCGGCATCCAGGCCGCCAAACGGACGCCGGAGCTGATTCCGCTCTCGCATCCGCTGGCCATCCACCACGTGGCGGTGAATTTTGAGCAGGACCAGCCTGCCGGCTGCATCTCCGTGAAATGCACGGTGCGAGCCTTCGAGCGGACCGGGGTCGAGATGGAAGCCATGACCGGCGCGGCTCTGGCGGCCCTGACGATCTATGATATGTGCAAGGGAAGTGACAAGTCGATCAGCATTGGTGACATCAGGCTGCTGTTCAAGGAAGGCGGCAAGAGTGGCATCTATCGGCGGGAGGAGCATGTATGAACCAGATCAGAGCGGCAATCCTGACCCTGTCCGACAAGGGCTCGCGGGGCGAACGGACCGACGAGAGCGGTCCGGCTCTGTCGTCCTGGCTGGCCGA
Organism: Desulfuromonadales bacterium; assembly: GCA_016650295.1. Lineage (GTDB taxonomy): Bacteria > Desulfobacterota > Desulfuromonadia > Geobacterales > Pseudopelobacteraceae > CAIPTY01. The sequence continues at coordinate 23,651 of JAENWA010000032.1, read as the reverse complement.
GCGCGGCGTACGCACGGTGCATGCCCAGGTCATCGCGGATGAATTTGAGCAGATTGTAGAGGTGCTGGCCGATTGGGCTGACCGTGACATCGCCGACCTGATCCTGACCACCGGCGGCACAGGGGTCTCGCCCCGGGATGTGACCCCCGAGGCTACGGCGCAGGTCTGCGGCCGGATGATCCCCGGCATCGGTGAGCTGATGCGCCTGGAGAGCCTGAAGATCACCCCCATGGCGGCCCTGTCGCGGGCCGTGGCCGGTATCCGCAACAAGTCGCTGATCATCAATCTGCCGGGCAGCCCCAAGGGAGCAGTCGAGAATCTGGCGGCGGTCTGGCCGGTAGTCGGTCACGGGGTGGAGAAGATTCGCGGCGGGCAGGAGGATTGCGCGGGGCGGTTTGACAGGTAGCCGACAGAATTCGTTTGTCCGGCATTAATGGAACACGCGTGCCACGACGTACCAGTAGCCGAGAGCGAAAACGGCCAGGAGAAGCACGTGCTTGATGATCAGCATGCGGCGGCGCACCCGCTCGGCATCGGCGCCGTACCAGTTATCGACGTAGGTAAAGGTACGACCGGCGCCGGTGGCCAGGATGACCAGCATGGCAGCCACGCTCCACCAGAAGAAGTGCCGTTCCAGCGGGTTGATGACCGCTGTCAGCGTCGGCTCGCGAAGGTGGGCGCCATGCAGCATGCCGATGGCGGCAACGGCGGCCAGCCAGATGCCGGAAGCAAAATCATGCACAAAACCGTTCAGCACTACGAAGATTTTCTTCAGATTCATGATTCTCCTCTTATCAATGCTGCACCTTCTCTGTTGCTAGGGTATCGGGGCCAAGGTATGGGGCGTCCCCTGGCCGTGTCCCTTGACGCTCCTGAGGAGTTCAATCACCTCGAGTGGCATTTCTTTTCCCCCCTCTTTCATGGCCGCTTTCATCTGACCGGCCAGGTAGGAATGGTTGATCAGCAGGTCCAGGACCGATAACATGAATTCCTGCTTCCAGGGGGTGAGCTCGTGCAGGTGCTGGAATTTGTGCATGAAGAACTTCTGGGATGCTTTACCCAGCTCTTGCTCCAGTTCTTCAAGGGTCATGTTCTTCGGTTTGACGACCGGTTCCACCAGGTTGTACTTGCGGTAATCCTTGGTGGCTACGTACGGTTCCAGTTCAGGATAGAGCTCGGCGTAGGGCCAGGGGGCTATGGCCAGGAAGAAGCCCATGTCCGGGTTGTAGTGTTTGGCCAGTTCGACAATTTTTGCTATTGATTCCGGGGTGTCGTCGGGCATCCCCAGCACAAAAGAGGTCTCGGAGACGATGTCGGCGTTGTTGATGATGTCGATGGCCATTTTGGACTGCTCGACCTTGGTGTTCTTGTTGAAGAGGTCGAGCGTGGCCTGATCACCGGCTTCGACGCCGACGTAGATGTGCTCGACCCCGGCTTCCCGGTATTTGTCCATGATATCGGCATCACGCAGGATGTCGTCTACCCTGGTTTCCAGGAGGAGTTTGACCCCTACCTTGCGTTCGATCATCAGGTCGAGGATCCTGACCCAGCGTTCCCGGTCAAAGGTCGGGATTTCATCGGACAGCATGGCGACTTCGACTCCGTAGGTGTTGTGGAGCAGTTCCAGTTCGGCGATGAAGTTCTCTGGGCTGCGGGCGCGCCAGGATTGGGACCAGAAGAGCTGCTGGGAACAGAAGGAGCATCTCTCCATACAGCCGCGCGAGGAGGAGACGATGGCCAGGCGGGCGTTGTTCTTGGCCCGGTAGCTGTAAATAGGCCATTCTACCAGATCCCAGGCCAGGGGCAGGGCGTCGAGGTCGTGGATGTAGGGGGCTTTGGGGGTGACGACTACGGCCCCGCTGCGGTGGAAGGCCAGGCCGGGAACCCGGGCCGGGTCTCCCCCGGCGTTGAGGCAGTCAAGCAGGGAGACCAGGGTAACTTCCCCTTCGCCGCGCACGATGAAGTCGACGGTGTCGTGTTCTTCCTTGAGGATCTCCTCAAAGCAGAAGGTGGCGTGGACGTTGCCGTGGACTGTGACGATGCCTGGGTTTATCTTCTTGGCCAGGGCCGTCAGTTCCAGCGCGTGGACGATGGAGGCGGTGAACGAGGTGGTTGCGACTACGTCCGGGTTGAAGTCCCGAATGCGGGTTTCTATCTCGGGCCATTTGTGCCACAGCGACATGGCATCATAGTAATCGACTTCGTAGCCCGCAGCACGCAACGCACCGGCAATATACACAAAACCGACGTTCAGCCAGGTTCCGGCCGATTCGACAACGCCGGAATGGTAGGGCGGCGTGATGAGCGCTACACGTTGTATGGTCATGGATTTTCCTTGAGTCAGCTGCCGCTATCAGGTATCGGCTGTCAACTGTCTTTCTGCCTGCCTTCGTTTGCCACCGGTTTTTCCGACTTTAGTCCGGCCGGATGGTCCATGAGCACCTGTTTATCCTCTTCGGCCTTGTACCACTCAAGCGGACGATCGGTCTGGTCCCTGAAGGTGTTCAGGGAGTCATCCCGCAATTTGGCGGCTTCCTGATCGGCCTGGGCCACAAGGATTTCGTCCACGACCTGCGGGCATGAGGCGACCGATCCCGGTCTGGCTTCGATCTCCTCGCGCACACTTGGCGCGATTTTCGGGTCCTTGGCAACCATCATCTTGAAGTCGATGGAAAAGTTGGTGTAGGTCTCCAGCATGCGGAAGATGGCCGAGTCGCCCATCGGGCTGGCCGGGGTTTCATCAGGCAGCGGCGAAACTTTGCCGTTCTCGATCTTGGCGCGGCCCACCATCTCGCAGCCGGTGCCGCCATCGGTGGTGTAGCCCAGGTTATCGGTGATCACGGACAGTACGGTCGGTACGTTGGCCAGATCCCAGTGCGCAAGCAGACCAACCTCCCCGTCCGGCAGAGGTTTCAGGTCGTCGATGCTCATGGCCAGTACACGTGACCAGGGCGGGACCGGTCGGGTACGCTTGCGCGGAGGAAGACCCTTGACGTGGCGGCGCAGGGCGTCGTCGAACAGGTTGGTCGCTGTTTCTGCTTCGCCGAGCACGTTGACACAGTGGGTCTCAGGTATGCCCAGGATCTCCTGTACCATGGCATAGTAGTCTTCGCGGCTGACCGGGCCGAACCTCCCGCGATACCCCCCACCGTCACAGATGCGGCTGCCGGGAGGGAGGTGGAACTTAATTTTCTTCCTGCGGCAGGCCTGAAAGAAATAGACATAGGCGGATGTCGCACCGATCAGCGCTACCGGAACGCCGCTGGCCTCGGATTCGCGCAGGGCTTTGAGGAGGTTCTTTATGTCAATGCCGGTCTTGCCCAACAGGAACATGCTGTTGTCCGTGCCGAAGGCCCGGCGTGTCTGATCCATTCCAATGGCCATTCCCATGGAGGGCGCCAACTCGGGACTGGGGGCCAGAATCAGAATCCGGCAGCGTCGCCCTTCCTCGAAGTCGGGGAAGAGGTAAGCTCCGGTCATCATTTTGTTAGCGGCGAATACGAGGCGTTTGCCGTCTTCGTCCCGGAAGATGCGCCCCCGCTGAGTGATGCTGGTGGTGCCACCGGTCAAGCAGGACATTACAGACTGCTCCAGCGGAAAGGAGGCCACCAGGTGAGTTTTGAAGACGTCGTTATATACCATCGGAACATCTTCCCATCGATCAATGTCTCCCGGCCGAACCTGCTTGGCGTCGCAAAATTCCCGGAAGAGGGTGTTATTGTCGTATTGCAGGGAGAACAGTCGAAGGGAGTAGTCGTTAAAGCTGGGAAGCTCGGCGTCAACGCCTGCCTCAATGAAACCGAGGATGTCTTCGGTAAGCCGATGGCTTTCACTATCAATGACAGACATAATACTCCTTGATCTAGGTTTATTTTATCGACAGGGTGGGGAAAATCCATACAAACTATCTGCCACAAACAGGCTTCCAATTCCTATAATAATATCATTATATTACAGGAACCAAATTCTTCATGTTCCGTCAATTCACCGGACAATTGCTCAACAAACAAGCACCTTTAGCACCTCATGACACATTATAAGCACTTTCACGCTCGATTACCTGATGATCCTTTTTTCACTCACCGATTGCTTGTTAATTTTCCACTGCTCATACGCGATCTTCACGCCGGTCCGGACCGGAAGCTGGGACATGAGTGACAGTATGTGGGCATAGGGAAAACCGGCCAGCGGGACCTTGAGCATATGCCGTAATACCCTCGGCAGGCTCAGTTGTTCAAGCAGGCTGATGTAAAACTGTTCTTCGCGGACTTCAGGACTCATGCCCGGTTCAGGATGCTCGAACAATGCATAGGAGCCGTTGTAGTACTCCCAGCCGAGTCCCTTGTAAATATACGGTTCGTACTGTTTGGAAAGGATGGTTCCCGGATAGGGTACTACCAGTGAGGGGTGCATGCTTACTCCCAGACGGTCGGCTACCTCTATGGCACGTTTGAAATCATCCAGGGTGTCTTCCCGGGAGCCGAGCATGTAAAACAGCGATACATCTATACCATGATCTTTGAGCGTGCGCACCGCCTTTTCACGGTCAACACCGATTTTACCATTGGCGTTATAGGCCTTCAGGCTCTTGTCAGAAATGGCATCCCAGCCGACCCACACGGATAACAGCCCCCCTTCCCGGGCAGCGTTCAGCATGCGTGAGCCATCCGGCGACAGGACCGGACCGAGGCTGCCGAAACCCATCCATTTCTTGCGGCTGCCCTTGAGTGCCGTGAAGAGGTCTATGGCGCGTTGTGTCTGGCCGGTCCACCAGATGTTCTCGTCGCCGATTTCGTACATCTTTTCAGGGATGGCGGCGACGTCGCGCACGACGTCGTCTATGGGACGAAAGCGGATTTTTGCGCCGAAAAAAGGTTTTACCGAACAGAAGGTGCAGTTGAACGGGCAGCCGCGCGAGGTGTTGACGATCCGGAATTTGTGATTGTCCTGCAGCATGCCGTAGAGCGGGGTGGGCATGTCGTTGAGTTCGATCTGTTCACCCTTGTAATACGGTTTCAGCTGGCCCGACTGGAAATCACGCAGTACTTCCGGCCAGACCGATTCGGCTTCGCCGATTACGACGGCGTCGCCATGCCTTTTGGCTTCTTCCGGCATGGCGGAGGCGTGCATGCCGCCGAAGACGACCTTGATGCCCCGCGCCCGGAGGCTGTCGGCAATCCGGTAGCCGGAGACGGCGGTCGGCGTCAGGATGCTGATGGCGGCCAGGTCGCACTCCACTGTTTTAAAGGCGTCCGGTGTGGCGCTGCCGCTGATCAGCTGAAGCTCGATGGCCGGATCGGCTTTACGCGAAAGCGCGGCGAGGTACTCGAGAATCGGCGGGGCTACCGGCGTCCAGCCAAAAGGCAGAGGCGGGAAGATGATGCATAGTTTCATGGTAACTCTCTGCTCTCAGTTTTCAATGAATTCAGCGATCAGTTGTGTTCAATACGGAACCCGGAATGGAACGTCTCCACGGAAAACGGGATTCCCCAGTAACTGACGATCATAGCGGCCAGGGCAAAGAGGGCATAGATAGCCAGCTTTCTTCCCCGCCAGCCGAACGTAACCCGCAGGTGCAGGTAGATGCCGTAGATCAGCCAGGATACCAGCGACCAGACCTCAACTGGGTCCCAGTTCCAGTAAGTACCTTTTACCTGGTTGGCCCAGAAACAGCCGGACACGATCATCAAGCCATACATGATGAAGCCGGCAGCGACAAAACGATACGATAAATTGTCTATGTCCTGCAAATCCGGTAGTTTGTCATAGATGCCGCCGGATTTCTTCTCCTTGAGCAGATAGAGCAGCCCCAACCCCGCCGCGATCAGAACCGACGCGAATCCGGTTGTGGCTCCGACGATATGCACCCAGATCCAGCCGCTCTGCAAGGCCGGGGCAAGGGTGGCAGCCACCTCTTTGATAAGCGTCCCGGCCCAGCCCATGAGAACAAACGCGACCGGCATGACCAGTACACCCAGCGGCCGCACCTTTTTTGTGCTGAACTGGAGTATCAGGAAAAGCAGGACCGTCATGAAGACGCCCAGCGTGATTGATTCGGAAATTGATATAAAAGGGCTGATACCGGTGGCCGACCAGCGCAGGGCGATGACGGCAACATGGGGGAAAAAGCCGGCCAGGGCGCTGAACAGGCCGACAGTGAAGAGTTTGTCCTGCCGGGCGATCAGGCCGAAGAGATAACTGAATGTGCTCACCCCATACAGGGTTACGGCGATCCAGAAGCAGGTTAATTCAGGTTTCATTGGGTACCTCCGTAAAATGATTTAATTTTATATCCTACATGAAATCAAGCGGCATTCAAAATACATTTGAAGTTGACTCATGAGCTCAAGAATTAAATTTTAGGTTAATTCCTGTCTGTTCTGTCAATTTGTTTAACGCTGCGATGCCCTTACCCTGACGGTTGCTTTTTCTGATCCGGCCGAAGGTGGTAATGACCATCCCGGCCAGCGCCACCCAGAGGCTGGTCAGTATGATCGACTGGCCCGGGTCGTAGCGGACGTTCATGGCTACCCAGTAACGGACTTCTCTGGCTGAAAGTTCATATTCACCTGCATCAAACTCGCACCAATTGCCGCTTTACCTGTTGCAGCAGGTTTTTCCGGCAGTGTTCCATCTGCCTTGAGCGGCCAAACCTGAAAAAAAAGCGTTACCCCTCGTTTCGTGAGTTTGGACAAACGGTATGACGTTATTTGTACTAGTGCATCCCGTTTCGATACGTTGGCAAGCCGAAGACTGATGCACTGCTCTCCAAAATCAGCTTGCTGGAAATAAAACCGCTTGACTTTATCCGATTGATTTTTCTAAAATGTCTGACAATCAATAAAGGCTGTGAAGAGGAGTAGTAGTCGTTACGGGCTTTTCAGAGAGCCGGTGGGTGGTGCGAACCGGTAAGTACGGATGATGAACTCGCCTTGGAGCCGTTCCGATGAAGAAAAGTAGTTGGAGCCGTTCTCCCGCGTAAAGGGTGTAATGAGGCTTGGCGAGAATCTTCGCCAAGCGAAAAGGGTGGTACCGCGAATAGCATTCAATGCCTTCGCCCCTGTTTGGGGCGAAGGCATTTTTATATTCTGAACAACCGCACGAAAGGAGCGCAACACCATGGCTAAGGCACCGGCACAGAAAAAGGACGACAAGCAGATCATCAGGATCTTCGATACCACCCTGCGGGACGGCGAGCAGGCCCCCGGCAACAGCATGAACATCGAGGAAAAACTGCGTCTGGCCCGTCACCTTCAGAAAATGAACGTGGATGTAATCGAGGCCGGTTTCCCGATCGCTTCCGACGGAGATTTCGAAGCGGTCAAAAAGATTGCCCAGCTCATCAAGGGACCGGAGATCGCCGGCCTGTGCCGCTCCAGCGAAAAAGACATCGACCGGGCCTGGGAAGCGCTGAAGTACGCCGGGGAGAAAGGGCGCATCCACACCTTCATCGCCACCTCCGACATCCATATGAAATACAAGCTGCAGATGGAACCGGCCAAGGTGCTGGCATCGGCGGTCAAGGCGGTCAAACGGGCCGCCGGTTATACGCCCAATGTCGAATTTTCCTGCGAGGATGCCGTCCGCACCCGCCGCGAGTTTCTGGCCGAAGTGGTTGAAGCGGTAATCGATGCCGGCGCCACCACGGTCAACATCCCGGATACGGTCGGCTACACCATCCCATCCGAATATTACGACATCATCCGGTATCTGAAACTGAATGTTCCCAACATCGAAAAGGCCATCATCTCGGTCCACTGTCACAATGACCTGGGGCTGTCCGTGGCCAACTCCATCGCCGCCATCCAGGCCGGCGCCCGTCAGGTGGAATGCACCATAAACGGCATCGGCGAGCGCGCCGGAAACTGTTCGCTGGAAGAATTCGTCATGATCCTGCGCACCCGCAAGGACATCCTCCCCTTTGCCTGCAATGTGGCCACCGAACTGTTGACCCCGGCCAGCCGCCTTCTGACCACCGTCACCGGCATCGGTGTCCAGCCCAACAAGGCCGTGGTAGGAGCCAACGCCTTTGCCCACGAGGCCGGCATCCATCAACACGGCATGCTGATGGAGAAAACCACCTACGAGATCATGACCCCCGAATCGGTCGGACTTTCCACCAACGCTCTGGTGCTCGGCAAACACTCCGGCCGGCATGCCTTCAGCAAGCGCCTGATCGAGCTCGGCTTCGAACTGGACGACGAGAAGCTGAATCACGCCTTTGAACGGTTCAAGACCCTGGCCGATCTGAAGAAAGAGGTTTTCGACGAGGATCTGGAGGCGATTGCCGCCGAAGAATCCAGGGTCGAGGACCGCTACAAGCTTGATCACATCACCGTTACCTGCGGTTCGTTTGCCGTGGCAACCGCCACCGTGCAGATGGAGATCAACGGCATCGCGGTCCGCACCGCGGAGCTGGGCGACGGCCCGGTAGACGCCACCCTCAAGGCGATCAAGAAGCTGACCAAGTCCAAGGCCAAGCTGCTGCAGTATAACGTCGGCTCCATCACCGGCGGCACCGACGCCCAGGGTGAGGTCACCGTGCGGGTAAGCGAAGGTGATCATAACGTGGTCGGCAAAGGCGCCTCCACCGACATCATCGAAGCGTCGGCCAAGGCTTACATTCATGCGCTTAACCGCCTTAACTTCAAGCAGAAACGCTTGAACGCGAGCGTGTAGTCCCCACTCAGCAACCATCAAGCATCTGCACAACGGCATCCGGGGCCAACTGCTCCGGATGCCGTTGTTTTTGTGGTGCCTGCCGCAGGCTGCGAAAACCTTGCTTTTGACCGGGACGGCAGCTAAAGTAATCCTTAACTTTTCAATTAATTGTGAGCAGAAATGACCCTTCAAAACAAAAAACCCGAACTTTTGGCCCCGGCCGGATCGCTTGAATCCTTCTTTGCCGCCATGGAAAAGGGGGCAGATGCGGTCTACGCCGGTCTGCAGGATTTCTCGGCCCGGGCCCGGGCCAAGAACTTCAGCCTGCGCCAGATGGAGCGCATGCTGGCCTACGCCCACTCCCACGGCCGGCGGATCTACATCACCCTCAACACCCTGGTCAAGGAGCATGAACTGCCGCAGCTGGTGGACACCCTGGCAGCCCTGGAGGCCATGCGGGTGGATGGCGTGATTCTGCAGGACCTGGCCGTTGCCCGCCTGATCCGCAACCACTTTCCGACCATCCCGCTGCACGCCTCGACCCAGATGACCATCCATAACACCGCCGGTGTGCAGATGCTGCATGAACTCGGCTTTCAGCGGGCGGTACTGGCCCGGGAACTGGCTATCGACGAGGTCGCCGCCATCGCTGCCGCCACGCCGGTGGAGATCGAGATCTTCGTCCATGGCGCGCTCTGTTTTTCCATTTCGGGACAGTGTTTCTTCTCCTCCTATCTGGGCGGGCACAGCGGCAACCGCGGCCGTTGCGCCCAGCCCTGCCGCCGGCTGTACGACCACCGCGGCAAACAGGGCTATTTCTTCTCTACCAGCGACCTGTCGGCCATCGACCTGCTCCCTGATCTGGCCCGAAGCGGGGTTACTTCCCTCAAGATCGAGGGGCGCATGAAGTCGGCCGAATACGTGGCCAGTGTGGTCGAGGCCTACCGCATGGTGCTGGATGCCCCGGAACAGTCCCAAAAGGAAGCACTTACGGCGGCCAAGGAGATCCTGAAATTCTCCTTCGGACGCACCCCCACCAAGGGTTTTCTGTCATCCCAGCAGCCGGATGACATCGCCAACCCCTGGCAGAAGGGGGGCACCGGACGCTATGTCGGCCAGATCAAGAGTATCAAGGGCAAACGCCTGACCTTCGATACCCGTGACGCCCTGCACGTGGGCGACCGGCTGCGGGCCCAGCCCAAGACCGATATGGCCGGACAGGCCTGGACCGTGCGCGAACTGTTCGTCAACGGTAAAAAATCTATGGAGGCCAGGGCCGGAAGCATGGTGGAGGTGGAGACCCCCTTCCGCTTCGAGGTCGGCGATTCCATCTACAAGGTCTCCTCCAACGAGGCCTTTACGCTCAGCGAAAACGCCGGTATGCGCAGGCTGGAATCGGTAGCGGGTGATAAAATACCCTGCCGGTTGAAGCTTGCGTTGGACAACGGCACACTCCGTATCTCGGCCGAGGCGGCCGGTTTGCAGCATGAATTCAGCTACCCTCTCGGGGAGCTGGAAACCGCCCGCAGCGGCGACATGGAAGGTGTCCTGCGCAGCCAGTTCTCCAAAACCGGGGACACGCCCTTCTCCCTCGAAGCGCTGGAGGCGCCCGGTTTTCCGGCGTTGCTGATACCCGCGGCCCTCTTCAAGGAGCTGCGCCGACAGTTTTACCGCCAACTGGGTGAAGCCGTGACAACTGCTACCCGCGAGCGGACCAGCGCCTCCCGCAAAGCTGCCATGCGCGAGGTGGAATCTCTTCAAACCCCGACCGCCCGCCCGGCAGCACGGGAGAGCCTGGCGGTGGTCATGGATCTGCCACGCGACTGGCGCTTTCCTTTGCAGCAGGGGGCCGACATCACCATCCTGCCGCTTTCCAAGGCCGCCATCCACCAGCTGCCGGGGGCGGTGCCCAAGATGCGCGGCCTGGAGGGTCAGGTCATCTGGCAGCTCCCTTTCATGCTCTTCGACCGTGATATCCCGCTCTACCGTGATACGATCCGCCAGCTGCACCAGGCCGGTTTCCGCCGTTTTGAAGCGGCCAACCTGTCCCATTTTCAGCTGCTGCGCGGCCTGGACAGCATCCGCATCTCGACTTGGCACCGCTGTTTCTCGCTCAACTCCCAAGCCCTGGCCGCCTGGCAGGAACTGGGCGCCGAAGCCGCCACCCTGTATATCGAGGATGATGCCGTCAATCTCACGCTCCTGCTGGCCGCGGATATCGCCATCGAGCGCCGGACCATCGCCTACGCCCCCCTGCCGGTCATGACCACCAAGATCCGCATCAAGGATGTCCACAGCAACACGCCGCTGCACTCGGACCGGGGCGAGGCCTACAGCGTTACGACCCGTGACGGCCTGCAGACCATCACCGCCGCGAAACCTTTCTCCCTGACCGCCCGGCACAACGAACTGCGCGGCAAGGGGTGCGGCTCGTTCCTGATCGACCTGCGCCAAGCCCCGCGCGAATCCTGGGGTGATATCATCGGCGCCTTCAAATCCGGCCGCGAAATTCCGGGCACAACCGAATTCAACTACCCGGCGGAACTGATCTGATGCGACTGCTGTCGCTCATCTGCATCATGATCCTGCTGATAACGGCTGACTGCTGTGCGGCCCGCAGCATAGAAGGGGTAGTTCGGGCGGTCTACGATGGTGACACGATCCTCCTGAATACTCCCGAGGAGAGTCGCCTCAAAGTGCGGCTGTATGGTATCGATGCCCCGGAAACCGCCAAGCCGGACAAGCCGGGACAACCCTTCGGCGAAGATGCCAAACGGGCGCTGACCGGCAAGGTCATGGGTCGCAGGGTTTCAGCCGAGATCATCGATATCGACCCGTACCAGCGGGTCGTTGCGGTGGTTCGCTGCGCCGGCCGGGATATCAACCGCGAGATGGTGGTGGAAGGGATGGCTTGGGCCTACCGGCACTATCTGCGGGGACCCTATGCCTCCGAGTACATCGGGGCCGAAACCCGGGCCCGTGCCCGGCGGGCCGGACTGTGGCGCGATTCAAATCCGCTGCCGCCCTGGGAGTTCCGTCAGGCGCTCAAGGGGGGCAATCGGCATGGAAAGCGGCACAGATAAAGACACCTTTAACTGTCTTGATTGAAACGGTGAATCGTCCCGCTTCCCGATTGCAGCAGATAACTTGGAATTACTATCCGCCGGTCACCTGAAACCGGATTCAGCTTTCAGAGAGCTGCCCATACCGGAAAGTACTTGTTGCACCGGCGCTTATTTGGTATGGTAGCGGCCGGAAATCATGAGCACTCTGTCGGAAATATTGAAGAGATGCATACCGCAAGGGTCTATGTCACGTACGGTTACCATCATAAATATCCTCATGGGGATTGTCGTTGTTGTGCTTCTGGCCACCATCGTCGCCAACAGCCTTTCCCGCAACCTTTCCGTTCCGTTGCTTCCAAAGGGAGGCAAGAGCGCTGCGGCTCCAGCGGCCGGCGCCACGAAAACAGCCGATCTCTCCTACTATGCACCGATACTCACCAACGGCCTGTTCGGTAAATCCACCCAGGGCCAACTCTCGCCGATCGTGAATAGCGGAGCCGCCGCACAGGCCGCTGCCCCGGTCACGGCGCCGGCCGAACTGCTCCTTTTGGGAACGGTCACGGGATCATTCCGTGAAACCTTTGCCCTGGTGCGCCATTCGGCCAAACAGGAGGAACGCGTCTTTCGTCTGGGTGACATGGTCTTTGACGCCGGAAAGCTGGTCCAGGTGACCCGGGATCAGGCCTTTATTGTGGTAAACGGGAAAAAAGTCGAGCTTCTGACCCCCATGTCGCCGGCGGCTGCCGCCGGTCAGGCAACGCCGGCTCCCGTGCAGCCCGGTTCGGGTATCACAAGTACGGGCGCGGGCAGTTACGTCATCGACCAGCGGGCCCTGAATGCAGCGCTTGACAATATCGGCCAGGCCATGAGCGATGCCCGCCTGCTTCCCAGCCAGAAAGACGGCAAGGTGGAAGGCTTTCGGGCATCAGAGGTCAAACCCTCCGGCGTATTTGCCATGATTGGAATTAAAAACGGCGATGTGCTGCTGCGTCTGAACGACTTTCCGATAGACTCACCGGACAAGGCGCTGCAATCATTCATCGCCCTCAAAGGACAGAACAGGCTTAAACTGGATATGATCCGGGACGGACGTCCGGTGACCTTTAATTACGATATTCGCTGACGTGGAGGCACGCTTGATACGACACTTCAAACATACCCTCTGGTCCCTGCTCCTGATCGGAGCCATCTTCACCTCCCCGGCGCTGGCGGCCGGCAAGGGGGTGGTGCTTAATTTCAACGAGGTGGATATTTCCACCATGGTGAAATTCATCAGTGACCTGACCGGCAGGAATTTTGTGCTGGACGACCGGGTCAAGGGCAAGATCTCGGTTTTCTCGCCCTCCAAGCTTTCCAACGAAGAGGCCTACAATGTGTTCGTCTCGGTGCTGGAGCTGAAAGGTTTCACGGTGGTCCAGAGCGGCAAGGTCGGCAAGATCGTCCCCTCGGCCAGCGCCAAGCAGTCCGGCTTTACCCTGCTCCCCTCCGGTCAGAAGGCTCCGCTCAACGAGAATTATGTCGCCCAGGTCAACAAACTGGAAAACATCTCGGCCCAGGAGGCACTGACCTTTCTGCAGCCGATGATCTCCAAAGACGGCTATATTTCCGCCTTCGGGCCGGGCAATCTGCTCCTGATGGTGGATTCGTCCCTTAACATCCGCAAACTGCAGGGCATCCTGCAGACCATCGACAACGAACGCACCCGCGAAGGACTTGAGATCATCTATCTGCAATACGCCTCGGCCGAAAGTGTCGCTACAACCATCAAACAATGGCTCTCCGGTGGCGAAGCCAAGCCGGCCGGCCAGCCGGCGGTTGCCGGATCAAGCGCCACAGGAAGCGTGCTGGCCGACCAGCGCCTGAACGCCCTGCTGGTCTTCGGCAATGACAGCATCAAAAGGTCGGTGCGGGAACTGGTTGAAAAACTGGATGTGCAGCCGCCCGAGGCCAGCAGCAAGGTCAACGTCTATTATCTGGAAAACACCGATGCCACCGAGATGGCCAAGGTGCTGGACGGGGTGGTCAAAGGGATGACCGCACAGGCGACGGCTCAGCCCGGCGGCGCCGCACCGCAGTCATCGCCCTTCGATAGCGGCAAGGTCACCATCACCCCGGACAAGGCCTCCAATTCTCTCGTGATCATGGCCTCCCCCAACGACTACAACAACCTGACCCAGGTTATCAAGAAGCTTGACCGCCGCAGCAAACAGGTCTTTGTGCAGGTCCTGATTGCGGAAGTTACCCTGGATAATTCACGGGAGCTTGGTTTACAGACCAGTGTTATTGGCGGCGCTGTTCTGAACCAGTACCTGACGGTAGCCGGCATGTACGACCCGCTGGGCGCCCTTGGAACGATCGGCACTGTCATTTCTGCAGGCGGCAAGTTGACACCCAGTTTAACGGCCAGTCCAGTCAATGTAGCCGCGGTACTCAAAGCGCTGGACAAGAAAGGTCTGGTAAATATCCTCTCGACCCCCAATATCCTAACGTCCGACAATAAAGAGGCAGAGATCAATGTAGGAGAAAATGTTCCCTTCACGGGTGCGACCACCCAGAACGCCACCAACACACTAACGTCAGTCGAACGCAAGGATATCGGCATAAACCTCAAGATCAAGCCCCAGATCAGCGAGGGCGATTATATTCGCATGGATATCAACCAGGAAATTTCTGCAGTGAAGAATGACAAGGGTCAGGCTGTCGACCTAGTTACCACCAAGCGTTCGGCTAAAACCAGCATCGTTGTCAAGGACAAGGAAACGGTCGTGATCGGCGGCCTGATCCAGGATTCCGAGGATGTGAATGTCAGCAAAACTCCTTTCCTGGGTGACATCCCCGGTCTGGGCTGGCTGTTCAAGACAACCACAAAATCACGAAAGAAAACCAATCTGATGATCCTGCTCACTCCGCACATCATCAGAGATGCCGCGGATCTGGCTACGATTTCCGATTTCCAGCGTATTAAATTCGGCGAGTCCGCCAAAAAGATCGAGCCGGTTGATGTACAGAAAGAGATCGAAGGAAAAGGCCCCATTCAAACCGGTGGGGTGCAGGAGATTCCGGCGAAATGAGCGCCAGTACCCCTCCCGATGAACTGAAAGTCCTGGCGTTGCGTCTCGGTATCGCCTGTATGCCCGCCATCAGCGCCAGCGACGTGGACATCGGCCTGCTGGCAAGAGTGCCGCTCAGCTTCGCCCGCGCTAATATACTTCTGCCGCTGATCGAACATGAGGGCGCGATCCGGGTCGCCATCGCCGGTCCGGGAGCCTTGCTGGCGCTGGATGAATTGCGGCTGACCTTCGGCAAACCGGTTGAAGCGGTACTGGTCCCGGCCGTTGCCCTGATCGATGCCATCAATCACGCCTATGCCGGCATGTCCGGGACCGCCCGCGAAGTGCTGCAGGAGCTGGAGGGTGAAGACCTCTCCACCATAGCCACCGAGTTCAGCGACCCCAAGGATCTGCTGGACCTGAGTGACGAAGCGCCGGTCATCCGCCTGCTCAATTCGATCCTCTCCGAAGCGGTCAAGGAGCGGGTCAGCGACATTCACATCGAACCCTATGAACGGGATCTGGTTGTGCGCTTCCGCATCGACGGCATCCTCTACGAAAAACTCACCCCTCCCAAGATCATCCAGGAAGCGCTGGTTTCGCGCATCAAGATCATGGCCAGCCTCAATATCGCCGAGAAACGCCTCCCCCAGGACGGCCGCATCCGGGTGCTGGTGGCCGGCCGAGATGTGGATATCCGCGTCTCGATCATTCCCACCTTTTACGGCGAACGTTCGGTGCTGCGTCTGCTGGACAAGAAAAAAGGGGTGCTTTCCCTGGCCGACATCGGCCTGGGCGAAAAAGGGGTGCAGACCATGGAACGGGTGCTGACCCGCACCAGCGGCATCGTACTGGTGACCGGCCCCACCGGCAGCGGCAAGTCCACAACCTTGTACGCAGCCCTTAACCGGGTCAACTCCAGCGAAAAGAATATCATTACCATTGAAGACCCGATCGAGTACCAGATCAAAGGTATCGGCCAGATCCAGGTCAACCCGAAGATCGACCTGACCTTTGCCTCCGGCTTGCGCTCCATCCTGCGCCAGGACCCGGACATCATCATGGTGGGCGAGATCCGCGATTCCGAAACGGCCGAGATCGCCATCCAGGCCAGTCTGACCGGCCATCTGGTGCTTTCGACCCTGCATACCAACGATGCCGCCTCCGCCGTGACGCGCCTGGTGGATATGGGCATCGAACCGTTCATGATTGCCTCCTCGCTGTCAACAGTCATGGCCCAGCGCCTGGTACGGGTGATCTGTCCGCACTGCCGCGAGGAGTATCGTCCGCTGGAGCAGTTTGCCGGCGTGGTTCTGCCGGAGCGCCTCTACCGGGGTCGGGGCTGCGACAGCTGTTTCGGGCTGGGGACCATGGGGCGGACCGCCATTTACGAGATCATGCCGGTGGACCAGGAGATCTGTTCCATGATCATCCGCCGTTCCCATGCCGGAGAGATCAAGGAATACGCCGTTTCCCGCGGCATGAAGACCCTGCGGGACGATGGTCTGGCCAGGGCGGCGGCCGGCATCACCACCATTGAAGAAGTGCTGCGGGTTACCCAGGACGATTATGCCGACGTTCCGTTATAAAGCATACAGCACCGCCGGGGCCTCGGTATCCGGGGTGCTTGAGGCCGACTCCGAACGACAGGCCCTGACCCAGCTGAAAGGCAAGGGACTGCTGCCGCGGGAGGTTCATGAGGAAGGTGCGGCCGATCAGGCTGCATCTTCCTTTTCGTTCCGGTCCGGCATTTCGACGACCGATCTGGCGCTCTTCACCCGCCGCCTGGCAACTCTGGTGGCTTCATCGATCCCGCTGTACGAGGCCATGGGTTCGCTGTTCGAGCAGGAGGAGAGCGGCAAGCTGAAACAGGTGCTGGCACGGGTACGGGACCGGATCGCCGAGGGGGCTTCCCTGTCGCGGGCCTTTGCGGCCGAACCAAAGGTCTTCGGCGAAAGCTACATCAGCATGGTGGCGGCCGGCGAGGCCGGCGGCGCACTGGATACGGTACTGGACCGGCTGGCCGACTTTCTGGAGGAGCAGGAACAGGTCCGCAGCCGGGTAACCTCGGCCTTGGCCTATCCGGTACTGATGGTCCTGGTGGGGGGCGGCGTGATGCTCTTTCTGCTGACGATGGTCATCCCCAAGATCGTCGTGATTTTCGAGGACAGCAAGGCGGCCCTGCCGCTGATCACCATCCTCCTGATCAAGTTTTCACATTTCCTGCGGGGCTGGTGGTGGGTGCTGGCCGCCCTGCTGATCGCCTCGGTACCGCTTTACCGCAAGGCCATGCTGCGGGACGACCTGCGCCTGAAGCGCGATGACTTGCTGTTGAGGTTGCCGCTGGCCGGCGGCATGCTGCAGCAGCTGATCCTGTCGCGCTTTGCACGGGTGCTCGGTCTGCTGCTGGCCAGCGGGGTGCCGATCATTCGCGCCCTGGAAATCACCTCCGAGGTGCTGGTCAACCGGGTCTACCGCTCATTCCTGCGGGGGGTGATGGAAGAGCTCGCCCAGGGGGGCAGCCTGTCGGGCAGTCTGCGCAAGAGCCGGCTCTTTCCGCCGATGCTGGTGCATCTGACCGGGGTCGGCGAAAAAGGGGGTACCCTGGAGGATATGCTGCTCAAGGCCGGGATCGCCTATGAGCGGGAATTCAATACCCGCCTGACCCGCCTGATGGGGTTGATGGAACCGCTCCTGGTCCTGGGGATGGGACTGGCAGTCGGTATCGTGGTCATGGCGGTGCTGCTGCCGATTTTCGAGATGAACCAGTTGATCAAATAAATCAGAGACTGGAAAACGTCATGGACTTCACAAAAATGATCCATAAATTCACCGTGGTTCCCTCGCTGACCGAGGAACTGGCCGCGCTGCAGCGTATCGCCTACAATCTGTGGTGGTGCTGGGAACCGGATGCCATCAACCTTTTCCGGCGCCTGGATGCCGACCTGTGGCAATCCACCCGCCATAACCCGGTCGAGATGCTGGGGATTCTTCAGCAGACCACCCTGGAGTCGCTCAAATCCGATGAGGGTTTCATGGCCCACCTCAAGATGGTGGACGAAAAACTCTCCGAATATCTCAAGGGAAAAACCTGGTTCCAGAAAAACGCCAAC
This sequence comes from Desulfuromonadales bacterium, assembly GCA_016650295.1. Classification (GTDB taxonomy): domain Bacteria; phylum Desulfobacterota; class Desulfuromonadia; order Geobacterales; family Pseudopelobacteraceae; genus CAIPTY01. The sequence goes on along the minus strand of JAENWA010000032.1, from coordinate 5,762 downwards.
GGTGATTCAAAGATGAAGGTGGCCTACTTTTCCATGGAGTTCGGCCTGCACGAGTCCCTGCCGATCTATTCCGGCGGCCTGGGCATCCTGGCCGGAGACCATCTCAAATCGGCCAGCGACCTGGGCCTGCCGCTGGTGGGGGTCGGCCTGCTCTACCGCCAGGGGTATTTCCGACAGTATCTCAACAACGAGGGGTGGCAGCAGGAGTACTATCCCGAGAACGATTTCTACAACCTGCCGCTAACCCTGGAACGGGATGAAGCCGGGGTTCCTCTGGAGATCGAGCTGGATTTCGGCAACCGGCGTTTCCGGGTCCATATCTGGCGGGTGCAGGTCGGACGGGTACCGCTTTATCTGCTGGATACCAATCTGGAATCCAACAGCCCCGAGGACCGGCTGATAACGGCCCAGCTCTATTTCGGCGACAAGGAAATGCGCATGATCCAGGAGATCCTGCTGGGTATCGGCGGTATCCGCGCCCTGCGCGCCCTGGGTGTCATCCCCAACGTCTGCCACATGAACGAAGGGCATGCCGCCTTCCTGGCCCTGGAACGCATCCGGCTGCTGATGGACAAGCGCAGCATAAGCTTTGCCGAAGCCCGCGAGATTGTCAGCGCCGGAAATATCTTCACCACCCACACCCCGGTGGAGGCCGGCATCGACCATTTCGCCCCTGAACTGCTGGACCGGTTTTTCTCCCGCTACTACAGATCGCTGGGGCTCTCCAAGGACGAGTTCACCGGCCTTGGGCGGCAGAATCCCTTAAACTCTCAGGAGAGTTTCTGCATGGCGGTGCTGGCCATCAAGCTGGCCGGGCATGCCAACGGCGTCAGCCAGCTGCACGGCGAAGTCTCCCGCGCCATGTGGAAGAACCTCTGGCCGGAGTTGCCGGAAGAGCAGCTGCCGCTCAACTCCATCACCAATGGTGTCCATACCCGCACCTGGATGTCCAATCACATGGCAAACCTGCTGGTGCGCTACCTGGGAACACGCTGGCTGGATGACCCGACCGAACACGCCGTCTGGCGCAGGGTCTCCAAGATCCCGGATGCCGAGCTGTGGCGCTCGCACCAGAACAGCCGTGAAAAGCTGGTCGACTTTGCCCGCAAGCGCCTGAAAGCCCAGCTGATCAAGGTAGGCGCCACCACTAAGGAGATCGCCACGGCCGAGGAGGTGCTCGACCCCGAGGTACTGACCATCGGTTTTGCCCGGCGTTTTGCCACCTACAAGCGCGGCACACTGCTGCTGCGCGATCTGGAGCGCCTCTCGCGCATCCTCAACAATCCCGAAATGCCGGTGCAGATTATCTTTGCCGGCAAGGCCCACCCCCAGGATCAGGAAGGCAAGGAGCTGATCCGCCAGCTGGTGCAGGTCTCCCATCAGGAACTCTTCCGCCACCGGATCGTCTTTATCGAGGACTACGACATGGAGGTGGCACGGCACCTGGTGCAGGGGGTGGATGTCTGGCTCAACACACCGCTGCGGCCGATGGAGGCCAGCGGCACCAGCGGCATGAAGGTGGCCTTTAACGGCGGCCTCAACATGAGTGTGCTGGACGGCTGGTGGTGCGAGGGATACCAGGGCAATAACGGCTGGGCCATCGGCAAGGGCGAGGTCTATGAGGATGTGGAATATCAGAACCAGGTGGAGAGCCGCGCCCTGTATGATCTGCTTGAGAAGGAGGTTGTGCCGCATTATTACGAGCGCAACAACGACGGCGTGCCACGTGCCTGGGTCGCCACCATGAAGGCCTCCATGCAGAGCCTCTGTCCGGTTTTTTCTACCGACCGCATGGTTCAGGAATACGCTGAACTATCGTACGTCCCCTCCTTCCGCCATTGGAAGCGTTTTGTGGATAATGACCTGGCCCTGGCGCGGGATCTGGCGCAGTGGAAGAAACGCATCTTTGCTGCCTGGCCGCAGGTCAGGATCGAACAGGCCGAGGCGCAGGTTTCCGATGACATTGCCGTCGGCAGCAGCGTCCCGGTTTCGGCACGCATCGCCCTGGCCGACATCCCGGCTGACGAGGTCTCGGTGGAGGGGTATTTCGGCGTGCTGGACTCCAAAGGGAATATCCAGGGTGGCGAGATTGTGAAACTTAAACACCGCGAGGATCTGGGCAATGGTGTCCACCAGTTCGGCGGGGAGATGGAGTGCCGTTTCTGCGGACGGCACGGTTTCATGCTGCGGGTTATGCCTAAACACAAGGAACTGGGGAATGTCTATGAACCGGGGTATCTGATCTGGGGGTAGGGCGGTTCGGTTGTTTTTGTGTAAGTAACCAGAGGATAATAAAAAAACAATACGCTGACAGCACCAGTAAAACTGAACATCATCAAGAAATCTTTGATGGTCTTCTTCCCTTGCCCAACAGCTCTATTATTTACTGGCCTTCGTACAGACAACCAGGGCGGCAATCACTCCGGGAACCCACCCACACAAAGTCAATAGTGAGACAATCAATATTGTCCCACAGCCCATGTCCAATACCGCCAATGGTGGTAAAAGAATACAGATCAAAGCTCTTCCCAAACCCATGAAGTCTCCTCCTGCCTACAGTTCCTCATAAAGCCGGCGAATCTCTTCCTGGCCATGAAGCCGCTCCAGCCTTCGGACAATAAAATGGCCCCGTCCCATGTCCTGAAAATGACCAATGAATAACGAGTTTATCGCTGCGCCACCGATTGCCCCCACCAGAGGCACTGCCTGAGCAGCCGCTTTTTCCGAGACGACAATCGAGAACCGTGATGCTACCTGGGAAATCAACCTGACAATCGCGGGAGCACCATGCTGCGAAAGCCCTTTCTTTGTTAGATGCGCCGCCGCTTCCGAGATCGCCTTGGCGAGTGCTGCCCGTGCGGCAAAATAGCCTGACTCAGTCCCGTCGTCATTCTTTGAATTTCCGCCAAGCGCCAGAACCTGAACGCATTGCAGCCTGGCGTCAGGACAACGCAAATCTTCTCCTTCGCTGCGGGCAATGTCTGCAATGGAACGAAGCATGATCGTTGTGGATACCGGAAGTTCTATTGCCAATGCCGGCAGTCCGAATGCGCCGCCACCGGCACCGGTTGCTACTACGGCAAGTTTATGCCACCAGTTCGACGAAGACCCTCGCTCATCTCTATCCATGGTCAATAGTGCAATATCGAGTGCCTTCTCAATTGATTTACGTGTGATGTCATTGACAGCCGCGGTCAACGATTCGGGCAGTTTTTTGAGCACTTTTTCGATGGGGGTGCCGACGAAGTTGCTGACCTTGGCGGCTATTCCCGGGTTTTCGAGAAGCTCTTTTGCTCCCCTGAGTTCTATGATTTCCGATTGTGATAGTGCCATCTACAACCCTCCAAACCAGAATGTCAGATTGTGCCATACTTCCGATAGAAATCCTCGTCACTCATGATCAGGAGCAGGATTCCCTCAATGATACCACGAACCGCCGGAATAGTCGTCCAACATAAGAGCAGGTACAGGACGCACATGCCGACATGTTTCAGGTAGAGGTTTTATGACCAGATGGTTTTCAGCCCGGCCAATGTGCGCAGGCTGGCGTCACTTGTGATAAGGGGTATTCTGTGATACAGGGCTGTTGAGGCAATGATCCGGTCGCATGGGTCTTTATGGCTGAATAACCGATCATCTGCAGACAGCAGAGCAATATCCGGAGTAATCGGAAGTATGGTGAGGTTATAGGCTGTCAGTACGCGGGTGATAAACAAACGTGGATCGGCGTCAGGCTTCAGTCGCCCTCTGCTGATCAGCATAGCAATTTCCCATAGAGATATGTCGCTGCAGGCCAGTTTTTTTGCATCAACCCCGCGGTCGATCTCCATTGCCGCTTTTTTTGCGAGCTTTTCGGGCGTCAGTGCAGCGTAAATGATCGCACAGGTATCAAGGAGTATCACTCAACGCCTCCCACTCTTCGTTCAGCGGCGCGGTGACATCTCCAACCCAGCTTTTGCCACGAATGGATACAAGCCACTCTCTGGCCTTCAGCGATTCATCTCCCTCCGGAACAAGACGAGCCACAACCGTACCGCGCGAGGTAAGCGCCACCACTTCGCCTGTTTTTACCTTGTCAAGATAGGTGGGGAGATGGTTTCTGAATTCAGTGACATTAACGTGTATCATGAGGTTCTCCAAGCTGATGTATTGCATCAACTGTATGCTTCAAATGTACAGTTGTCAATTCTGATTTACAAAACCAAATGGGGAATGTCCCGAATTACCCCCCGAATTACCCTCTAATTTCCACCATCTGATATCAGCATTATGTCCCCCGATTATCCCTGTCTGGAGATTTGATCAATCCAACAATACAACTTATTGTTGACATAAGGTTGTATGGAGTTATATTTAATCCATGATGGAAGTTATCTGGCAGACAAAAGCACTGAAGCAGCTCAAGAAAATCGGAGACAGAACCGTTCAGGGGAGAATTCTAACGGCTACACGGGGACTTGCAGATTTTTCGGTGTGCCCCAACGTCAAGCGGTTGAACAATCATGAGTATACACACCGGTTGCGTGTCGGCGACTGGCGGATTCTGTTCAACGTTTTTGAGGAAATCAGCATTGCCAGCATTGAAGAGGTGAAAAAACGGGATGAAAACACATACTGATTACCAGACGATAGATTACCACGGCATACCGGCCTTTGTGCTGGTTCCGTGGGAAGAGTTCAATCGTGTCCGGCCTCTGCTGGAAGGGGACAAAGCCCGTGCTACTGGAATACCCCAGGCGGTTGTCGAGGCTCACGTTCTGAGTGAAGTTCCCATGATTCGGGCATGGCGTGAACATATCGGCATCACCCAGGGGGAACTTGCCACCCGCATGGGAGTCAGTCAAGCCGCCGTCGCCAAGCTGGAAAAGCCTGATGCAAAACCACGCGGCGCAACTTTGAAGAAGGTTGCCGAGGCGCTGGGAATTTCACCGGCGCAACTTGACGTGTGACGATTCGAGTATCGGAATGAAACTCTTCATTCGACATAAGGATGATCCATAACCCCACCAAGAGCGTGAACAGTGGGCTGAGGGGACATTAAATTGTCAATTAACCTATGCAATAGTTAAAATTCTGGATTGATCCTGTTGCCCTGGCATCAAGCATCGGTTTTTCCCCTCGTGAACTGCGGATTCTTCAACTACTGGTAATCGAACACCGTATAACCCTACTGGAGGCATGGAATGGGTACTTTGGCGCTTAAAGCAGATGAGCGGGTCAAAAACATACATATTGATGATGACGTAATTGCTGTTGACCTTATGGATGGCAGAAGCATATCCGTTCCGCTGATATGGTATCCCCGGCTTGCCAATGCATCACAGAAAGCTCGTGAAAACTGGCAGACCAGCGGAGGCGGCTATGGCATCCACTGGCCTGATATTGACGAAGACCTGAGCACGGAAGGTCTCTTGCGCGGAACTCCCGCGCCCCGTTCCGCTTTCAAATAGGTTCAAATAGGTTCAAATAGGTTCTCCTCCCTTGACTTTCAATAAATACGGGAGATGTCCCTGATGTTCTCCCGAATCGTTTCTGATCGGGAATCCAGATTCTCATGTTATTCACCATCTGATATCTGTATTGTGTCCCCCGATTTTTCCCTGCTTAGGTATTCCATATTGTGTTTGAATGCATAAGTAAGAGTTGAAATGGAAGCCCCCGGTGGTATTGAATAGCTTGTAAGCGCAAGCGGTCGGACCGGCCTAGCCGTCCGAAATCAAACTACCACGAGGAGGCTTCCATGAATGCAATTTACTACATTG
>JAENWA010000031.1 GCA_016650295.1 Desulfuromonadales bacterium | reverse complement strand
TCGTGGAAGTGTGGCTGACCGCAACCGCTCTGCTGGATAGGGATGGGAAGGTGTATGCGATTTCAACGACTGAGCGGGTGAGCGGGATAGAATAATGGTTGAATGATGTGATATGAGAACGATGGAGACACAACCATGACAGACACACCAACCGAATCAGTAGAGACGCAAGATTTTGCGTCTCTACGCCAGCGCGCCGAAGAAAAGTTCCGGGCAATCGAAACCGCAACCCCGGAAACGCTCACAACCAAAGAGACGAATCAGCTCCTCCATGAACTGCGGGTGCATCAGATCGAGCTTGAGATGCAGAACGAGGAGTTGCGCCGTACGCAGCATGAGCTGGAGGACTCACGGACACGCTACTTCGACCTGTATGACCTGGCGCCTGTCGGCTATCTGACCCTCAACGAACAGGGGCTGATCCAGGAGGCCAACCTTGCTGCCGCTACCATGCTTGGCATGGTACGGGGCGCGCTGGTCAACCAGCCGATCAGCCGGATCATCTTCAAAGAAGACCAGGACATCTACTATCTGTACCGCAAACAGCTCATTAAGGCCGGTAAGCCGCAGGCGTGCGAGCTGCGGTTGGTGAAAGTGGACGGGACGGCGTTCTGGGCGCATATGGCGGCCACCGCCGAGCAGGACCCTTCGACTGATGCCGACAGCGCACCTGTGATCCGCGTCTTGTTGAGCGACATCACAGAGCGCAAAAGCGCCGAGGAGGCGCTTCTAAAGGTGGAAGAGTCAGCCAAGGAAGCGCTTCGTATTGTCGAAGAGGCAGCCGAGGAAGCGCTTCGTATTGTCGGAGAGGCAGAAAATTTACCTCTTATGGTGGAAAAGGCAGCTGATGTGGCGCGCCAAAAAGTGGAAAAGTCAGTTGAAATAGCGCGTCTACAGGTGGAAGTGGCAGCTAAGGATATATATGGTGCGGTAAATGCGACTATAAAGCTGGATTTGGCGGCTGAGATAGCGCGTACAATAGTGGAAAAAGCTGCTGAGGCAGCGCAATTGAAGGTGGAAAAGACAGCAGAGATGCTTCGGAGTGTGAAAATTACAACTGAATCGCTTCGCAAGGAGATAGAGGTGGCTGATGCTGCCACCCAAGCCAAGAGCCAGTTCCTGGCCAACATGAGCCATGAGCTGCGCACCCCGATGACTGGCGTCCTCGGCATGCTCGATCTTGTCCTATCCGGCAACCTGGAGGCGAAACAGCGGGAATTTATCGAAACAGCCCAGACATCGGCCCGCTCCCTGGTCCGGATCCTCAACGACATCCTTGACATGGCAAAAATAGAGGCGGGTAAAATATCGCTGGAAGCGAAGCCGTTCTCTGTGCGGAACTGTGTGAAAAGTACGTACAACACCTTTTTTCCCGCCGCGAAGATCAAGGGGCTTGATTTTGTTTTCACAGTGGCTGACGATGTGCCGGAGACCCTGTTAGGCGACCAGACACGGCTCAACCAGGTCCTGATAAACCTGGCCGGCAACGCGGTCAAGTTCACCGAACAAGGGCTTGTGGAGCTGCGCGTCACAGCGGGCGGCCCTGCAGCAGACGGCAAACGGGAGGTCACCTTCACCGTCAGCGACACCGGCATCGGCATTCCTGACGACAAGAAAGACCGCCTCTTTCGCGTTTTCAGCCAGGTGGACGAATCGCATACCCGCAGTTACGGCGGCACCGGTTTGGGGCTTGCCATCAGCAAGGAGATCGTGGAATGTATGGGGGGAACAATCGGCTTCACGTGCATTGATGGGAAAGGGTGCATTTTTTCCTGTACCATCCCCTTCGGTGTGACCGAAGCGGAGCAGGGCAACGGCCTCGCCTTGGGAAAAACAGCGACGACAGAGACCGTCCCCGGCGCTGAAGAGGCAATAAAAGCGCGCCTCCTCGTTGCCGAAGACGATCCTACAATCAAGCAGGTTCTTGGAATGATGCTCAGGATGTCCAAATATGAAACCGACTTCGCCGAGAACGGTCAGAGAGTGGTCGAGATGTGGGAGAGCGAGAAATTCGACCTGATCCTGATGGACGTGCAGATGCCGCTCATGAACGGTTTCGAGGCCACCGCCGCCATACGGGAGAAAGAGCGCACTCGTGGCGGTCATATCCCCATCGTCGCGATGACGGCCCATGCCCGCAAAGAGGCTGAGGATAGGTGTTTTAACGCCGGCATGGACGCCTATATTTCCAAGCCGATCAACTTTCAGAATACTCTGCAGGTGATAGCGGAAACCCTCAAAAACAACCCGGCGGCGGTCGGTGATTGAGAAACTGGAGTGTCCGTGTAGGTCGGGGCTATTCGTTTGAATCTATCAGAGCCAAAATACTTATCATGAAAGGTGCTCATAAAGTTATCAAGCCAACGCCAAAATTTGAGAGACGCGACCCGTACCCATTTGAGCGAATAGCTTACTTCACACCAACAGAAACTTTTGCACGAGAAATTAACTCTGGTGTGGACACATCAACACTTTACAACTGCTTGAAGCAGGAAAGTCATGAACCTTCAAACACAGCTTTTTACGAATATCCAAAATAATCAGGGCTTATCTAGATACGCCCGTGACCAATGCCTTATACTAATTTCAAATCAAGGAAAAATCCAGAAGGTGAGGGTTGTTTGAGGTGGGGAGGGCGGAAATTCTTCGGTTATCCTTACTGATGCTCAACATCGAACAGGCAGGATTACATAAAAAACGGCAAGAGCCGCCTTCACATGAAAGAGTGCCCTTGCCGTTTGTGTATGGTGATTTATGCGACTACCAGATGGAGGATTCTATCTTTCCGGCCCGCTTGATGAGCACGTCCACCACTGCTATGTCGTAGATGGTTTCCCGATCAAGGTCTGTCGCGACCCGTGAATAGAAGTGCTGACGCCCTTCTTCCAGCTCTTCCTTCAGGATATCAAAAATATTGTCATTCTTGATGCCGTTCTCAACCTTTTCCGGATTATACATGGCAACATCGGATAAAATGGCACGGGCCAGACGTTTTGCAAGATCAGGATTATCAATAAGGCTCATGGTCGCTCTTTCCTTAATCGTAGTTATTTAATCCGCAAGGCAAAATAGAGAGTTGCGTCACCGCGCCGCGCAAGAATGATCACATTTCCACCGCGACCAGTCTGCTGAATAACTCGTTGATATTCACTGCTGTTGGATATCTTTTTCCGATTGACCGAGACAATGATGTCGCCCCGCCGGATTCCCGCTTCGGCAGCAACACTGCCGCGGCTGATGTCAACCACGACGACGCCCTCTTTGGCATTTTCAACAGCAAGGCCGAGCGGGTCTGACTGCCCCTGCTGTTCGTTGTCTCCGACTGATTCGCGGCGTTGCCGTGGCGCGCTGTCCGCACTGGCAAGCGTCATGCCCAACTCCAGTGACTTGCCGTCGCGAAATATGGTCACCTTGGCGATCTTGCCGACTCCCTGCTCCGCGACAAGCCGTTGCAGCTGGGCGGGGTCCTTGACCTCCGAGCCGTTGAAGGTCATGATCACATCGCCCTGATGGATTCCAGCCTTTTCGGCCGGCCCGCCTTTGAGGACATCATTGACCAAGGCGCCCCGCGACTGTTTCAGGCCGAAAGAGCGGGCCAGTTCCTCGGTGACCGGCTGAATCGTTACCCCCATGTAGCCGCGACTGACCGTACCCTTTTGCAGAAGTTGTGTGAAGATCGGCTTGGCCATGGAAATCGGGATGGCAAAGCCGATGCCCTGCCCCGCCGCCACGATTGCCGTATTGATGCCGATAACCTCTCCGTAAATATTCAGGAGCGGACCGCCCGAGTTGCCGGGATTGATGGAGGCATCCGTCTGGATGAAGTTTTCGTAGGTTTCGATACCCATATTTGATCGACCGGTGGCAGAGACCACACCGACCGTCATGGATCGCTCAAGCCCGAAGGGGTTGCCGATGGCAATGGCCCACTGGCCGACCTCCAGTTTTTCAGAATTGCCCAGAACAGCCACAGGAAGGTCAGAGGCATTGATCTTTATGACCGCGATATCGGTTTTCTGATCACCGCCAATAACCTTTGCGTCATAGACCTTGTCGTTGGAGAGCTTGACCCGGACACTCTCGGAATCCCGCACCACATGGTCGTTGGTGACGATATAACCATCCTTGCTGATGATGAAGCCTGAGCCAAGGCTTTTGTCCCGCCTGGTCTGGGGAGCGCCGAAAAAATCCTCAAAAAAGGGATTCATCTCAAAGAACGGCTGAATAATCTTCTTTTTACCGATAGTGGATATGTTGACGACGCAGGGAGTGACCTTACTGGCTACCGCGCTGAATGCCTTCTGGGTAGACAGGAGATCTGCCGGCACATCCTTGACCGGAGCTTCCGCCTCGCCCGACTTCCGTTTCGATTCCAGGAAGAGTGGTGAATCGCTTTTGCCGGAACAACCGGCCAGGCAGGCAAAAACCAGGGAGCAGATGATTACACGTTGTATTGAATGAAGTCGAACTATCATGGCAATCCGTTACCGGAAACTGTTGGCATAATCCATCCTGAAAGAAGCAAAAGACTAGCTACATTTACACGTTATGTCAACGGAATTCATCTGCCGGGCCATGGCCGGGCACCCATGTTTTATCCAGCATAATAATGTTATTGAATAGCAAGGTTATTTATGTAACCATATACAATATAAGGCAACAGTAATTATACGGACAGCTTGGGAGAGGCGATGAGCGATATCAAGGCACAGATCAGGGAATTCCGTATCGGGGAAAAAATCAGGGGTCTTCGACAGCAAAAACGTCTGACCTTGCAGGAACTTTCCGTATTGACAGCCCTGTCAAAACCGCTGTTGTCGCAGATTGAAAATCAACAGGTCGTCCCCCCGCTGGCCACCCTGCTCAAAATCGCCAAGGGGCTCAAGGTCGGCATTCATTTCTTTTTCGAGGATGAAGGCAACCGCCAGAAATACGTGCTGACCAGGCGCGAGGATGTCAGGGATGACGAAGACGCGCCCCGCCTGGTCGCCAACGAGGTTTCCCGCCCGTACGTCTATCACTCGCTGGCTCAGGGACTGCGCCACAAGCACATGGAGCCGTTCCTGGTTGAATTCGAAAATCGTGCGTGGGATGAGAAGCTGTTTTTCAAACATGAAGGTGATGAGGAATTTGTCTATGTCACCGAGGGGGAGCTCGATTTTCATTACAACAGCGAGACCATCAGCATGCATGCGGGCGATAGCATCTATTATGATTCAAGCCAGCCCCACGGCTGGGTTGCGGTGGGGGACAAGCCGGCCAAGGCCGTGGCGGTATTGTATTCAAAAGAATAACCGTGTACTGTCAACTGCAAGGTTGTCGTATCATTACAGCCTGTCTTTCGTTACACGTCAACAACTCGACTACGTTCACTTTACCTCTGCTGTAAACCGGTCTTTACTCGCTGAAGGAGTAATCAATCCCTGTGAATTCTCATGTTTCCTCGCCTGTTAAAAACTTCGTTTGCCTTTTTGCTGTCTTGTGTGTGCTGGCCCTGAGCCTTGCCTCGCCGGCCCGGGCCCTGGAACAGTTTGCCACCTATCCCCCGCTGCCGGTCGGCTACAGTTCCATCCGGGTCTTTGACAATCAGGGGCGCTTTGCCGGCCGGATATTGCCGGAGCAGCGTTACTGGGTCTCCATCGACCGCATTCCCGCCTTCCTGCAAAAGGCGGTGGTCGCTGTTGAAGACTCCCGTTTTTATGAACATGGCGGGATCGATGTCCGTGGAATCGCGCGGGCCATAGTTAAGGATGTGATCAAGGGCAGAATGGCTGAAGGCGGATCGACCATAACCCAGCAGCTGATCAAGAACCGCTACCTCTCCGGGGAGAAGACCCTCGACCGCAAGCTCCAGGAAGGCATGATGGCCATGGAGTTCGAGAAGAAATACAGCAAGCAGCAGATCCTGGAAATGTATTTCAATGAAATCTATTACGGAAACGGGGCCTGGGGCATTGCCCAGTCCGCCCGGCTCTATTTCGATAAAGCCCCGGAAGAACTGAGCGAGGCCGAATGTTCCCTGCTGGCCGGCGTACAGAAAAATCCTGGGCGCTACAACCCGCTGGGAAAATCCGTCGAAGTCGGCAGACGCAGGGACGTGGTTCTCAAGCGGATGGTGGATCTCTCGATAATCACCCCCCGCCAGCAGAAACAGCTGCGAGACCACCCCCCGTCGGTGGTGCAGACCGGCCAGTCTCCCCAGTACCTGGCTCATATCCGCGTCAAGTTGATTGAGCGCTATGGAGCTGGCGTTATCGAGCAGGGGGGGCTGGAAGTGACCGCAGCGATGAATCTGAACCTGCAAAAGCTGGCGGAAAAGACCCTGGCTGAAGGGGTCAAACTGATTTCACCGAAGCTGCAGGGCGCCCTGGTCTGCCTGGACCCGACCACCGGCGATGTCCTGGCGGCGGTCGGGGGAATCGATTTTGCCCGGAATGCCTATAACCGGGCCTTCTCAGCCAAGCGCCAGCCCGGTTCGGCCATCAAGCCGCTGATCTATGCCGCGGCCCTGGAAAAGGGTATAACCGCCGGCAGCATCTGGAACGATACGCCAGTCAGCTACAATCGGGGTAATGGTGAGGTCTGGCGACCGCAGAACAACGACGGGAAAGCGTATGGAGAGCTGAGCCTCCGGCAGGCACTGGCCCATTCCAATAACATCATCGCGGTCAAGCTGCTGGAAACGGTCGGGGTGCCCGCCTTTGCTGATTTTGCCGCCAAGCTGGGACTGCAGCTGCGTGCCCGCAACGATCTCTCCCTGGCCCTGGGCACCGAAGAGGTCACCCTGAGCGAGCTGGTCCTGGCCTATGCCCCCCTCGCCAACGGCGGCTCGCGCCCCGAAGCGCGGACCATCATCCGCATCTATGACCGCAACCGCCGCACATGGACGGAAAACGCCCCGGCGCTCGCACCGGCCCTGGCCCCGGCCAGTGCCTTTGTCACCACCCAGATGCTGAAAGACGTCCTGACCTACGGCACTGCCAAGAGTTTGAAAAAATTCAGCCAAGAACGGCCATCGGCCGGGAAAACCGGCACCACCAACGATTATCGGGATGCCTGGTTCATCGGCTACACCCCGCAGATGGTGACCGGGATTTGGGTAGGATATGATCAGCCCCGACCCGGTGGAAAAGGTTTTACCGGCGGGGCGGTCGCCGCCCCGATCTGGGGAAAATTCATGCGCCCGGCCCTGGCCGGAAAACCGGTCTTCGATTTCCCGAGACCGGACACGGTCGTCACCGTATCCATCGACCCTGCCACCGGCTATCTGGCAACAGCGGACTGTCCGCAGAAACGGGACGAGTTCTACATCGCCGGGACCGAGCCGACGGAGTATTGCCCCAAACACGACGCTGTCCCCTCTCCACCGCCCACCCCGCCCCCGACTCCGACTCCAGCCCCGTTGGCGCCGGACGCCAACGAACAACCGCCTGCTGCCGGCGCTGAGGAAAATCGCTGATCAGATTGAAAACTTCTCGCGCAGTGTTACCTTGCTGACCTTGCCCACGCTGGTCTTGTCGATGGCCTCCACGAAACGTATCCGCAGCAGTACCACCTGTTTGTTGACCAACCCCTTGTCGGCGTACTGCTTGACGTGGTGGCTGACGTCCTTTTCGGTCAGCCCGCTGTCCGGGCGTGGAACGACCAGCGCCAGCGGCCGTTCACCCCATTTCTCGTCCGGAGTCCCGATCACCGCCACTTCGGCGACAGCCGGATGGTGGGCGATGATGTCCTCCAGTTCGAGCGAAGAGACCCATTCACCAGCCACCTTGATGACATCCCTGGTGCGGTCGGTAATCCGTACATATCCCTGTTCATCGCGTGCCGCCACGTCACCGGTGTGCAGCCAGCCGCCTTCCCACAACCGTTCCGATGCCTTATAGTCCTTGAGATATCCCTGAGTCAGCCAGGGCGCACGTACCACGATCTCACCGACCGTAACGTTGTCACGCGGCTGTTCGTTGAGGGCGGCGTCTACGATCTTCAGATCCACCAGTGGCAGGGAACGGCCGGTCTTGCACCGAATGATGGCCTGTTCTTCCGCTGAAAGTTCAAGCATCTCCGGTGTCAGATGGGACACAGTCAGGATCGGGCAGGTCTCGGACATGCCGTAACCGGTGAAAATGTCAATCCCGCGGCCCATGGCCTCCAGGCACAGAGCGCGCGACATGGCGGCCCCGCCGATTATCAGCTTCCAGCCTGAAAGGTCAATGCGTTGGGAATGGGGATGTTTCAGCAGCATATGCAGGATGGTCGGTACGCAGTGGGAGAACGTGACCCCTTCCTTTTCCACCAGCTCCAACAGCAAATCCGGTACGTAGCGGCCGGGATAGACCTGTTTTACTCCCAGCATTGTAGCTGCGTAAGGCAGGCCCCAAGCGTGAACGTGGAACATGGGAGTGATCGGCATGTAGACGTCCTGACAGTGGAAACGGCCATGACCCAGGGCGGAACCGAGCACTCCCAGTACTCCCATGGTATGCAGCACCAGCTGACGGTGGCTGAAGTAGACTCCTTTGGGCATGCCGGTAGTACCGGTGCTGTAGAACGTGGTGGCGCGGGTATTCTCGTCGAAATCGGCAAACGCAAAAACGGGCGCGGCGTCCGCCAGCAATGCCTCATATTCTCCACAGAACTGGATGCCAGTGGCGGGTGGTTGCGGTTCATCATTCAGCAGCACAAAACCCTTGACCGTGTCCATGCGACCGCGGATCTGCTCCAGGATCGGCAGGAACTCGCTGTTGACCAGCAGGAAATCATCCTCGGCATGGTCGATGGTATAGAGGATCTGTTCCGGCGAGAGGCGCACGTTGATGGTGTGCAGCACGGCGCCGATCATCGGCACGGCAAAGAAACACTCCAGATAGCGGTGGGAGTCCCAGTCCATGACCGCCACGGTATCGCCGGGCTTGACCCCCAGGTCGGTCAGGGCATTGGCCAGCCGTTGGATCCGCTCTTTCAGGGCGCGGTAGGTATAACGGAACGAGCCGCGATAAACGATCTCCTGTTCCGGGTTGTCAACCACCGGGCAAAAGAGCAGATTCTTGATCAGCAGGGGGTAATCATAGGCGGAAGGGGTACGGGAAATGAGCGATTCAGGCACGGCAACGAGCCTCCTCGAAATTGATATCATCTCAAACTGAACCGATGTGCAGCATACATCAGGAAGGCATTCGCCGCTCCGCCAGACGGGGCGACGAGCAGGTCAAACCCTCCCCAAAAGCCGCAGCAGGCCGTCGAGGATGGTCAGAGGGTGGGGAGGGCATCCGGGGATATACAGGTCCACCGGCAGGAATGTATCGACACCGTCATGGACCTCATCGTGCCCCTGATACGGCCCGCCGTTGATGGCGCAGGCCCCGGCTGCAATGACCAGCTTGGGGCCGGGGATGGCTTCCCAGGTTTTCAGCAGTGCAATGCGCATGTTCCCGGTAACCGGGCCGGTGACGTAGATCCCGTCGGCATGACGGGGTGAGGCTACAAACTGGATACCGAAGCGCCCCAGGTCGAAACCGACGGTGGAGAGCACATTGGTGTCGGCCTCGCAGGCATTGCAGCCGCCGGCGCTGACCTCGCGCAGCTTGAACGACCGGCCGAAGAGCGAAACCAGTTCCTTGCCCATGACCTGCGCCAGTCGGTGTTCCTGTCCCGTACGGACCACCAGGTCCGTACGGCTTGAGGCGGCCAGTTTTTCATCACGTTCAAAGACAACGGCACCGGTCGGGCAGTCCCGCAGGCATTCCGGGCAGAACAGGCATTTTCCCATGTCCAGCGCCAGTCCGCCGGAACAGCTGATTGCGCCGGTCGGACAGACCGCGGTACAGGCCCTGCAACCGTCAGGACAGAGGGTCTGATCGAGGCGGGGATAGCCGCGGAACAGCTCCGGGAGTACCGCCGCTTCAGCGGGATACTTTGTTGTGCGGTGTTTTTGCCGTATGCGTTCGAGTACTATTTTGAGCATCAGCTTTCTTCCGTGTTTTTTTCTTCGGAACGACCGCATCGTTCCCGATTGTGACCGGTTCCAGCAGACTCAGCAGCAGCTTTGTGTGGTAGCCTGCATGTTCCGCCAACTCGACCAGCTGCCGGTTTTCAGCGGCCAATCGCCCCAGCCGGACTGAAATTGTACGCGGTGCCGGTTTACGGGAGGCAAGCTCCAGCAGGGCTATCATCGAGAACCAATCCAGAAGTTCTTCATAGCGCTCCTTGTTGAACCATTCCTTCCCCCCGCTTTCGTGTACCAGCATGAAAGTGCAGCAGGCGGGAGTGCTGAAAGCGCTTCTGACGGCCGCCGTACAATCCGCTTCTGCGCCGATGTTCTCACACGCCAGGAGCGCCTGCAGAAGCTGGACGGTGTACTGGCTGCCGGAATCCGCTTCAACAGCGTCCGCCTGTCTCAGGCTGTAGTCGAGCCCGAACCTGTCCAGCTCAACCTGCCGGCCTTTGAGCAGCAGCCATGTCAGCAGATGCCGGGTTCCGGCCGGTGTCTGCAGCAGGGCGTTCAGCCGGGCCAGCAGGGTGGCTGCCGGTCTGGCTGCCGGTTTGATTGTCTGCAGGGTTGTCAAAAAGGTCCGTTGGCCGGGAAGATCCTCCAGAACGGGATGCTGCTTGGGTGCGGCGTGACCGGTCTGCGCGGCCAGGATCGTCAGGAAGCTCCGGCAGGCGGCCAGGAGGGCCTTGCCCTGTCTGGCGGAGGTGCCGACGATAAAGGGCGCTGTCTCCAGTACGGCCCGGAAAGATGTATTGAGTGCGGCATAGCGCAGCTGTTTGAGCTCATCTTCCAGATTTTCAACGCCGCGGCCGTTCAGGGCCGTACAGAGCCGTCCCCACTCGCCGCCGGCATCATCCCTGATTTCGCGGAAGTCGGTAAACACATGGAACTCGTATTCACCCAGTTCGGCGTAGAGTCCTTTAACCGCCAGTTCCCGGCTGTTTCGCAGAAATACCAGTCCCAGTATGTGATCGCGGAACGAGTAGTAGACCAGTTCATCATTGACCAGACCCAGAGCCTCGGACAGGGTCGTACGCTGCAACTCGGGAACATCGCTCCCGGTTTTTACCGCAAAGGCGGCCGATTCCCTGATCCAGCCGGCGGTTGCTGCATAGCGATTATGATACAGCACCAGCCCGCGCTGATTGCCGGTCCGGTTGGAATAGGCAAAGACGTTTTCATCGACGCTATCACCGGCATAGAAGTCATACAGTACGAAATTCTCGGAGCCGGAAAAGAGCCAGCGATGGCGCAAGAGCGGGAAGATGCGCTGCTCGTGCAGCCAGACCAGATGACCGTCAGGATCTTCATTCCAGTAGGAGCGCTTGTATTCCATGCCGTACTTTTCATGGTAACCTTCGATCTGGCCATGGCCGAACATGGGCAGGCCCGGCATGGTTGCCATCAGGACACAGGCCCCGAAATACTTGCCTTCCTGGCCGAACTGCTCAACGGCGGTTTTTTCATCCGGGTTGTTCATGAAGTTGACGAAGCGTTTGAGTACCTCGGGGTTGAACTCCAGCACATTCTTGATCGTCTGGCGGTACTTGGAGTTCTCCTCTTTCTTGAGCATGTTCATGAAGGCGCTGTTGTAGACCCGGTGCATGCCGAGGGTGCGGACGAAGTATCCTTCCATCATCCAGAAGGCCTCAGCCAATAGCAGGGTGCCGGGCACCTCGGCCGCCACCCGGTCGACCACCTCGCGCCAGAACTCTACCGGGAAAACGGTATCGAATTCCTCGCGGCTCATGCCGGCCCCGGCCCGGGAGGGGATACCGCCGCCCAGACCGCGCACCGGGAACCAGAGCCGCTGAAAGTGTTTTTTGGCCAGGGTCATGGCGGCATCGAAACGGATGATCGGAAAGCTGCGGGCTACGTGCAGGATGGTCTGGATGACCGCCTCGCGCACCTCGGGGATCAGGTAGTTGAGCTGGGCGGTGTCGTTCCAGGGGATCGATGTCCCGTCGTTGCCGTGATAGATGTAGCGAATGCGGCCCGTGCTGCGTTCGATCAGGCGAAAGACGACAGCCGCGTCGGTCTTGGTCCAGTAACCGTCCTCGACCTGGATCACGGCGTCAGCTGAGCAGGAGAGGTCCTCGCCGTTGAACTGGTAGGTAGGGAAGGGGGGATAGTCGGTCTGGACGAACCAGTCCGGGTGCTGCATAACCCAGCGCGAATAAATGCCGGTGTGGTTGGGCACCATATCGCTTGCCAGGCGTATGCCGCGTCCGGCGGCACGCCCCTTCAGGTTATGCAGAGCTTCCCAGCCGCCCAAGTCTTCCGCGATTTCGTAATCGTAAAGTGAATAGGCCGAGGCGATGGCCTCGGGATTGCCGCATAAGCGCTTGATGTGTTGGGAGGCCGGAGAGCGTTCCCATATTCCGATCAGCCACAGGCCGGTGAAGCCCCCGGCTGCCAGGCGGTCAAGCTCGGCGTCCGGCACCTGGTCGAGGCGGGTGATGGGCCGCGCATACTGTACTGAAAGCTGGTGAAGCCAGACGTAAACCATCTTGGCCATCAGGACAACATTGGACATCCAGTCGGCGTCAGCCGAGAAATGTTCGTATTCGGGATACTCATAGCCGCCGAAGACCGAGCTGCCGTCGGCGCTGAAGCCATCCGCATGCCCGCCGCCGACTGCTCCGGCAGTTTTGCCGTCTGCCTTCCCGGGCCGCCTGAACTCCATCACCGGTGGTGGCCCCGGTTCACCGCCGCCTCCCCAGGCGCGTTCCTCCTCCAGCAGGATGTCGAAGGAAACCAGCACCTCCTCCAACAGGTCGGGCGGGAGCAGACTGTTCCAGTGCTCCTGGATGTAGCCCACCTGGCCGGAGAGTGAATCGGGGCTGGCCATGATCGGAGCCCGCAATGCCTCGGCCAGGGTCATTTCCAGTCCCGGCAGCAGCGGGGTGCGGGCCAGCGCCTGCTCCATACCGGAAACAACCTGCCGGTAAGCGGGGGATGCGGATGCCAGCCGGCGGTCGTCCAGGATTTCACGGAAGCTGTCGAGGGCCGGGTTTTCGGCTGCCAGGCGCAGCAACAGGATTTCCCGCAGAACCGCCCGCCGCCCGGCAGGGGTCCTCAGCCATTGCGTGTCTTCACCAGGAAGCTGGCCACTCGGCGGAAACAACCTGGTAAAGGCCTCTGTTGTCCGGCTTGTCTCCGGCCCGGACGGATCATGCCCGGACCGCTGCAGGGCATCGGTCAGCACGTCCGGTATCTGTTTCTCTGCCAGATCGTCGATCAGGTGATGAAATACCTTGAGCAGGGTGGCATACATGTTGATCTGCCCGGCATGGACGGTCTGGCCGCTGCCTGATCGTTTGCGGTTCAGGCGCAGCGCCAGCTGGCGGTAGAAGATTATGTCGGGAATGGAGCGTTCGGAGATCTGGCGCGACAGCGCCCCCAGGTCGAGGGAACGCCAATGCTGTGCATTTATCTGAATGACGTGGGGGAAATAAGGTGCCGAGGTGCTGTTTTCAGTCATGTGAATACCCGGTGGTCTGAAACAGTGTACTCCGATTCCAGATCAAGGCGCTATCTTCGTTGGCTCGTCTTCGGCTTCTCAGCGTACTGATTGGTACGCCTGCGTCGCCTCAATCCTCGCCGCCTTGATTTCATCCCTGATTTGAAATCGGTAGTATGTTCGTCATACCCCGCTAATTCACTGTTCAGCGGGGAGGACTACTGATGTTTTTTGGAAGCAGCTGATTTTTTTTGGGAAGATTTCCCGGTTTTTGAACTCTTTTTGCTCTTGGAACTTTTTTTGACTTTTTTGGACTTGCCCTTTTTCGCTTTTGAAATCTTGCGGGGTTCAGGATTGAACTCGTCCCGGATATTGTTGAGCAGAACGGCGGTTTCCTCAAGGGTTGGATCAGCCTTCTTGGCAGCCTCAAGCATCTCTTTGGCTTCACTGATCCGGCCGGTTTTCATGTACAGTCGGCCGAGCGCGTTAAGTGAGCGGGCATGGTCGGCTTTAACCTCGATTGCCTTCTTGTAGGTTGCGATGGCGTTTTCGTAATCTTTCTTGAATTCGTAAATCAGTCCAAGCTTGTAATGGTTGTTGGGGTCGTCGGGAAAGAGCTCCGCCGTGCCCTTGAGCAAGCCGGTGATCTCGTCGTACTGCTTATTTTTTACGTAAATGGATACCAGGGCGTTACGGGTCTCCATGTCATCTTTCTGCTGTGCCAGCACCTTGGTGTAATGCGCCACTGCTTGGTCATTGGCGCCTTTGGCCCGATAAAGCGCTGCAATTTCACGGTTGGCTTCCACGTTGTCCGGCGAGTGTTTCAGAAAAGCGGTGTAGGCATCGATGGCCAGTCCGTTCTCCTTGTTGCGGGCGAAGATCCGGGCAAGTTTCAGCTGTATATCCGGGCTGTCCGGCTTCAGCTTGAGAAACTCACCGTAGTGTGTCACCGCTTCCTGGTAAAGGCCGCGGCTGTAACGGAGGTCGGCCAGTCGCAGGTGGGCATCCGCACTGTCGGGCTTGATGCGGATGGCCTGCTTGTAGGCAACGACAGCTTCATCCGGCAGGGAGCGTTTTTCGAGAAGGATGCCCAGATTCAGGTAAACATCAGGGCTGGTACTGTTGAGGTGGACGGCCTCCCGGTAGGCGGCGATGGCTTCGGTCTCCATCCCGCCCGAGCGGTACTGGTTACCAAGCTTTTCATAGAGTGCCGCCGAGGTCGGATTGTCCTTGAGGGCGGTTTTGAGCGCGTCGATATCCCTGGCCGAATCGCCGGTGAGAGCTACCTCTCCAGCCGGCTTCTGCTGTTGTGCCGCAGCAGGTGCGGTTTTGGGCTTGCCCCCCAACAGAGACTGATATTCCGCGGATTTGGCATCTCCTTTTTTTTCATAGATCGAGGCCATCATCAGGTGAATGTCGCGGTTCTGGGGACTGTTGGTTTCGGCTTTCTTGAGAAGGTCCAGGGCCTTGTCCGGTTCATTGCGTGAAAGATGGATGGTGGCCATGCCGATGTAGGCCGCCTCGGAGTTGGGGTCGGCTGTCAGCGCCCGTCGATATTCCTCCAGGGCCTTTTCGGGTTGGCCGGCAGCGGCATATGCATCCGCCAGGCCGTTGAACACAGCTGAATCACGCGGCAGTTCACGGGCTGCTTCATCGTAGTGGTAGATCGCCAGGGGATAGACTTTGCGTTCTGCCATAATACGTGCCATGGCCTTGTGGTATCTGGGGTTGGGAACCGAAGCGAGGCCGCGGGCCAACTCGATCATGGCATTGTCGTTCATGCCTTTCTGCGCATAGAGCAGGCCCAGGTTGCCGCTGGCCAGAGGGAAAGACTTTTCCTGCTGCAGCGCCTTGCGATACTCGTTGATAGCGCCGTCAAAATTACCGATCCGTTCGAGCTGCACGGCCGAGACATAATGCCCGGCGCCGCCATCGGGGCAGAGGGATAGTATCCTGGCCTCGGCCTGACGCAGCTGAGCTTCATCACGATTGGTTTCCAGGGTGCCGGTCAGTTCGAGTGCCTTTCTGCAGGGGTCGGTGCCGCCTAATCCCCAGCTGAAGCCTGTCAGCAGGAGGAGCGCGCATAACAGCATTGAGTATGTCCAGAGCTTCCTCATAGAGCGTGTATCCTTGATTGGCGCGTTAGTGGTGGGGGATTATACATGCCCTCCGACAAAGTTTCAATTATTTAGGCGAAGTTCTTGATTATTTCTCTCAGTATGTAGATAATAATGGACTGATTGAATGCTCGACATGCCGCCCGTATCATAGGTCGACTGTCC
Source organism: Desulfuromonadales bacterium (assembly GCA_016650295.1). Lineage (GTDB taxonomy): Bacteria > Desulfobacterota > Desulfuromonadia > Geobacterales > Pseudopelobacteraceae > CAIPTY01. The sequence continues at coordinate 22,287 of JAENWA010000031.1, read as the reverse complement.
AGGCGGCAGCCCTGATCCTGATAAACGGATAGTGCGTCAGCACAATTATTTTCTGCCGGAAAAGTCCGGAAAATAATTTGTAACTTACTAAAAAACCACGCTGCAAGGAATATCATGATCCGTACCATCCTCACGTACCCCAATCCGGAGCTTAAGAAGAAATCCGTTCCCGTGGTTGTTATTAATGACAGTGTCAGAGATCTTGTGCGGGATATGGCCGAAACCATGTACCACGCCCCGGGTGTCGGCCTGGCAGCGCCTCAGATCGGCGTGCATCAGCGTGTTATCGTGATTGACGTGTCCGGCAAGGACGAGATCCCTGACCTGATCGTGGCTATTAATCCGGTCATAGTCCATGCCGAAGGTGAAGCCTACGAGGAAGAAGGCTGCCTGTCCGTGCCGAACTATGCCGCCAACGTTCGTCGGCATGCCCAGGTGGTGGTCAAGGCGCTCGATCTGGAGGGCAATGAACTTACCTGGCGCGCCGATGAACTTCTGGCCATCGCATTCCAGCACGAGATAGACCATCTGGACGGCATCCTGTTTGTGGACCACCTCTCGCCGCTGAAACGGGATCTTTTCAAACGCCGTGCCCGCCGGATGGCCGAGTCGGAAGGAGATAAACCGTGAATGGCCGACGGGTCATCTTCATGGGGACGCCGGAATTCGCCTGTCCGACCCTGCAAAAGCTGATTGATCGCGGTGAACAGGTTGTGGCGGTGGTGACCCAGCCGGACCGGCCCAAGGGGCGGGGGCAGAAACTGATGCCGCCGCCGGTCAAGGAACTGGCGCAGCAGCACGGCATCACGGTCTATCAGCCGCTCAAGGTGCGCGATCCGGAGGTTGTCGAGATCATCCGCACGTTGGCGCCCGATGTGATCGTAGTTGTCGCGTTCGGTCAGATTCTCCCCAAGGCGCTGCTGGACATCCCCCCTCTAGGCTGTATCAATGTGCATGCCTCGTTGCTGCCGCGCTATCGGGGCGCTGCTCCGCTGAACTGGTGCATCATCAACGACGAGACCGAGACCGGTGTCACCACCATGCTGATGGACGTCGGCCTGGATACCGGGCCGATGCTGCTCACACAATCAACGCCAATCGATGAGAACGAAGATATCGTATCCCTTCATGACCGTATTTCGGTCATGGGGGCCGAGCTTCTGTCAGTTACCCTGGACGGGCTGGCTGCAGGCACGATCATACCGCGGGAGCAGGATGGCTCCCGGAACTGCTACGCTCCGATGCTGAAGAAGGAAGACGGCCGGATCAACTGGCAGCGAGATGCCCGCAGCATACATAACCAGGTGCGCGGTCTGGCGGTCTGGCCGGGGGCCAGCACCATGCTGGATGGACAGGTTCTCAAGGTCTGCCGTGCCCGGATCGGGGCAGGCAGCGGCCAGCCGGGCACCGTGCTGAGGGCCGACAAACAGGGCATCGAGGTGGCTTGTTTGAAGGGAAGCCTGATTATTGAAGAGTTGCAGCTGTCGGGAAAGAAGCGTCTGGATGCCGCCAGTTTTCTGGCCGGATACGTGATTCCGCCGGGAACGCACCTTTCCGGGGAAGAGGTCACGGTATGAGCGGTATTGAAGAGAAGACATCACCGCCCCGCAAGCGACTGTTCATCTCGCTGATGGGGGTCACCTGCCTGATTCTGGTGGGGCTGATCTTCCTGGCCTGGTGGATTCCCAACCGCGGGCTGGCCAACATCCACCCCGATCTGCCGCATATTGTCGGCATTATCATGGCCGTACTCTCCGGGGCCGCCATCCTGGGCACCGGTCTGCTGGTGCTGACGACCGCACTCGGCAAGGACATCTTCTTTACCCGTTTCATGCGGCTGGTGGTGATCAAGTTTCTGCTGCCGGTGATCGAGTTCGTCGGTCGCGTGATCGGCCTCGACAAGGACAAAATCCGCCAGTCGTTCATTGCCATGAACAACAGCCTGGTTATTTCCCAGCGTCAGAAAATCAGCCCGGACCGCATCCTGGTGCTGCTTCCTCACTGCATCCAGCTCTTCGACTGTGAGATCAAGGTTACCGGCGACATCAACAAGTGTGTGCTCTGCGGGCGTTGCGACATCAAGGGACTGGTAGATCTCGGCCGGAAATACAACATCGATATCTCCGTTGCCACCGGCGGCACCCTGGCACGCAAGGTCATCGTGGAAAAACGTCCCAAACTGGTGCTGGCCGTGGCCTGCGAGCGCGACCTGACCTCCGGCATCAAGGACTGCTACCCCTTGCCGGTGATCGGTATCCTCAACGAACGACCTTTCGGCCCCTGCTTCAACACCGTTGTCGATGTGAGCAAGATCGACGCGGCATTGAGCCAGGTGCTGCTGATCGAAGATCCGGCGCCGGCCCGGCCCTGATTTCCGTTATGAATAGAAATAACCTGCCCCGTTGAGAAAAGCGCCGAACTCTTTCATGATGGTGTGATTCAGAGAAAGAAGACAATCCATGATAAAAGCTGCACTCGACATCAATCTTTCGGATCTTGATGTACTCGTCGTAGAAGACGATCCAATCTCGTTACTGCTGGTCTCCCGTACACTCTCCCAATACGGCGCGCGCGTGAAAACCGCGACCAACGGCAGCGCAGGGCTTCGCATGTTTGAGCAGCACCGTTTTCCAATCATCATCACCGATATCTACATGCCGGGTATGTCCGGCCTGGATCTGGTCGGCAGAATCAAGGCGCTGAATCAGGACACCCAGATCATTGCCATATCAGCCAGCAGCGAAACCGACTGCCTTGTTTCAGCAATCGAACTGGGTTTCAGTGATTATTTCATCAAACCGGTCAAGATCGAAAAACTGTTGTGGAGTGTAAAAAAATGCGTTGATGTGGTCAACTCCCGGCAACGTCTGGAAGATGAACGGAATAAATTCAAGGTCATGGTCGATTCCATGGGAGAAGGGGTTTCCATCAATGATCTGGACTACCGGATACAGTATCAGAACCGGGCACTGATCGAGATGATCGGAGACCGGATAGGATCTTACTGTTACGAAGTTTTCGGGAATAATGAACCCTGTCAGGACTGTCCGACGATTCTTGCCCTGAAAGATGGTCAGCGCCATTTATCATGCCGGAGTTTTACGTTTAATGAATCCACGATCCACGTCGAGAGCACCGCTTCACTGTTACGCAATTCGCGAGGTGTTGTCACCGGAACCGTCGAGATCATCCGCGATATCAGCGAACGGATCGAAAATGAGAAGCACATCCGCGAGCAGGCCTTTCTTGATCCGCTTACGGGGCTTGCCAACCGGCGGCTCTTCGAGGACCGCCTTGATCAGGCCATTGCCAAGTCCAGGCGCTATGGCACTCAGTTTGCCCTGCTGATCCTGGATCTGGATCATTTCAAGGATGTCAACGATACCCTTGGTCACGATCCCGGAGATCAGGTGCTGCGTGAAGCCGCCGACAGAATCAGGGCCTGCTGCAAACGCGATCTGGACACCATCAGCCGTCTGGGGGGTGACGAGTTCTGCATCATCTGCGCTGACTGCGGTGACAGAGAACAATTGTCCGTTATTGCACATCAGCTGCTGTCGGAGTTCGCACGACCGTTTCAGCTTGGAGAGTCACAGATAACGGTGACAGCGAGCCTCGGCATCAGCACGTTTCCTGACAACGGCACGGAAGCGGAGGAGTTGGAAATTACAGCAGACAGAGCCATGTACGCCGCCAAGAAAGCCGGACGCAACACTTACAGATACTGGGAACCCAACACCAAACCTCCTACTGCATTTTAGGAAATTATGTGCAATGCCTGTCCCTCAGGCATCCACAGCGTCATGAGGCTTTTTACGTAACAAGGCCTCTGCCTGCCGCAGCCTTCGCTCCCACAGCGTGTCTTACGAACCCCTACCACTAACAGTTACACCGTGCACATTACCTGCCGGACCTTGTATTCTCCGCCAATGACCAGGTATTCCCCCTCGCCTTTCATGATGCTGCCGGGCAGCAGGTCGTTGTAGAAAAAAATCTTGCCGAGCGGCACCCGCGTCTCCCAGACAGTTGAACCGAACTCCCAGGCCCGCTCCTCATCAGAGGTAAATGATGCCAAATTGTTCAGCCGTACGATCTGTTCACGTTTGCCGATTTGCTCGATGACATCGTGTTCATTGGCATCATATGTGCCGCGATACAGAGGAATTGAGGCTTCTGAGGGGTATGTGCGGAGAAGCTCGAACTGGCAGTATTCATAAAGGATATCCAGTTGCGACTGGATAGCGTTGGTGCGGGCGCTCCCCTTCATGACATCCACGGAAAAATCGAAATAAGCCTGACTGTGGATGCCGGATATGCGGGCGCGATGGTAGGTGGGGGTGATGCCCATACGGCTTTCCACCCAGCGTTTGAGAACCGCCCCCTCGACAGAGTTGGAGTCCATCATCCAGCCGCGCAGAAAGCGCAGGTAACTGTTCTTGATACTCTTCCTGGCACTGTCGGTCTGGTCCTGCCAATGGTGTAACTGAAACTTGACCGACATGAAGTCATTGAAGATCAGGGCACGCTCTTCCTGGGAGGCAATTGCCGCCAACTTCTCAAAGAGAAAGCGATTACCCTCCTTTACGCCCTGAATCTCCAGTGGTTGCGGATTTTCGTTGAAATGGCGCGAGGCGATGACCCAGGGCGGCAGGTTGCAGTTATTGAAGGAACCATTGTGCATGACGGGTCATCACCTCGTTGTGAAGAAGCTTTCAAACAGGATGAGAGATGAGAGTTGAGGGATGAGAAAATCAAAACATTCATCTCATCTCTCAACTCTCAACCTGTCTTTATAATATTTTCGCCAGCTCCACCAGCGTAATCTTGATCGGGCCGCAGATCACGAACGGTTCAACCCCCAGTTTTTCTAGCTCTCCCCTGGGATGCTCCCCCATCTGGGCGGTAACTACCGCCCGACAGCCGTCCAGAGCCTCGGCAATCCCTTTCAGAACATGACCGCGCAGAGGATGTTCCGGGTCGAAGCTACAGTAGCGCTCGACTTTCTTCTCGTCTACCAGCACGGCATCGCCGTCCTCAACATCATAGATCAGAAAACGTTCGGCGTGACCGAAGTGCTGGTTGATCTCCCTGCCAACCTTGGATGCGACTGCGATGAGCATGCTCCACCTCCGTGAAAAGTGAAGGGTGAATAGTGAATAAAGGCGGTAATTCCCCTTTCACCATTCACCTTTCACATGTTTTTGTTACGCCACGACCGGTTCGAATGAGAAACATTTCTTCGAGCAGGTACGCTCACATGCCTGACAGCCGATACAGTTGCCGGGGTTGGCTACCCGCATGTACATCTTGGCGGAGTCTTCGCCATCCAGTTCTTCAAAAGCCAGCACATCGTGTGCGCAGACCTTGTAGCAGCGCCCACAACCGATACAAAGCTCTTCGTCGATAGACTTGATAAACTGGGGGGTCCATTCCTGTTTGTCGCGTGTTAATCCTGTGATGTAAGCCATGTTCATATCCTCCAATTGTTTTGATGTTGCTTTTGTTCAGTCTTCCAGAAACGACGGTGTTGTGCCCTTGTTCATCGCTTTCCTCAACCAGGGTGGCGGATTGCCGCGCAACACCTCCTGGAATCGCTCCACGGTCTCCTTCAGATTTACCTCGGCATTGGTTTTCATGGGATGAATTCTCTGCGCCACCAGTTTTGCTGCAGCCGGACCACCGATCTGCATGGTATAGACGATGGCGCAATCGGAAAGCAGCTTTGCCCGGGCTGCAATGCGATCCTCCTCGTCGTCCCCATGTTCTCCTACGCTGACGGCCTCCAGGAACGAGGCCTCATCCGGGCCCACCTCCCAGATGTGGAAACTCTGGCACTGACCGAAATGCTGATCAATGGTTTCGCCGGTTGATGTGGTAAATGCGATTTTCATAAGGACTCCTTTGGAGGCAGGTAAAGGTGAAGGTAGAGGTAGAGGTAGAGAAAAATCTTGTGCTTATTTTTTTACCTTTACCTTTTCTTTCTCTACCTGCCTTTTAATTGTGCGCCAGTTTTTGCGCCTCTTTTGCGTTAGCCTGAAACAAATTGGCGGTCTCGAACACCAGGTTCAGTGTGCCGCGATAGCCGACCCAGACCTTTTGATGGGCACCCAGTCGGTCGAAGACCGGCAGGCCGGCCCGCAGGTGGGCGCCGATCTTCAGTTTGCCGGCTGCCTGACGACCGTTGGAATTGGCCACGATCAGGTCGGCCCCCACGGCCGCACTCTCCAGATCCTCCAGGTCACCGACGAAGACGTTCGCGCTGGGCAGACCGTCCAGTCCCCTGGTGCGGGTGGCGGACAGCGCCGCCTGGATCTCGCAGCCCATGCCGGCCAGGAAGCGGGTCAGGGTCTTGAGGTTGTCCGACTCCAGGGCGATAGCCACCTTTTTGGTGCCGAACTGGTAGTGGCTGTCCACCATGGCATCCATCAGGCGGCTCCTCCAGCGGCGGTGTTTGTCCGGGATCGGGCGGCCGCTGATGGCAGACAGGACCTCCATGAAACGGTCGGTCTCGGCCAGGCCGGTCAGCGAGGTAAAACCGTAGGCCGGGATGTCGAATTTCTCTTTCAGCTTGAGCCCGGCCTTGACCAGTGAATCTCCGACATACAACGTCGCAACACTGCGCCCGGCCTTTCTGATCTCCTCCACCGTTATGCCGCCGGTTGACAGCGGCGAGACCACGTCATCGATATGGCCGTCCATGGCATTGGAGATATCCGGGATCGTCAGCACCGTTAGGCCGAAGGACTCAACCAGTTCTTTCAACTCTTCCACATCGGCCGGGGTAAGATGTGCGCCGGGCAGCAGGTTGACCTGGCCGGGCACTCTCTCGCCGACCTCCGCCAGGCTGGAGACAATCGCCTCAACAGCCGCGGCGTATCCCTCCTGCAGCGATCCGCAGTAATCCGGGGTGGAGGCCCAAATGATCGGCACTGAATCATGTTCCGGATGTTCCTCGCGGAACTGTTTGATGGCGCTGCTGACATCATCGCCCATGGTCTCGGTCAGGCCGGTGGTCATGACCCCCACCACCTGGGGACTGAACTTCTCGATCACCCTGCCGATGCCCTTTTTCAGATTGTCCCAGCCGCCGAAGATGGCGCTGTCCTCGCTCATGGCGGTGGCATTCAGGGCGATGGACTCCTTGTAATGCCTTGAGAGCTGCAGGCGGATGAAGGTCGAGCAGCCCTGGGCGCCGTGCAGCAGGCCCAGCATGTTGTCGATCCCCAGGTAGGCCATGGTGGCCCCCAGAGCGGGTGAGTTCTTCTGCGGGTTGACCGTGGCGGCCTTGGTGGAGACCTTGACCCGCGAAGCCGATATGTCCTCGGATAGAAATATTTCGGCATGATTTAATGCCATTGCAACATAATCTTCCGTAGGGGCGACCGGCCGGTTGCCCCTACATTTTTCCCAGGGTGCCGGGGCATTCAGGGTCGCCCAGATCGGGTTGTTGACCGTCATATCCAGCTGTCGGGAAAAGGTCACCATCCCCTCATAACCGGCATAGGGATGGGAGCGGCCATGGTTGATGTCCATAAAAGGGGTCTTGGTCTTGAGAGCCAGGAACTTGGTCTTGCCGCCGGCAACGATCAGGTCGGGCATTTTTTCACGCATGACCGCCAGCAGGCCGGCCGTGGAGGTGTCCTCGATGATCTTGGCATCAGCGTGCATCAGCCCCTTCATGCGGTAGAAGTCCTCCAGGGTCGAGTTCTGCGTCCCGGCTGCCAGCACCTCTACGCCCAGCTCGGTCAGGGAGTTAACCATCGACCAGGTCTTGACTCCGCCGGTGAACAGTACTGCGGTCTTGCCCTCCAGCCTGGCCCGGTAGGGCGCGATGGCATCCCGGCATTTGCCCTCTTCCTCCTCGATCAACCGCTCCACCCGATCCTGCATGACCCGCTTCTCCAGGCCGTTGACGATGTTGTCCAGCTCGCGGGCGATGTCGCGCAGCGCCTTGGCGGTATCGGTCATGCCGTAGAAGGATTCCTCCAGGTAGGGCATGCCGTAGGTTTTCTGCATCTTCTTGGCCAGATTGGTCAGGGACTTGGAGCAGATAATGATATTAAGCTTGGCCCGGTGGGCGTAGCGCAGTTCCTCGAACTTGGCATCGCCGCTGAAGCAGGACAGGACCTGAATCCCCAGCCGGTCAAAGAGCGGCAGCATGCCCCACAGGTCACCGGCGATGTTGTACTCGCCGATCAGGTTGATCGGGTATTCACCCAAAAATGGGGGTTCGGTGGTTCCGATCACGTACTTGAACATGATCTCGCCCGCCAGCCGGTTGCCGATGTTCTTGTCGCCGATGAAGCCGGGAGTATTGACCGGGATCACGGGAATTGCGACTTTTTCTGAGGCCGCCGTGCAGACCGCCTCTACATCGTCGCCGGTCATGGCGGTCACGCAGGTGGCATAGACGAAAATTGCCTTGGCCTGCTCCTTGTAGCGCTCGGCAAGGTCAAGGATGGCCTTGTAGAGTTTCTTCTCGCCGCCGAAGATGACGTCGTTCTCCAGCATCTCGGTGGTAAAACCGCGCCGGTAGAGCTGCGAGTCGGAAGAGCGGGCGCCGCGGTTATCCCAGGAGTTCCCGGCGCAGCCGATCGGGCCATGCACCAGGTGGATCACATCGGTGATCGGCATCAAAACAACGCGGGCGCCGTCATAGGCACATGATCGCTCGGTCCCCTCGCCCGGTTCGGATTTTTTGCAGAACTTGGGTGCGCCTTTGTCGTGGGTTTCGCAGTTATCAGCATCGTACCAGTCCGGTTTTGCCATAATCATATCCTCGTCGGCTCTTCGTTTATTCTGCCGGTAACGAAAAACGGCGCTCCATTTCATACGGGATGAATCAGGATGGCGCCGTTGCCACGTAATAAATGCTTTTGTATCATTGTTGTTAGCATGTGCTGTGCCAAGTTGAAATAAATATATAACTATCAGTAATAATAGGTTTTATTTTTATGGCCTCACCACTCCAGGCATCTGTTTGCTTAAATTATGTGCAGCCTGTTGATGGTTGACGTCATAACAGACTCATGCCGTGCAAGGCTGCCCTGGAGATCAAAAAACAGGCAGAATCGGAGTTGAAATGTAGTAATAATACAAATTTGTTGTACAACAAATCTGTATAAATTCTGCTATGTATTTATCAGCCAAATACATAATTCATAACGGTATAAATACGCTATACTTATGAATAACCTTGCGAAAATGCTTGTGATTGTTTATACAAGCACAGCAACCAAAGAAGCCGGAGAGACGAACATGGCCAGCGGAAAGCTTCTGAGACAACCATAAATTTGGTATCGACGGCAAGGATGATTCTAATTACGACTTATTCTGACACAGAACTTTGATATAATTAGCAGTATAATTTAGTTAACGTGATACGGGTGTTTTCAGTCAATCCAACTATGGACAGAAGCAATATGAGCGGTTTGAGCGACAACAAATTCAAAGACGAGTTGAACTGTTTGGAAATGCTCCCCGCCGATGGTGAGCCGACGAGTCTTTTTTTTGTTGCAAACAAGGAAGACGCCGAAGCGCACATCCGGATTGCGCTGGAACAAGCAGAATCCTATGAAGCCAATGCAGTTTTTTTCCGTATGTTTCCCGAAGGAGACAAACGTTCGCCAATCCCCCAGATTTATATCTATCACGACAATGATCTTTTCCTGAATGAGGCGCGCTACGCCAGGATACATCTCCGCCTCTGGAATGCCGGTGTTGTTCCTTTGGTGTTTATTCTGACTGCCGGACAGGTAAAGATTATCAATTGCAGACAAGAGCCTGCGATTGACAAGACCACGAATGGCCCCGTCTACACTCCTTTCCACATACTAGAAAAAATAGTGGCCGCCAATCGGGCGTTTGTTGCTCGCGAAGTCGCCGCCGGAACTCTTTGGGAAAACCCCAAATTCAAAAACGATTTTTCGCTTGAGAATACCGCATACTACAAACTACTCAGCCATCTTAATACATTCAGGCAAAAACTGCTTAAGCTTGACATACTGTCAGAGCCAACCGTCAATCGTATTCTGGTCATGGCGATACTCGTCAAGTACTTGAATGACCGGAAGGACTCAGCCGAGAATCGGGTTTTTGAACATGGCTTCTTGCGCCGCTTTTCCCATGCAAACAATGATGATCTCGAAGCGCTTTTCCGCGAAAAAGGGAGCTGCATCAGGCTGTTTTACCACCTGAGCGGACAATTCAACGGCGGCATCTTTGAATTAAACGACAATGAAAAAATTGAGTTAGGGCAAGCTGATCTTTCGCCTATTGCTGACTTTTTAAAGGGCGATCTGGACCCGAACAACGGTCAGATGCTGTTCTGGCCGCTCTATTCGTTTCAGGACCTCCCGGTTGAGTTAATCAGCAATATTTATGAAGAGTTCCTTGCAAAGAAAGATGCCAAGACAAAGAAAAAGGGCTTGGAGACAAAAGACACAAACAAAGAAGGCCATTCAAGCGACAAGGGAGTTGTCTACACCCCTCCCATGCTGGTCGATTTTCTGCTGGATCAGTGCCTGCCTCTTAAGGCGGAAACCCTTTCCTGGAAGATCCTCGACCCGGCATGCGGCTCGGGCATCTTCTTGGTGGGCGCATTCAAACGTCTCATTCAGTGCTGGCGTATTGCCAATGACTGGAGACAGCCAACCCATCTAGATTTAAAGGAAATCCTGAAAAACAGCATTTTCGGGTTTGATGAAAAGCCTGAAGCGGTCTTGATTACGGCATTTAGCCTCTGTGTGGCGCTCTGTGATGAATTGGAACCGCTGGTTATCTGGAAGGAACTCAAATTCGACAACCTGCAAAATCGCAATCTGCTGGCCAAGGATTTCTTTGAAATTATTGAGTCAGGAAAATTTGACAATCACTTTGACCTGATTGTCGGGAACCCACCTTTTGAAAGTAAGCTGACGACACCAGCTGCAAAGAGAGTTGAAGCGGCCAACGCAACTAATCGTCCCAAACTTCCGGATACCCAGCTGGCTCTCCTTTTCCTTGAGCAATCATTCCGGCTTGCCCGCAAAGATGCGGCGGTGTGCCTGATTCAACCAGCCGGACCTCTGCTCTACAACGGCAACGCACTGCCATTCCGTGGCTACCTGTTCGAGCAATTCGCCATTAATCAGGTCTTTGATTTTACTCCGCTGGAAGGATCGCTTTTTTCAAAGGCGCAAGTTGCTGCGGCAGCGATAGTCGGACGTAATGCCCCAGTGACAGAAGATAAAATCCTTCATGTAACTTTCCGCAGAACCAGGGCGATCAAGGAGAAGCTACTGTTTGAGCTGGATCCCTATGATTTTCACTGGATAGCCCGCAGCTCTATTGCGAAGCGTCAGTATGTCTGGAAAGCTAATTTGCTTGGCGGTGGCCGTCTTCACCGGATGTTGGATCGCTTGTTTACTGATACTCTTAAGTTGGGAGAATATCTGGAGCAAAAGAGAGTAAGTAATGGCTGGCAGTTTGGTGAAGGGTATAGCGTAGGGTGTGGAAGCTATTTAAATGATCAACCTAACATACAGGAATTGGTGAAGCTTTCTCCAGTAGAGCGAATGAAGTTGTTTAAGCTAAAAATTCCACCAATAACAGCCGATTGGATAACTGGAAAGAAACAAGTTCCCCCAAAAGCATTAACAGTACATGGGATTGACTGGAAAGATGTTAAAACGTGTGAGGACGTTTTCTTTCAAAGAACGTGTAGTAATAGCCGGGCTATTTTTTCAGCACCACACGTGCTTATCAGCGAGAAGGTAGATGGATTGGCTATCCCTGCGGCATTCATCGATAAATATCTTGTTTTTACTAATCGATTTGTTGGAGTCTACGCACCAGAAGATGACAAGGCAAAATTGCAAAAGCTTGCTAGCAATCTAAACGATTCAGGCTTGTTTGGAATTCTTGCTGCCATTATAAGTAACCAAATGTTAGTTGGTCGTGCTACAGCACTTCTCAAAAGCGACATTATGGAACTACCATATCCTGACGATGAGCAAGATATTGATCTAAATTTCTGGGAACAAGCTCTTGTTGAAGATATCGGAAATTACCTTATCGATTTTCGACGAAATGGCGAAGCATCCTCTGTACTAACAAAAGCGGATGATTCAGATTTACGCAGCTTCGGTGAAATGTACTGCAACATCCTCAATCCCGTGTACAAACAGTTCCGTCCGCTATCGCCAATTCCAATGGGTTCTTTCATCTGCTTCCCATTTTGCTTCGGCGATACACCGCAATTGAAATTGCCTCAAGAAGACACAGTTGTTCCCTATCTTGAGGAATTGCTCCATCACCAACCGGGCAGTCGCTTGTTCATAAACCGCATTCTTCGCCTGTACGAGCAGAATGTTATTTTCATGATCAAGCCAAACCAAAAGCGTTACTGGCTTCGCTCCATTGCCCTCCGTGATGCCGACGAAACTTTGATCGATCTCTTGGGTCAAGGATATTGAGCACCGTGACGATCTTCTCCTCCAGACGCATGCTCGGCGGCGCCGGTACTTTAATCGGGCCGCTTCACAACGCCCAATTCAACAGCGTTGTTGAGGTCATCACACTTTCCCTTCCATTATTCGCCGAATCTGCTCTGCAAGAGAACATTGTCAATGAAAATGGCTTAAACAGACGCTTGGCGCGTTTCATTACCAATGTTGCCGACAAACAAGGCTTTCCTTTTTTTGCTCATAACGAAAGTATGGAAGACGAAACGCGCGGTAACAGTCCAGCAGCAGATATTGGTATTCATCTCAAGATCGAAGATATCGCGACCGACCCTCCAAAAATCACTGTTTTTGAAGGAAAGCGTCTGACATCAACTCTAGGCCGTGAGCGGCGTCAAGAATATGTAATTGGTCCTGAAAAAGACGGAAAGCATATCTCTTGTGGTGGCATCGAACGTTTCAAATGCTCAATTCATGGCAGAGAGTTCACACACGCTGGCATGATCGGCTATCTTCAGGAAGAGAATCCGGAAATCTGGTGCGAGAAAATCAACTCCTGGGTTTCCGATTTGAGCATCCAGACTTTTGAACCTGCCTGGTCGGAACGGGAGCAACTGACACCTCCGGAAACCGATGGGCGTATTACCAAATGCACGTCTGTAGTAAATCGCACCAAAAGCAAGCTTCATTTGACGCATCTCTGGATCAACCTCATACGCTAATCAAAAAGGGCGCAACCCACCGGGAAGCGCCCTTTTCTTTCATTCATCAGTAACATCCCGTTACGAAAAATCTACCTCATCAATTCAAAAAACCGATCCTCACAGGTCTCATCCTTGATATCGATAAACTTGTTGCAGATCTCGGTCACCATGTTGACGGTGCCCTGATAGCCGATTAGCGGGTAACGGTGCTTGTTGACGCGATCGAAGACCGGGAAACCGAAGCGGAACAGCGGTACCTTGGCGTCGCGGGTGGCGAATTTGCCGTGGCTGTCGCCGATCACGGCATCGACCGCATCGGTCATCAGCAGCGAACGCAAATGCCAGAGGTCCTTGTTCATGTAGATTGTGCAGTCCTTGCCGTACATGGAGCCATCCAGCAGAGCCTGCAGTTCTTTCTCGACCTTCTTACTGCCGCGGCTGCAGAGGATGTGGTGCGGACGGGCGCCCATCTCCAGCAGGAAGGAGACATAGCCCATCAGGTAGTCCGGGTCGCCGTAGACTGCGAACTTCTTGCCGTGCATGTACTGGTGAGAGTCGGTGACGGCATCCACGGCGCGACCGCGCTCGTTCTTCAGTGAAGCCGGCACTTCCTTGCCGAACAGTTCGGCCACCTTCATGATGAAGGCATCGGTCTTCTCGATACCGATCGGCATCGGCATGGATACATGCTTGCCGGAGTAGTTGTCCTTGATCCAGCCGAAGGTCTTGGGTGTGGCATAGGGACCAAGTGAGATGGTGGCCTTGCCATTGATCGAGTCGGCGGCATCCTCCAGCTTGGTTCCACCGGCGTAGATATTATAGGTGCCGTCGCAGGGCGAATCAAAGGTGTCGGAGATGTCGGCCAGGACAGTATAAGGGATGCCGAATTCTTTCAGGATGCGTTTGTACTCGCGGTAGTCACCGGTATTGAAGTCGCAGCCGGCGATCAGGTTCAGCTTGCCGGTGCAGCGTCCTTCGATCTGTTTCCCCTCGGTCAGGTTCTGCAGGATCGAAAGCAGCATGGAGTCGTAGCCATGGATATGGGTGCCGTTGAAGCTGGGGGTGTTGGCGTAGGGAATCGGCAGTTCCTTGGGAACAATAGCTTTCTGCTTGGCATTCTTGATGAAGGCGGTCAGGTCGTCGCCGATGACCTCCGGCATGCAGGAGGTGAAGACCGCGATCATCTTGGGCTTGTAGATCGAATAAGCATTCTCCAACCCTTCATGGAGGTTGTTCTGGCCGCCGAATACCGCGCCGTCCTCGGTCATGGAGTCGGATACTGCCGGGGCCGGCTCGCGGAAATGGCGGTTGAGGGTCGAACGGTAGTAAGATGCACAGCCCTGTGAACCATGTACGAACGGCAGGGTTCCTTCAAAACCGTGTGCGACCAGCTGAGCGCCCAGCGGCTGACAGGCGTGAACCGGGTTGATCACCAGAGCCTGGCGGGCAAAGTTCTTTTCTCTATACTCATCCGTGTTGATCCACTCTTTGACGCGCTCGATCTCTTCCGGCGGGGTTTCGACAATCTTTTTAACTTCAAGGTTTAGTAAGTTTGACATAATTTACTCCTTTTGGGTTGGCGACCAATCTGTCGCACAACCGAGTTTTTATAAGCAGTTCCAAGCGGCGTTCGATTTTGATGCCAGGTCGGTGGCGGGTGAGGATTTCGGCGGAGGCGTAGCAGCGCTACGTCGCACAACGATAATCCGAAACCCGCCGCCGAGATGGCGCAAAAGCGGGCGCCGTTAATATGGCGCTTTTACCAGTTTCCAGGTCGGGCTATTCACCGCCATATCCACGTCGCGGGCAAAGATCTCGAAACCATTGTAGCCGTGGTAGGGGCCGGAGTAGTCCCAGCTGTGCATCTGGCGGAAAGGAATGCCCATCTTCTGGAAGACGTATTTTTCCTTGATGCCGCTGCCGATCAGGTCCGGCTTGAGCGCGTCGGCAAACTTTTCAAACTCGTACTCGGAGGGGTCATCGTAGACCACCGTGGCATCCGGCATCTCCGGAGCGGTACGGTCGTAGTCGTCGGTATGGGCGAATTCGTAGCCGGAGCCGACGCAGTCCATGCCCAGGTCTTCATAGGCGCCGATGGTGTGGCGCGGACGGAGACCGCCTACCAGCAGCATGACTTTCTTGCCTTCCAGGCGCGGACGGTACTCGTCGATAATGGCCTGCATGATCGGCTCGTACTTGGCGATGGCCAGTTCGACCTTGTCCTGGATGTTCTGATCAAAGCGGGCTCCGATGGCACGCAGGCTCTCCCTGATCTTGGTCGGGCCGAAGAAGTTGAATTCCAGCCAGGGGATACCGAACTTCTCTTCCATAACCTTGCACATGTAGTTCATGGAGCGGTAGCAGTGGATCAGGTTCAGCTTGACAGTGTGGGTGGCGGCAATCTTCTCCAGTTCGCCGTCGCCGGTCCAGACCGATTTTACGTTCAGGCCGATTTCTTCCAGCAGGGATTTGGCCGACCAGACGTCGCCGCCGATGTTGTAATCGCCGATCAGCGAGATGTCATAAGGGCTTTCCGGCTCTGCAAATTCACGGGTTCCGATGATGTAGTCTCGAATGGTGTCATTGGAGATGTGATGACCCAACGACTGGGATACACCGCGGAAACCCTCGCAGTTACAGGGGATGATCGGGATATCCAGATCCTTGGCGGAGGACTTGGCGACTGAGTTGATATCGTCGCCGATCAGGCCGACCGGACACTCGGACAGAACCGAGATCCCCTTGGCCAGCGGGAACAGCTCGTGGGCCTCTTCCAGCAGGGTCTTAAGCTTCTTGTCGCCGCCGTAGACGATGTCCTTTTCCTGGAAATCGGAGGTGAACTGCATCGGAAAGCTGGTAACGCCGGTGATGCCGCTCATCAGGTTACGGCGTGTGCCCCAGGAGTACCAGCCGCAGCCGACCGGACCGTGGGAAACGTGGACCATATCGCGGATCGGGCCCCAGACAACGCCCTTGGCGCCGGCATAGGCACAACCACGGGCGCTCATGACACCCGGAACGGTCTTCTTGTTGGACTTGACGCTGGCGCAGCCGGAGGCTGCATCGTTGGGCGCCAGATGCGGGGCGCGTTTCTTTCTGGCCTTCTCGGGATACACCGACAGGGCCTCATCGATCATGGCCTGAGTGGATTCCTTGGTGATGCCTTCTATTTTTCGTATTTTATCTGACATGATTGGCTCCTTGGTTTTGGTGATTTTATCAGACTAGTCCGACTTGTCAGACTGGTCTGATGCCTTTAAGCGGCTACTTCCGCTACTCCGACGATACTCTCGTCCTCGGCTTCCATGACGCCGAACTCCATCAGCAAGTCTTCCAACTCTTCCATCTCCAGCGGGGTCGGCACCACCAACATCTTGTTATTGAGGATCTTCTCGGCCAGGGTACGGTACTCCTGAGCCTGCGGATGCTCCGGAGAATATTCGATAACGGTCATACGGCGCATCTCAGCCCGCTGTACCTGGTTGTCACGGGGTACAAAATGGATCATCTGGGTGCCGAGTCGTCGGGCCAGTTCTGAAATCAGTTCAAACTCCATATCGGTCTTTCTGGCGTTGCAGATCAGGCCGGCCAGCCGAACCTTGCCGGAAGATGCATATTTGAGAATACCTTTGGAAATGTTGTTGGCAGCATACATGGCCATCATTTCACCGGAGGTAACGATATAAATCTCTTCAGCTTTGCCCTCACGGATCGGCATGGCGAATCCGCCGCAGACAACGTCGCCCAGAACGTCATAGAAAACGAAGTCGAGGTCAGGTGTATACGCGCCGTTCTCTTCCAGAAAGTTGATGGCAGTGATAACACCACGACCGGCACAACCGACACCCGGCTCAGGTCCACCGGACTCGACGCATTTAATACCGGCGTAACCGACCTTCATGACATCTGCAATTTCCAGGTCCTCAACAGTTCCCAGCTCGCGCACAAGGTCCATAACCGTATTCTGTGCCTTGGCGTGCAGAATCAGGCGGGTAGAGTCTGCCTTGGGGTCGCAGCCTACGATCATGACCTTCTTGCCGAGTGAGGCCAGACCAGCTACCGTGTTCTGTGTTGTTGTTGATTTGCCGATGCCGCCTTTGCCGTAAATTGCGATCTGTCTCATTGTGTTGCTCCTTTCGGCCACCAATCCGTGGCCCGTGGGGTAGTTGGTAGGGGGCAAAATACAAAGGCGCCCCTTGTTATTAAGGAGGCGCCTTTGCCTGGTCTTCTTATGGAATCTGCTCTTGTTGCTGCGTGGCAGATGGATGTCAATACTATAGCATGTGCCGTGCCAACATTTTATAATACAGTAATAACGATATGTTAGCTAATATTGTGTAAAAAATAGGCGGTTTGGGGAGGGTGGGTTTGATGGGTGATGCGCCCGTCACACAGGCAGATGCTGAAAAATTAATCAGCAGCCCCCCAGGCAGCATGCGAAAGGCAGAGGCCTTGATGGCGGCATAAATGGTGCTGCCCGGTATGATGCCCAATTCATTGACCGCATCCTGGACGACCTCGGCAATCAGAGTGTTGCCGGCGTATTCCAGCTCCACGCCGATCTTACGACCTGAGCTGAATAAAGAGCTGACGCTGCACTTTAGCAGGTTGCGGGCGCTGATGGCCTCGGGATGCTGCTTGAAGAGGATGATGTCCTTGGAAGAAAGTTCCGCCATGGATGTGTCACAGTCCGAACCGGCCGAAAGCAGCAGCTGCCCGGCCCCCCAGGGGTAGGCGAACAGTCCGGCTGATGGTGACGGGCGGCCCAGTTTCAGCAGATTGATGTAACCGACCGGACTGCTGCCCATGCGATTCCGGGCCAACTGTTCGCTGCTGACCTGCTCGACCATGACACCCTTTTCGAAAACCAGGGTGTTATCGGTCATGAGCCGCATCTCAATCAGTGAATGGGAGATGAACAGGTAGGGAATGCCGAACTGTTCACTGACGCTCCTCAGGTAGGGGATGATCTGAAAGCGCAGGGAGTCGTCAAGTGCAGAAAGCGGTTCGTCCATCAGCAGCAGACAGGGATTGGCCAGTATGGCGCGCCCCAAAGCCACGCGCTGTTTCTCGCCCCCCGACAGGTTGGTGACGCCCCGGTCGAGCAGACCTTCCAGCTTCAGCACATCCACCAGGGCATTGAAGTCGATGGTGCGGAATTGCGCGGGACAACGTTTATAGCCATACAGCAGGTTGTTCCGGACGTTCAGGTGCGGAAACAGGCAGTGCTGCTGGAAGACCATGGCGATCCGCCGCTGTTCGGGGCGGAGGTTGATCCTTTTGGCACTGCTGAAAAGGCACTCTCCATCCAGGATAATCTCGCCGCTGTCCGGCGGCAGAAGCCCGGCCAGCATACTCACCAGGGTCGATTTGCCGCTACCCGATACGCCGAATATTCCGACGCTGTCGCCACTGACCGTGAAGCCGGTTGCCAGGGTAAAGGTACCAAAACTTTTTCGCACCGTCATGGAGAGCTGCATGTCAGCGCCTCCGTGCCATTTTTTTAGCCATCATCTCGTGCAGGAAGAGCACGACCAATGAAATAACAACCGATACCAGGCAGAGCGAAAGCGCCATGCTTTCGCTGGTGGGTGAGCTGGCATACTCATAGATGGCCAGCGGGATGGTCTGGGTGACACCGGGGATGTTGCCGGCCACGATGATGGTCGCACCGAATTCACCCAGGCTGCGGGCAAACATCAGGGATGAACCGGCCGCCAGGCCGGGCACCGAAAGCGGCAGGATAACGGTCAGCAGCGTGTCGTGCCAGCGTGCCCCCAGGGTGCGGGAGGCGTTGATCAGTTGCGGATCAATGGATTCCATGCCGATGCGCAGGGAGCGCACCAGCAGCGGAAACCCGACCACCGCCGAGGCGATTACCGCCGCCTTGAGGGTGAAGATCAGCCGGATACCGGCTTCGTTGAGCAGGGAACCGAGCCAGCCATGCCTGCCCAGCAGCAACAGCAGGAAATAGCCCACCACCACCGGCGGCAGGGTCAGCGGCAGGTTGACCAGCACCTCCAGCAGCACCTTGCCACGGAATTTGACAAAGGTAATCAAATAGGCGAAGGCAAAGCCGAACGGCAGTGACAGCAGGGTTGCCGCGATCGCAACCTGAACAGAAAGCCGGATGGCATCGTAATCTGTGGGGGAGAGTGGAGTCATGGGTTACCGGGCCGCAAACCCGTATTTGCTCAACACCGCCTTCGCCTCATCACCATGCAGATAGGCAAAAAACGCCTCGGCATCCTTGTTCTTCGCACCCGCAACCGTCAGCGCCATGGGGTAGGTTACCCTCGAATAAAGCTCCTGGGGCACGGTAAAGAGAATCCTGGCCTGTTTCGCCAGAAGGGCATCGGTCCTGTACACGAAGGCGCCGTCAACCTCACCCCGCTCGGCATACATCAGGCATTCGCGCACATCCTTGGCAATGACCAGTTTTTTCCACAGTTGTTTGTTGAAACCGGACTTCTTGATGGCTTCACTGGCATACTCCCCGGCCGGAACGCTCTTGGGGCTGCCGATGGCGATCCTCTCCAGCTTGACCAGATCCTGCATGGATGATGCTTTGCCAGGTGTGCCTGCAAATACCAGGGTGTTGTAGGTAAAGGTTCCAATGCTGGCGACGTCTGCCAGATTCTTGTTTTTCAGGTAATCCATCCACTCCTGGTTAGCGGAGATAAATACGTCGGATGGGGCGCCGCTCTCGATCTGTTTGACCAGCGCTCCGGATGCGCCATAGTTCTTGACGAACTTCACGCCGGGATGAGTCTTGGTATAGCTGTCGGACAATTCATTGAGAACCTCTTTCAGGCTGGCGGCAACAGAGAGATTGACATCACCGGCCAGGACGGGCGCAGCGAACAGTACCACAAGTAATATAGACAGAAAAAAACGCATGAACCCTCCTTAACTGACGCCGATGATAACGCTGGAGGCCTTGAACAGGGCGCAGGCGTGGCCGCCGACTTTCAGACCGAGGCGGGTTGAACTTTCATGGGTAATGACGGCACTGACGGTATTGCCGCCGCCGATCTCCACATCCACCTCGGTATTGACCGGTCCCTCAATGATTTTAGCGATGGTTCCGCAAAATACGTTGCGGGCGCTGACCTTGGCATCGTGAAGGTCGGTGCCGATGATGACCGAGCTGGCCTTGATGATGGCGTAGGCTTCAGCGCCGACCTTCAGTCCCAGGTTGTCGATGGCGCCATTGGTGACTACGGCGGTAAGCGGGATGCCGCCTTTAAGTGACAGTGAAACCTCGGCATTAACGACGCCTTTGGTGATGGTAGTTACACTGCCTGCAAATGTATTACGTGCGCTGACTTTCATGGAAATCCTCCTCAGAAACTGGTACAGGCTGTCGGTGTCGCCGAGCCTGTCCTCCAGGTTTTTCAGGAATTTTTTGTGCTCTTCCTGGATGGTTTTGAATTGGTTGATTACCTTTTTACCTTCTATCGTGAGACTGGTGCCGCCGCCACCCTTGCCGCCGGTCAGACGGTCAACCAGCGGTTTTTCCGCCAGGTTGTTGATCATGTTGATCGTATCCCAGGCGGTTTTGTAGCTTACGCCGACCGCCTTGGCGGCCTTGGTAATCGACCCGAGTTCGTCGATCTTTTCCAGCAGGTTGATGCGGTCGCCCCCCAGAAACTCACTCTGCCGGCGATGTATCCATAAACTCCCTGAAATGCCGGTATCAGGTGTGGATTTTGATTTTCTCACGCCCAACTCTCCTGAAGCGTTTATTCATCAACAGATTACACAATGTATGCCAAAAAACAATACAACAAACATTCTTTGTTTACGGCATGTTACAATAATACTAATTATGTCCTTATATTTCAAATTATATAACGACTGGACAACAATTAATCAAGTGCTGAAAAATGCGGCGGGCGGGTGGGTGCGGTATTCAAGAATGCATGCAGGGTTTATGCAGAAGCTCAGGGGATATCTATTCCTAGCGGCTTGAAATTCAGCCAGATTCCCCATCACGGTAGCCGCAATAATGTCTCGACGGCCGCTCTGGACCGGATTCTTGGCCCGCGGAAGGCAGTGAACGATGGCGTTCAATCGTTTTCCTCATTTGTATCGGTGGGAAAGGAGTCCACTACTCACCCCAGAAAGACAGTTACGAACGCCTTCATCAGGCGCGGCGGGAATGTTGTCGAGACAAGGGGCGAGACAAAATGCCACTTGTACAACATGGATTCTCGTGGATGGGGTTCAGCTTCGACAATACCATTTTCAAATGAGGTGGAAGCGTGGGACTAACCGATATTCTGTCAAAGGTCACGGACCCATACGAAAGACAGGCAAGACTGTATCCCGCACTATTGGCAGGGATGCCAGTAATTGTGATGGCAACGGTACTTTACAGCTCGAATTCTGTTGTTACTGCTGCGAGCACTGTAGCCGCTTCATGTGGCGGACTCTACCTTCTTGCAAGCATTGCGCGGGAACGTGGGAGGTGTCTGGAACCAATCCTATATTCAGCTTGGGGAGGTAAACCAACCACACAACTTCTTCGGCATAGTGACCGGAACATAGAAGGTCCCACAAAACGCCGCTATCATACGTTTTTGTCACGTATGATAAATCTGGAGTTCCCCAACGAGATCGAGGAAAAAAGTGATCCTGTCAACGCGGACGAGATTTACCAATCGGCAGTGCGGTGGTTACTGAACCATACAAGGGACAAGAGTAAGCACAAGATGTTATTTGAAGAAAATATCGCCTACGGCTTCCGTAGAAACGCCTACGGTCTCAAATCTATCGGAATAAGCATTTGCCTTGCCACGTCAGCTTGGGTCTTGATTACTGAAGGGATTGTCAAAGTTGGAAATGAGAGCGGCATTCTTTTTAACCCAGCAAGCGCTTCAACTGCGTCAAATATCTCACTGGCAGTTTCAATGGCGATGCTGCTGGTATGGGTATCGTACTTTACCGAGAATACAGTACGAAACGCAGCATTCACTTACGCGGAGACACTGCTTCGCGCTTGCGATAAAATTTGATGTTTAACAAAAAAGGAGGTAGCCCTCTGTGCCAATATAGCTGAGACATTTACCTCCCATTTAATTAGAGTAGAAGGCGGGGAGGTTTTAGACTATGGCCGTACGTATTGTTAAGCCCGT
>JAENWA010000030.1 GCA_016650295.1 Desulfuromonadales bacterium | reverse complement strand
GGCTGCCGTTCTTGTCGTAGTTGAAGACGGTCTCGATGGGGGATTGGCGGCCCTTCTGCATTATATCAAGCAGCTGGTTCAGCGGGTTATAGGTGTAGTTGTAACTGCGTGAATCGTTGGGCAGATACTTCTTTGCCAGAACCATGCTTGTCCGGTTCCCCACGGCGTCATAGGTGAAAGTTCCTTTCGAGGCGTCGGGTCGTGTTTCATCATAACCGGTCAGCCGGTACAGTTTGTCATAGGTGTATTGGGTGCTATTGCCGGTGTCTTTGACGGATAAACGGTTACCCGCTTTATCATAGGCGTACTGATAGCTGGAGATTGTCCCTGCCGCTCCGGAGGTTGTCAAGCTGAGGAGCCTTCCGGTCGTGTCGTAGGTGTAGGCGGTGGAGGTGCCGTTGGAGTACTTCACACTGTTTCTCCGGCTGGTGTTGTCGTAGCTGTAAGCCGTCCAGTTGCCCGCCGGGTCGGTGATTTTCGCCAGTCTCCCGGCGCTGTCATAGGTGTAAAGGGTGCGTCCGTTCTCCGCGTCGATCATGACGCTTTTGCGGCCCGAGGCGTCATATTCGAACTTGATGCTTTTGCCGAGCTTGCCGAGGCTTTTCGAGGTGAGGCGCTGCGCGGCATCATAGGTGTATGTAATCTCCTCTTTGGGCGTCTGCCAGAAGATCAGGTTGCCGATGGTATCGTAGATAAGGCTTTCTTTTGTCCCGTCGGGATAGCTCTTGCCGATCAGTCTTCCGGCGGGGTCGTAGGTTTGGATGGCGGTAGTGCCGTTGGCGTCGGTCCTGGAGGTCATGTTGCCTCTGGCGTCGTAACCGAACAGGGTAGCATTGCCCAGGGGGTCGGTCTCTTTCATCAGTCTGCCGAGCTGGTCGTAGAGAGAGCTGGTGGTGTTGCCTCTGGCATCGGTAAGGCCGGTCAGCTTCTCCCCGTTTCCGCCGCCGCAGCTGGGGCAACTGCTGCCGCCGTAGGCGTAGGTGGTGGTAAAATTCATGGCGTCGATGGACTTGATGAGCTGGTTTTTGCTGTTGTACTCGTAACGGGTGACGTTGCCGTTGGCGTCGGTCTCGCTGCTCTTGTTGCCGTTGGCATCATAGGTATAGGTTGTGAAATTTCCTTGCGGGTCGATGCTCTTGATCAGACGGTTACGGTTATCGTAGGTCAACTGTGTTACCGCGCCCTTGGGGTCGGTAATGCTCGTTACATTCCCGGCTGCATCGTAGGCATAGGTCGTAGTCGCGCCGATTGAATCGGTTCTCATCGCAAGATTTCCTTTCGCGTCATAGCTGAAGCCGGTTGTCCTCCCGACTGTGTCAGTCATTTTAATTACATTACCTTTGGCGTCATAGATAAAACTGGTGGTCGCCCCGGCGGGATCGGTAAGAGTAATCATGTTTCCCTTGGCGTCATAGGTGTATGAGGTGCTTCCGCCTTGCGGACCGGTGATGCCTGTTACCTGCCCATAGGCGCTGTACGTGTAGCTGGTGGTTTGACCCAGTGCGCCGGTACTGGTAAGCATGTTGCCGCCCGCGTCGTAGGTCGCCGTGGTGCTTGTGCCGTCAGGGTTTGTGGTGGAAGTGCGGTTACCGTTGGCGTCGTATCCGTAGGAGGTCGTTCCACCCTGCGGATCGGTCTTGGAGAGCAGATACCCCTTCTGTGTGTCGTAACTGTAGCTCCACTGACCGCCATCATTTTCGGTGAAGGTGGTGGCTTTGACGGTCTCGGCTGTCTGGGGATAGGTAATGCCCCTGATGCGCCCTTCGGGATCGGTGGAGGAGACGACGCGGTGCTTGTCGTCGAAGGTGTAGTTGGTGGTGCTGCCCAACGGATCTTTCTTACCCAGCATGAAACCGTTGGCATCGTAGGTGTACTGCCATGTGCCGCTGTCCGGCTGGATAATGGAGTTTAGGCTTGTTCCGACTGAGAAGGTATAGGTGTTGCCGGTGGGTTCAACCACCGAGGTCAGGTGATTGGCAGCGTCGTAGGCAAAAGTAATTACACGGCCGGAGGTATCGGTGACCGTGGTCAGGTTGCCGCCTGTATAGGACAAGGTGGTTGTGTTGCCGTTGCGGTCGGTGATGAATGCGAGTTTTTCGCCGCTGAATCCGGAAATCTGTCCGCTTTTGTACGTGAGTGTGAAATTGCCGTTTGAGTTCTTTGCCAGGGTGGCGGTATTGCCGGATTGACCAGTATACACCCCGCTGGAGAACGTGTAGTATTTGTGCCGCCAGTTTCCTTCACGGATCAGTACAGAGCCGTCGCTGTTTTCCTTGAGGGTGACGCCGTAGTTGTGGCTCCAGCCACGTCCCAAAGATCCGTTGGCTGGATCAAGACTGTTGTAATACAGCGTCATGCCGGCGGGCATGGCGCCGCCGCGTGTGGAAAACAAATCCTGGGAGTGGGTGAGGTTACCGCTGGCCATGTGAGCGGATGAGCCGAACTGGACGTACAGGCCGCACTGACCGTCCTCGGCCCTGGTGACGGTGAAGTTGACCGTCTTGCTGCCGCGACATTGGCCATCAGCCGTCTGCGCGGTGAGCGTGGCGGAGTATGCACCCGGCTCAACCACCGTGCCGTTGGCATATTTTCCATCCCATGCGGCATTGACCAATGTTCCGCTGCCGGTGAATGTTTTATCGAGAATGTTGAGGGTCCAGGTTACCGGCTGGCCGAAGGATTCGATCGCGCCGTTGATACCAATGCTGCCGCCGGAGGCGGGATCTAGAATCCTGCTTGTTCCGGTGAGGGAGGTGATCTTGAGGTCGCAATAATCTATTATTATATCGTCACTTAAAATAGTAGTACAAGATCCAGCATTTGCTGTGAGTTTTGCCGAAACGTATCCTTCACTGACAGGAACTGTTACTGATACTGTTAACTCTTTACCCCAGAAATTTTTTCCATAACCATGCCCAAAAAGTTCCAAGTGCCATGAAGGAGAAGAGATACCCGGATTAGGCACCGAATTTCTATTGGCAGAAAAAACACCTGAAATAAGAACATTATCTCCAGATCTGCTGGCTTGAAACTCTGTAATCTCTGTATCGCATATAGGATATACAATCCAAGAATACCCACCATTATAAGGATTAGTATAAATATTCCATGAATTTGCGCCCCATTCAGCAGTACATGAAGTATTGTAACTACTTGTACATGCTGAAAGTGCTTCATCAATAGTATCGCATATAGCCGCTGAACTCCAACAAGGTATACATGTTGCAAATGATACTGTTGAAGTAATAAGCATTGAAAATAGAGCAAAAACTGCAATGAGTGCTGATTTTAGAAGTACAAACTGATATAACCTTTTAAACTTAAACATAATAACCTCCATTCAATGTTGGCTGGCATTCATCCATTCACCTTCTCCAGCATTTGTGTCAAAACGTATTAGCAGGTTGTTGAAATTGCTTCGCCCGCAGAAATTATGGGTCGCTACCGGTTCGGGCAGTTTTCCAAGAGTATGATATAAGGCCTGTTTTATTACATCAAAAGAGACCGTACGGGATCCGCCCTTGAAAAAAGAAACAAAGACCTCCGAGGTTTCCAAAAACCTCGGAGGTCTGGTGAAATATGATTTTTCGGAACGTTATTGCGGGTTGTTTGGAGGTGCGGAGATCATGACCAGCACCTCTATAGCAGTGTTTTACAAAAATTTGTGTATTTGTATACGGGAGCAAAACAGGGTTGTCAAGGGGATTATAGCTGCGTCTGCGTCAATAATCATCGGAGGTAGCGGAGGATGTATATCGGGGGAACAATCCAGAACCAAAACGTTTTTCTAAAGTTTCACGGGGCATCTCTGCGCCCCGTAAGAAATCGCAGTATCTCTATTCGCTTTCCTTTTATAATCCACAACCTGTAGCGTCAACAGGCGGCGGCCTTAGACCTGAATTCCTGGCGACTGGTCCGGGATATCGAGCTATCGGCGCAGCCGGACTACTCTTCCGTCGAACATGAGTATGCCGCCCTGTGGCAGCGCTATTTTCAGCGGCATGCCATTGCAGAGCGGCATAATCCCAAGCTTCAGCAGAAACATGTTCCCTTGCGGGTCAGGAAACATCTGCTTGAATTTACAGCCCCGAAATCTCCCGGTCCTTCGGATATTCCACACTGATGCCAAAGGTCAGTTCCCGCTTTTCTCCCGCCTTCAGCGGCAGTTTCCAGGTCAGTCGTCCGTCATCCCTGATCTCTTCCGGTTTGAGGGAGGGCTCCTCCAGGCTGACCTTGATCTCGCTGTCTCCGGCTATCGGCAGCTGATCACGGACCGTCACGGTCCGGGCCTCGCCGCGGAAATTCCCGACCTCGATGCGATAGCGGTATTCCATGCGGTTCCTGCCGAAAAGACCGGCCTCCTTGTACTGTTTCAGCTCCTCGCGCTTGACGGTGACCTGATCGTCGCTGCCGAAGAACAGGTCGAACTTTTCACCGGCCGCTACCTTTTTCAGGTACGAACTGCCGGTATAGGTATTGCCGGTAAAGATATTGACGCGGCCCGCCAGGAGCGGGTAGCCGGCGCGGTTGATGATCTCCGACTTGAGAAATACCGAGGGGGAAAGCTTGGGCACGGCCAGGAATTCCAGGCTGACCGGCAGCTGCTCCAGGGCGACCACACTGCCGTGCTGTGTTCCGTCGGAAGGGATATCGACCGGGCGGGGGATGCGGAAGCTGAACGAAGTCTGTTCGCCGCTCATCTGCGCAGTCAGGTACTCGGCCGGAGTGCCATCTGCCTGTTCCAGCATCCTCTCCGGCTGCTCTGCCTTCATCATGCGACCCATCACCTTTGCTTCATAGGGAGCTGGAGCGGCCCTGATCGGCATGGGTGGCGGCGGCCGGTAGAAGGATATGTGCCAGGGGTTCAGTTCAGGCGGTGCCCCGCCGGCGGCCGGACGTGCGGTAGAAAGGCTCAGTTCCACATCCCGCCACTCTTCGCCGGTCTGCTGGCGGACCATGGCCCGGAAGGTCAACCCGGCTGTTTTTCCATCGGCTGCCAGGCGCACGTCATAGGAGGGCTCCCACCCGGCCTGACCCGTGACGGCCGACAGGTCCAGGGAGAAGTTCCCCTCGCGGGCGACCTCCAGGCTGACCTCGACGGTTTTTGATTCCTTGCGGCGTGAGCCGGCGGATTCGTCGCGCTGGCGTTTGAGGGCGTCGATCCTGTCCCTGAGCAGCTGTTTTTCCCCATCTATGGCCAGGTTCTGTTCCTCGGCCTTTGTAACGCCGCTCCCCACAAACCCGGCGGCCTCCTGCAGTTCCGCGGCAATGGGACGACCGGTGGCCAATTCCCGGGAGATACGTTCGCCCCAGGCCACGCGGATCGAATCCAGAAAGGACTTCTGGGAAGCCAGCCCGGCTTTCCTGGCGTCCAGGACACCCGACTGCCGTTCCAGTCCGCGGATTTCCTCGTCGATCTCCCGGACCCGTTTTTCACTGCTCTGCTCCAGGAATACCCGTTTAACCTCCAGGCCGGCAATCGTAACCCCGGCGCTCCCTTTGCCTTCCACACGCACGGAATCGTCCTGGACCAGGGGCGGCAGATTGTCGAATGCGACCAGGTAACTGCCCGGCTTGAGAGACAGGCTCGCGGTGCGGGTTGTCATGGCCCGGTCCGGATAGACGGTGACGGTGGTGATGCGGGGTGTCGTTTGCAGTCGCTGCAGATCAGCGCCGAAGGTGAGTGTTGGAACCAGCAGAAGGGCCAGCAGCATGGTGCAGCGGGAGGCGGGTGTCATGGCGTTCACCTCTGGTACGGGATAAAATCTGAAACATAACTATACCAGAAAACACCAGCCATACAATCAGGGTTGGATTTCGTTCCCGTGCTTGATTATATAATCATACGACATTAAAAACCCCTCCTTTAGATCCGTTGGGTCCGTCAAGGGAGGGGGAATATATTCAGATTTCAACGTGGGTTCTGTAGACAACCAGATGCAGCTACTTTCCCGCGCGGGGTGTCCTGGTACCAGCCCCCGGTCGCTTGCCCCGAGCCGGGCCGGCTGATGAGGGTGCGTCGGTTCTCGTTTTCGGCCTCTGCTCGCGGGTCGCGGCGGTTCTGGGTCCTGCGGCTGATGCGGCGCCGGTTCGTGTCTTCGGTCTCTGATCGAAAGATGGAGCGTTCTTCGGCCCTTCCGACGCTGCGGCTGCCGGTTTTGCTTTCGGACTCCGGGCACGATCCGCTGTGCTCCTGGTTCCCGGCTTTGCACCGTCTTTGGGCGGCTTTGGTCCCGGTTTCAGCCAGGGCTTGTTTTTTGGCGTTTTGTTTTTCGACATGCCCGGTATCTGCGGGCGGGCAATACTGACCGTGATGATCTTGTCGATCAGGTAGGTGCCATCCAGAGACTCGGCCACTTCTTCGAGGTTCACACCGGCTGCCATGCGCACATAGCCGCAGCGCTTGAATTCCCCGGTTTCCGGGTCAATGATCAGGTGGACCGACGTGACGGTTCCCATCACGGAAAACAGCTTCCAGACATCCTCTTCCGTGACCAGTTCCGATAAATGTCCCACGTATAATTCTTTTGCCATGCTGAATTCCTCTTCTGCTGCTTATGGTTGTTCCCGGTGGATGGCGAACGGCCCCCAGGCCTGATCGATGGACATCATCTCCAGGGTGTTGACGTTGACATGGGCCGGGCGGTTAATCACCCAGGCCACGGTTTCGGCGATGTCCCCGGCCGTAAGCGCCTCGGTCCCTTCGTAGACCTTGGCGGCCATTTCCTGGTCCCCTTTGAATCGGACTGCGGAGAACTCGGTTTCGGCCATACCGGGCTGGATGCAGGTCACCCGCACCTTGGTCCCCAGCAGGTCGCAGCGCAGGTTGCGCGAAAACTGGGTCACGAAGGCCTTGCTGCCGCCGTAGACGTTGCCGCCAGGATAAGGCCAGGCCCCGGCCGTGGAGCTGATGTTGACAATATGTCCCCGGTTGCGGGCCACCATGCCGGGCAGGATAATGCGGGTGCAGTACATCAGCCCCTTAATGTTGGTATCCACCATGGCATCCCAGTCGTCCAGATTAACCTGGTGGGCCGGCTCCAGTCCCAGGGCCAGCCCGGCGTTATTGAGCAGCACGTCGATGTTGCGGAAAGGTTCGGGCAGTGCCTCCACCGCCCCCTGAACCGCCTCGCGGTCGCGCACATCCAGCGGGATGATCTGTACATCGCAGACCCCGGACAGCTCCTCCTGGAGTTTGATCAGGGGATCAACGCGCCGGGAGGTCAGAATCAGGCGGTTGCCCGGTACTGCAAAGATGCGGGCGCAGGCCGCACCGAAGCCGGAGGATGCGCCGGTGATAAAGATGGTTTGTCCGCTCATGGGGAAACCTCCTGATCGCTGAGTATATGTCCGGTGAGTTCCGGGTTGAGAGCCTGAAGCAGCAGATCCACCTCTATCCCCCGGCGGCTGCACAGTTCTAACAGTTCTTCCGGCAGCGGGGCACAGACCGTCAAGGGACCCGCCTCAGGCCGGACAACAAGGGTGCGGAAGGAGTGCAGGGCAAAACCGTTGTAGTCGTCCAGTTCTCCGCCGCCGTAGCGCTTGTCACCCACGACCGGATGGCCGATGGCCTCCAGATGCCGTCTGATCTGATGGGTGCGCCCGCTGATCGGCGTTACCGCCAGCAGTGCATTCTCCCTGCCTTGCAGCAGGATCCGGTAGCGAGTCTCGGATTCCTTGTCATCCAGCGGTTCGGTAATGACCCCGTTTTCAGGCGGTATGCCCGTGACCAGCGCCAGGTAGAGCTTGTCCAGGCCGCTCTCCTTGACCTGGCGGCCATAGATGCCGGCCGAGGACGAGCTTTTAGCCATGATGACCGCGCCGGACGTGCCCCGGTCCAGCCGGTTCACCGGATACAGCTTACAGGGTGTGTCTCGTCGGGTCATATAGGCTATGCCTTCATCGACAAGATTGGCCTCCTGATCAGCGGTCTGGTGCATCGGCAGCCCGGGCGGTTTGTTGACCGCAATGATCTGATCGTCCTCGTAGAGGATATCCAGGTCTGGGCATGTCGCAGATAACAGAGCGAGAGTTGCAGCGCTTTCCTTGAGGGTGACGCTATCGGTAATGGAAAGAAGGGTGTCCGGGGTGGCGTTCGCGCCGTTCAGTTTGGCGGCGCCGCTCTTGATCAGCTTGCGGGCAAAGCCGGCGGAGGCCTGCGGCATGAGAGTGCGCAGGAAGCTCTCCAGACGACGGGCGTGGTCGGACGGGGTGACAGTGTAGGTCAGCATCGCTGATGCCCGCTCAAGGCGAGATACCGCGGTCCCGCATCAGTTGTTTGAGGGATCGGTCATAGATCCGCTCGCCGACCGGCGTGAACATGCAGCCGGTGGCCTCGCCCCGCTCGCGGTGAAAGGCCACGCACTGGCAGCAGTTGCCCTTTCTGGAACAGCCGGGATAGGTGCATTTACAGTCATCGCCGGTTCTGGTACATGCCATAAGTTTCTCCAGGTCGTTCATTAATCACAAACGTGGAAAAGAACCGTTTGTTATTCCATTTCGCTTTCAGATAGCATGTTGGAGACCTCCGAGGTTTTGAAAACCTCGGAGGTCTTGCCCGATGTTACCGTCATCTCGATTGCAAAGGCAAATTTCAGATAATCTTGTTGAGCGGGTACTCGATGATCCCCTCTGCTCCCAGCTTGATCAGCTCGGGTACAATGCGGCGCACCTCTTTTTCCGACATGATACTCTCGATGGAAAGCCAATCCGACTTGTAGAGATGCGATACGGTCGGATTTTTGAGACTTGGCAGAACATTGGTAATAGCTTCGATCCGGTCGGCCGGGGCGTTCATCTTCAAACCGACCATACCCTCGGCCGCCAGGGATGATTTCAGAAGGGTGGCGATCTGGTCGATCTTGGCCCGTTTCCAGGGATCTGCCCAAGCAGATTTGCTGGCCAGCAGCACCGGCACCGATTCCATCAGTTCACAGACAATGCGCAGGCCGTTGGCCTTGATGGTCGAACCGGTTTCGGTCACTTCGACAATGGCATCGCACAGCCCATCGACAACCTTGGCTTCGGTGGCGCCCCAGGAAAACTCAACGTTGACCGGGATGTTGCGCTCGGCAAAGTAACGCTTGGTGAAGCCAACCAACTCTGTTGAGATGGTCGCACCGTGCAGGTCTTCCGGTTTCTGTACCTTGGAGTCTCCATTGACCACCAGCACCCAGCGAGCCGGACGGCGCGAGACCTTGGAATAGACCATCTCGCAGACCTCGACCACATCGGAATCATTCTCCCGCACCCAGTCACGACCGGCGATGCCGGCGTCAATGGTGCCGCGCTCCACATACCTGGCCATTTCCTGCGGTCTGATCAGCTTGCAGTTCATTTCACTGTCGTCCACGCCGGGAAAATAGCTGCGCGACGAGATGCTGATCTGCCAGCCTGATTTCTTGAACAGGCCGACGGTGGCGTCTTCGAGGCTCCCCTTGGGGATGCCGAAATTGAGTACGTTTGACATAGTATATACCCTCCGAATAGTCATTCATCACAAAGGCCGAAAGGGACATCACATTCCAAAAAATGCAACACAGCTCCTTCTTGGGCGTTTTATGCCTTGGCGGCTTTGTGGTGAGAAATTTATTTTTTATAGACTTCGTTTGGATCGAATAAAGGGTTTGAGTGTTCCACCCACTCGCCGTTTTCCCACTTCACATAGAAACAGCTGCGGTTGCCGGTGTGACAGGCGGCCGGGCCGTTCTGCCTGACCTTGATGACCACGGTGTCGGCGTCACAGTCGGTCAATACTTCGATCACATCCTGAGTGTTGCCCGACTCCTCCCCCTTCATCCAGTACTTGTTGCGGGTCCGGCTGAAAAACCAGGTCTTGCCGTCCTTGAGGGTCAGGTCAAGAGTCTTCTTGTCCATGAAGGCCACCATCAAAACCTCGCCGTTCTCGTAGTCCTGGATGATGGCCGGGATCAGGCCCCCCATTTTGTCAAAATCAATCTGGATCACACTATTCTCCTTGCTTATGCATAAAATGGTGCGGAATTATAGGGCGTACGGCTCTGAAATGCAAGCATGCCATGGCTGAAAACAAGAAAGGCGCCCTTGTGAGGCGCCTTTGGATTGGTGGCTGCTCAGGGACTCGAACCCCGGACCTAGCGAATATGAGTCGCTTGCTCTAGCCAGCTGAGCTAAGCAGCCAAAAATTTAAGAACGCCTCTTTAGCTCGAAGAACCAAAGAGGCGATTGTGTTTTGGTTGCGGGGATAGGATTTGAACCTATGACCTTCGGGTTATGAGCCCGACGAGCTACCAGACTGCTCCACCCCGCGACAAGTGAAGAAATAGGTTTATAACCCAATAGGCTATAAGCGTCAACAATTATTTTTTAGTCTGCTTGAGCTACCGTATATATAATGCATATTATCAGTATGTTATGCATAGAAATATATTTTACTGCCGACGTAAAGCGTTATGGTTCAGAGCGTACAGAACTCTTTAGTGTGAGTTTTAAGGCAGGAACTGTTGAAATACCTGGTTTGAGAGCAGCATGCCCCGAAGAGTGAGGCGTATCCCTGAGACGTCTTCTGTCAGTAAGCCCTGTGCCAGCAGTACTCCAATTTTCTGTGCAAATAATTGCTTGAGCCCCGCCCCGAAGGCCTGTTCAAAGGTCTTGAACAGCACCCCGTCTGACATCCGTAATCCAAGAAACAGAAATTCTGCCATGGCATCCACACGTGCAATCGTCATGATGTCTGTGCGCGGAAGGGTGTCATTGTGGAGAGCAGTCGTGAATGCATCCAGATCAGCTGCATTGCTGAAACGGGTTCCATAGCCGCTGTCCCTCAGATACGAATGGGCACCGGCCCCCAGCCCCAGATAGCCGTCCCGCTTCCAGTAACCACTGTTGTGCTGCGAGCGGAAACCTGCCCGCGCATAATTGGCGATCTCGTAGTGCTCGTACCCATAGGCCGGCAGGAGGGTATCGGCTGCCTCGAACATGCAGGCGGCCAACTCTTCGTCAGGCAGCAGGGGCGTGTCGCCGATAAACTTCGCGGCAAAAGGGGTGTCTTCCTCGATGGTCAGGCCGTAGATCGAGAGGTGTTCCGGTGCCAGATGCAGGGCCTGATGCAGGTCAGAACGCCACATATTCAGCGTCTGTCCGGGGAGGGCATGGATCAGATCGATGCCGATGTTAGCGAAATTTGCCCGGCGGGCCGCCCGGAAGGCCTCCCGTGCCTGATCCGCCGTGTGGATGCGCCCCAATGCCGTCAGCATCCGGTCATCGAATGACTGGATGCCGAGCGATAGCCGTGTAACACCGGCCTGACGGAAATCAGCCAGCCTTTGAAAATCGACGGTTCCCGGATTGGCCTCCAGCGTGATTTCAGCATTTGCAGCCACTCCGAAAAGCTCTACTGCCCGGTCTATCAGCCGGGAGATCTGCTGTGGCTCCATCAGGGACGGCGTTCCGCCGCCAAAATAGATGGAATCGAGTCCCTGCTGCGGATTCGTGGTTTCTGCAGCGAGCAGCATCTCCCGTTGCAGCAGCTCTGTGTAGCGTTCCAGGTCACCATCGGCGTTTTCCCGGGAGAAAAAGGCGCAATAGTGGCATTTCCGGCGGCAGAAAGGTATGTGAATGTAAAGGCGTGAGAACATAATGGTTTGCAATTTTAGCCGGAACGGGTAGTATAAGTCTACTTATAAAGACACGCTGGGGATCTCCTGCCGTGCCATCAGAGAACATATTGAAATGAACGGGAATGTCCCTGAGGCCTGCCGGAAGGCGGGTCTTTTTAGTTGAGGTCCCATGCGATTAAAAGAAGAGCAGATTCACCGACTGGCCGAAAAGGTCTATAATGACTTGTCTGCTGATGGCCTGATCACCCCACGCCGGGAACGGGGCATCGTGGTTGAGGGTATTGTAAAGGCCATTGCGCAGGATCTCAACCGTGAGCAGGCCCTGGAACGTGATGCCGAGCGCCTGCTCGATGAGACCATTGCAGGACTTGGCCGGGCTGCCGCCGAAATCGACCGGCGCAAGATGCTCAGGATGATCAAGGATAAGCTGGCTAAAGAGCGGAAGATAGTTCTGTGAGGAATGTATGAGTATTTCGGAAGATCGCATATCGCACCTGTCCCACGAGATCGTCGAGCGTATCTGGCGCGACGACCTGGCCGACTGGACTGACGAACGGCGTGCGCTGGAACGCATCAAGCAGTCGCTGACCGCCTATTTTCATGTGGCGGAAGAGATCGAAGAGGCGGTCCGTGCCAAACTGAAAGCCAAGGTTCCGGGCAGCCGCGACTGGGATATCCTGTACCACAAGTATTACCAGGAAGAGATGACCAGAAGGAAATGGTAAGCTGGTAGAGGTAGAGGCTGAGGCCTTTGTTTTGCGACTGTTGCAACGATCGTTGATTCAAAGTTAATAATGCAATGGCCATGGGTTTTCGCCCAGGGCCATTTTTCACGAAAGGCAGGTTGTTGATGCAGTATCCTTCTGTAAGATCCATGTTGATTGCCATATCATCGCTGATGATCTTTAGCCTGGCTCCGGTTGCTTCCGGTGCCGATGATCTGCTTGCTCAGGCCGCGGCCCGATTCCGCAACAAGGCCTTTGAAGAAACTGTTGTTCTGGCAAGGAAAGCGGGCGATTCCCCGCAAAGGACTTTTCTGCTGGGCGTGACGCTGCTGCGAGCGGGAAAGGCCGCTGAAGCCGTGCCCCTGCTGGTGGAAGCGGAGTTGAAGCTGCCGCTTCTGGCTGATTACGCCGTGCTGTACCAGGCCGAAGCGCTCTTGAAACTGAAAAAATACCCGGAAGCATCCGGCAAGGCTGTCTCCGTTGCAAAAGGATATCCGGCATCGCTCCTGATCCGGCGTTCCGAAAAACTCAACGCCGACATACTCTTCGAAGCAGGTGATTACAGCGCGGCCCTCAAGGTCTACCAGGGCTTCGTTGAAAAGTATGCCTCCGGACCCGATTCCGTGGATGCGCTTTTTCAGGCAGCCCGCTGCCGGGAAGAAACTGGAGACAGAAGCGGCAGCGCCCTGATGTACCGCAATATCTGGCTCAACAATCCTTCTTCAGTGCAGTCAAAAAAGTCTCAGGAACAACTCAAGGAGCTTGAAAAATCCGGCATTAAAATCAGCGTCTACACCCCGGAAGAGCTTTTGCGGCGTGCGTCGATGCTGGCCAGCCAGAATGACTTCTCCGGCTCGTTGCAGACTCTCCGGCTGATACCGGGAGATGTGCAGCCGGCTGCTGTTGTCGCCCGCATCGATCTGCGGGCCGGCATAAACCAGTACCGTCTGCGGAACTGGGCACAGGCTGAAAAGAGCCTGGTGAAGGCAGCCGGCAGCCCGCTGCCCGGCATTCGTTCAGAGGCCCGTTTCTGGCTAGCCAAGTCGCTGGAGCGACAGGACCAGAACGAGCGGGCTTTCACGCTTTACATGGAACTGGCAGCCGAAGGAAAGAAGCAGGAGTATGCCGATGATGCTTTGATAGAAGCCGGCGGTTTACGGCGCAGCCAGGGCAATTATTGTGATGCGGCGCGGTTGTTCGAGCAGGTTGTCAAAGGCTACCCTGACTCCCGTTTTGTCTCCCGGGCAGTCTGGGAGACTGGCTGGTGTCGTTATCTTGCCGGTGAGTACGGTCTTGCGGCAGAATCATTCAAGACGCTGCTGAAAGACGAGACGTTTCGTGAAAAAGTATTGTACTGGCTGGCACGGACCCTGGAGCATAGCTCGAAAGTAGAGTCGGACTCCTGTTACCGCAGCCTGCAGGATGAGTATCCTGCCGGATTTTACGCCACCTGGTACCGTTCCCAAAATGGTGTCAAGGACCTGCGGGAGCCTTTGGGGCCGCGCAATGCACTTGTTGAGTTGCCTCAGATCGCAGGCTTTGAAAAACCACGACTGCTGGCAGGTCTGGGGATGATGGAGGAGTCTCGCTCCGAGATGGCTGCGGCCCGAAAAAAGGCCGGTGACAAAAAATCACTCTTTCCGGGCCTGGCGCGTGTCTACCTGGAAATACAGGACTACAGCTCAGCGATTGTTCTTTTCCTTCAGAACCGACCGGTGAAATGGGACCGGGTCAGCCTGCCGCTCTGGACAGCCGGTTATCCGCGGGCTTATTCCGAAGCGATTTCTCTACATTCAGCCGGCAACGACCTTTCAGACGGGCTGATCTACTCATTGATCCGCGCCGAGAGCGGTTTTTCTCCAGCAATCAAATCTCCCGCCGGTGCTGTGGGTTTGATGCAGCTCATGCCGGCAACCGCCAAGGCCACCGCCCGCGAGAAGGGGGTGTTCAACCCACTACAACTGACGGTTCCGGAATATAATATAAAACTCGGAACGAGGCATTTCCGTGATCTCATGAAGGATTACAACGGAGAGGTGATCTACTCGATTGCCGCCTACAATGCCGGGGCGGCTGCGGTCAATCGCTGGAGGAAGAGCATGAAGGGACTGAAAATGGACGAGTTTATCGAGAGCATTCCCTATCAGGAGACCCGGGACTACGTCAAGAAGGTCTATGCTTCGGCTGCCACCTACCGGCAGCTGTACGGTTTGAAGTAGGTGAAGTAAGATCCGTTCCGCTTGATTGGCGATTAGGGAATCGTATCAAGATCCATTTCTTTTCTTATGGCTTTCAGGCCATCTTTCAGAGGTGTTTTCCACATCACCTCTTTGAATAATTTAGATAAGTCATCGATTGTAAAACGTTCTGTAAGGTGTACCTGCGTACTGTCCTTGAAATCGCGATCCTGGAATTTTCGCTTGATCTCTGCCAGGTCCTTTCCGAAATAGCAGGTGACATTCGAGCCCTTTTTTATCCTGGAACTGAAAAGGATATACAGGTCGATAAAAAAATTGCTGTTGTCTTCCAGGTAGGTGTTGCTCTGCAGACGTTCGAGGTTTTCCTTTTTGAGCACAGATCCCAGCTGGCGGGACAGATCGCCGATCACATCGTAGAGCCCCGCGATATAGACCTGCTGCTTTTCGTACTGACGCTTGTATTTATCGATAAGTTCCTGCTGCTGTTGGATGGTTGCTTCAGCATCTTGTAATAATATTTGTTTCTTTTTTCCAAACATTGCTACGGCCTCCTGACACAAATTGCAATTAAAGCTGATGCAGTTTCAGTTTGATTCAGATCATCATTTCTTACAATAGTATGATCAGGTTGCATTTACATATTTACTGTCAAGATCACAATCATGCCTTGAGAATATACTGACACAAATAATATTAATACAATCATACGCTGGAGCGTCTATATCATTATTAAAAACAAAAAGGCAAGGGATTTACCCTTGCCTTTTAATCTCGTATGTATTTAACCTTGTCTATTCTGCGTTGGCCTCGGTCACTTCTGCAGCCTCAACAACCGGCTCGCTTACAACCGGTGCAGCTACAGACTTCGCAACTTTAACTGCAGGAGCAGGTTTCTTGGCAACCTTGCGCGGTTTCATTTCCTCTTCTACCAATTCAATAATAGAAATCGGTGCGGCGTCTCCTTGGCGAATTCCCAATTTAACAATACGAGTGTAACCGCCAGGACGATCTTTATATCGCGGAGCAATCGTAGTGAACAGTTTGGTAACAACTGATTTTTCACGTATGTATGAAGCAGCCTGACGCAAGGCATGTAAATCGCCGCGTTTGCCAAGAGTAATCATCTTCTCGGCTACCGACCGGATTTCTTTAGCCTTTGCATCTGTAGTAGTAATTTTTTCATGGTTCAGAAAAGAGGTCACCAGGTTTCTGAACATCGCTTCGCGATGACTGGTGGTTCTACCTAATCTCCTACCTGAGTTTCCGTGACGCATATCATTAGTCCTTTCTGATGCAAGTAGCTGTTCAGGGTACTACTCTTCTTCTTTTTGATCGCCACGAAGACGGCGCATGAATTCGGGATCTGGAAAACCTTCTATTTTCATACCAAAGGTAAGCCCCATATCGTTGAGGATATCCTTGATTTCATTCAAAGACTTACGACCGAAGTTTTGTGTTTTCAACATTTCCGCTTCGGATTTGGAAACCAGCTCGCCAATCAGCTTGATTCCCGCATTTTTAAGACAAT
Source organism: Desulfuromonadales bacterium (assembly GCA_016650295.1). Classification (GTDB taxonomy): domain Bacteria; phylum Desulfobacterota; class Desulfuromonadia; order Geobacterales; family Pseudopelobacteraceae; genus CAIPTY01. Next base: position 14,465 of record JAENWA010000030.1, on the reverse strand, counting down.
TAGCAGAACGAACCGAAAGTTCAAGCTCTTCTACCGTACGATAAAGGTTTTCATTTACCTTGTCCTTCTCTTCCTGCGACTCTTCAAACAACTGTGGCTCAATCTCTTCATCAAAATTGATAAAGATTGTCAACTGCTCTTTCATGATCTTGGCAGCGTATGCAACTGCATCCACAGGTTTGGCACTACCGTCAGTCCATACTTCCAGTGTCAGCTTGTCATAGTCTGTCATTTGGCCAACACGAGCGTTTGAGACAGTAAAATTAACTTTCCTGATCGGTGTAAATATCGAATCAATCGGAATAGTACCAACGGGAGCTTTTTCGTCACGGTTACGATCGGCAGTAACATAGCCTTTACCGATTTTTACTGAAAACTCCGCTTCAAAATTTGCATCTTTGCCGCAGGTAGCAATGTGGTGCTCCGGATTCATTATCTCAACATTGTGACCGACAATAATATCGCCGGCACTGATCATTCCCTCACCTTTGTGCTTGATATGTATCGTTGCATAATCAGAAGAGTGCAACTTAAGACGCACACCTTTAAGATTGAGGATGATATCGGTTACATCTTCTGTAACGCCCTGTATAGTTGAGAATTCATGCAAAACACCCTTGATACGAACTGACGTAATTGCAGCACCCTGCAACGATGAAAGCAGGATTCTTCTGAGTGAATTACCGAGAGTAGTACCAAAGCCCCGTTCAAACGGCTCGGCGTAAAATTTAGCATATGTATCGGAAAGAGATTCTTTCTCTACCTGAAGCTGCTTGGGCTTGATAAGATCTCGCCAGTTTTTATACATTACAACCTCCTCTGGAGAGTAGTGACCAATTGTCGACTTTACTGGTGATTAAACTAAAGCTCGCTAGTTACTTGGAGTAAAGTTCGACAATCAATTGTTCCTGAATCGGGGTTGTAACATCCTCGCGAACCGGTAGTCCTTTGAGGACCCCTTTGAACGCATCCCGGTCAAGTTCAAGCCACTGAGGAATTCCGCGACGGACAACCGCTTCCAGAGAATCATTGATTGAGACAATCTTTCTGCTCTTCTCGCGCAATTCAATAATATCTCCAACCTTTACCTGAATGGAAGGAATGTTAACTTTGCGCCCGTTGAGTGTAAAGTGGCCATGTCGTACCAAGAGTCGTGACTCTGTTCGTGAAGATGCAAAGCCAAGACGATAAGCTGTGTTATCAAGACGTCTTTCGAGTAGTGAAAGCAGATTTTCGCCTGTAACACCTTTCATACGATCAGCTTCCGCAAAATAACCACGGAACTGCTTTTCAAGCAGGCCATAGATACGGCGAACTTTTTGCTTTTCACGCAACTGAACACCATACGCAGAGGTTTTCGAACGACCCTGACCATGTTGACCAGGAGGGTAATTACGACGCTTAATACCGCACTTGTCGGTATAGCAGCGCTCACCCTTCAGAAATAATTCCATGTTTTCTCTTCTGCACAAACGGCATGAAGGTCCTGTATAACGAGCCAATGAAAACCTCCTTGATATGTTTAAGACTTAATCAGACTCTTCTACGCTTCGGCGGACGGCAACCGTTATGCGGAATCGGTGTCACATCCTTGATAAAGCTTATATTAAGCCCTGCGGATTGAAGAGCGCGTAATGCTGACTCCCTACCCGATCCCGGACCTTTCACATAAACCTCAACGCTTCTGAGGCCATGTTCCTGAGCTTTTTTCACGCAATCTTCTGCCGCTATCTGGGCTGCAAAAGGGGTACTTTTACGTGAACCTTTGAAGCCTTTTGCACCGGCTGTTGACCAGGCGATTACATTTCCGACAGGGTCAGTAATTGTAATGATAGTATTATTAAAAGTCGCCTGAATATGAGCAACACCATTGCTGATATTTTTGCGTTCCTTTTTTTTACGAACAACCTTCTTTGCTGGACTTGCCATTCGTGTTCTCCAGAGAGCTAAATAGGATTATTTCTTCTTACCTGCAACAGTACGGGCAGGACCCTTACGTGTTCTGGCATTTGTTTTGGTACGCTGGCCCCTGCACGGCAGACCTTTCCTGTGGCGAAGACCACGATAACATCCAAGATCCATAAGACGTTTTATGTTCATGGAGATTTCGCGGCGCAAATCGCCTTCAACCTTGCAATTACGGTCAATTTCATCACGAAGCCTCGAAACTTCAGCTTCAGTTAGTTTGTCCGTGCGAGTATCCGGATCGATCTTTGCTGCTGAAACAATAGTTTCTGCAGTCGATCTGCCAATACCGTAAATGTAGGTGAGAGCGATTACGATATGTTTGCTTTTAGGTAAATCAATGCCTGCAATGCGTGCCAATTGATAATCCTCCTTTAGTTACTCATCCCTGACGTTGCGAATGCTTCGGGATGTCGCAGATAACACGAACAACACCCTTGCGTTTAACAATTTTACACTTGTCACATATTTTTTTAACTGAAGCGCGTACTTTCATAAATATCTCCTTCACGCGTTGTTTATGCGAGTCAATATTTCATGCCCATTTTCGGTAATAGCAACCGTATGTTCAAAATGAGCCGAGAAACCGCCGTCACAGGTTACTACAGTCCAGCCGTCTTCCAGCACCTTAACTTCATGCGATTTTTCATTGATCATCGGCTCTATGGCAAGCACCATTCCAGGCTTGAGTCGAACGCCAGTTCCGGGACGGCCATAATTTGGAACTTGCGGATCTTCATGCAGCTTCCTGCCGATACCATGCCCGACAAAGTCTCGAACTACTGAATAACCACACTGTTCTACATGAGACTGTATTGCATATGATATGTCAAAAAGCCTGTTGCCGGAAACTGCTTTGGATATTCCGAGCATGAGTGACTCTTCAGTTACCTGCAAGAGTCTTTTTACTTCAATCGAAACATCACCAACCGGCACTGTTATAGCTGCATCGCCATAAAAATCATCATACAAAATGCCAAAATCCAGACTAAGAATGTCACCCGACTTAAGTGGCACCTTAGATGGCATACCATGCACTACTTGATCATTTGGGGAGCAACAAAGGGAACTGGGATAATTACAGTAGCCTTTGAAAGCAGCTTTTGCCTTGCGCCTTACTGCTTCCGATGAAGCAATGGCTTCCAACTCGCAAGTTGTAATTCCTGGGGTGACCTGATCCGCAAGAAGGCTGAGGATTTCAGCAACCATCCTGCAAGGAACTTTCATCCGCTCAATCTCTCGGGGAGATTTCAGGATGATCACAAGTTACCCTTCAAGTACTTTTCTAATCTGAAGCTGAATATCTTGAATAGTTCCGCAACCGTCAATATGCCGCAACAGTCCGGCCTGCTCATAATATGACTTTAGCGGGATAGTCTGCTGGTCATACACAGCCAAGCGCTTTTGTACCGTTTCAACCTTATCATCATCACGTTGTATCAGGTCTGAATTACATGCATCACATTTGTCATCAACAACTGGTGCGTCATAGATTGTATGGTAACCTTTCCCACAGGAGCGGCAGGTACGTCGACCAGAAAGGCGCTTAACAATTTCTGAATAATCTACGTCGAGTGAAACAACGTGATCAATGCGCTTATTCAAACTGTTAAGAATCGATTCAAGTGAATCAGCCTGCGGTATAGTCCGCGGAAACCCGTCCAGCACAAAACCGCTACTACAGTCAGAAAGAACGATCCGTTCTCGTACAAGTCCTAACACAACATCATCAGGCATAAGACCACCTGATTCCATGACCTGACGGGCAGCCAATCCAAGAGGAGTTTGCTCTTTTACTGCGGTACGCAACATATCCCCTGTCGATATTTGCGGGATATGGAAGTAGTCGACAATGAATTTGGCTTGCGTACCCTTGCCAGCCCCAGGGGGGCCAAACAGTATCAGATTCATGTGCTACTTTCTCCCCCTGATACGTACACCCTTCAAAAAACCTTCATAATTGCGCGTTATCAGGTGAGATTCAATCTGTGCTACAGTGTCCATTCCGACACCTACCGCTATGAGCAGCGCCGTACCGCCAAAATAAAACGGCAGGTTGAATTTTCCTATCAAAATCGATGGAAGAACGCAAACTATGGAAATATAAATAGCGCCAGCAAAGGTCAAACGGGTCAGAACACTGTCCATAAAATCAGAAGTTTCCTTACCAGGTCTAATCCCAGGAATATATCCACCGTGCTTCTTGATATTCTCGGCTACATCTATCGGATTAAAAGTTACAGCCGTATAGAAATAACAGAAAAATATTATGAAGGCAACAAAAAATATATTATAGACCCAGTTGCCCGGAGTAAGGCTCTTGGACGCTTTTTGAACCCAAGGTATATTAATGAAGTTTGCTATGGTTGCCGGGAACATAATGATTGAAGAGGCAAATATAGGAGGAATAACCCCTGCCATATTAACTTTCAATGGAAGGTGAGAGGACTGGGCGTTAAATGTCTTGAGGCCGACAACTCTTTTCGCATAATGAATAGGAAGACGACGCTGACCTCGCTCTACGAATACAATACCTGCGATAACAGCAAACATGATGGCAAGTACAAATATGAGCACGAAAAGTGAAAGCTGACCGGCATTGACCAGCTTAACCGTATTACCCAAGGCTGTGGGAATACGGCAGACAATTCCTGCAAAGATAATCAGCGATATTCCATTGCCGATACCCTTTTCAGACATTTGCTCACCAAGCCACATGATAAACGCAGTGCCGGCAGTCAATGTTATTACTGTAAGCAAACGGAAAGACCAACCGGGATTTGGAACTACTAATTCTCCGGCTGGACCGCGCATGCTCTCAAGTCCAATAGCTATACCAAGACCCTGAACAGTACTTAGCACCATGGTACCGTAGCGTGTGTACTGAATGATCTTCTTCCTGCCCGCCTCTCCTTCTTTGGAAAGCTTCTCAATAGCAGGAACGACAACTGTCAATAATTGGAAGATAATTGACGATGAGATATACGGCATAATTCCCAATGCAAAAACCGACAGTCTCTCCAGAGCTCCTCCAGAAAACATATCAAACAAGCCAAGCAAAGTGCCCTGTGCCTGTTTAAAAAAAGAGGCTAATGCAATTCGATCGATACCGGGAGTCGGTATGAAACATCCTATACGATAGACTGCAAGCATTCCAAGTGAGAAAAGAACTCGCTTCTTTAACTCGGGAATCTTGAATATATTCTGGAGTGCTTCAAGCACTAGATCTTCTCCTCAATCGAGCCGCCGGCAGCTACTATTTTGTCTTTGGCAGACTGGCTAAATTTAGTGGCGGTTACCTTGAGCGCTTTGCTCAGTTCACCATTTCCAAGAATTTTAATTGCATTGGAAGATGACTTGATCAGACCCTTAGCTACAAAAGCCTCAGCGTCTACTACTGAACCAACTTCAAATACTTCAAGTTGTTTAAGATTAACAAGCGAATATTCAATGCGTGAAAGAGGTGTAAATCCACGCTTTGGAAGGCGACGCTGCAATGGCATCTGCCCGCCCTCAAAGCCGGCTTTGATACTCCCGCCTGAGCGTGCTTTCTGTCCTTTATGGCCTTTGGTAGAAGTTTTACCATGACCGGAGCCAGGTCCACGTCCGATACGTTTTCTATTTTTTACTGAACCGAGTGCTGGTTTTAGTGTATTTAAATCCATTAGTAAGCCCCTTTTACTGTACAACATTCAGCATATGACTGATTTTGGAGATCATACCACGAATTTCCGGGGTATCAGCATGTTCTACAGTATGGTTGAGTTTTTTCAGGCCAAGACCGGCGACTATATCGCGATGTTTTTTTGTTCTGCCTATTGTGCTCTTAACGAGCGTTACCTGTAACTTGGTGCTCATGATACAATCACCTCTGAGTTATTATTCTGTTAGTCCGCGACGGGCAGCAATTTCTTCCGGTGTCTTCAATCTTTTTAGACCGGCAAAAGCAGCTTTAACGACATTGTGTGGGTTATTTGAGCCCAGGCATTTGGACAGGATATTATTAATACCTGCTGATTCAAAAATGGCACGAGCAGCCCCGCCTGCAATGACACCGGTACCGGCAGAAGCAGGCTTCATAAGAAGTTTACCGGCTCCGAACTTGCCTTCAATTTCAAATGGAATTGACTGGTTCTGGTTCACAGGTACTTTTATCAGGTTTTTCTTAGCCTGTTCGACGCCTTTGCGGATTGCCTCCGGAACTTCGTTAGCCTTGCCTAAACCATAACCGACATAACCATTACCATCGCCGACAACGATAAGTGCAGAGAAACTAAAACGACGACCGCCTTTTACAACTTTGGCAACACGGTTGATTTGTACAACACGGTCAGTAAGATTAAGTTCTGCGGGATTGATTCTGCTCAATGAAAGCCTCCTCTATTGCTTTAGAAAAGAAGCCCACCCTCGCGGGCGGCGTCTGCTAGTTCTTTAATTCTGCCATGATACAAAAAACCGTTACGGTCAAATACAACGGACGTAATACCCTTCTCGATTGACAGCAGTGCTATTTCCTTGCCGACGTGAACCGCTGCAGCAACGTTTCCGGTATACGCAAGATCACTGGCTCCTGAAGATAATGATGAACAGGCTACAAGTGTAGTACCGTTTGTATCATCAATGAGTTGAGCATAAATATGACGAGCACTCTTAAATACATTCAGGCGAGGACGCTCTGATGTACCGCGTATTTTTCTACGCACGCGCACTTGGCGCTTAAGCCTTGTAATTGTTTTAATTGAAGTCTTAGCCACAAAATTCTCCTTATAAAGACTATTTCTTGCCTGTCTTACCGGCTTTTCTCAGTATAGTCTCGTCAGCGTATTTAATGCCCTTGCCTTTATAGGGTTCAGGCCCGCGGAAAGATCTGATTTTTGCAGCAGTCTGACCGACCATTTCCTTATCGTAACCTTTTACCGAGACTTTTGTCATTTTTTCAACATCAATGGAAATGCCATCAGGTATTTGAAAAATTACCGGGTGAGAGTAACCAAGACTGAGAACAAGATCCTTGCCCTTAACTTCCGCACGATAACCGACGCCATTGATCTCAAGATTCGTTTGAAAACCTTTTGTTACTCCAGTTACCATATTATTGACCAGTGTTCGGGTCAATCCATGAGCAGCCCTTGAGCTGGTATTTTCGTCATTTCTGGTAACTTCCAGAGAAGTCTCACTAATCTGTAATGTCACACATGGCATGATAGTTCGGCTGAGTTCACCATTTGGCCCTTTAACCGACAGAACCGAGTCAACAAAGGTGACTTTAACACCTTTGGGTATTTCTACAGGAAGCTTCCCTATTCTAGACATTGCTTTAGTGCTCCTTAATCTTGAAAATTACCAGATGGTACAGATAAGCTCGCCGCCAAGGCCAGCTTTTCGGGCAGCATTATCAGTGATCACACCTTTTGATGTTGACAGGATAGCAACGCCAAGACCACTTTTAACAACCGGTATATCTTCAGACTTTACATACACACGTCCACCCGGTTTGCTGACCCGCTTGATTTCATTGATGACACTGTCTTTTTCATCAATATACTTTAAGTAAACTCTGAGTACACCCTGTAGGTTATCAGAAATCACCTTATAGTTTTTAATAAAACCTTCCTGTTTAAGTACATTTGCGATACTTACTTTCAGGTTGGATGAAGGAATGTCAACTTTTTGCAGCTTAACCATATTAGCATTTCTAATCCTGGTCAGCATGTCAGCAACTGGATCTGTCATGGACATCTTGAGTAACTCCTATCTATTACTTATTACTATGATAATTAGCTACCAGCTGGATTTTATCACACCGGGTATCTGGCCTGCAGATGCGTACTTACGGAGGCATATCCTGCACATTTCAAACTTTCGGTAAAATGCTTTAGGCCTACCACAAATCTTGCAACGACTGTGTTCCTGAACCTTAAATTTAGGCTTACGCTGAGACTTGATAATCATTGAAACTTTTGCCACGGAATCCTCCCGGAGTTGTCTTAGTTCCTGAACGGCATACCCATATACTTGAGAAGAGCTTTACCCTCTTCATCAGTTTTGGCACTCGTTACGACAGTAATGTTAAGCCCCTTGATCTTATCGACAGAATCATAGTTGATTTCCGGAAAGATTAATTGCTCTTTTATGCCCAGGGTATAATTACCCATTCCATCAAAAGCCTTACCGGAGACGCCCTTAAAATCTCGAACCCTGGGCAGAGAGACATTAAGAAGCTTGTCAAGGAATTCATACATCTTATCACGACGTAACGTAACCATGCAACCGATCGGCATACCCTGACGAAGCTTGAACGTTGCTATGGACTTTTTGGCCTTTGTAATAACTGACTTCTGGCCAGAGATCGCATTCAGTTCAAGAGCAGCAGAATCGAGAATCTTTATATTCTGTATTGCTTCCCCAAGCCCCATGTTCAGTACGATCTTTTCAATCCTTGGGACTTCCATTACGTTCTTGTAATTAAAATCAGAGCGCAGTTTAGGGATTATTTCTGTTTGATAAATATCTTTTAAGCGCGACATACAGTTTATGCCTCCAGTCTATTTCTGAAGAGAACTTCCACACTTTGTGCAGATTCTCTGCTTTTCACCATTATCCAGTTGCACCTTGCGAGTTCTAACCGGTTTTGCACATTTTGCACAAAAAGGCATTACATTAGATATATGGATAGGGGCCTCTTTTTCCAATATTCCGCCCGGTTCATTACCCTTGGCCTTCTGATGGCGCTTGATCATATTGAGACCAGCGACAATTACACTTTCTTTCTTCGGCAACAACTGAAGAACCTGACCGGTCTTGCTCTTCTCCTTGCCGGCAATAACCATTACCGTATCGCCTTTACTGACATGAGATTTCGTGGCTTGCATCTTTTTCTCCGATTCAGTTTAAAGTACTTCAGGCGCGAGGGAAATAATTTTCATAAACTTCTTGGCACGCAACTCCCTGGCAACAGGGCCGAAAATACGTGTTCCCACAGGCTCTTTCTGGTTGTTAATAACTACACCCGAATTATCATCAAAACGTATATACGAACCGTCAGGGCGCCCCAGTTCTTTTGCTGTCCTGACGATAACTGCCTTGACCACATCGCCCTTTTTCACTTTAGAATTGGGAAGAGCTTCGCGCACAGAGGCAACAATAATATCACCGATACCGGCGTATTTACGTTTGGAACCGCCCAGAACTTTAATACAAAAGAGTTTCTTGGCTCCCGAATTATCTGCTACATCCAGTATTGACTGCATTTGTATCATTACGCAATACCCCTGTCCTAAGAGATGCTTTCGATGACCTGCTTAAGGCTCCATCGCTTGTCTTTGCTAAGCGGGCGGCATTCAATAATCTGAACACGATCGCCAAGCTTACAGACATTCTGCTCATCATGTACTTTATATTTTACACTGCGCTTAATGTATTTATTATAAACTTGATGCTTTACCAGGCTGTCAACCTTTACAACAACGGTCTTTTGCATTTTGTCGCTTACCACAACACCTACTTGTGTTTTTCTGTGACCACGTTCACTCATCTTCTGCTCCTATGCCTTGATCTCAGTGATTAAGGTGCTGATCCTAGCGATATCCTTCCGGATACTTTTCAACTTGGACGTATTTTCAAGTCTGCCTGTATGCAGCTGAAATTTAAGATTAAAGAGCTCCTGTGTCAGATCGCCCTGTTTCTTGACAAGTTCTTCCGCAGATAATTTGCGCAATTCATTAGGCTTCATGACTTACCTCCCTTGCAATAAACTTTGTAGAGAGAGGCAGTTTATGTGCTGCAAGCCGGAGAGCTTCACGTGCGATTTCTTCTGTCACACCTTCCATCTCGTAAAGAATTGTACCAGGCTTTACAACTGCAACCCAAGAATCAGGAGAGCCTTTACCTTTACCCATCCTTGTCTCTGCAGGTTTAGCGGTCAGTGGCTTGTCAGGAAAAACACGGATCCAGATCTTTCCACCCCTCTTAATATAACGGGTCATGGCTATACGTGCCGCTTCAATCTGTCGAGAGTCCAGCCAGCCGCATTCTGTAGCCTGTAGTCCAAATTCTCCAAATGATAGCGAGATACCACGACAAGGTTTGCCGGTCATTCTGCCCTTCATCTGTTTTCTATGCTTTACCCTTTTAGGCATTAACATTGATACATGCTCCTGTTGTGCAGATTAAAAGTGTTACTGACCTGGCAATATCTCGCCTTTAAAGATGAGAACCTTGACCCCTATAAGACCGTATGTTGTCATGGCCTCAGCAAATCCATAATCAATATCGGCACGGAGTGTATGAAGCGGAACCCGCCCCTCGCGATACCATTCTGTACGGGACATCTCTGCACCGCCAAGACGGCCTGAGCATGTAATTCTGATCCCTTTTGCCCCGAATTTGAGCGCTGAAGTTACGCTCTTTTTCATGGCCCGCCTGAATGCAATTCTACGTTCCAGCTGCAGGGCAACATTTTCGGCGACAAGCTGAGCATCAAGTTCCGGTTTGCGAACTTCATGAATATTAATGAAGATCTCTTTGGAAGTGAGCGATGAAAGCTCTTTCTTTATGGTTTCCACTTCAGACCCTTTTTTACCGATGATAAGACCTGGTCTGGCAGTGTGAATGTTAATTTTTACTTTATTTGCAGCTCGCTCAATCTCTATCTTTGAAACGCCCGAATTATAGAGGCGCTTTTTAAGAAATTTCCTGATCGCGATGTCTTCATGCAAATACTTTGCATAATCGGCTTCTGCGTACCACTTGGAGTCCCATGTTTTTATAACGCCAAGCCTGAAACCTATTGGATGTACTTTCTGTCCCAAACTCCACCTCCAGAAAAATAAAACTACTTCGTATCGGAAAGAGTAACGGCGATATGGCTGGTTGGCTTGCGAATCTTACTGGCACGCCCCATTGCACGCGGCACAAAACGCTTCAACACCGCACCGCCATCTACGTAAATCGTTTTAACAAACAGTCGGTCTACATCGGATACGCCCTTCTGCTCTGCATTGGCAACCGCAGAACGCAGCAAAGTCGTAAGAATTTTTGCCGACGGATTAGGCATGAATCTCAAGGTATTGAGTGCATCCTGAATACCTTTTCCCCGGACAAGATCAACCACAAGGCGGGTCTTCCTCGGTGAGAGTCGTGCAAATGTCAGTTTAGCGCTGGATTCCATATAAACTCCCCTTACTACTTCTTAACTTTGCTCTTCTTATCAGCTGCGTGGCCATGAAAAGTTCTTGTCGGTGAAAATTCACCAAGTTTATGCCCGACCATGTTTTCTGTAACAAACACTGGGATAAACTTACGACCGTTGTGAACTGCCAGGCTCAACCCGATGAAGTCCGGGGTGATCGTAGAACGACGTGACCAGGTTTTTATGATCTTTTTTGAGCTCGGGCCTTCGGCCAGCACCTTTTTGATCAGATGGCCATCAACGAATGGACCTTTTTTTATTGAACGTGCCATAAAATGTCAGCCTCTCAATGTTATTTACTACGCTTCTTAACAATGAAGCGATCCGAAGACTTGTTAGTTCTGGTTTTATATCCCTTGGTCGGGATGCCCCAAGGAGTTACAGGGTGACGACCACCGGAAGTACGTCCTTCACCACCACCATGCGGATGATCGACGGGGTTCATAGCAACACCGCGTACCTTAGGACGTTTACCCAGCCAGCGCGAACGACCGGCTTTACCAATATTCACATTTTCATGATCTATGTTGCCGACCTGGCCGATAGTGGCATAACAGTCCTGCAGCACCAACCGAACCTCACCGGAGGGAAGTTTGATCTGAGAATACTTGCCTTCCTTAGACATAAGCTGCGCGAATGTACCGGCACTCCTCGCAAGTTGTGCGCCTTTCCCAATCTTCAGCTCAATATTGTGAATAATTGTGCCAAGCGGAATTGCGCGAAGAGGAAGAGCGTTACCAGGCTTGATATCTGCCTCAGGACCGCTGATAACTGTGTCTCCAACCTTCAGGTCCAGAGGAGCAAGTATATAGCGTTTTTCTCCGTCAACATAATGCAGAAGAGCTATTCGCGCGCTACGATTCGGGTCATATTCGATACTTGCGACCTTTGCAGGTATGCTGGTCTTTTCACGACGGAAGTCAATAATACGATACTTCTGCTTGTGACCACCACCGATATGACGGGAAGTTATGCGACCGAACGAGTTTCTGCCGCCACTTTTCGTCTGTGATATGAGCAGAGATTTCTCAGGCTTCGTTGACGTAATTTCTTCAAACGTCGAGCAGGTCTGATGTCTGCGTCCTGCTGATGTAGGTTTGTAACTTTTGATTGCCATTGTGAACCCCGAACGTGTTAATTAGACTTCAAAGAAATCTATGGATTGCCCCTCTTGGAGGGTCACGTACGCCTTTTTCCAATTTGAGCGTTTGGCGCTTGTCTTACCGAAGCGCTTCATCTTGCCAGCCACGTTGACTGTCCTAACATCTGAAACCTTAACTTTGAAAAGGGTTTCTACTGCCTGTTTGATCTCAATCTTGTTTGCTTCCCTGTCCACAACCAGTGACACCGTATTGGTGGAGTCACTACCGAGAGAGGTCTTTTCTGTGACATGCGGTTTTTTTATGACGGAATAAATGTTCATTTCTGCAACACTCCTTCAACAGTCTGAACCGAGCCCTGGGTGAAAATGATGTGTTTATATTTCAGCATGTCATGAATGTTAAGCGCGTCGTGTTTCAGCAACTTGACATGTGGTACATTTCGAGCGGAAAGAATTAAATTGTGGTTGATTTCATCAGTCACAATCAATGACCGCTCCAGATCAAAACGCTTCATGAAGCCGACAAATTCCTTGGTCGATGCCTTGTCGAACACAAGTTTATCAACTACGGTAATACGGTCATTCTTGAGCTGCATGGACAATGCTGAGCGAATGGCAGCATTGCGTGCCTTCTTATTCATGCTCAGGTTGTATTCTTTAGGCTGTGGACCGAAAGCTACACCACCGCCAGGATACTGAGGCGCCCTGCTGCAACCCTGACGGGCATTACCGGTTCCCTTCTGTTTGAAGGGTTTCTTGCCGCCGCCCGAGACAGCTGCTCGGTTTTTAACGGCTACCGTGCCTGCGCGACGGTTAGCAAGCTGAATACGAAGAGCCAGGTGCATCAAGTGCTCTTTTACTTCAGCACCGAACACATCATCAGACAACTGAACTTCACCAACCTGCTGTCTGGTCATATTATATAATGCTATCGAAGGCATACTCGTAACTCCCGAACTATTACTTTATACTCTGTTTGATAATGATAATATTGTTTTTGTGACCCGGAACAGCACCCTTGATCAACAATAGATTGTCAGCGGCATCAACACGTATAATCTGCAGCCGCTGCACAGTTACTTTTTCGTTACCCATCTGTCCAGGCATCTTCTTGTTCTTGAAAACACGGGACGGAGTTGCAGAAGCGCCGATTGAACCGGGAGCTCTGTGAAAACGTGATCCGTGTGAAGCGCGTCCGCCTTTGAAGTTCCAGCGTTTGATAACGCCCTGAAATCCTTTACCGATACTGGTACCGGTTACATCAACATAATCACCCGGCAGAAATTGATCAACCGTCAAGGAATCGCCCAAATTTAATTCATCAGCGTTTTCGAGCTTAATTTCCCTGAGATACCTGAAAACTCCGTGCCCTGACTTGATGCAATGACCGAGAATCGGTTTATTGGCACTGGCGGCATTCAAAGATTCAAAACCAACCTGAACTGCAGAGTAGCCGTCCACGTTTTGAAGCTTTTTTTGCGTAACGACGCAGGGACCGGCCTGTACAACTGTAACAGGAACACGCGTTCCGTCTTCAGTAAATATCTGAGTCATACCCAGTTTTTTTCCGATGATACCTTTCTTCATAGCTCTTCCCATCCAGTAGTGATAACTGACTAAAGTTTAATCTCGACATCCACGCCGGCAGAAAGATCTAGCTTCATAAGGGCATCCACTGTTTGCTGAGTGGGGTCAAGGATATCGATTAACCTTTTGTGTGTTCTGATTTCAAACTGATCCCGAGACTTTTTATCAACATGCGGTCCACGAAGAACACAATACTTGTTGATTACAGTCGGAAGTGGAATCGGGCCTGCTACTCGAGCACCAGTTCTCTTTGCAGTATCAACGATCTCACCAACAGATACGTCAAGGAGTTTATGGTCATATGCCTTAAGGCGGATTCTTATCTTTTGGCTCTGCATTGATATCCTCGTAACGTGTTATTCAATAATCGAGCTGACGACGCCGGCGCCAACGGTACGACCGCCTTCACGAATGGCGAAGCGAAGACCTTCATCCATAGCGATCGGGGTGATCAGTTTGATGGTCATGGCGACATTGTCACCAGGCATGACCATTTCGATGCCGGCAGGAAGCTCGGCTACACCGGTTACGTCGGTTGTACGGAAGTAAAACTGAGGACGGTAGCCGTTGAAGAACGGGGTGTGACGACCACCCTCTTCTTTGGTGAGGACGTAGGCTTCG
>JAENWA010000029.1 GCA_016650295.1 Desulfuromonadales bacterium | reverse complement strand
GTCTCGTGGGCTCGGAGATGTGTATAAGAGACAGGGTACATGGAGCAAGTCGTCAACACGGTAGGTGCTCAATCAGTAGGCGGTATCGGTTCGCCCATGTCCGGATTCCGAACCTTCCCGGATGAAGTGGCCCTATTTGCCAAAGCCCAGGAATTGGGCAAGTATCTTTGCCGGTGAATCAAGGAGAAACGACGTTTCCCGGAACAGGATGCATATCGGAGCTTCTTCAAGTCCCGGATGAAGGGGTTGGTCGAATACCGGCAGAAAGAATGGACATTTGAACACGAGTTTTGGCAATCCCGAAAATGAAATGAATACATAATCAATTGGTCAATGTGTTAATTCACCAGTCAGATATGGACCGCTTATACTTACGTCTTGTAGCCAAGGTATTGCCAGACGCAGGTAAAACCGCCTATGCCGCCAGTTTGAACGATGCAGAAACTTCATCCCACGGGACGGAATAAAGACCTGCCTCATCCTTTTCCACAAGTCCGATCTGCTCTAACAGTTTCACATCATCAAAAACATTCTTGTAATGCCGATTCAGCAGTTTTGCCAGCGCCCGAACGCTGGTGGCACCGTTGCGGTGTAGGTTGTCCAGCAATTCAAACCGTTTTGGCGTAATGTATTTCAGGAAGGTTTTTACGTCATGAAAGTAAACCCGCTCAATAGGCTGTTCGGGGAATATGCCTTTGTCGAACTGTGCGAATATTGCTGATGTTTCTTTGTTTGCCTCTACACGGTTCTTGATTCCGACTTTAAAATCTCTCATAAATTCAATCCCCATTCAGCATTATACTGTCTATGTCTGCAATAAAATCGGTGAATACTGATTCCATCGTACTAAAAAATTACGGGTATTCAATCCCCGCAATATGTTTATGGTCACCCTTGCCACGCTCATTGTCATAACGGACAAGACAAGCACCATCAAAAGTTCCGAAATACAAGCGATACTTGAACAGGTGTCCACAACCGGTAACAGGCTTATCAAGGAGCCAAACAACCTGTTCCTGAATATAGCCACCTTCTGATACCTTCTCATTGAAAATCAGTTTTGCTTTCACGTTTTAACCTCTGGCATTAGGTACTATATAGCGAGATAATCAAGTTTTCAAGCAGCTTTTTTCCCGCTTCCAAACGCCATGACAGCGCCTATCCCCCATACCCTCCCCAGCATCTCCCGGAAAAACTCATCCAATGGGTTATTGGTAGGAACAGAATTAAAAAGCCCACTAATCTCTATCAAAAATTAGCGGGCTTCTGGCAGGAAGTCGAGTTCTATTTAGCTGTTATTTATCACTATTTCTTATGTCTTCACAAACTTTCAAAAACCTTGAAAAGCGCTAGGTCATGTTCCAGATCATCATTTCCCAGATATCTTTCCAACTCTTGCCGATCTCGCTGACCACAGTCGGTTCGAAACCGCAGTGCATCATGCACTGGGCGCAGCGGATATCTTTTCCGACGCCGTATTTGTCCCACTCGGTCTTCTCCATCATCTCCTTGAAGGTCGGATAATGGGCATCGGTAATCAGATAGCAGGGGGCTTTCCAACCGCGCGTATTGCGGGTCGGGTTGCCCCAGGGGGTGCACTCCAGCTTTTTCTCACCTTTCAGAAAGCGGAGATACATGGGCGTTGAGTAGAAGCGGTGCTTCTTGCTCATCTCGTACACATCGGCAAACTTCCGTTCGATATCCCGCCGTTCCAGGAACAGTTTTTCCCCGACCGCCTCGTAGCCGAACCCGGGAGCAACCAGCAGACCGTCAACCCCGATCTCTTCCAGATGGGTAAAGAGCATCTCGATTTCGATCAGGTCGGTTTCGTTGAAAATGGTCGTATTGGTGCAGACCCTGAAGCCCAGTTTTTTGGCCTTCTTGATACCTTCCATGGCAATCTTGAAGGCGCCTTTGCGCTCCAGGATGCGGTCGTGGGTCTCCTCCAGGCCGTCCATATGCACATTAAGTGTGAAGTTGGGATGGGGCGTCATATTATCCAGCGCCTTTTCCAGCAGGATGCCGTTGGTGCAGAAATAAATATGCTTGCCGCGGTCGAGAACGCCGCGGATCAGGTCATAAATGGGCGGATACAGAAACGGCTCACCGCCGGTGATGGTCACCACCGGAGCGGGACATTCGTCCACCGATTTAAGGCAGTCCTCCAGGCTCATCATCTCCTGCATGGTATCGGCATATTCACGGATACGCCCGCAGCCGGAGCAGGCCAGGTTGCAGAGGTGGGTCGGTTCGAGCATCAGCACCAGCGGGAATTTCTCGATCTTTTTTAGTTTGTTGCTGATGATGTACTTGGTCAGGTCATAGTTGAGACGAAACGGGAAACGCATTGATTACTTCCTTTCACATGAATACGAGAACGACTGATTTATAATTTACAAGGATACACAGGATAATGTCACACTTTCTTAAAAATATACGTGTAATCAATCCTGTTCATCCTGTACATCCCTGTAGGTCTTGTTTTAGATATTCAGAAACTCTTCCGCCGCAGAGGCAATGCCCTCGGCATCGATACCCACATCCTTGCGCAGCTGCGCCTGACTGCCATGTTCGATATAGCGGTCGGGGATACCGAGCCGCCTGATCTTCACGCCCTGCAGCCCGTTGTCATGGAGCAGTTCCAGCACGGCACTGCCGAAACCGCCCTGCAGGGCGTTCTCCTCGACCGTCATCAACCGGCCGGTATTATTGGCCACTGACATGATCAGTTCGGCATCCAGAGGTTTGACAAAACGGGCATTTACCACACCTACGCTGAAGCCCTTCTGCCGGAGAGCTTCGGCCGCTTCCAGGGCCGGATAGACCGTGGAACCGATGGCGATGATGCAGAGATCACTTCCCTCCAGCAGCAGCTCGCCTTTGCCGATTTCCAGCGTCTGCAGCACGGCGTCCATCTCAATCCCGTATCCGGCGCCGCGCGGATAACGCAGGGCCATGGGGACGCCGGAATAAACAGCCGTCTTGAGCATGTGGCGCAGTTCATTCTCATCCTTGGGGGCCATCATGGTCAGACCCGGCAGGTGGCGCAGGTAGGAGATATCAAAGACGCCGTGGTGTGTCGGACCGTCGTCCCCCACCAGGCCGGCGCGGTCCATGGCGATGGTGACCGGCAAATTCTGCAGGCAGATGTCGTGAAAGACCTGGTCGTAGGCCCGCTGGACAAAGGAGGAGTAGATGGCGGTTACCGGACGGAAGCCATCGGCTGCCAGCCCTGCGGCAAAGGTCATGCCGTGCTGTTCGGCAATGCCGACGTCGAAGAAGCGTTGCGGGAAGCGCTCCGCAAATGGATTGAGGCCGGTACCGTCCGGCATGGCGGCGGTGATTGCCACAATCTTGGGGTCCTGTTCGGCCATTTCCACCAGGGTCTTGCCGAAAACATCGGTATATGACGGTGCATCGGCCTTGGGTGCGCCCTTGCCGGTGGCTACATCAAAGACCCCGACGCCGTGGTACTTGGAAGGTTTGTCTTCGGCCGGCTTGTAGCCCTTGCCCTTGGTGGTCATGACATGCACCAGCAGCGGCCCGTCCAGCTGGTTTATGTTGTTGAACACCTCCACCAGCTGCGGCAGATCGTGGCCGTCCAGCGGCCCCAGGTAGTCAAAACCCAAAGCCTCGAACAGGGCGCCCGGTGTCAGGAATCCCTTGAGAGAATTTTCGGCCCTCCGGGCAAAGTGCAGTATATCGGTGCCGATGGCGGGTATGCTCCCGAGAAGACCCTGCATCTCCTTTTTCAGATCGCGGTAGTAGCGGCCGGTCATCTTGCGGGAGATAAAGGCTGAAAAGGCGCCCACGTTTTTCGAGATGGACATCTCGTTGTCATTGAGGATGACAATCAGGTTCTTCTTGAGATGCCCGGCCTGATTGAGCGCCTCGAAGGCCATGCCGCCGGTCAGGGAACCGTCACCGATGACCGCTATGGAGTGGTTTCTCGTGCCGCCCAGATCAGCAGCCACCGCCATACCGAGAGCGGCAGAGATGGAGGTGGACGCATGCCCTACCCCGAAGGCATCGTGCTCCGACTCGCAACGCTTCGGAAAACCGGACAGCCCCTTGTACTGGCGCTGGGTGTGAAAACGGTCGCGCCGGCCGGTCAGGATCTTGTGGGTGTAGGCCTGATGCCCCACATCCCAGATGATCTTGTCATTGGGCGAATCGAAACAGTAGTGCAGGGCGATACTCAGCTCGACTGTTCCCAGATTCGAGCCCAGGTGGCCGCCGGTGTTGGAAACCGTCTCCAGCAGAAACTGGCGGACCTCCT
This sequence comes from Desulfuromonadales bacterium, assembly GCA_016650295.1. Taxonomy (GTDB): domain Bacteria; phylum Desulfobacterota; class Desulfuromonadia; order Geobacterales; family Pseudopelobacteraceae; genus CAIPTY01. Next base: position 12,730 of record JAENWA010000029.1, on the reverse strand, counting down.
CGGCAAGTACCGGTAGCTGCTCGGGTGACAGCTTTTTCAAATCTGCAGGATTATTTATTAATTCAAGTAACATACAAACCTCGGTTCATTGCTTACGCGTAACCATTCTGGCGAAACCACTCCACCGCACGCTGCAGGGCCTCAGCAACCGGTGTCCGGGGCAGCCCCAGATCCCGCACTGCCCTGGATGGGTCAAAATACATGAATTTGGCCGCCATCTGCACACCGGCAAGCGGTATCAATGGTTCCCGACCGGTGATCTTTGAGATGCCCTCGTTGATATAGGCAGCCAGCAGGATCGGTGTATAAGGCAGCCTGACTCTGGGAGCCGGCAGCCCGGTGATCTCCGCCAGAATGGCGAAGATTTCACGCAGGGTCAGATTGGTGTTTCCCAGGATGTACTTCCGGCCGACCTGCCCCTTCTGTTCTGCCTGAATATGTCCACGGGCGCAGTCTTCAACAGCGATGATGTTGAGACCGGTGTCAAGGTAGGCCGGCATTCTCCTGTTCAGAAAATCCACTATGATCTTGCCGGTCGGGGTCGGCCTGATATCAAGCGGGCCGACCGGTGTGGACGGGTTGACAATCACCAACGGCAGACCACGCGCAACAAACCGTTCCGCCTCCCGCTCCGCCAGAAACTTGCTCTTCTTGTAATGCCCCACCATGTCGGCCAGGCTGACCGGCATTTCTTCGCTCCCCGGAGTTCCATCACCGGGATTGCCGAGGGTGCCGACACTGCTGGTGTAGACAACCCGCGCCAGACCATTGTCCAGTGCCGCCTCCATAATGGCGACGGTACCGTCCACGTTGATGCGGTACATCTCGGCCGGATCGCGGGTCCAGAGCCGGTAATCCGCTGCCGCGTGATAGAGTGTGTCGCAGCCTTTCAATCCCTGCTTCAGGCCGGCATGATCGCGCAGGTCTCCCTCCCACAATTCCACGTCCAGTCCGGCCAGGTTGGAGGTATTCGACCCCTTTCGAACCAAGGCCCGCACCTCGCGGCCGTCCCGCAGCAGTTCCCTGACAATGCTGGCGCCTATAAAACCGGTAGCACCGGTGACAAATGTCTTCATATCCCGCTCACTCATACTGCCGCTATAAAAAGGGGAAAGCCCCGGCTCAACACGGGGCTTCCCAGTAAACATCGCCAGAAAACGGCTGAAAACAGGTTACTGCTGCAGACCGTTTTCCAGCGTCAGACGCCGGTACCTGCCCATCGCCGTCAGCGGAAAACAGTTACGGTAGATGTGGTACTTGATCATGAAAAACTTGGGAAATCCGGTGCCGGTGAAGGCTTCTTCATCCCAGGTTCCATCCTGTTTCTGGGTGGTCAACAGGTACTCGATCCCGCGTGCGGCAGATTTGGAACCAGCCTCTCCCGCGGCAAAGAGCGACAACAGCGCCCAACTGGTCTGGGAGGCGGTGCTGGCCCCGCTCCCCATCAGCGAACGGTCATAATAGGATTCGCACACCTCGCCCCATCCGCCGTCCATGTTCTGCTTGGATTTGAGCCAGTTGACCGCCTTCTTGATGTAGGGCTGGGTCATATCCTCGCCGATGGCTTCCAGTCCGCACAGTACCGACCAGGTGCCATAGATGTAATTGACCCCCCAGCGACCCCACCAGGGGCCTTCCGGTTCCTGTTCCAATTTGATGAATTCCAGGGCACGCACAGCGGCGGGATGACTCATGGGATATTCAAAATTGCCCATAAGCTCCAGCATGCGGCCGGTCAGGTCCGCCGTGGGAGGGTCGATCAGCGCCTCAAGGTCGGCAAAGGGGATCTTGTTGAGCAGGTGTTTGGTGTTGTCCTTGTCGAAGGCCGCCCAGCCGCCGTTCGCGCTCTGCATCCCGAGACACCAGGCGATGCCGCGCTTGATGGCCTGCTCCTTGTGTTTCGTGTCGCGGGTCTTGATGTCCTTGATGGCCATGATGACGAAACCGGAGTCATCCACATCCGGATACCAGTCATTGAGAAACTCGAAGGCCCAGCCCCCGGGTTCCAGTTCAGGAGATTTGATCTGCCAATCCCCCTTGCGGCGCACCTCCAGGTCCAGCAGCCATTGGGCCGCCTTCACCAGGGCCGGATGATCGGCCGGCACCCCCGCCTCCCGCATGGCAACCAGGGCCAGCGCAGTATCCCACACCGGCGAAACACAGGATTGCAGCACGAGGCTTTCGTCATCCTCAATACAGAAGTTGGCCAGCGCCTCCAGACCCTTGACTACGGCCGGATGATCGTTGGCGTACCCCAGGCAGTGCAGAGCCAGGATCGCGTTGAGCATGGCCGGCTGGATGCCGCCCCAGTCACCGGTCGGTTCCTGGTGTTCCAGGATCCACTGCTCCGCCTTGGCGGTAGCAGTCTTCATTAACGGACGGATCGGGCTGGACTCATAGACCTTGAGCAGGTGATCCACACCAATGAAGAAATTCTTCCAGGTGAGAATGCCGTCTTCCTTGGTGAAGGTGTAGTCGGTCGGGCGTGGCGGACGGACATATAACTCCTGCACGCGGGCCCAGGGCGGGAGCTTGCGCACCGGCCGCTCGGACATGACCACCGACAGCGGGATAATGGTGGCTCGCGCCCAGCTGGAGAATTCATACATGTTGAAATAGGCCCAGTTGGGAAGCAGGGTCAATTCAATCGGCATGGATGGTACGCCCATCCAGGAAAACTCTCCGAAGAGCGCCAGAAAGGTTTTGGTAAAGACCCGGCTCTTGAGGATGCCGCCGTTGGCCAGGATGAACTCACGGGCCTTGCCCATGGCCGGATGGTCCACGGAAAAGCCGGCCAGCTTGAGAGCGAAATAGGCCTCAATGGTAGTGGAGAGGTCGCCCGGACCGCCCTGCCAGATGGTCCAGAAACCCTCGCTGGTCTGCTTGCCGAGGATATAACCGGCCATCTTTCTCTCACGCACCTTGTCCACCATGCCCAGAAAGTGAAAGAGCATGATGTACTCGGAGGTAATCGTTACATTCGACTCCAGCTCGGCCCACCAGTACCCATCGGGAAGCTGCTCTCGGAAGAAAAAATCCCTCGTCCGTTCAATGGCCTTGTCAAGCGGACCCGTGGCATCGCCCACCATCTTCTTCCAGATGGAAGGAGGCAGATGATGGACCTTGGCTGCGGATTTTTTTGATGATTCTATGACCGGTTCTGCTGTTTCGGTGTTGAACGACGTCAATGCCGTCGAAATCGGGTATTTACTCGGTATCATTCACAAAGCTCCTGGAAGCCGCAAACGCGGCAGTGCCTTGGCAACGTCTGTTAAATTGAATTTTAATATCACGTAATTCAAAAAAAGTATATCCTTTTTCATAGCATGGCTGCGCGGCAGCGGCACGCAACAAAGCATTTGCGCAACTTTCCGGGCCAGTCAATAGTGGTTTACCGCCTCCGGACACTGTGCTATACAAACACAACATGCAAGAGATCTTCTGTACGCTAACTGAATGCAAGGAGCTGCCACTATCATGCTGACCGGAAAACAAAAACGCCACCTGCGGGCCCTCGGCCACAAGCTGAAAGCGATCATCCTGATCGGCAAGAAAGAAATCGAAGAAGCACTGATCAGTGAGACCAATGCCGCCCTTGACCATCACGAACTGATCAAAGTCAAGCTGCTGGAAAGCTGCATGCTGGACAAACACGAGGCTTCCGGCCTGCTTGCGGATGCCTGCAGCGCAGAGGTCGCCCAGATCCTCGGCAAGACCTTCCTGCTGTATCGTCCGGCCACCCCGCCGGTTATAGCCCTGCCGGCAACCGACAAACCGGGCAAAAAAACAGCGCCATGACAGTTGCTCTGGTCCTGTTCGACCTGGATGGCACCCTGGTTGATTCCCTCCATGACCTGACCGATGCCGTCAACCATATGCTGAAGGGATTCGACCGTCAGCAACTTACGCCCGAGCAGGTGAGACAACTGGTGGGCAAGGGTGCCGGCAATCTCGTCCAGCGGGCGCTTGCCACAGACTCTTGCGAAGATATCGGACGGGGGCTGGCGATGTTCACGGAATACAACGCCATCCATATCGTCGACAAAAGCCGGCTGTACCCCGGCGCACGGGAACTCCTGCAACAGCTTGCTGCCGCAGGCATTCGCATGGCGGTCATAACAAACAAGAACGAGGCCTTGAGCCGCTTGATACTGAAGGCACTGGACATCAATTCATTTTTCGAGACCATCGCCGGCGGCGACAGCTATAGCGAGATGAAACCATCCCCCCTGCCGTTGTTGCGGGTCATCGGTGAACAGGGAATCAACCCTGCCGAATCGGTCATGGTGGGAGACAGCATCAACGATATCCAGGCCGGCCGGCGGGCCGGAATCACCACCATCGGCTGCGGCTGGGGCTACGGGGAGCAGCAGGAGATTGCCGACGCCGACTTTAGTGCCGCGTCATGCGACGAGCTGGCCGGGATACTGCGAGGGCTTTGCCTGTGAATGGTTGGACCGGCAGGATACTCAGGGTTGACCTGACAACCGCTACGGCACGACATGACGTGATACCACGGCAATGGCTGGAGGAATACCTGGGTGGCCGGGGCCTGGGCGTGCGGCTGATGCGCGACTGTTTCCGACTCGACCACTTCGATCCCGCCATGCCGCTGATCTTCTCCGTCGGGCCGCTGTGCGGCACAGCGGCCCCCACTGCCGCCCGATTATCCGTGGTTTCACGCTCACCCCTGACCGGCACGATCTACGACTGCTCCGCCGGGGGACGCTTTGCCTGGCGGTTGAAAGCCGCCGGAATTGACGTGCTCTACATTACCGGACGTAGTGCTACTCCGGTCAGCCTGGCCATCAGGAACGATTGCGTGGAGTTCCTGCCGGCCGACGAGTTATGGGGTTGCGATATCCCTGCCACGGTGGCGGCGCTGAAAGAGCGCGGCAGCGTAGCGGCCATCGGTCCGGCCGGCGAACACGGGGTCCTGTTTGCCAACATCATGATGGGGGAAGGAAACTCCGTCGGCCGGGGCGGTCTGGGCGCCGTCATGGGCGCCAAGAGGCTCAAGGCTGTGGTGGTTCAAGGGGACCGGAAGACGGAAATTGCCGATCCGGCCCTGTTCGACAAGGCCCGCCAGGATGTGATGCGACTCTTCAAGGCCTCGCCGATGATCTTCGGACCCCTGGGGATCGCCGAATTCGGCACACCGGTGCTGGTGGACCTGATGGCCCAGCGCCGTATGGCCCCCACCGCAAATTTCCGGAAGACGTTTTTCGCCAACTCCGGCAACTATTCCGGCCCGGCCATCAAGGAGGCCTGCGAGGCAAAAAAAGACGGCTGTTACGGCTGTCCGATCCAGTGCAAGAAATCCGGTTGCGACGGCAAACACCTGCCGGAATACGAGACCGTTTCCCACTTCGGCGCACTCAACAATGTCGATAACCTGCGAGCCATTGTCACGGCCAACAACCGCTGCAACGACCTGGGGCTGGACACCATCACCGCCGCCGCCACCCTTTCGGCCTGGGGCGAGATCAGAGGGCGTTTTCCAACGGCCGGGGAGATCCCGGCCCTGCTGGAGGATATGGCCCTGCGCCGGGGCGACGGCGAGCTGCTGGCCCTCGGTTCACGCCGCCTGGCAGAACAGCTGGGCCGCCCGGAACTGTCCATGAGCGTCAAATCCCTGGAGCTGCCGGCCTACGATCCGCGCGGGGCCTATGGTATGGCGCTGGCCTACTGCACCAGCCCGCGCGGCGGCTGCCATCTGCGGGCCTACCCCATCTCCCACGAGATCCTGCGCAAGCCGGTCCCCACCGACCGTTTTTCCTTTTCCGGCAAGGCCCGCATCATCAGCATTGCCGAGGATACGAACGCCGCCGTGGACTCGCTGGTGGCCTGCAAGTTTTCCTTCTTCGGAGCCAGCCTGGAGGAGTACGCCGAGCTTCTGACCGCCGCCACCGGTATCGAATACTCCCCCCAGCGCCTGAAGGAGATCGGCCGCCGCATCGTCCTGACCGAGCGCTTCTACAACTACGCCAACGGTTTCAGCAGAACAGACGATCTCCTGCCGGAGCGTTTCTTCGGCGAAGCCGGCAGCAGCGGAGACGGCATAGAAATCCGCCCCATCGACCGCTTGCGTTTCGACGAGGAACTGGACAAGTATTACCGCATCCGCGGGTTGAACGCCGACGGCTGCTTTGATGATCAGTACTTTCTGGAAAATCAGCCGTGAAATGGTTCGGCAGGCAAGTTCCGGAACCTGGCACTGATCACTCTCCGTCAAACAATCAGAGCACCGGCAGCCGTGGCGAAGAGATCGCCGCAAACTTCCTGATCGCCCGCGGCTACCGGATCATCGAGCGCAACTTCCGCTGCAAAGGTGGCGAGGTGGACATCATCGCCCGCGACCCGGCCGACAAAAGCCTGGTTTTCGTTGAGGTCAAGGCACGCCGCACCCTCTCATACGGCCTGCCCCAGCTGGCAGTAACACCATTCAAACAGCGCCAGATATCCAAAGCCGCCCTGACCTGGCTCTCGAAGAACCGGCTGCACGATGTCAACGCCCGCTTTGACGTAATCGCAATTCTGTTGCATACTGATGCGGCTCACGGCATTGAACATATAAGGAATGCCTTCGAGCTGGCGTACTAACGACCTGGATTCAATTCAATACACAGCTACAAGGAACCTCCCATGAGTGATTACACAGCGATACTGGCCCAGATCAAACCGAAACTCGGCTGTGTGGCCGACAACCTGGCGCTGGTCGAAGAGCGAATCCGGCAGGCGATTACTGATCAGGCCGATCTGGTGATCTTTCCGGAACTGGCCCTGACCGGCTACTTTCTGAAAGACCTGGCGCCCGAGGTGGCGCTGCGGCTTGACTCGCCCGAGATCGCCCGGCTGCTGGATCTGTCGCGTTCCATCTCCATCGCGGTCGGCTTCGTGGAGGTGACCGACGACTACCGTTTCTTCAACACGGCACTGTACCTGGAGGACGGCCTCGTCCGGCATCTGCACCGCAAGGTCTACCTGCCCACCTACGGCCTGTTCGACGAGCAGCGCTACCTGGCGCGCGGGGAGCGCTTCCGGGCTTTCGACACGAAACTCGGCCGCATGGGGCTGCTGATCTGCGAAGATATGTGGCACCTGTCAGCCTCCTACATCCTGGCCATGGACGGAGCCACCACCCTGATCTGTCTCTCCAGCAGCCCGGGGCGCGGCATTGAGGGGGATACGCTGGGGTCGGCCAATGCCTGGCAGCAGCTCACCTCCACCACGGCCATGTTCCTCAACTGCCGGGTTCTGTACTGCAACCGGGTCGGCTTTGAAGACGGCATCAATTTCTGGGGCGGCTCGGAATACGTCGCCCCCTCCGGCGAATCGCTGGTCCGCGGCAGGCTTCTGGAAGAGGACAGTGTCAGCGCGAAAGTAGACGAGGGCGCCCTGCGCCGCGAGCGGATCTTCTCCCCCATGCTGCGGGACGAGAACCTGTTCGTCACAATGCAGGAACTGCGACGTATCGAACGAGAAAGGGGGCTGTAATGGCAGGATTGACAGCCAATACGGATTTACTCAGACAAATCCTGGTCGGCTTCGTCCGGGACGAAGTCCGGAAGGTCGGCATACAAAAGGCGGTGCTGGGACTGTCGGGCGGCATTGACTCGGCCCTGGTCGTGTTCATCGCCGCCGAGGCGCTCGGCCCCGAGAATGTCCACGCCATCTGCATGCCCTACCGGACCAGCAACCCGGAGAGCGAGGCACATGCCCGGCTGGTGGCGCAGGCCTGCGGGGTCAACTTCTCGGTGGTGCCGATTACGCCGATGGTGGACGCCTATTTCGAGATGTTCCCGGATGCCGATAACATGCGGCGCGGCAACAAGATGGCCCGCGAGCGTATGACGATTCTCTTCGACCACTCCGCACTCCTGTCTGCCTTGGTGTTGGGCACCAGCAACAAGACCGAACTGCTCCTGGGCTACGGAACTCTCTACGGCGACATGGCCTCGGCCCTGAACCCGATCGGCGACCTGTACAAAAGCCATGTATGGCAGCTTTCCGAAACCTTTGGAGTCCCCAGGGAAGTCATCGAAAAGAAACCGTCAGCCGACCTGTGGGCCGGCCAGACCGACGAAGAGGAGCTGGGCTTCTCCTACCGACAGGTGGATGAACTGCTCTACCGCATGGTGGACCTGCGCCTGACCCGTGAAGAACTGGTTGCCACCGGCTTCGAAGCGGAGTTTATCGATACGATCTACCGCAAGATCCGGAACTCGCACTTCAAGCGCCGCCTGCCGGTTATCGCCAAGGTATCAAACCGGACCATCGACCGCGATTTCCGCTATTCGCGTGATTGGGGCAAGTAGCCATGGCACGGGATACGTCATCGACCCTGGTCTACTCGTCTGAAACCGGTATGGTAAAGCAGAACACGGCCACGTCAAAGGGCAAACCTAAAGCACAGGCCGTTCAGACAGTGCCAAACGACGGGACGGTGCGTCTGAGCCGCGAAACTAAGGGGCGCGGCGGCGGGACTGTGGTTGTAATCAGAGGTGTCCCGCTTGACGGGGCAGCCCTGAAGGAGCTGGCCGGGGCCTTGAAAAAACGCTGCGGCTGCGGCGGAACCGTCAAGGACGGCATTATAGAGATCCAGGGTGATCATCGTGACATCCTGCTACTCGAATTACAGAGCCGCGGCTTCCGCGTAAAACTGGCCGGAGGATAGTATACACGACCAATGGCAATTTATTTCTTGACCCCATGCGCATTTTCCCATATTTTTGGTTATTCAATGTATTCATTGAGCCTTATCAGGAATAAATGCAGCATCCGAGCGTTATGCGAGAGTGGCGGAATTGGCAGACGCACCAGACTTAGGATCTGGCACCGTAAGGTATAGGAGTTCAAGTCTCCTCTCTCGCACCATAAAGCACCCCTCTACAAACCGCAGTTTCACATTCTTATTATCAGGAAAGGTCACACCAATGCAGGTTACCGTCGAATCCATCAATCCCGTCACCAAGAAAGTATGTATTGAAATTCCGGCCGAGCGAGTCGATGCCGAAATCGAAAAATCCTATGCCGGCATCCAGAAGAGGGCCAAGCTGCAGGGTTTCCGCCCCGGCAAAGCGCCTCTGCAGTTGATCAAGCGCACCTACAGCGATGCCATGCGGGACGAGGTCATGCGACGTTTTTACGAGCAGACACTCTTCAAAGCCCTGGACGAGCACAAGATCGAACCGGTCGATTCACCGACCATCGAAAGCGATATCCTCGAGCAGGGTTCGCCCTTCAAATACAGCGCCCTGGTAGAAATCATGCCGGAGATCCTGCTGAACGAGTACACCGGCTTTGAGATCAGCAAGGAAAAATTCATCCTCAACCCCGACAACATCGAGGGCGAAATCAAGCGCATGCAGGAAAACATGGCTCAACTCATTCCATTAGATGAGGGCGCGCTGTCGGAAATCGGACATACGGTTGTCATAGACTACTCCTTGAGTGTGGAAGGTTTCCCTGAAGAAAACGACACCGCCGAAAATGACGAACTTGAGCTGGGCGTAAACAAGATGTCGCCCGAGTTCGAAGAGCAGCTGATTGGTTTGAAATGCGGCCAGCAGAAGGAAATCCGCATCAACCTGCCCGACAACTATCGCAATCCCGAGGCCGCCGGCAAGGAAGCCACCTTCCAGGTAACCGTCAATGAGATCAAACGCAAGGAACTGCCCGAACTTGATGATGAATTTGCCCAGCAGTTCGGTGACTATGAGACCATGGATCAGCTGCGCATCAAGCTGGCCGAATACATGGAAAAACAGGAAACCGAACGCATCGAGAACGAACTGAAAGAGCGCGTCATTCAGGCCCTGATCCGGAAGAACCCCTTGGATGTTCCCCAGTCCATGGTGAAACGCCAGTTGGAACATATGCTGGAAAACATGAAGAACCGCCTGAAAAGCCAGCACATGTCCATAGAAATGATGGGACTTGATGAAGACGGCTTCCGCCTGCGGTTCCGTGAATCCGCCGAAGACAAGGTCAAGGGCGGCCTGCTGCTGATGGCCTTGGTTGAAAAGGAAAACATCAGTGTCAACGACGACGACCTTGCCGGGCGCTATGAGCTGATAGCCGGCGGAAATCCGGATATGTTGGGCCGCGTCAGGGATTACTACACATCAAACAAGGATGCCCGCAATGCACTGGCCTCGGAGATCAAAGAGGACAAGGCCATCCGTTTTCTGCTGGACAACGCCGTCGTGACTGAAGTTGACGCTGCCACGCTGAAAGCACAGTAGGACGGGCACCCCTGCTAAAAGGCAGTTTACCCGCATCAGAAAGGGCATCAATGTATATCCCGATAGTAGTCGAACAAACCGGACGCGGCGAACGCTCCTATGACATTTACTCGCGTCTGCTGAAAGAGCGCATTATTTTTCTGGGTGGCGGCATCGACGATCATGTCGCCAACCTGATCATCGCCCAGCTTCTGTTTCTGGAAGCAGAAGACGCTGACAAGGATATCCATCTGTATATCAACTCTCCCGGCGGCGTCGTCACAGCCGGCATGGCGATCTTCGATACCATGCGCTATATCAAGGCCCCGGTTTCGACTATCTGTGTCGGCCAGGCTGCCTCCATGGGCGCCTTTCTTCTGGCAGCCGGAGAAAAAGGAAAACGTTTCAGCCTTAATCACTCACGGATCATGATCCATCAGCCTTTGGGCGGATTTCAAGGACAGGCTACCGACATCAACATCCACGCCAGGGAAATCCTGCGGATGAAGGATGAACTGAATGCACTGCTGGCAGAACTTACCGGCCAGAAGGTCGAAAAAGTTGAGAATGACACCGAGCGTGACTACTTCATGTCCGCTGCGGATGCCAGGGAGTACGGACTGATCGATGCCATCGTAACCAGGAAAACGGCCGACGGAGGTGCAGCATGAGTCGTCGTGAAACGAACCAGGAAAATCTGACCTGCTCTTTCTGCGGCAAAAGCCAGGAAGAGGTCAAGAAGCTCATCGCCGGACCGGCGGTGTACATCTGTGACGAGTGCATCGAACTCTGCAACGATATCATTGCGGAAGAGTTGAAGATGGAGGAGACCCTGGGGCCGGACCTGAAAAAACTGCCCAAACCCCGGGAAATCAAGGACATCCTCGACGAATACGTCATCGGCCAGGACAAGGCCAAGAAAGTGCTGTCAGTAGCGGTCTACAACCACTACAAACGCATCGAATCCGGTCAGAAGCCGGGTGACGTTGAAATGCAGAAAAGCAACATCCTGCTGCTGGGACCTACCGGTTCGGGCAAAACGCTGCTGGCACAAACCCTGGCCCGCATCCTCAAGGTGCCCTTTGCCATGGCCGATGCCACCAACCTGACCGAGGCCGGCTATGTGGGTGAAGATGTTGAAAACATCATCCTGAGCCTGTTGCAGGCCGCCGATTATGATGTGGAACGGGCCCAGAAGGGCATCGTTTACATCGACGAGATCGACAAGATTGCCCGCAAAAGCGAATCGCCGTCATTGACCCGCGATGTCTCCGGCGAAGGCGTTCAGCAGGCCCTGCTCAAGATCATCGAAGGCACCGTAGCCAGTATCCCGCCCAAAGGTGGCCGCAAGCATCCCCAGCAGGAATTCATGAAGGTCGATACCACCAATATTCTCTTCATCTGCGGCGGCGCGTTTGCCGGTCTGGAGAGTGTGATCCAGCAGCGCATCGGCATGAAAAGCCTGGGCTTTGGCGCCGACGTCAAGAAGCGTGCAGAAAAGAAGCTCGGCGAACTGCTCCTAAACGTAACACCGGATGACCTGCTGAAATATGGCTACATTCCTGAGTTCATTGGTAGACTGCCGATGCTGGCAACTCTGACTGAGTTGGACGAAGATGCTATGGTCCAGATTCTCAAGGAGCCCAAGAACGCCCTGGTAAAACAGTACCAGAAACTTTTTGACCTGGAAGGCGTCCGTTTGCGCTTTACGGACGGCTCGCTGGTAGCCATCGCCAAGGAAGCACTCAAACGTAATACCGGTGCACGCGGTCTGCGTTCAATCCTTGAGAACTCCATGCTGGACATCATGTACGATGTACCATCTCAACCAAACGTCCGTGAGGTGGTTATCAGTGAAGATGTCATCTACCACAGGGAAAAACCGATTGTGGTCTACGAGCAGCAAGTCAATGATGCTGCGTAATAATTTCGTAACTTTCTGTTATATAAACTATAGTCCGGAATCAACCTGAAACGAAACACGTTTCCTGAGCGTCTTCACAGTATGCAAAAAACCTCTCATTGCCCGTAAACTGTACGTTTGCGAGTTTTTTTTCTTGACAGCCAGCGAGAAAATCTGATAAACAATGGTTCGCTTTGATTTATCATACAAAAATTCAGGGGGTGTAACATGACAAAAGCTGAATTGATTAGCGCTGTAGCTGCCAAGGCTGGACTAAAAAAAGTTGAAGCCGAAAAAGCAGTTGCCGCTTTCATCGCCACCGTGACTGAAGGCCTCAAGAAAGGCGATAAACTGAGCCTGGTAGGTTTTGGCACGTTCTCTACCGCCAAAAGAGCTGCCCGTAAAGGCCAGAATCCCCAGACCGGCAAGAAAATCAACATCCCTGCTGCCACCGTACCTAAATTCAAACCGGGTAAATCCCTGAAGGAAGCTGTTAACAGCAAATAAGTAATTACACAGTCATCAGACTGTGTTTGCGGGGTTGTAGCTCAGTCGGTTAGAGTGCCAGCCTGTCACGCTGGAAGTCGCGGGTTCGAGCCCC
>JAENWA010000028.1 GCA_016650295.1 Desulfuromonadales bacterium | reverse complement strand
TCATGGCCACCGCCACCAGGGTCAGGGCTCCCCCCAGGTCGGGCTGCATGGCCAGGCAGCCGATCAGCATGGCCAGGATGATCATGTGCGGGACGATGCCGACGGCGAAACTCTTGACCTTGTCCTGCTTTTTATCCAGGGAGTAGGCCATGTACATGATCAGGGCCAGTTTGGCCATCTCCGAGGGCTGCAGATTGAAACCGGGCAGCTTGATCCAGCGGGATGAACCGCCGGCCTTACCGCCGATGCCGGGTATCAGAACCATCACCAGCAGGATCAGGCAGAGCAGGAGGGCCGGCACAGCCAGTTTCCTCCAGACGTGATAATCGATACGCATGACACCTAGCATGATGGCAAATCCGAGGGCCGCAAACAGCCCCTGGCGCTTGAGAAAGAAGAACCCGTCGTGGAAGCGTTTGGCGGCCATGATGTTGGAAGACGAGTAGACCATCACCACACCGAAGCAGGTCAGGGCAATGGCCATCAGCATGATCACCAGATCGTATTCTTCCAGTTTTTTAAGCATCAATTTCATGGGTTTTCCGTTAATTGAACATTCCTCCCCTTTCAAAGGGGAGGTCAGGAGGGGGATGGGTGTTTGCTGTCGGCGACATCGCTGATATACCCATCCCCACCCCAACCCTCCCCTTGAAAGGGAGGGGGCTTTAATCCTACAGCCCTTTTACCGCCGTGATGAATCGCTGGGCACGCTCTTCGTAATCCTTGAACATGTCGAAGCTGGAGCAGGCCGGCGACATAAGCACCGTACCGCCGGAGGCCGTGATCTTGGAAGCCAGCCAGACCGCTTCTTCCAGCGTCGCCGCCCGGTGGGTGTCGGTCAGGGAGCCCAGTTCAAGCTGCATCCGGTCGGCGGCCTCGCCGATCAGGATCAGGTGCCGGACCCGTTCCTGGACCAGTGCTACCAGCGGCGCATAGGAACCGCCCTTGTCTTTGCCGCCGGCGATCAGGGTGATGTTGTCGAAGCTCTCCAGGGCCTTTTCGACGCTGCCGACATTGGTGGCCTTGCTGTCCTCGTAGTAGCCGACTCCCTTGAACTTGCGCACGAACTCCATGCGGTGGTGCAGCGACTCAAAATCACGTGCTACCGCAATGGAGGCCTCGGGGCTGCACCCAAGCAGCAGGGTGCAGGCCAGGGCCGCCATGATGTTTTCAAGGTTATGGACCCCCTGCAGCCGGATGGCATCGGTCGGGAAGTTTTCTTCGTGACCGTTGTGGCGGAAGGTTATCACACCGTCACGGTGGAAGATACCCTCTTCCAGTTCCTGCTTGCGGCTGAAGGGAATGAGCCGTGCCTTTAGACCCTGTGCGGATTTCCAGACCAGGGCGTCATCGCGGTTGACGACGGCATAGTCATTTCCGGTCTGGTTTTCAAAGATTCGCAGCTTGGCATCGATATACTCCTGATAGGATGCATAGCGGTCGAGGTGATCCTCGCTCAGGTTGAGCAACGCCGCCACCTGCGGGCGGAAGCTGCTGATCCATTCCAGCTGGAAGGAGCTGATCTCGGCCACCACCCGCTCTGCCGGCTGGCCGGACTCCACCAGTTCGATCAGCGGATCGCCGATGTTGCCGCCGACGTAAGTCGTGAAACCGTTACCCTTGAAGATCTCGCCGATCAGGGTGGTGGTGGTGGTCTTGCCGTTGGTGCCGGTGATGGCCACCAGCGGTGCGGTGATGAGACGTGAGGCCAGTTCGATCTCGCTGACAATCTCAATGCCGCTCGTCGCTGCTTTTGCCAGGAGCGGGTGGTCCATGGGTACGCCGGGGGAGACCACGATCAGGTCGCTGCCCAGGAAGTCGGCCTCGTCATGCCTGCCCAGTGTCCAGCGAATGTCGAGACCCTCCAGTTCGGCCACGACCCCGGCCAGCGCGGTTTCGTCGTGCATGTCGGTAGCTGACACCCGCGCACCCCGGCCGGCCAGGAAACGGGCCACCGAGACACCGGTGCGGGCCATGCCGACAACGAGGATATGTTTGTTTTTCAACTCCATGAAAACCTCACTCCATGAAACTAACGCATTTTCAGCGTCGAAATCGCCACCAGCGCCAGGATGATGGTAATGATCCAGAAGCGGACAATGATCTTCGGTTCAGCGACACCCTTCAGCTCGAAATGATGGTGTATGGGGGCCATGCGGAAGATGCGCTTGCCTCGGTATTTGTAAGAGCCGACCTGGAAGATGACTGAGAGCGCCTCGACCACGAACACGCCGCCCACGATCACCAGCAGGATTTCTTGCTTGGTCAGGACGGCTATGGTTCCGAGTGTCCCCCCCAGGGAGAGTGAGCCCACATCCCCCATGAAGACCTCGGCCGGATAGGAGTTGAACCAGAGGAAACCGAGACCGGCGCCGACCATGGCCCCGCACATGACCGCCAGTTCACCGGCGCCCACGACGCGCGGGATCTGCAGGTAGGCCGAGAGGGTGGCATGGCCGGCCACGTAGGCAAACAGCATATAGGTGGCGGCATTGATGGTTACCGGCCCGATGGCCAGGCCGTCCAGGCCGTCGGTCAGGTTGACGGCGTTGCTGGCCCCCACGATGACCAGGGTGACAAAGGGGATGAACCAGATCCACAGGTCAGGATGGAAATTCTTGAAGAACGGGAAATAGAGCTGCTCGTTGAAGGCCGGCTTGATGAACAGGAACAGGCCCACCGCACCGGCCAGCAGCACCTGCCAGAACATTTTCTGACGTGCCGAAAGGCCTTTGGTATTCTTCTCCACCACCTTTTTGTAGTCATCCACAAATCCGATGACGCCATAACCGATGGTGATGAAGAGCGTGGTCCAGACATACTGGTTGGAGAGGTCTGCCCAGAGCAGGGTCGGGATGATGATTGCCGCCAGGATCATTACGCCGCCCATGGTCGGTGTTCCCTGCTTCTGCAGGTGCGATTCGGGACCGTCGGTGCGGATCACCTGCCGGGCCTGCAGGCTCTCCAGCTTGCGGATGATCCAGGGGCCGAGCACGAAGCAGACCAGCAGGGCCGTTATCATGGCGTAGATGGTCCTGAACGTCAGGTATTTGAAGATGTTGAAGAGCTTGACGTTGGCCGCCAGCGGATAAAATATGTGATAAAGCATAGTTGTTTTCCCCTAGTGGAATCTGGTCCGGATTGATTCGGCGACTTTTTCCATCCGCATGCCCCGTGATCCCTTTAACAGAATGAAATCTCCTTCTGCGGCCCGGCTGAGGATGTCGGCTGCGATCTCCTCGTGAGACATGCCCCGGATGACCGCCTCGGCCGGCATGCCGGCGCTGATGGCCCCTTCGGCGGCATAGACGGTCAAGGGGCCGTACAGGTAGAGCCGGTCGGCCACCTGGGCCGCCTGGATGCCGATCTCAAGATGCAGATCGGCTTCGTTGCCGCCCAGTTCCAGCATGTCCCCCAGTGCCACGAAGGCCGACCGGTCCCCCTTGAGTTCCGCCAGGGTAGACAGGGCGGCGCCCATGGAGGCGGGGTTGGCGTTGTAGCTGTCATCGATCAGTATCAACCCGCCAACCTGCTCCAGGTTGAAGCGCTTGTCATAGGGCCGAAACAGTGCCAGCCCGTTAGCGATGATCTCGGCCGGAATGCCCAGGGCGTGGGCTGCCGCGGCTGCCGCCAGGGCATTGTAGATGCTGTGTCTGCCGAAGGCCGCCAGTCTCACAAACAGTTCTGCCTCCCCGATCTGCAGGGTGAAGCTCTGTCCGTGGATACCGCGCGATTCAATGGCCGTGGCCCGGATTTCTGCTTTTCCCAGTCCGAAGGTGATGCGTCGCACGCTGTCCGGCGACGGTTGGGCGGCGATCAGCGGGTCATCGGCATTTACCACGGCACAGCCGCCGTCCGGCAGGCGCAGCAGCAGCTCTCCCTTGGCCCGTGCCACGTTTTCAATACTCTCCATGCTCTCCAGATGGGCCGGAAAGGCGTTCAGCACCACACCGACCTGGGGTGCAGCAATCTCTGCCAGACGGTCGATCTCGCCCGGTTCGCTCATGCCCATTTCCAGTACTGCCCAGCCATGTTCCGGACCCAGCCTGAACAGCATCTGCGGCAGGCCGATCAGGTTGTTCAGGTTCCCGGCGGTTTTCAGGCCGGAACCGAGCTGGTTGAGAATCGCGGCCAGCATTTCCTTGCAGGTGGTCTTGCCGTTGCTGCCGGTAATCCCCACCACCGGGATCTCATAGCGCTGCCGGTAGGCGGCTGCCAGGTCGCCCAGCGCCCGCAGGGTGTCGTTCACGGCGATGCAGGTCAGCCGGTCCGGCAGGTGGTGGCCCGCCAGCCATTCTTCTTCGGCCAGGACCGCTTCAATGCCCTGCCCGGCAACCGCTTCAAGGTAATCGTGGCCATCGTAACTGGTTCCTCGAAGCGGCACGAACAGTTCACCGCTGATGACGCTGCGCGAGTCGGTGGAGATGCCGTTGACCTCGCCTTCGCTAACGCCGATGACCCGTCCGCCGGTAGCCTCGGCTATGTCGCTGATAGTGAACATTCAGTCTTCCAGCTCCGCACAGGCCTGTGCGGCCTCTTCGCGGTCGTCGAAATGGTATTTGGTGGTGCCGATGATCTGATAATCCTCGTGCCCTTTGCCGGCCAGCAGTACGATATCTCCCGGTTGTGCCAGGCGGACCGCCAGGCGGATGGCTTCACGGCGGTTTTCCAGCATGATGAAGCCTTTTTCTGTGAAATTATTTTCCAGCTCTACCGGCGTATATTCCCGTATGCCGGGCGCTGTCATGCCGGACCTGACCTGGGCCAGGATGGCAGATGGCTCCTCGGTGCGGGGGTTGTCGGAGGTGGCAATGGCCAGATCGCTCATCTGAGCCGCTGTTCTGCCCATTATCGGCCGTTTGCCGTGGTCGCGGTCACCGCCGCAGCCGAAGACCGTGATGATCCGGGCCCCGGCCAGCTCTTTCAGGGTCGAGAGTACGTTTTCCAGGGCATCACCGGTATGGGCGTAGTCCACCAGGATCGTGATGCCGTGGGAGTTGTCCACGCGCTCCATGCGGCCGGGGACGGTGGCATGACCTTCGATTCCGGCCCTGATGGCCTCCAGCGGCAGGTCGAGCGCGATGCCGGCCGAGACGGCTGCCAGGATGTTGGACAGGTTGAACCTGCCCACCAGGCGTGACGTGAATGTGGTTGTGCCCTCGGGGGTAACCAGTGTGCCGCTCAAGCCGTCCACTGATGATACAACATCCACGGCCTGCACGTTACCGCGGAACTCTACCCCGTAGGTGATGACCGGGCAGGCCGCCTGTTCGGCGAAGGCCGGGCCGTACGGGTCGTCCATATTGATCGCGGCGCGCCGCCGAGGTTTCAGTGCCGTCGGACGGAGCAGTTCGGAAAACAGCCTCAGCTTGGACTCCTGGTAGCTTGCCATGGTTTTGTGATAATCCAGGTGGTCGCGGGTCAGGTTGCTGAAGATACCGACGTCGAAGTGACAGCCGTCCACACGCTTCTGTTCCAGGGCGTGGGAGGAAACCTCCATCACAAAGGCCTGTGCGCCGGCATCGGCCAACTGGCGGAAGGCGGCCTGCAGCTCGGTTGATTCCGGCGTGGTGTGGGAGGCCTCGATACGGGTCGTCCCGAAACGGTAGCTGATAGTGCCCAGTATGGCCGCTGGCAGACCGGCTGCAGCCAGGATTGCTTCGATCAGGTAGGTGGTGGTGGTTTTGCCGTTGGTACCGGTTATGCCGACCAGCGGCAGCGCCAGAGTCGGGTGGCCGTGAAATTCAGCCGCCGCCTGCGCCATGGCCGCACGTCCATCGGCAACCCGCACCCAGGGGATGCCCTGCGGTGCGCAGGCGGGATCCTCCAGCACCACTGCCGCGGCACCGGACTCGACAGCGGTCTTAATGAAGCGATGACCGTCAACGGTCGCCCCGCGCAGAGCGAAGAACAGTGCTCCAGGGGTTACCTTGCGCGAGTCGCAGGTCAGACCGGAGATTCTCACGGAGTCATCTCCGTGGAGGTCGTAGTCTGCAACCCCTTTGAGTAGTTGGGAGAGTGTCATGTTGTCTCCGGCCCCTGATACACGGAATTGTTTCTGCCCAGCTGAAATGATGACGTTGCCGCTGCTCCGGCAGGTTGTGGAGAGTTATGCGGACGGAGCGAACTTGATCCAGACCTCGCCGGTGCCCCGGATTCCGTGCCCCGGCGGCGGACTCTGCTCCATGGCCCGGCCGCTGCCCAGCAGCCTGATATTGATATTGCGTTTTTCCATGACCTGCAGGACCCGCCGCATGCTCATGCCGCGGAAATCCGGCATGACTACCTCGCCCGCAGCCGGTTCCTCCAGTGCGTCGCCTTCCGACATGGCTTCCTGCTGGAGCGTCTGGCCGGCTTTGGCCTGGGCTGTTGCGGCTTCGATCACCTTGGGTTGTTTGCTGGTCTCACCTGTCGGAATGACCTTCAGATAGGCCAGGGAATTCTGGGCTATGGCACGGAAAGCCGGAGCAGCAACGACCCCGCCATACTGGCTGGTTTTGGGCTCGTCCACCACCACCAGGATAGTCAGCCGGGGTTTGTCGGCCGGTATGAAGCCCACGAATGAAGCTGTCCGCTTGGCCCCGTATCTGTGCGTAACCGAGTCAACCTTCTGGGCTGTTCCGGTTTTGCCGGCCACCCGGAATCCTTCGACAGCGGCATTGGTTCCGGTACCTCCGCTGGCAGTGACTGACTCCATCATTCTGGTCATCTGTTGGGCGGTGCCCTGGGAAATGACCCGTCGGACGGTCTGCGGCTCGAACTTCTGAGAATCCTGGCCGGTATCGTCAAGGATGCGCTCAACGATGTAGGGTCGCATCAGGTTGCCACCGTTTGCTACCGCCGAGACCGCCGATGCCAGCTGGATTGCAGAAGCGGATACACCTTGTCCGAAGGAGATGTTGGCCAGATCGACCCCGTACCAGCGCCGTTTGTCCCGCAGGTTACCCGGTGATTCTCCCGGCAGGTCGATTCCGGTCCGGTCTCCGAAACCGAAACTTTTCAGATAATGGAAGAGCCGTTCGTTGCCCAGTTTGAAGCCGATCTTGGCCGCTCCGATGTTGCTGGAATACTTGAGGACATCCGCAACAGACATGCGTCCGTAACTGTGTGTGTCATGGATGGTCCGGTCGGCGACCTTGTAGCTGCCGTTTTCGCAATTGAACAGATCGCCAGGTTTTACAATTTTTTCTTCCAGGGCCGCGGCGATCAGAAATACCTTGAAGGTGGAGCCGGGCTCGAAGCTGTCTGCCACGATGCGGTTACGCAACTGTGCCAGCGAGTAGCGGAAATACGAGTTGGGATTGAAGGTGGGGAAGTTGGCCATGGCCAGTATCCTGCCGCTGTCCGATTCCATTACCAATGCCATGCCGTTCTTGGCGCCGCTGTCGGTGACCGCCTTGGCCAGTTCCCTCTCGGTGATGTACTGGATGTTCTTGTCCAGCGTCAGGATGACATTCTTTCCGGGAGAGCTGTTCTTGATGACCGTGTTCTTGATGGAAATATCGCGTCCGAGGTTATCGCGTTCGGTGACCAGATAGCCGGTGTTCCCCAGGATGGTCGAGTCATATTTGAGCTCGACCCCTTCCAGCCCATTGGGGTCCTGACCGGTAAATCCGAGAACGTGCGCCGCGACCTCCACATTGGGATAGAAGCGTTTGTTCTCCTTGACAAAGCCGATACCACGCAATTTCATGTTCTTGACACGCAGGGCTGCTTCCGGCGTCAGGCGGCGTTCCAGCCAGATAAAACTTTTTCCGCTGGAGAGCTTTTTTACAAGCTCGCTTTTGGGGGTTCCCAGAAGCGGCGCCAGCACGGATGCCGTGCCTTCAACGTCCTGGATGTGGCGGGGTTCACCGTAGCAGGAGTCCATCTCGACCGAGACCGCCAGAGGTGTCCCGTTGCGGTCCATAATCGCGCCGCGGGCCGGGGTAAGCGGGACGATGCGCTGGTGCTGCCTGTCCGCTCTTTTTACCATCTCCTCGTGCTGGAGGATCTGTAGATAGAAAGCACGACCGATGACACATAAAAATAACAGGCCAAAGAAACCCCCGATCATGATGATCCGGACCCGGGCCCATTTTTCGCGATCATCCTTCATTTGACGAGAACTACCTGCTGCTCTGTCGGCAGTGCCATGCCGAGTTCGCCCTTGGCGATGGTCTCTATGCGGGAGGGTGTTCTGAGAGAGGCAACCTCAAGCTTGAGCCGTTTCTGTTCCTGTTCGGTCTCCTTGAGCAAGCGGCTTGCCTCTGAAATCTGCAGGTTCAGATCAACCAGCTTGAACCGTGACCAGACATGAAATACCGAAACCACCGTCAGCAGGATCATGCAGATCATCAGAAACCTGAAAACATCCAGCCGGTTGGTTGCCAGTTCCGCGCCGCCAAAAGGGCGTGGGGCTGCGACTTTACCGTAATCTACCCGTACCTGAGCCATTCTTCACCTCCCTGAACCTTGCTGCCATCAAACAGTCCTGGCCGGCTGCGGCCATGACCTGATCACAATTTTTCAACTGCCCGCAATTTTGCGCTGCGCGAACGCGGGTTTACTTCCAGTTCCTGCTGCGCTGCCAAAACCGGTTTATTGGTCAACACCCGCAGGCGCGGCTTGTTATTGCAGGCACACACCGGAAAGTTGCGCGGGCAGATGCAGCCGGCGGCATATTCCCGGAAGATGTGTTTTACGATCCGGTCTTCCAGCGAGTGAAAGGAGATTACGACCCCCCGGCCGTTCGGTTTCAAGCGGTCCAGGGCCGCCCGCAGCCCCTGTTCCAGATTCTCCAGCTCCCGATTGACCGCAATCCGCACGGCCTGAAAGGTGCGGGTGGCGGGGTGGATGCGCTCATCCCACTTGGCCTTGGGGACAGCCCCCTTGATGATGTCAACCAGCTGGAAGGTCGTCTCGACCGGTGCTGCCTGGCGGGCCTTGACAATGAAGGCGGCGATTCGTTTCGCCCAGCGTTCCTCGCCATAGTCCCTGATGATCCGCTCCAGTTCATGTTCCGGCAGATCATTGATCAGATCAGCGGCAGTAACGCCGCTGCTTGTATCCATGCGCATGTCCAGCGGCGCATTCTGCTGAAAACTGAAACCGCGCCCGCCGCTGTCAAGCTGATGCGACGAGACCCCCAGATCAAGCAGGAAACCGTCCAGTCCGCTGATTCCGAGCCGGTCCAGGTGTCGTTCCAGATCCCCGAAATTGCCATGGACCAGTTGTGCAGCTGAACCGAAACCGGCCAGACGTTGACCGGTGGCCTGCAACGCTTCCCGGTCCTGATCCATGCCGACCAGCGTGCCGCCGGGTGTGCAGTGCTCCAGAATCAGCCCGGCGTGGCCGCCGCCCCCCAGGGTGCCGTCCAGATAGATTCCTCCCGGACGCGGGGCCAGCAAGCTGATGACCTCATCCGGCAGGACCGACAGGTGGTGGAAGGTTTCCACTTATATACCCAGCGCAGCCAGCGCTTCAGATTCCAGCGGGAAATTCTTCTCATCCTGGGCATTGACGCGGCTGTAGGTTTCCTTGCTCCAGATGTCAAAACGCTGCCCCATGCCGACGAACCAGATATCCCGCTCAAGTCCGGCATGGCTGCGCAGGGAGGAAGGCACCAGCACCCGGCCGAGTTTGTCGGCGGTGCACTCCTCGGCGGGATTGATGATCTGACGCTTGATGCTGTTGAGCTGAACCGAGGTGAAACCGCCTTCGTTGGCCAGGATTTTTTTCTTTATTTCACGCCACTCCGGCAGGGGATAGACGGAAAGACCGCGGCCGAAGGTCCCGTCACCAAGATCTACCGGCGCAGCCTTGGTGATGATAAAGCGCTCATCAGCGGGCTGGGTGACGAGGGCATCCCTGAACCTGGCCGGGATGCAGGTGCGACCCTTGCCATCGATGGTGCTTGGGTTTTCTCCCCCGAATATGGCGTTGTTCTCGACCATTTGCCACCTATTTCCACTTTTTTCCACGTTATGGGAAATTTATATCGCTCGTCAAGGTTTGTGTCAAGATAAAATCTGATTATTACGGGGGTTTTTTGCACAAAAAAACCCCTCCCGTTGCCGGGAGGGGTTTGAGTCCTCGTTGATGTACATAACGATTATTTTTTTCGCCGGTCCGCCAGGGAAACTACCTTGGAACTGCTGCTTTCCTGCCGTTTGCGTTTCTGTTCTTCCAGCTCCTGCTGTTCCTGCTGCTGGCGTTCCTCATCCACCGGCGAAACCACCGGTTCCAGCCGGATCGGGGTGCCGCCCATGGTGAAGGGTGCGTAGTCCAGCTGGAATTCGTCAAGAATCCAGGTGAATACCTGAAGAGGGAAGGTCAGGACCAGCAGGCGCACCTGCCACCAGCCCGGCTTGACATCGGGTGAGATGTCTTCGACCCGGGCGTAGAAGCCCGGTTTATTGTCTACGTGTACGAGAACGATATCGTTGATGGCTGCCATGGTTAATCCTTGTCGAAAAATTAGAATTGCTGCCGCAATCTGAAACGGTTTTTCCCGTTCACGTGCAGCTGAGCAGCAGCGGTCGATCAAGACGTGTGCCGCAGATTCTGCCTGTCCGGGCGACCGCCTGGCGCAGCCTGTTTTCGTAACGCTGCAGGGTTTCACGTTCAGCTGCCGTGAGCCGGTCTTCGATCATCTGGCAGTTGAAGATTACACAGGTCACCGGTCGATAGCCGGGCGGCATGAGGCAGCCGGATTCACCTGAATAGGGACAGGCCGGGCCGGGGCTGAAGTCCGGAATCACCGCATCAGCACCCGTTTTCAGATAGGCCAGCATGTCCAGCACGCTGACATGATACTTGCCCAGCAGGCAGCATTCGCCTCCGCAGTTCCGGCAGATCTCCGAACTCCCCGCGCACGTCACCAGTTCCACAAGCTTCTGTTTGAGTTGCATGATCTCATCTATCAGATCATCAAGCTCTGCCGTGGTATCGTGCGGCAGGCTATCGTACGCGGTGCCGGAGATTGCGGTGGCCTGATCCCACGCATCCTGGTCATTCATCATTCCTGTTCCTGGCCCCGATAACGGGATAAGTGCGTTAACGAAATCATTTCCAAAAAGCCCGGAATTATTTCTAACTTACTGCCCCGAAATCGGGATAGTGCGTTCACGAAATCATTTCCTGCAAAAAACGCAGGAACTGATTTCTAACTTACTAATATAAATTGGCTGAAGCAGGCCGTAAGCCGGGTTCTGTTCCCGGGGCGGGTTACCCCGCCCTGGGTGGTGGCCATTCATCTGGGACTGCCGTTACCGACAGCCTCGAGCAGCCAACCCGGAGGCACGGGCGGGTAGCCCTTAACGCCTCCCTATTTGGCCTTGCTCCTGACGGGGTTTACCTGGCATCCGCCGTCACCGACGGACCCGGTGAGCTCTTACCTCACCCTTTCACCCTTACCTGCCGAGGCAGGCGGACTTCTCTCTGTGGCACTTATCCCTGGGGTCACCCCCGCTGGACGTTATCCAGCGTCATACCCTGTGGAGCCCGGACTTTCCTCCCTTCGTGAAGAAGAGCGGCCACCTGTCCTGCTTCAGCCAAACTGGCGGAACGGTCTTTTTCCGCCCTGGCTGCGTAAGTCTTCGGCGTCGCTTGTGCGACATACCTTCCGGTATGTCTCCGCGCTATACCTCGACAGCCTTGCCAGAACGAAAAAATCCGCGTTCCTAAATGCGTGGTACTATTTACTATTGGGCCTGCTGGTATTTCAGTATCAGTACCCTTTGGCAATGCGGGCAGGTAATGATGTCGTCAGCTTTAAAGAGGCTGTTGTAGAGCTGTGGAGGAAGGTTCATGTTGCAACCCTGGCAGAAACCGTCCCGGGCGATGGCGAGCGCCTGTCCGCGTCTCTGGCTGCGCAGGTTGTCGTAGCGCTTCACCAGGCTGGCGGGCAGCTCTTTCGTGATCGCGTCGCGACGCAGGCTGTCGGCGTCCACGTTCTGCTGAACCTTGTCAATTTCAAGCTGTTTTTCGCTGCGGTGTTGTTCGCTGTTCTGTTCCAGTTCGGCGAGTGTGGTCAGACTGGCGGTAATCTCACTGTTCAGATCGTCCAATTGCGTGATCTTCTGCAGGACCTGCTCTTCCAGTTCGGTCACCTGTTTGCGGGCTGCAGCGATCTCACGACCAACTGCCTGATACTCCTTGTTGGTCTTGATTTCCTTCATGTTGGTTTCGGAGCGCTTGATATTTTCAAGCTCGGCGGCGTGACCGGCCTCCAGTTCGCCCTTTTCTTTTTCCAGCTGCGCGGCACGGGATTGAAGGACAGCCAGCCCGTAACGGGCTTCGGCAAGGGTGCCGGCAATTCCGTTCATATCTTCCTGCAGGTTGTTCTGCGCCGTCTTCATCACATCGACCTGCGAGTCGATTTCCTGAAGCTGTTCAAGTAAATCCAGTCTGTTTTTCAAAGCATTCTCCTCCATGTTCAATTGTGCTATCTGTTTTCGTGTATCTAGGAGCCTGTCGGACTTAGGAGAAATCTACTGCAAATCCGTCTGAACGGTCCATATTTTGCCGCTTTCTTGGTCAATAGAACAACTATTGACCAAGAAAGCGGCAAAATCTGTCCTCGTTCAGCCGAATTTTCGCTACGATTTCCTAAGTCCGACAGACTCCTACAGGTATCGAAAGGGGTCGTTCTCGATGCTGCATGCCAGTACCTGGCAGCTATCAAAGCCGGCGTTCGAGAGCCTTTGCAGTAGTTGATCCCTCACAGCCGCAGCCATGATGATTTCAGTGGGAAAATGGCCGGCATCGATCAGGGCGATCCCCAGATCTCCAGCATCGCGGGCCTCATGATATTTGACGTCCCCTGTTACCAGCACATCAGCTCCGGAGCGGGCCGCCGCCCGCATAACCGAGGCTCCGCTACCGCTGCAGATGGCAACTTTATGTACCGATGCGGCAGGATCGCCGACAAAGCGTGTTCCGGGGGCATCCAGCCGTGCAGCCGTCCAGGCGGCATAATCAGCCAATGTTGTTGCTTCGGGCAAGTGGCCGATCCGTCCCAGGCCGCGCACGTAACCCTGGTTATGCAGCGGATAGATGTCAAAGGCCGGTTCCTCGTAGGGATGTGCTGCAACCAGGGTTTTGACAGCCTGCGGCAGCCTGGTCCGGTCAAGCAGAAGTTCCAGCCGGTATTCCTGAACCTTTTCCAGTGTCCCTGTCGTGCCGATGAACGGTCTGGAACCTTCCTGCGGGGTAAAGGTGCCTTGGCCGGCTGTTGCAAAGGAACAGTCGCGGTAAACGCCCAGTGAATCGGCATGGGGGAAGAGCGCGGTGCGCAACTGTTCCAGGTGTCCTTCCGGCACAAACACGACCAGTTTAACCAGTTCCTGCCCGGATGTTACCTGGAGCGGAGTACAGGCCGTGAGCCCCAGTCGTACGGCCAGAACATCATTGAGACCACCTTCGGCGATGTCGTAATTGGTATGCATACTGACAATGCCGAGCCCTCCGCGAATGGCGGTGTGGATCGATTTGCCCAGGGGAGTGGCGGCAGAGATGGATTTCTGGGGTTTGAAGATCAGGGGGTGATGGGTGACAAGCAGCTGGCAGCCGGAAAGCAGAGCGGATTCGATAACTGAGGATGTCGCATCCAGGGCAACCATGATGCGTGAAACGGTTGCCGTCGGGTCGCCCACCTGGAGCCCCGGGTTGTCCCACGATTCCGCCAGAGATACTGGTGCTATTTTGCTAATGATTCCAGCTATGTCAGAGATTTTAGCGGTTTTCATCCGGTACAAACAAAAAGAGTGCAACCTGTCGGTGTGCACTCTTGAGGAATTGAGGATATGGGTCGCCCCGTTTCTAGTATTGCCGTCATCCGGCGCATCTTCCTTGGTATGAAATGGTGGGCCCACCAGGACTCGAACCTGGGACCAACCGGTTATGAGCCGGTGGCTCTAGCCAACTGAGCTATAGGCCCGTGTGAAAGAGTAATAGTAGAAAAATTGTCTATGACTGTCAAGTACTTTTGATGTCATTGCCGCCATTTTTCGTCAGAATGCCTGTGATTCAGTTACTCGTTGGTCATCCGGTCCAGCAGATCCCAGTAGGGTTTGGAGCCGGGTGCCGTGATCCCCTGATTCTTGTAACGTGACATCACATAACGGCTGATCCGCTCCTGATCGGATTTTCGGATCTGTACAAAACGGTAGCCGCACAATAGCTTTTCCTCCTCGCGGCGGCTCCAGACCAGTTCTGCTACCGCGCATACCAGCGGCTGGTCCTCTGCAAGTTCTAGAAAGAACATGGAAAGCGGAGAGATTGGTTCCGAGGCTTCGATGGCAGTACGCATGCCGCCGGCACTGATGTTGATGGACGATTCCTGGAGCGTCAGGGTGGGGCGGACTCCCAGCGTCTTCATGCTGTCCATGATCCTCTTGAATTCCTTGCGGTAGACGGCAAGTGAGCTGTCCCGTCGAATCTGGAAAATCTTGATGGTTACATCGACACGGGGTTTTTCCCTGCGTTGGTACATCTCCAGGCCGTTGCGCAGGCTGAGGTGGAAGACGTTGTTCGCCGTGACCTTGTCAAGATCAGCCATGATCTGTATCCCGCTGCCCATAAACTCGGAGGTAAGTTTAAAGGTGGTCTGTTGCGTCCCGTTATCCGGGCTGGCCTGTTCGGTGGCGTACGGAATCTGCAGGGCGATGGAATTTCCACTGCTGGAAACTATGGTGCCGCTGAGTGATTCGTACTGCTCCCGATCTCTTTCTTCCGAGATGTTGATC
The DNA here is from genome assembly GCA_016650295.1 of Desulfuromonadales bacterium. Taxonomy (GTDB): domain Bacteria; phylum Desulfobacterota; class Desulfuromonadia; order Geobacterales; family Pseudopelobacteraceae; genus CAIPTY01. The sequence continues at coordinate 11,495 of JAENWA010000028.1, read as the reverse complement.
AGGTACGCCCGCTGTTTCAGAGCAAAATACTTGCCGAAATCGACATGTGATATGTGAGTTGTGCTCATTGCTATAACCTTTGTCGTTCTAAGGTACTGAAGAGCGATCAAGCAATCCGGTCGAAGTGAGATTATATCTTGAAACCGCTAAAATACCAGCCTTTAAATACCAGTGACAGCAATTAGCCCGTCTCGAGCCGCAGGACGGAACCGTGGGAAGAATGTTCCCAACTTCCGGATCAGGCCCGTGAGATGAAGCGGCCGTCGCGGGTATCGACCTTGACTTTTTCGCCGGACTCCAGGTAGGGGGGCACTTTGATCTTCAGGCCGGTCTCCAGAATAGCGTCCTTGGTCTCGGCCGTGGCGGTTGCATTTTTCATGGCAGGCGCGGTTTCGGTGACAGTCAGTTCAACGGTCATCGGCAGCTCGACGTTGACCATGCGTCCCTCGAAGATACCCAGTATGACCTCGGTGCCCTCCAGCAGGAACGGCGCCAACATCGCGAAGTCTGTCTCTTCCATTTCATACTGTTCATAGTTTTCCAGGTCCATGAAAACGCCGCGGGCGCCGTCGGCATAGAGGAATTGTCCCTTGTGGCGCTCGAAATCGGCTTCATCCACCTTGTCGCCGGAGCGGAAGGTTTTTTCCAAAACCTGTGCGGTGATCAGATTGCGGTATTTGGTCCTGACCATGGTGTTGGCGCCGCGCGCCGTGGGGGAACTGACCGTGACATCAACGATCAGGCAGGGCGCGCCATCCAATTGGATGACGAGCCCCTTTTTGAAATCAGACGTGGTAAACATGGGAACTCCTTGCAGATATGGTTTTTATTTGTTTTATTTGTTTTTTTTGTTTTATGGTTTGCGATACTCCGCCGTAGGCCAGAAGGGAATCCCGCCGCGTGGCGTGAATTCGCCCCGCACCGTCAACCAGGCTGGTGACAGCAGACGGACCAAGTCGTTGCAGATTCGGTTGACGCCGGCTTCGTGAAATTCACCATGCATGCGGAACGAACCCAGGTAGAGCTTGAGACTTTTGCTTTCAACACAGAGTTTGTCAGGCTGGTAATCGATGACGATTTTGGCAAAATCGGGTTGGCCGGTCATAGGGCAGAGGCAGGTGAACTCGGGGCACTCAATGTGCAATGTTCCCACGACACTGGCCGGATTCATGCCCGGCTGGGCAAAGGGGCTGGGAAAGGCCTCCAGCAGAGCTGCATCGGGCTGGTTGTAGCAATAGGCAGTTGCGCCCGTGCCGAGCGATTTCAGATTTTCATGCAGCGTCATTGATTCTCCCCCTGGTGGTCAATACGGGCCCCGAAATCGGGATAGTGCGTTTACGAAATCATTTCCTGCAGCCCCGATAAACGGGATAAGTACGTTCACAAAATTATTTATGCACCAAAACCGCAGAAATAATTTTTATCGTACTAAAAACCGCAGAAACTGATTTCTAACTTACTGCCCCAAAATCGGGATAGTGCGTTTACGAAATCATTTCCTGCAAAAAACCGCAGAAACTGATTTCTAACTTACTAAATCTGCGATAGCATGGCAAGAGAGCCCTTGGCAATCATTTTTTACAGTGGAGGAGGGAGAAGACATGTCCGCGGACGACGCACTCATAGCACAGTACCAGTCGAGGATCGGTACGGAGATTCACTGCGGTCCCTGGCTGGAGATCGACCAGCAGCGTATCGATGACTTTGCGGCGGCAACCGGCGATCTTCAGTGGATTCATACCGACCCGCAGCGTGCGGCCAGGGAATCACCCTACGGTGCGACCATTGCACACGGCTATCTGACTCTTTCGCTGCTGCCGCAGTTGACCGAGAGCAATGCCCCCGGATTCTTCGAACGCAATTATCCCGGTATGCGTCTGCGTCTCAATTATGGCCTCGACCGGGTCAGATTTCCGGATCCGGTGCTTGTCGGTTCCCGTATTCGCGCCCATACGGTGGTCACAAAGGTCGAGAAGGCAGGTAATGCGGTACAATTCACCTATCTGTTGACTGTTGAGATTGAAGGACATGAAAAACCGGCCTGCGTGGCCGAATTCCTGGCGCGGGTCTACCCATAATCAGATTATAAGAGGTCTTATGCGCTTTGCAGTCAATGCACATATCCGTTCCGTACACTTTCCACCGATCTCAGAGGTCAAGGGGTGGCTGGCGACGCGTCCGGGAAACGGTCCGGAGCTGATCGACCTGTGCCAGGCCGTGCCTGATTATGCCCCGGCAGCGGAACTGACCGCTCATCTGGCCACGCTGCTGGATGATCCGTTGATCTCGAAGTACTCGCCCGACGAGGGGCTGCCGGAGGTGCGGGAGGCGGTCTGCCGCTATTACCAACGAAAATACGGTGCGAGCATCACTCCGGCCAGCCTCTGCCTGACCATCGGGGCCAGCCAGGCCTTCTGGCTGGCGATTGTTACCCTTTGCCAGGCCGGTGACGAAGTTGTGCTGCAGGCCCCCTGCTATTTCGATCACGCCATGGCGCTGGAGATGATGGGCATCCGCGCCGTCTTTGCCCCCTTTGACGAAGCCGCGGCCGGTCTGCCCTCGCCGGACGTAATCGAAGCCCTGATCACCCCGCGGACCCGCGCCGTTCTGCTGGTAACCCCCAGCAATCCCACCGGCGCCATTACCTCGCCCGAACTACTGGACGAACTGTATGCCCTGGCGCAGCGCCGCAAGATCGCGCTGATCCTGGATGAAACCTACAACGAATTCATTCCGGGCGGGACGCGCCCCCACGGGCTGTTTACCCGGACGGGGTGGGGCGACCACCTGGTCCAGGTCGCCTCATTCGGCAAAACCTTTGCCCTGACCGGCTATCGGGCCGGACTGCTGGCCGCCTCGCCGGAGTTCATCCATCAGGCCCTCAAGGCCCAGGATACCATGGCGGTCTGTCAGCCCCGCATCACCCAGCAGGCCGTCTGGTACGGCCTGGATCATCTGGACGCCTGGGTGGCCGCCAACCGTGACATGATGACCCGTCGCCATGACCTGTTCCGCTCGGAATTTATGAAGCCGGGCAATCCCTTTCAGCTGGCCGCCAGCGGTGCATTTTTCGGCTGGGTGCGGCACCCCTTTACCGGCCTGACCGGTCGCCAGGTTGCCAAACGGCTGGTGGACGAAGCCGGCATCCTCTGTCTGCCGGGTGAGGTGTTCGGGCCGGGGCTGGAGGGCTATCTGCGGCTGGCCTTCGGCAATATCCGCCAGGAAGCGATTCTCGAGGCGGTCAGGCGGTTCCGGGAGATGGCGGTGTGAGTTTATGGTTTCAGGAGCGTAACGGGGGGGTAAGGACTTTCGAAATGCGAATCTCAACACCATGCTTCACGGTGTTGCCAATGGCACGGAATCTCGAATTGGGACAACATTCGCCCGGAACATGTTGTATCTGACTGAAATTACGTTACACTCTGACTCTATTACAAAGGCATGATTATTGGGTACAGTTGCAACATCCTAATGTATATAATACTTAGGATGTTAAAAATAAATAACCGTCAGCTGATCAACCCGAATAATTGTTGATTTTTTTAGTTTTATTGTTATATTTGATTTGTTCATTAATTTATTACCAAAAGGGAAATACAATGTTCAAACTGATTGCAACCATCCTGTTGCCCCTGATTGTCACCCCTGTGTTTGCTGCGGAGCTGCCCAAAACAGAAGAGCAGAAAACGCTGTACGCCATCGGCTTGTCCGTAGCCCGTTCACTATCCGTTTTCAACCTCAGCGCCTCTGAACTGGATCTTGTTCAGCAGGGCATTACAGACACCTTCAGTGGAAAAAAAATTGAAGTAGACCTTACGACCTACACAGCTAAAATTCAGGAGTTAGCGAAGGTACGCCGCAAAGTTTCGGGAGAAAAGCAGGCCGGCGCGGGCAAAGAATTTCTGGAAAAAGCCGCCAAAGAAAAAGGAGCAATAAAGACCGGATCAGGCATGGTCTATACCTCTCTTGTCGAAGGAAAGGGAGAATCGCCCAAAGCTACTGATCTCGTAATAGTTAATTATCGCGGAACGCTGATCGACGGAAAGGAATTCGACAGCTCCTACAAGCGAGGCAAACCGCTGGAGTTCAAACTCGACAACGTCATTGCATGTTGGATTGAGGGGGTACAGATGATGAAGCCGGGTGGTAAGGCAAAACTCGTCTGTCCGCCGAACTTGGCATACGGAGAGAATGGCTCTGGTGAACTGATCCTGCCGGGTGCTACTCTGGCGTTTGAAGTGGAACTGCTTGAGGTCAAGCCGACAGAGACCGCCAAGCCTGTTGGTGCAGCACCAGCAACTCCGGCAAAGAAATGACCCAGGTATAGCAACCCTGTTTTGCAAACGACCAAGAAAAACCACGGTGCCAGATGAAAACAGTTTTCAGCATACTTGCACTTTTCCTCTTGATTCTGCTTATGGTGGTAGTTCTGCCGGCCAAATCGGTTCAGGCGGCCAGCAATAAATACAAAAAAACCGTTGAGCGCTATACCATTCCCAATGTTGTTCTCATCAATCAGGACGGGAAAAAAGTGCAGCTCGCTTCACTGCTGACTGCTGATCAGCCAGTCATAGTTGATTTTATCTACGGCACCTGTACCACCATCTGCCCGGTGCTTTCAGCCGGTTTCGTCAATCTGCAGGGCAAGCTTGGTACCGGCAGCCACAAAGTACGACTGATCTCTATCACCATCGACCCTGAAAATGATTCCCCCAAAGTTCTGAAAGAGTATCTGAAACGCTATCGTGCAAAACCCGGATGGGACTTTCTGACCGGCAGCAGGACCGATATCGATGCCGTGATGAAAGGCTTTAACGCCTACATACCGGACAAAATGTCCCACTACCCGCTGAACCTGATCCGCTCGCCCAAAGACGGCTCATGGGTCAGACTCTTCGGCATCCTGAGTTCCAGCGAATTAATGAGCGAATTTCAGCAGGTAACCGGAAAATGAGTGGCTACAGGCACGGTCTGCATCACAAACAACAACGGCGAGTAGTAACAGCCTTTACAGCGGGCCTTCTCTTCTTTGCGGTTCTTATTTGTGCATCACCTTGCAGAGCGGAACTCCTGCCGCCTGCCGATCTCTCAAAAACCGAAATCATGAGCTTGGGCGAACGCATGTATCGGGAGGGCATCCTGCCATCAGGAAAGGTGATGGCGGCCTATATCCGTGATGATGTTGCGGTTGACAGCAGCGCTTTTTCCTGTTCCAGCTGTCATCTTCGTGCCGGGCTCGGATCTTTTGAAGGGGGGGTCGTCACTCCACCTACTACCGGAAACAAACTCTACAAACCGTACCGACGCCCCCCCTCCATGAATGACGTCCAGGACCGGGCCGGGCGCTTTATCTATGCCAAAACCGTACAGGAGCGGCCGGCCTACACCCGCGAAAGCCTGGCGGCCGCCATGCGCTTCGGCACCGACCCAGCCAGCCAGGTATTCAACGACGTCATGCCGCGCTACCCGCTGTCAGACCGTGACATGTCGATCCTGATCAGCTACCTGGAGACGCTCTCTTCGGAGCCTTCACCGGGTGCCGGCAGCAGTGAATTCAGATTTGCAACCATACTTACCGACGATGTCAGCCAGGAGGACCGCCGGGCCCTGCTCCAACCGCTTACTAAATTTATTGCCCAAAAAAACCAGCAGATGGAAATGTACGATGAATTCATCAGCTCCGGATTCAGCCCCACCATAGATATGCAGTTCGCCTTTCATCGCGCAACGCTGGATGTCTGGGAACTGAAAGGCCCGGCCGAAACCTGGCCCGGCCAACTCACTGCTTATTATGCCAAAAATCCGGTTTTTGCCGTGCTGAGCGGCATATCCAACAGTGATTGGCGTCCTATGCACGATTTTTGCGAGGCTGAGCGCCTTCCCTGCCTCTACCCGATTACCGATTTCCCGGTAGTATCCGAAACCGGATGGTACACATATTATTTTAACAAGGGTTACTCCCAGGAGGGAGAAGCGGTTGCCCGCTATCTCAATCGTCTGGATACCATCTCCGCTGAAACACACATCCTCCAGATAGTCCAGGATTCTCCGGCCGGCAGGGCGCTGGCGGCCGGATTTAACAGGATCTGGGGCGAAGTGGAACGGCCGGCCGTGACTACCCTGACTCTTACGGCACGCCAGCTTCTCGATCAGGCCGCTATGGGTACGCTCCTGACAAGGCATAAGCCCGCAGTGCTGCTGCTCTGGACCGATGCCGGGCTGCTGCCGAACCTGCCTGCGCTGATTGTTCAACTTCCCGCCCCTGGGATGGTTTTCGTATCATCCGGCTACCTGGGCAAAAAAACTGCGGCCATTGCGGAAGCTGTTCGAGACAGGGTTTACATTGCCTACCCCTACCGCCTGACACCCTTTGTCGGCACAAAGAGCGGCGGTTTTGACGCCAAGGTGCCGCTTCTGACCAGTGCCAGGGATTTTGGCGACCGCAGGATTACCTCGCGGATTACAACCATGCTGCAGCAGACAACCCTCCAAGGCTTGTATCTGCTCTACGATAATCTTTACCGTGATCATCTGTTGGATGTCATGAGTATGCAGATGGATCTGACGGTGCGGGATTATGAGCGATTCAGTTTTGGACCCGGACAGCGCTTTGTATCAAAAGGATGCTATATCATCCAGCTCGGTCCCGGCGCCGACCCCGCCCTGCTCCCGAGAAGCGAGTGGGCCATGCATTAAAGCCGTGATTATTGTTTACGAGCGGGCGGGAAGAGTTGTGATCAAACTTTTTGGGGAACCGCCGAAAAAGCACATGGTCCCGGAGGGTTTCAATTCAAAATTCTGTATTCAACAGTTTCAATGTATGCCTCGTCATCCGTTTCTCAATTGAGACATGCATCTCAAATTGAGACAGCATCGGGACACTTTCCGCCGCCCCGATCGGCGCCTCGATGTAATTCCAGTGACCTGGCGCATTACTGAATTTGGCATGAATTCTGCTTTGTTGACACCAAGAATCAACAACCTAAAGGGGATCATTTTATTTCCTGACTGATCTGCAGTACCAAAATTGTTTAAAAAAATAGCTGAGAAAGGAGAACAGAATGAAGAACCGGATTACCAGCAGCATTGGAAAGGTAGTGTTGATATCGGCACTTCTGTCGCTGGCAGGCGGGCTCGCCCTTGCCGCAGACCATGCCCCCATGACACCGGAGTTGGCCGCGAAGAAGGAGATGGTACGCAAGCAGCATGAGCAGCGAATCACACCCGAAAAGCGCAAGGCTGCTGCAGAAGCGCTCAAAGCCGAGAGGATTAAAGTTCATAAGGCCAGACAGGCCGCTCAACAGCTGCCCCCTGTCAACCCCGACATCAAATAGCCCGAACTATCACAAACCAGGAGGAATTATGTCAATCCAGAGTACGATGAAGATGTGGAAATACGGGCTGATGCTTGCCCTGCTCTGCATATGGAGCATACCTGGCCTTGCGGTCGCGGGAGTTGCTCCCCCGATCCCGACCGGGCCCTTTAATGCCAGCGGGGCACCTTCAGTTCCCGACTATTACACGACCGCCAACTGGGCAAACAGCCCGCCCTTGGCCAAATTCGTCGACACCCTCCCCGGTCTTGGGAGCACCAAGGCAAACAATCTCGGGCAATTCCTGTCTGTTGCCAAGCCCGACATTGTGACCTATCCCGGTTCGGATTATTATGAAATCAACCTGGTAGAGTACAAGGAGCAGATGCACTCCGACCTGCCCAACAAAACTCTGCTGCGCGGATATGTGCAGGTCAACAGAGGGACCAATACGGCCATTTGCGGCGGCGCGGCACAACCAGCCTGCAGCGCAATTCACAACACCCTGACACCGGACCCTGCTCATTATCTGGGACCCAGTATTGTTGCCCAGCGTGACCGCCCTGCGCGCATCAAATTCACCAACCGGCTTCCCGTCGGCCCGGGCGGCGACCTCTTCATACCGGTCGATACCTCCGTCATGGGTGCCGGAACCGGACCGGCCTCTCCGGGCGCAACCCGTGGACAGGGCAGCCCCTGCGACAATACCGTGGAGCCCAACACCTGCGCCAGTTACACCCAGAACCGTGCCGACCTCCATCTGCATGGCGGGCGTACCCCCTGGATCAGTGACGGCACTCCCCACCAGTGGATCACCCCTGTCGAGGAAGTAACCCCCTTCACCAAAGGCGTCAGCTTTGCAAACGTGCCGGATATGCCCGATCCGGGCGACGGCTCCATGACCTACTATTACAGCAACCAGCAGAGCGCCCGCCTGATGTTCTATCATGACCATGCCTTCGGCATAACCCGGCTCAACGTTTATGCCGGTGAAGCCGCAGGCTACGTCATCACCGACCAGTGGGAGCAGGATCTGGTCACGCGCGGAATCATCCCTCCCGACCAGATCCCCCTGATCATCCAGGACAAGACCTTCGTGGATGCCACACCGACCCCTCACCCGGTATCCGGTGTACTGACGCCCAAAGTTCGTATCACCGACCCGCTCTGGAACTGGGGCAGCGCCGCTCCCGCCGCAAATACCGATCCTACCCTGAATGGCGCCCGCCCGCCGGTGACCGGCGACCTCTGGATGCCGCATGTCTATATGCCGGCCCAGACCCTCGCCGCAGGTTTTGACGGCGTCAACCCATTCGGTCGCTGGATGTATGGTCCCTGGTTCTTTCCGGCCACCGACGTCACCAAAGGGCCGGTTCCCAACCCGTATTACGATGCGGACTGCAGCAGTCCGATTCCGGCCGTGTTTGCCAATTGCACGACACCGGGTCAGCCGACCTTGATCCCGGGAACACCCAACACCTCCATGGGGATGGAAGCGTTCCAGGACAGCGCCATTGTCAACGGCACGGCATTCCCCACTCTGACCGTCGACCCGCGGGCCTATCGCTTCCGCATTCTGAATGCCGCCAGCGACCGCTTCCAGAACCTGTCGTTCTACAAGGCCGATCCGAACGAGATCAGCCCCGACACCCGACCGGCTTCCCGCCTGACCGAAGTTAAAATGGTGGAGGCATCTGAATCTCTTGCTAAAGAAAATAATTGGCCACTACTCTGGCCGATAGACGGCCGAGACGGCGGAGTGCCCGACCCCGGCGTATGCAGTGGTTCAGGGGCGTCACTCACCTGCCCCAACTTTGGACCCAGCTTCCTGCAGATCGGCACCGAAGGCGGTTTCCTGCCTCAGCCGGTGGTGATAAATCCGCAGCCGATCACCTATAACACCGATCCGACCGCCTTTTGGGTCGGCAATGTCGACAAGATGGGGCTGGCACTCGGACCGGCAGAACGGGCCGACGTTATCGTCGATTTCAGCGCCTATCCCGGCCAGACCCTGATCCTCTACAACGACGCACCGGCTGCCTGGCCGGCCAGGGTTGAAGGCTATGATTATTTCACCGGCGCCCATGATATGCGTGCTTCCGGCGGCTACGGCACCGGCGGCACCTATGACACGGTCACCGGCGAGTGGGAAAACGGCACGGGACCATTGGTCGGTTATGCCCCGAACACCCGCACCGTGATGCAGGTTATCGTTCGCTCGTCGACCGGTACCGATCCTGCCTATACCTTCAATCCGGCCGCCCTGCAGGCCGAGTTTACCCCTGCATCACCGGCAACTCCGGGTCTGTTCGCAAAGGCGCAGGAACCGATCATTGTCGGTCAGGCCGCGTACAGTACTACCTATCCAAATTCCTACTTCCCGCCCAACTTCCCGTGGGAGGGTATAGCCCAGATCAATGACAATGCCCTGCAGTTTGTAACCCTGGCTGGTGCCCCGGTAATTGTTCCGATGGAGCCGAAGGGGATTCACGATGAGATGGGTTCTTCCTTTGACCCGGTCTACGGACGTATGAGCGGCAACCTTGCCATGCAGGTGCCGAATCCCACAACGCTCAATCAGCTGCTGATCCTGTATGGTTTTGCCGATCTGCCGACCGAAACCATAAACAATTCCACCACTGTAAATATTTCCGTAATACCCAACGCTACTACCGGCTTTAATTCAGTCAACGATGGCACCCAGATCTGGAATATTTCCCACAATGGTGTCGATACCCATCCCATTCACTTCCATATCTTCGATGTACAGCTGATCAACCGTGTCGGCTGGGATGGACAGATCCTGATGCCGGAACCGAACGAACTGGGCTGGAAAGATACCGTCAAGATCAGCCCGCTGGAGAATACCATTGTAGCCGTACGTCCGCGCGCTCCGCTGCTGCCCTTCGGTATCAACAACAGTCAGCGACCGCTCAACCCGGCCATACCGATCAATTCACCGATGGGTTTCACCAGCATCGACTGGACAACCGGAGAGGCCTATGTTGCTCCGTCGCCGTATGCGGGCGGCGTCACCAATATCCTCTACAACTTCGGCTGGGAGTATGTCTGGCATTGCCACATCCTGAGCCATGAAGAGATGGACATGATGCGCCCGATCGTGCTAAACGTTGTCAGCACAATTCCTACCGCGCCGAACCTGACTAGTTCGGCATTCTCGGGCAGCAGTGTCAATCTGACCTGGATTGACCCCACACCCGTTGCCTCTCCTACCACTCTCGGTAACACGAGTAACGAGGTCGGCGTCCGGATTCAGCGTTGCACAGGAGCTGCGTGCACGAATTTCGCCACCATAGCCACTGCTATGGCGAATGCTACCAGCTATAAAGACTTCACAATTTCACAGAGCACGATCTACCGTTATCAGCTGCAGGCGTTCAATGCAGCTGGCGATTCAATTTTTTCAGGCACTGCTACCGTAACAACTGCGGCAACCATTCCACCTACGGTTGCAATCACTGCACCGGTAAATGGTTCAACATTCAATTTCGGTGAGACCATTACCATCAACGCAACCGCAACGGTACGCAGTCCACTGACAATAACCAATGTTCAGTTCCTCGACGGTGCTACCGTGTTGGCAACCGATACTACCGCGCCGTACAGCTTCACCTGGACCGGAGCGACTGCCGGAGTACACAGCCTGACCGCAAGGGTAACTCCCAGCACCGGGGCTGCGGTGACGTCTGCAGCGGTGTCGGTAACAGTAACAATACCTCCACCTCCAGTCGCACCAACGTTGGTCAGTCCTACAGGAAGCGGCATAACTACTACGCCGGCTTTCACGTTCAACGCAGTGGCAGGCGCAACCGGATACCAGCTCTACCTCCAGAACAACACAACCTCCACGGGTGGTGCGTCTGCCGTTTTCACTCCGGCACAGGCCGGATGCCCCGCAGGCACCGGCATATGCAGCATTACACTGCCGACTCCGTTACTCAACAACAACAGCTATTCATGGGTGGCCTCGGCACTGAACGCGGGCAGCCAAGGACCGTGGAGTACTGGACTGAACTTTACTGTCGGCAACCCTGTCCTTCCGCCTGCATTGACAATCACCAGTCCTACAGGAAGCGGCATAACTACTACGCCGGCTTTCACGTTCAACGCAGTGGCAGGCGCAACCGGATACCAGCTCTACCTCCAGAACAACACAACCTC
>JAENWA010000027.1 GCA_016650295.1 Desulfuromonadales bacterium | reverse complement strand
TGCAAAAGTAAAGTAGCCGAAGAATCTCGAAACGAAACCGCCATAACCCCTGAATGCCTGGCCCGACTCCATATTGGTAAAATAGGATAAATCCTTAATCAGCGGTATCCTTACTATGCTGATGTAATCATCCCAGTAAAATGGCACATGCAGAGTATTGCTGTATATTAGCATGCCGAGTACTACGATGATGGCGACGTGGCCTATCTTTCTGTTGAGCAGCAACATGTCCGGTTCTCTCAATTGCATGGTTGAAACGTCTACGACTAAAACAGAATTAATGTACCCTGAAATGATCGACGAGGGCAATAAGAAAAGTCCGCCTGTCCGCCTTTAAACAGACACCAATTTTTCGGACAATGCAATTTTGTTCAAATATAAAAACAGAGGATGATTACCAACAGTTGTTGAAAATAATGGGAAATTCTTATAAAAAAGTGATATACCACCGAAGAATTCCTGATCAGTTTCTGAAAGCTGAACGTAAAATAAACGCAAAAAACTTTCCCACACAGCCAGAACCAGGAAAGCCATGCCATAATTTAGCTATGATAATACTATGAATGTTGTGTCATGTTGATCTCTGAGGTCAGGGTGAAGATTTTGGAAAGGTTTTATGGAATGACTGACTCACAAAAAGCGCTTATATACCGGTTCCTGTTTATCACCGTCCTTCTCTTGGCAGTGTTCGGCAACACCTTGAATCACGGCTTCGTATGGGATGATCAGGAAATAATTTGTGTCTTCTCTAAATGTTGACTGTCACTGTTATCCGTGTAATAATTCATCCGTTTTTTGCTCAAGCAGATTTGAGTATTTTTTCCAGATATCACCATACAAGGAGGCAACACCTAATGAAAAAATGCAGCATGTCGAAAAGAGTATGGATTGCTTTGCTGGCTGGACTCACCCTTCTCTCCGTACAAACCATGGCCGGCGCCGCCGGGCCCGCAGCTGCTCCCGCCCCGAATCCCCCGGTTGCCGCTTCAGCTCCGAAACTGCTGACTGCTGACTGTGCCAAATGTCACAGCAAAGCACCGGCCGACATCGCGGCTGCCGGCAGCAAACACAAGACGGAGATCAGCTGCCAGGACTGTCACAACGGGCACCCCCCCACAACACGCAAGATCATTCCGCTCTGCAGTCAATGCCACGAAGGCAAACCGCATTACAAACTGGATGCCTGCCAGGGCTGCCACTCGAATCCTCATACACCGCTGAAGATAACCTTCGGGAATAAAGTTACCGACGCCTGCATCACCTGCCATGCCACCGGTCAGATTGATAAATTGCGCGACAACAAAAGCAAGCACTCCGCGCTCTACTGCAGCACGTGCCATGACGTCCACGGCAAGATTCCGAACTGCACCCAGTGTCACAAAGCGCACTTCGCGGAGCAGACCACTGCCGACTGCAAAAAGTGTCACCAGGCACACATGCCGAAGAACGTTACTTACAGCGACAAATTACCGTCCAAGGACTGCGCCGCCTGTCACAAGAAGGCCTATGACCAGCTTACGGCCAGCACCTTCAAACACAAAACACTGACGTGCGTAGCCTGTCATCAGGCAAAACACAAGATGATACCTCAGTGCCAAAGCTGTCACGGCACACCGCACCCGGCCGCAATGCTGTCCAAGTTCCCGAAATGCGGGTTCTGCCACAGCATCGCGCATGACCTGAACGGCTTTAAAGATGGGGCAGCGCCCGCTAGCGCCGCATCACCGGCCGCCGCGGTAACAACAACCGCACCGGTTAAAAAACAACCCAAAAAGAAATAAGTTCCGGATACGAACAACTTGATTGCACCAAAAAAGGGTTACAGTGCCTGTCACTGTAACCCTTTTTTTATTATGGAGCGGGAAGCGTAGCTCGAAGAAGGCTGCTATAATGGGCCGTTTCCAAACACATTTTATAAGGACAAACTAACATCTGATGACATGAACGTAATAGTATAGTAATTCTGTAGATTTTATAAAAATAGTTCTTGACAGCTATTCTTTTTTTTGGCACTATCCAATCCACACTAACTTGGCGTTATAACGATGTCGATGTTAAACCGACATGGATGATTTCCAACTTGCTCATAAAAGGAGAATGCTCATGCAGATGATTGATCCGCGTGGTGTAAGTTGTCCTACAAATTTTGTTAAGGCAAAAACCTGACCTGGAAAAAGCTGAAGAATGATTTGACCTCGCCTTTTTTTTGGACAATATGTCTAGTAAATCTATGGATAAAACAAGGAGACCGAAATGAACATCAAGAAAATCGTAACAACCTTGGTAACACTTGCACTGGCCGTATCCACGACAACCGCCGCCATTGCCGCGGACATCACCCTGTTGAACGTATCTTATGACCCGACCCGCGAACTGTACGTCGATATCAACAACGCCTTTGCGCAGCAGTGGCAGAAGAAAACCGGCAACAAGGTCACCATCAAACAATCCCACGGCGGTTCCGGCAAACAGGCCCGGGCAGTCATCGACGGCCTGGAAGCCGATGTGGTCACCCTGGCCCTGGCCTACGACATCGATGCCATTGCGGAAAAAGGGCTGATCAAGCCGGGCTGGCAGAAGGAACTGCCTCACAACAGCTCTCCCTATACATCCACCATCGTCTTTTTGGTGCGCAAAGGGAATCCCAGGAAGATCAAGAACTGGGACGACCTGGTCAAGCCGGGCGTATCGGTCATCACCCCCAATCCCAAGACCTCCGGCGGGGCCCGCTGGAACTATCTGGCGGCCTGGGCCTATGCCCTGCACCAACCGGGCGGCAACGATGCCAAAGCCAGGGATTTTGTAGCCAAATTGTTCAAAAACGTGCCGGTACTGGATTCCGGTGCCCGGGGTTCCACCAACACATTCGTACAGCGTGGCTTGGGTGATGTACTGCTGGCCTGGGAGAATGAAGCATTTCTGGCCATCAACGAACTGGGGCCGGACAAATTTGAAGTTGTAACTCCCTCGGAAAGTATCCTGGCCGAGCCGCCGGTTACCGTAATCGACAAGGTTGCTGATAAACGAGGGACACGCCAGGTTGCAGAAGAATACCTGAAGTTCCTCTACACGGATGAAGGGCAGAAGATTGCAGCAAAACACTACTATCGCCCGATTAACACCAAAATCCCGATCAAACTTGCAAAGTTAAAGTTGTACACGATCGACAAGGCCTTTGGCGGCTGGCAGAAGGCCCAGAAAACACATTTTGCCGATGGCGGTACCTTCGACCAAATCTATGCGCCTTCAAAATAACCGGGAAGCGGGACGGCTCAGGCTGCCCCGCTCAACCGGGCATTTTGAATAAAGGGACATGCATATGAAACTATTCAAACAGCATAACAACGTACTGCCCGGCTTCGGGATGACCCTGGGCTTCACAATCTTTTACCTGAGTGTGATTGTGCTGATCCCGTTGTCGGCGCTGGTCTTCAGAACCGCCGGCCTGACCTGGGGCCAGTTCATCAGCACCGTGACCGCTCCACGGGTACTGGCCTCCTACAAGATCACCTTTGGCGCGGCCATGATTGCGGCAACGATCAACTCGTTCTTCGGCGTACTGGTGGCCTGGGTGCTGGTCCGCTACCGTTTCCCCGGCCGGCGGATGGTGGATGCCCTGGTGGATCTGCCCTTTGCCCTGCCGACCGCCGTTGCCGGTATTACCCTGGCCACAATCTACTCGCCCAACGGCTGGGTGGGGCGCTACCTGGAACCGCTCGGCATCAAGGTGGCCTTCACTCCACTGGGCATCGTACTGGCCATGACCTTCATCGGTCTGCCTTTTGTTGTGCGCACCGTCCAGCCGGTGATTGAAGAGGTCGAGGTGGAGCTGGAAGAAGCCGCCTCCTGCCTGGGGGCCAACCGCTGGCAGACCCTGCAGCGGGTGATCTTTCCGATCATGGCGCCCTCCATCCTGACCGGTTTCGCCCTGTCATTTGCCCGGGCTGTCGGCGAATACGGCTCGATCATCTTTATCGCCGGCAACATGCCGATGGTGTCGGAAATCACCCCGCTGTTGATCATCACCAAGCTGGAGCAGTTCGACTATCAAGGGGCCACGGCCATCGCCTGCGTGATGCTGCTGACATCCTTTCTGATGTTGCTGGTCATCAACCTTCTGCAGAAGTGGAGCAGAAGGTACGCGGAATAAGGGAGAACACCATGTCGGCACCGGTATCATCAGTTCATAAACCAATAAAACAGAAAGACCGTGCCCAGACCGAACCGGCTGTTGTGCGCTGGCTGCTGATCGCAACTGCACTGGTCTTTCTTGCGCTGTTCCTGCTGCTGCCGCTGGCAGCCGTATTCAGCCAGGCCTTTGAGAAAGGCCTGACTGTCTACCTCGATGCGCTCAAGGAGCCGGATACCCTGTCATCCATCAAGCTGACACTGATAACCGCCGCCGTGACCGTACCGCTCAACCTCTTCTTCGGCGTGACAGCAGCCTGGGCCATCGCCAAGTTCAGTTTTCCGGGCAAGAACCTGCTGATCACACTGATCGACCTGCCCTTCTCGGTCTCGCCGGTCATCTCCGGTCTGATCTATGTCCTGATATTCGGGCTGCAGGGGTGGATCGGACCCTGGCTGCAGGAGCACGACATCAAGATCGTCTTCGCCGTACCGGGCATCATCCTGGCCACCATCTTCGTCACCTTCCCCTTCGTGGCCCGTGAATTGATTCCTCTGATGGAGGCCCAGGGCAAGGAAGAGGAGGAAGCCGCCCTGGTGCTGGGCGCAAGCGGGCTGCAGACCTTCTTTCGCGTAACCCTGCCCAACATAAAGTGGGGCATCATCTACGGCGTGATCCTCTGTAACGCCCGTGCCATGGGGGAGTTCGGCGCCGTATCGGTCGTCTCCGGACATATCCGCGGCATGACCAACACCGTGCCGCTGCACGTGGAGATCCTCTACAACGAATACAACTACACCGCGGCCTTTGCCGTGGCCTCGCTATTGGCATTTCTGGCCCTGATCACCCTGATGGTCAAGACCGTGGCAGAGTGGAAAATAAGAAATCAGGTTGAAGGTTGAAGGTTGAAGGTTGAAGGTGGATGATTGAAGACTGAAGACAAAAGACTGAAGACAAAAGCTTGAAGGTCTTTGCTTCCACCTTCAACCTTCAACCTTCAACCTAGTATACGAGAGGTAATATGAGCATCGAGATAGAAAACATAAGCAAACAGTACGGCAGCTTCCAGGCCCTGAAGGATGTCAACCTGACCATACCATCCGGTGAGCTGGTGGCATTATTGGGTCCATCCGGCTCCGGCAAAACCACCCTGCTGAGGATCATAGCCGGACTGGAGACCCCCGACAATGGTCGAATCCTGTTCAACGGCGAGGACACTACCCGGAGCCATGTGCGAGAGCGCCGGGTCGGCTTCGTCTTCCAGCATTATGCCCTCTTCAAGCACATGACCGTCTTCGACAACGTGGCCTTCGGCCTGAATGTCCGTCCCCGGCAGACCCGCCCCTCCAAGGGGGATATCAGGAACAAGGTTACGGATCTGCTGCGGCTGGTGCAGCTGGAAGGCATGGCCAACCGTTATCCCGCTCAACTCTCCGGCGGCCAGCGCCAGCGTATTGCCCTGGCCCGCGCCCTGGCGGTCGAACCGCAGGTGCTGCTGCTGGATGAACCCTTCGGCGCCCTGGATGCCCAGGTGCGCGCTGAATTGCGCCGCTGGCTGCGCAGGCTGCATGACGAGATCCATGTAACCAGCGTCTTTGTCACCCACGACCAGGAAGAGGCCCTGGAGGTCGCCGACCGCATCGTGGTCATGAACAAGGGCAGGATCGAACAGGCCGGCACACCCGACCAGGTCTACGAACACCCGGCCAACCCTTTCGTGCTGAACTTCCTCGGCAACGTCAACCTGTTCCACGGCCGCCTCAACCAGCCGGGCGCCGGTCCTCATGAAACCGATGAAAATGCCGTGTCATACGTCCGCTCACACGATATCGAGATCGACCGCACCCAACAGGACTCAACATCACTGAAAGCCGAGATCAAGCACATCCAGAAACTGGGGCCGGCGGTTCGGGTCACCCTGGCAATTGAAGGCAATCAAGAGTTAGTAGAAGCGGAATTGACCAGGGATGTGTTCCATAATCTGGGACTGCAGCAGGGGGAAGAGGTGTATGTAAGACCGCGTCAGGTGAGGGTATTTGTCGAAGATTACCAGATCTAGAGAATATAAAATAACGATCAAAAAAAACCGGGCACCCATGACTGGGAACCCGATTTTTTTAGCATAGTGGTGGCAACCAACTGTTAATATTTCGGCTGATCCGGTTTAAAGTCAAAGTCTCTCGGGTTGGCTACGAAGTCAGCTATCCTGCCGCCGATGATGCCGGCGTCCTGAAGAATCAGTGATTCATTACCCCAAGCGTTATTAATGACATTTGGCAATGTGCTGGTTTCGATCAAGCGCCCCTCTGCCATAACTCTGCCGGACCTTGAAATGTCAACAAGCGTGACAATTGCCGACTTTCCGGCACCCAGACCTATCCAGAACCGGGCCGCAGCGTTCCCCCCATAAACTTCTTCAAGCTTGATGTTGATTTCAAGATCAGCGTAATCATCCTCTATTTTGTATCCGGATTTTTTCCTGATGGATGATTTTGCAGCAGAAAGAATCATCTGGCAAAAATCCGGTATTGATGCCACATCAACATCTTCGGATTTCACAGCTGTGCAATCCATCCTGACGGATGCCGTCTTAACTCCCATCGTGTTGTAATCCTGATCGATGGAAACCTTCGGTGGGAGTGTGGAAGCACACCCCGCAAGCATCATGACAACTATCATCAAAATAATCCGTTTCATAATCTCCTCCTTTTTAAAACTGTAACTCCCTCATAAGATAGATTACCAGCAATGTAACAGAGTGCAATGATGTTTAATAAATATTCAAGAGGTCATTAGTGCAAAAAAACCGGGAACCTATACTGGATACTGACGTGCAGCATTTAATAACGCCACGGATAAGCGGCGCCGGACCGGGAAAGCCGTTCAAAACCGGGCGTGACAGGTGATTTGCAGGAAGGGCAATGGTTTGCTGTTCAGATTGATGTGCTGATCAAAAAAATCCCAGGTTCGGTAGAGCACATACCCCGCTTCGGCTTCCAGAGTCAGATTGGGGAGAGCCTTCCATGAAAAACCGGGGCCCAGTCGCGCTTCGCTGTAATCGACCGTGGCGTTATTGAGCTGCGGAAGACCGCGGACATCGCCGAAATGATCGCCGACCACGTAAGTACCAGCCAGGATGCCCCCGCCAAGATATGCCTGAAGTTTATTGTTCACGTCATATTCCAGACGCGGATTCGGCAACATCAGATCCAGGGTCCAGACGTCGGTGAACTTCCAGCGGACACCGGCCGCCGGTAACACGGGATATTGGCTCCGGACGTCAACGCGCAGACCGAAGGCCCACTGCAGATCGGCATCCACCAGATAGACAAATCCCATCACGATCGGTGCGTCAAAGCTCCGCCAACTGAGCCGGCTGAAATCTCCGTACAGGCCCGGCTGCACTTCGGCGCGCATGAGCCATTGCTCGGCCAGTTGATAATCGAACCCCAGGATTGCATTGCCCTGCTGCAACGTGTCGGGCACCGCGACGGCCCGTGGTGTCTCGAACGAGAACCGCTGCCATTCGGCGCCGAACCGCAAGAGCAGGTCTTTGTTGAACGGCAGCGATGCGGCGTATTTTACATCCGTATTCATTTCGCTTATGGGGCCGACATGCAGGTTGTCCTCGAGAGTTGTCCCTCTTCCCACGTATCCCAACGAGACGTCGAGTTCCTGGGAGACGACCTTCGGGCCGGCAGCCGATACCTTGACCGGCGTTGTCATAACTGCCACCAGCAGCGAAACCAGAACAACTATCGGGGTGAATACGTTTTTCATATCAATTCCTTTGGCGTTGGAGCAGGAACCTGTCAGGGAGTTTTAAAACTGTTTTGAAAGCAACTGACCATTTTCTTGAATTCCAGGATCAGGATGACGCCTGAGGCAAGGCGCTCAATCCCTGCTGCATACCGAAGTGCGGGGGCCGAGCACAAGACGTTGGACCAGACGAGGGAACCGGTCTTCCCGCCATAGTTGATCGGCCAGACTTCATAGAGCGTAGCGGTCGTATAATACGTGCCACTGACATAGTATTCGACTTCAAGCACCTGGTAGCGGTCGCCGACTTCCAGTACGTAGACCGCGCCGAGGCTTAAGGTGGCGTGGTGGTCGGCATCGAACAGACGCCAGTAGTACTGGGATGGCCTGAGTGGAGCAAATCCAGACGCGACGTTCACCAAGCCCGACCTCTGCAGGAGAATCGCGAATTCAGGGGTGACCCGGACTTGTTCCTTCAACATCGACCGAAGGTGTAAGACCGGGGTTATGGATTCAACGTCGAATTCGTAGGGGAACATGCTGGCGAACCCGTTGCGTTGAAAGCTCGAGGCGCGGGCGAATAATACACTGGCCCAGCATGAGCCGACGCTTTTCGGACTGGCATCTTTACTGAGACATCCCGCAAGTTCGTGTGCTTCTATCTGAGAGAGGTTCAGTTCCGAACTTTTGTCAGACGTGGCCAGGGTTTTGTCCAAAAACCACTTGATGGGACGTTTTGCTGGATCGAGGTCAAGGGAGAGACTGCTGAATTCTTTAAGCTCGCAGGGGTCGTTCAGCCTGTGAGACGCGTACACCTTCAGAGACCCACAGCGCTTCGGATCCCACGTTTGAAGGTGCTTGACAGTTTCCGCCGGAGACGACGGCACGGCAAAGCAGAGTTGGGACGAGATACCGTTGGGAAAAGCCATCAACGGTCCGCGCTCGGAAAGAATTGCGCCTTCCAGTAAACGTTTGATATCGATTTTCGAAAAATCGCTGAACTGTTTCAGGCCAGCCAGCGGATCGGACTCCAGCGCAGGAGCCGATGCGCTCACTGCACAGCATAAAATGACCATTAGTAAGTTAGAAGTTATTTTCTGCGCATTTCTGGCAGAAAATAACTTCGTTAACGCACGTATCCTGTTTATCAGGGCTAGTAAGATTGTCAACCATCTCATGGATTGAACCCTCTGCAAATTAATCGGAATTGTTTTAATAATACAATTATTTTTCACCCTGTCCAGCCTTGAATAGCAGCTATATTGATTATTCTTCGACATTTGTTGATCGGCTTCGATGTTAAAACCGGCATCGGCGTCGGGTTTTCCCGGTCAAGCCCGATAAAAAGAAATCCCCGTATCTGGTCTTTGGGGACAGTTACGGGGACAGTCAGAACCCGATTCAGATAACTTAGCGAACCGGCGATGTTTTATTGGAGCGGGAAACGGGATTCGAACCCGCGACCTTCAGCTTGGGAAGCTGACACTCTACCACTGAGTTATTCCCGCGACGGAGGTGTAAAATGCCAAGTGCAGCTTGATTTGTCAACTGTAAAATGCGGTCTGACGGGTATCTAGCCTATGTTGCGTATAATGAAGTCCCGGATGCCTGCCAGGTCTGCATCCATCAAACTGCAACGGGATGGAAGCCCTTCCAGCGCTGCTAACGCTGCAGGTACCGGCGGCGGATTCCCGGTTGCTTTCTCCACCGCTTCACCGAATTTGGCGGGGTGGGCCGTGGCCAGACAAACGCGGGCACTATCCGCCGGAAGCAGATCTTGGGCCGCCTTGACACCGACGGCGGTATGCGGATCAAGCAGATAACCGGTCTCGCGGTAGAAGCTGTCAATAGTTTCCAGGGTTTCGACCTGATTGACCGAAGCCGAGCAGAACTCGGCGCGCACCTGCTGCATCTCGTCGGCACTGAAGCTGATGCTCCCTTTTTCGCGCAGTTCCGCAAAGGCCGCCCGGACCCTATCCGGCTGTTCCTGGAACAGGTGGTACAGATAGCGCTCAAAGTTTGAGGCCACCTGGATGTCCATGGATGGCGAGACCGTGGAAACGACACCGGTCAGAGAATAGTCGCCCTGGTTGATGAAACGGGTCAGGATGTTGTTTTCGTTGGTTGCCAGCAGCAGTTTTTCTATCGGCAGGCCCATGCGCTTGGCAACATAACCGGCAAAGATGTCGCCAAAATTCCCGGTGGGGACGGAGAAACTGACCGTTGCAGTTCCGGAATCCGTGACCCGCAGCCAGGCCCAGAAGTAGTAGGTCACCTGGGCCAGCACCCGTGCCCAGTTGATCGAATTGACAGCGCCCAGCGAGTATTCTGCCTTGAAATCCAGGTCATTGAAAAGCGCCTTGACCATATCCTGACAGTCGTCAAACGTGCCGCGAACGGCAATGTTGTGGACATTGGCATCGGTAACGGTAGTCATCTGCAAGGCCTGAACCGGTGAGGTTTTGCCATGCGGATGCAGGATGAAGATCGTGATCCCTTTTTTTCCGCGCACACCATGGATGGCTGCGCTGCCGGTATCACCCGAGGTCGCCCCGACAATATTGAGCCGTTCGCCGCGCTCTCCCAGAATATGTTCAAATAGGTTGCCGAGAAACTGCAGTGCCACGTCCTTGAAAGCCAGGGTCACGCCATGAAACAGCTCCAGGATGTACACGCCGTCCCGATGCACTACCGGTGTCACCTGCGGATGGGTAAAGGTGGCATAGGAACGGTTGATCAGCTCCTTCAGTGTGTCTTCAGAAATATCATCCACAAAGGGTGCAATGACCTGAAAGGCCAGTTCCGGATAGGAGAGAGAGCGCCAGCTTTCGAGCTGGTCGGGTGATACGTGCGGGTATGTCTCCGGCAGAAGCAGACCGCCGTCTGTGGCAAGTCCCATCATGACGGCATCTTTGAAGTGGATCGGCTGAATTCCGCCGCGGGTACTGATGTAACGCATCAGGTAAATCCTTTCTCAAACAGGTAGTTTTTACGGCAGTGAGGCTGAAGGCTGAAGACTGAAGGAAAATCGGTGTGCATTTACTTCAGCCTTCAGCCTATCAACCTGAATTTCGTAATGTAGCAGATAAATGAAATTATTGAAAGACCATCACCTGCCGGAATCAACCGGAAAAACTATTGCACGCAGTTCCGCCGGTGCCATCATGAAGAAGGACCTGAACATGCAGTATTTGTAAAATTCGCTGAACAGCAGGAAAAAACTGCCGCCGTGATTCCACCAGGCCTCCTTGAGATTGCGGGTGTCCACCGGATAGGGATAAATGGTCAGTTCTTTCGGCAGTGCATTGCGAAAAAGGATTGCGGCCCGCTTCATATGATAGCGCGATGTGATCAAAACGATGGAGTTAACCTGCTTGCGCATAATTACTTCGCGGCCGTAAATGGCGTTTTCCAGGGTGTTCCGGGACGCATTCTCCAGTATAACCCCGTCCGGCGAGGGGTCACCGGGGCGTGGGCGGTAGAGATCACTCTTGCGGACAGCAGGACCAACACCGATCAGAAAAAGGTAGGCCGCCCGGCGTTCACGATACAGGCGAACCCCCTCATCCACCCTGCCCTTCCCGCCGGCCAGCACGACAATAGCGTCGGCCTTGACCGGAGTTTGCCGGTATGAAAAGGTTTTGTAGGTAAAATCGACAAACAGGACAGCAATTGCTGCCAGCAGAATAACCGCCAGAGTTATAAAAGCTTTGATTAGATTCATGTGCCGCTCATTTTCCTCTTGCAACCTAGCGGTTGATCTGCTATAAAATCTTTTTCAGTAACCAATTGGAGGAATCATTATATGTCAAGAAAATGTGATGTCTGTGGAAAAGGGCCCAGCTTCGGTAACAATGTGAGCCACGCCAACAACAAGACCCGTACCGTATGGTATCCCAACCTGCAGAAGGTCAGAGCAGTTAATAAAAATGGCAGCATTTTGACCGTCAAGGCCTGTACCCGCTGCATCCGCTCCGGACACGTCACTAAGGCGCTGTAACAGCAGTCCGACTGTAACAGCAGTCCGATCATAACGAATTTCAAAGCCGCGTCACGCATGTGACGCGGCTTTTTCTTGTGGGCACAGTCTCCCCCGGCCATGGAGACAGAGGCCTATTCACAACAGGCGATTACTTCGATTTCCAGCAGTACACCACGCGGGAGAGCCTTGACCGCCACCGTCGAACGCGCCGGTTTGTGCTCCGGAAAACAGCTGCCGTACACCTCGTTCACCACCCCGAAATCGTTCATATCCACCAGATAGATGGTCGTCTTGATCACATCGCTGAAACCGGCCCCTGCCGCGGTCAGCACCGCTGCAATATTCTCCATCACCTGTCCGGCCTGCCTGCGGATATCTCCGGCAACGACCTCGCCCGTGGCCGGGTCCAGAGGGATCTGTCCGGAGCAGAACAGAAGATTTCCGGCCTGAATCGCCTGTGAGTAAGGCCCGATAGCAGCCGGTGCATTTGTGGTAGCTATTGTTTTCAGGTTCATTGTTTTAACCTTTCTACTTTGATCACGCCTTTTACTTTCATAATCGCATTCATAACCTTGTTCAGGTGGGACAGGTCAACCACATTCACCTCGAAGGTATTCTCGCCGCGCTGATCGATGGTGCTCTGGATGTGAGCGCTGGAGATATTGGCCTCGCTGTTGGTGATGGCCATGGTGATGTTGGCCAGTATACCCTTGACATCATGGCAGATAACCCTGATTTTGACCGGGAGTACGGAGGATTTCCCCTTGCTCCAGGCCACGTCGATACGACGCTCCGGGTCACTTTCCAGCGCCAGCTGGCAATCAGAGGTGTGGATTGTTACGCCCTTGCCGCGGGTGATGAATCCGATGATGTCATCGCCGGGGACCGGGTTGCAGCATTTGCCGAAACGCACCAGCACGTCGTCGATACCGCTGATTTCAACCGCACTGGATGATTTGCCCTTGAGCTTGTTGATAACGGCCGTAAGTCGTGATTCCTTGTGTTCGGCCCGCTCCTGGATCTTTTCACCGGGAAGCAGCTTCCCGATGATCTGCCCAGCGGATATTTTACCGTACCCCACCGCAGCCAGCAGATCATCGTCACCGGCAAAGCCGAATTCTCCGGCAATCCGTTTGAAATCACCACTCTTCTGGACCTTCTGGAGATTGACCGAATATCTGCGAAAATCCTTTTCACATATCTCGCGCCCCAGGACAACACTGCGTTTCCGTTCCTCGGTCTTGATCCAGGTCCGGATCTTGTTGCGGGCCCGTGAACTTTTGACAATCTTGAGCCAGTCCTTGCTGGGGGTATGGTGCGGTGATGTGATGACCTCGACGATATCACCGTTTTTCAATTCATATTTGAGCGGCACCAGCTTGCCGTTGACCTTGGCGCCTACGCAGCGATGACCGACATCGGTATGTACACTGTAGGCAAAGTCGATCGGTGTTGACCCTTTGGGATAGCCCTTTACATCTCCTTTGGGAGTAAACACGTAGACTTCTTCGGGAAACAGCTCCACCTTGACTGAATCCATGAATTCCCGGGAGTCCTGAAGTTCGTTCTGCCATTCCAGAAGCTGCCGCAGCCAGGCAAAGCGCTTGACATCCTTCTCGTCATAGCCCTTGCCTTCCTTGTATTTCCAGTGAGCGGCAATCCCCGAATCCGCCACGCTGTGCATCTCGTGGGTGCGGATCTGCACCTCCATCCGGTCGCCGTGCGGACCGATAACCGTCGTGTGCAGCGACTGGTACATATTGCCCTTGGGCATGGCGATATAATCCTTGAATCGCCCCGGAATCGGTTTCCAGGACGAGTGGATTACCCCCAGCACCTCGTAGCATTCACCCAGGTCATTGACCAGGATGCGGATGGCTATCAGGTCATAGATCTCTTCAAATTCCACATTGCGCTTTTCCATCTTGCGATAGATGGAAAACAGGTGTTTGCTGCGGCCGGACACCTCGCCTTTGATCTCGTGTTCCGCCAGTTTATCCAGGATGATCGTCTTGGCTTCATCGACAAACGCCTCCCGCTCACTTTTCTTGAGGGATATCTTGCGGACGAGTTCAAAATAGGTTTCGGGATTGAGATAGCGGAACGAAAGGTCTTCCAGTTCGACCTTGACCCACGAAATCCCCAGGCGGTTGGCGATGGGGGCGTAGATATCCATGGTTTCACGGGCAATGCTGCGCTGCTTGGTTTCCGGCTGGAACTCCAGGGTGCGCATGTTGTGCAGGCGGTCAGCCAGCTTCACCAGGATCACGCGGATGTCATTGGCCATGGCCAGCAGCATCTTGCGGAAGTTCTCGGCCTGACTCTCTTCCTTGGTCTTGAAGTGGATTTTACTGATCTTGGTAACACCATCAACCAGCAGGGCCACCTCCTCGCCGAACATCTCGACCAGCTCCTCGTAAGTCGCCAGTGTGTCCTCAATGGTGTCATGGAGAAAGCCGGTGACGATACTGGGAACGTCCAGACGAAGATCGGCCAGCAGACCGGCCACCTCCATCGGATG
Organism: Desulfuromonadales bacterium; assembly: GCA_016650295.1. Lineage (GTDB taxonomy): Bacteria > Desulfobacterota > Desulfuromonadia > Geobacterales > Pseudopelobacteraceae > CAIPTY01. The sequence goes on along the minus strand of JAENWA010000027.1, from coordinate 30,242 downwards.
GATGATGTAGGGCTCCCCCGACAGCCTGGTCTGTCCCTGATGCACCTTGGCACAGTAGACGTACGCCTTGCGGATGATATTGAGATCAGCCGTCGGGTTGTACGCCGTTACCTTGTCAAGGATGTCGTTGAGCCTGATCATAGGTTATCAGTCGCCTGATGAGAATTGGATTAGAATACCGCAGAGGGGGGATAAAAAAAGGGTGCGGCCGCATAACCACGGCCACACCCCGATACCGGACTTAATTGGCGTGCTGCTTCTTGCTGATCTCGAAGTTGACCTTGCCGGCCGCAATCTCGCGCAGGGCAGTTACCACCAGACGGTTGCTTTTGGGATCGATCAGCGGTTTGTTCCCCTTGTAGAGCTGTTTAACCCTCTTGGAGGCCAGCATGACCAGGAGGAATCGGTTATCGACATGTTTCAGACAATCTTCAACGGTTACGCGTGCCATAATCTTGTACTCCTTCCTGCGACAAATAAATGGAGTGTTGTTATTACTCTATTTTGCTTCAAATATCAAACAATTTCGCCACCTGCCCCAGCATGCGGAAGGTCTTGCGGCTGTGGGCGACAACAATGGCGGAAAGTTCTTCGAAAGCGGATTCAAGGTTGTCATTGATAATGATGTAATCGTACCAGCGCGCTTCCCGGATCTCTGCGGCGGCCCGTTCGATACGGCGGTCGATCACATCCTGGGCATCCGAAGAACGGTTCTCCAGCCGACGCCGCAATTCATCCATGCTGGGCGGCAGGATGAAGATGTAGACACACCGCTCGATCTGCTCCTTGAGCCGGCGCGCGCCCTGACAATCGATATCAAGCACCAGGTCCAAGCCATTCTTGCGGGCCTCTTCAATGGTGGCAAGCGCCGTCCCGTACAGGTTACCGTGCACCTCGGCCCATTCGGCAAAGGCGTCTTCATCCACCATGCGCTGAAACTCCGGGCGGGATACAAAGAAATAATCCTGGCCATGCACCTCACCGGCACGCGGGATGCGGGTCGTATAGCTGATGGATTCCTTCATGTTCGGAAAGCGCTGCAGCAACCCGTTACAGAGGGTGGTCTTGCCGGCGCCGGAAGGTGCCGAAATGATAAGTATGATGCCTTCGCGTTTCATGGTTATTATAACTCCCTTATCGTTTGACCGGCTCGTTTATGCCAAAGGTACACGGTACTCTGCAAAATCAGCCAGCGGTTCGTTAAAGTCAGCTGTTATATACAGGATTTTCCCCTTCGCTGAACCGGGTTGACGCTCTTTACCGGCACTCTTCACAGGTACAAGCCTGAGGATAGGTTTGTTGTCTCTGGCGATAACCACATCTTCCCCATTCAAAGCCTTCTGAACCAGTTCTGAAAAATGGGATTTCGCATCAGCTATGTTAAATTGAGGCATGGCGCCCTCTGATATGGTCATGTTACATGACTAACATCTGCCGATCAAGTGGTCAGATTGGCGTATTGTTTGAGTTGCTGAATGATGGTGAGTAAATACGACTACTCACATTAGAAAGGAGCTTGTAAATTTGACCGCAAAATCATATTGACAATTGTCTAATTGCATGGGACATTTGTCTCAGTCAGGATTTAAAGGAGTAACTTATGAGTTACCATGCGGTTGCTGAAGTGCTTGGAATTGAAGAACCACAGTCGAATGTGGACCTGATCGATATCGTGCGTCATGGACTACCAAGCGAAGGCGTCACTGCCCTATCCGATAAACTTGGCATTTCACCTGGCGAGCTGAGCAAATATCTCCACGTTTCTCTCAAAACTCTGCAGCGCTACAAAGGTAAGGTTCTCGACATCAATATGTCTGACAGGTTGCTTACCGTAGCCCTGGTTTACTCAAAATGCGTGGATGTTTTTGGTTCGGAAGAAAATTCCGTCTCTTGGCTCAAGAGTCCCGTTTACGCTTTGGGCAATGCCCGTCCCCTCGACTACCTTGACACGAATGCCGGCGCCGAAATGATTATGACCCTGCTTGGCCGTATCGAATATGGTGTCTACTCCTGATGATCGTTTACCGTGTAACCCCTGCTCGACATGCCAGTGACTTGACCCGCGAAGGTTCACGCCATCATGGTGGACGTTGGAACCCTCCCGGCATTCCAATGACATATACTTCCTCATCAGTGGCATTAGCTTCCATCGAATGCTTCGTCAGCACCCCTTCTGAAATTGTGAGCCAGTCCAATTTCCAACGGGTAGATATTTTGATACCCGATGATGTCCCTGCCGAAGTTATTCATGCAACAGATTTACCATCTAACTGGCCAAACACTCCGGCTCCGGACTTCCTTTCTGAAATCGGCCGTAAATGGGCTGAGAGCGGTTCGTCGCTCATACTCATTGTTCCGTCTGCAGCACTTGGCGGTCACGAAAACATTGTACTCATCAATCCGCGGCACTCACAAAAGAATGAAGTAAAAGTTGTTTCCATACTGCCATTCAGCTTCGATCTCAGGCTAATTAAATAGTGAGAAAATGCAGTATATTCCCTGCCTCGCTCCATCACTTCGTCCTCCCTTATGCAAATCCCCTTTAATCCCTTTGCAAAATGGGGGTTATCCGCGCTGTGTCGTTTCGATGTGTATGCCTACAGCTTTTTCAAGTATTCTTCAAATTGACTTGGTGACAGTTCGATTTCCCGCAAGATCTCCCGCAATAAAGGCCGGGAAATATCCCGACCGGTGTGATTTGGCACCGTAGTTGTTCTTCCATCGGCGTGGCGGTAAAATACATGACTTCCCTTTTGCCGTACCGCATCAAATCCCAGCACCTTAAGCAGGCGATCTACGGTTTTGAAATCAAGCATAACCAGCTTTGTCATGCGGCAAGCTCAATTTGCTGAAGCCCTACAAAATGCGGCAACAACTCATCCGGGTACTGATTTTCCTCCAGGCACAACTGCAATACTTCAGTGAGGTTGGCATGAAGTTCGTCAAGGCTCGTTCCCTGTGTATGAGCACCCGTAACACCTGGAACTATGCCGATATACAACTTTGATTCGGGGTCCCATTCGATATACGCGGTAAATGTTCTCATAATGATTCCTTTTTTCCCGAAGGAATAGTAGCTTTGCGATAGACAATTACGCGTGTTCTTCACGTACCAGCATTTCACCAGTCCAGGCTCCCGCAAAACGGGCTAACGGAGAAATCTTGTTTTTTGTTGGACGCCTTACTGACGTCGCCTCCTCAAGTGGAAGCAGAATGACTTCCACTCGATATTGCTGCAATCGTTTTGGCATTTTTAAAACATCCGGAAGTTGATGATATATTTTTCTAACGGCTTCCATGATTCTACCTCCTCTTCTTACTTCTCGTTACCAAGCTCCAGCTTTTGGTAACGCCCTGACACGGTAATTCCAGCTTACCCATACGCCAAGCAGGAGCTTGTCAAACCATTGCGTTACGCAGCTGCTGGAGCTGCGTAACGAGATAAAATGTTCCGCCTCGAAATTTATTTGTTACGCTCAGTTAACATTAAAGTCAAGATTTCTACCGGGATACTGAGCAAGTGAGGTCCCAGCCGCTATCACTCATCATCCATCATGCGATGCTTGGGTTTCTCCACATCCTCGAATTCGCCCTTTTTGACCGCCCAGATAAAGATCAGCCAGCAGCCGGCTCCCAGACAGAGGGACAGAATAATCAGCAGTATGATGCTTTCATCCATGATGTTTGATCCTCATCAAACGCAGCGAGTTGAGCGAGACCAGCAGTGAGCTGGCGGTCATGGCCACGGCGGCATACACGGGTGTCAGGACACCGAACATCGCCAGCGGGATGCCGATAATGTTGTACAGAAAGGCCCAGGCAAGGTTCTGCCTGATGACGGACATGGTTGTGCAGGCGATGCGGTGCGCGGTAGCCAGACGCCTGAGGTCATCACCGGTGATGATTATATCGGCATTTTCCAGGGCAATATCACAGGAACCAGTCAGGGAGCAGCTGACATCTGCCGCGGCCAGTGCCGGGGCGTCGTTGACGCCGTCGCCTGCCATGAGCACTATCCGTCCTTCAGCCTGGGTACTCTGCACCAGTTCCAGCTTCCGGTCGGGTGTCATGTTGCCCAGCGCCCTCCCCATACCGATCGCGGCGGCAATCCGGTCCACCACCGGTTGCGCATCACCGCTCACCAACATCAGATCCAGGCCGCGCGATATCAGGGACGAAACAAGCTCTTCAGCACCCGGCCGGAGCTGGTCACACAGCAGAAAGCGGCCCGCCAGTCGGCCGTCAATCACCACCAGAACCTCCGTATCGCCGGCAATCTCGCGGTCATCACGACCGGACAGCGGGACGCCCTGTTCCTCAAGAAAGGCAGCGCTGCCGCACAATATCCGACGCGACCCCTCCGTTTCGCCGCGAATCCCTTTTCCCGGCGTGATGGCGAAACCCCGGCACTCTCCCGGCAAAAGGCCGATTTCGGCGGCAAAAGCGACGATCGCACGGGCAAGCGGGTGGGCAGCGGGCTGTTCCGCGCTGGCCGCTGCGCTCAGAACCTCCAGTTCATCCAGTCCGTTGAAGGTGCAGAAACTGATAACCTGCGGCTGCCCCATGGTAATGGTGCCGGTTTTATCGAAGAAGACGCTTTGAACCGCTGCCAGCCGTTCAATGACCTCTCCGCTGCGCAGGATGATACCCAGTGCCGCCGAACGGCTGCAGGCGGCCAGAACCGCAGCCGGAACCGCCAGCCCCATGGCGCAGGGACAGGCGATCAGCACCACCGACAGTGAAACCATCAGCGCCGGACCGAAACCCTGCCCCACCGCAACATACTGACCGGCAAACACCAGGACCGCCAGAAGAATCACCGCCGGTACGAACCAGCCGGCGATACGGTCGGCCAGTCGCTGCAGGGCAGGTTTTCCGGCCTGGGCCATCCGTACCAGGGCCGCCACCCGCATCAGGTAGCTGTGTCCGACCGGCCGCAAGGCCTGGACCTGGATCGGTGCGGCGATGTTGACACATCCGGCGCGAATCTCGCTGTCCGGCTGGACGAGCACGGGGACGCTTTCTCCGGTCACCAGCGACTGATCGACCTCGGTCTCCCCTTCCAGCACAAGGCAGTCCACCGGGAAGCGTTCCCCCTGCCGCACCAGCAGCCGGTCTCCCGGCCGGACATCCGCCGCCGGGACATCGCGATGACCGCCCTGCTCCAGCAGGGTGGCCCGCTGGGATGCGGCGGCGTAGAGCGCCTCGATACCGGACAGGGCCGTGCGGCGCACCGACAGTTCAAGCAGGCGCCCCACAAGGACAAAGGTCACGATCATGGCCGCGCTCTCAAAGTAGGTTTCCCGGCCGACAGCCAGCGCCCAGGCACTGTAGATCCAGGCCGCCAGGGCCCCGACCGCGATCAGCAGGTCCATTCCGGGTGACCGGGCTCGAAGCGATTGCCAGGCCCCTGCCAGAAATGGCCACCCGCAGTAAAAGACAACCGGCGTGGCAACCAGCAGCGAGGCATACTGGAGGATAGACTTGATGGCAGGGCTCATGCCCTGAAAGTACCCGGCGTAGAGGCTGTATGAATAGGCCATCAGCTGCATGGTCAGAAACAGCGCCGTGCCGAAACGCAGCAGCAGGTCATTGCGCTCGCGGCGTGCTTCACGGTCGGATAAGGCGGGTGTATAGGGACGCGGCAGGAATCCCAGACCGCTGATGGATTCGAAGATTGCCGACGGCAGCGTCAGGGCCGGATCGAAGCGCACCGAGGCAATACCGCCGGCGTAGGAGATGCTGACCTCGGCCACACCGCTGACGCGGGCAATCATCCGTTCCAGAAGCCAGATGCAGGAGGGACAGCTGATGCCGCACACAAGAATATCCAGTCGGCAGTACTCTCCATCGGCCGCAACATGCCGGTTCAGGTCGTCATCGCGATAGGGCGCCGAAGTGGCCCCGGAAACGGTTGGCAAGGCCCGGTCATCCCGGCTGTAGAAGCCGCCCAGACCAGCGGCGCAGACCAACCGGAATGCCCCCTGGCAGCCGCGGCAGCAGAACAGCTGTGTCGTGTCGTCTTCGGTGCGGGTCTCCAGCGGGTTCCAGCCGAAGCTGATGCCGCAGTGATGACAGGAATGTTCTGCTCTGTTGGTCATGGCCATACCTGGATATTCACCACAACATCGTCCAGATCCCGATGTTCAGGTGGTGCACTGATGAAGCCGGGAGTGAATTATCCATACACGTGGTCGATAAACTATTTGTATATGTTTTTTTGAATATGTGCTAGAAACAAATCAGGAGGGAAGCTATGAAAGACATATTGATTATCGTCGCTGTTTTTGTAATCTGGTTTGTACTCAACCGCTATATTCTTCCAAAACTGGGTGTCCGGACCTGAATGTCCGACACCTGTTCCCCCGCGTCGCGGGAGGAGAAAAAAGAAAATAAAAAACAATAAAGGCCTGGCTACGCCCCGGCCTTTATTGCAGGTTCCCGTTCTTCATCCAGCACCACCAGATAACCGTCGGGATCGAAACACCACATCTCCTTGACACCGTAGGGCTTGATCTCAAGCGGATAGAGTATCTCCAAACCTTCCTCGTTAATGGCATCACTGATGCCTTCCAGATCCTTGACCTCAAAATGCAGGGTAACCCCGATCCCGCGCGGAAACATGCTGAAACGGTTTCTCAGCACCGGATGTGCCCTGACAACATCGTCCTCATCCACAAAAACCAGCGCGATACCGTCCATATCCAGCACAAGGTGATCAGGTGCCCCGATTGAGGTAAGTGATCGCTGCACCGGCAATTCCAGGATACCGGCGTAAAAGGCTTCGGTCACCGCCAGATTGGTCACGGCCAGTTGAACCGAGTGCCGGGCGCGATGGGACTTCACTTAGCCTCCACCGAACAAATCAGAAACAAGAGCCGAAAAGCGCGACAACCAGTTGAAATAGATCGTGACTCCGATGATCACCAGAAAGACACCGGTACAGATTTCAAACAGCCGGATGTATTTTTTGAAGCGCTGAAACGTGACAATAAACTGGTGCATGGCCAGGGAGGAAAGAAAAAACGGAATGCCGAGCCCCAGAGAATAGATCAGCAGCAGAATAATGCCGTGAGATACATTTTCTTCGGTGGCGGCCACCATCAGGATCGCGGCCAGAATCGGGCCGATGCAGGGGGTCCAGCCGGCCGCAAACGCAAGACCAACCAGAAAGGTGCCGACATACCCAGCCGGTTTGCGATGGAGCGTCACACGCTTTTCACCCATCAGTATGCGGAGCGGGAGCAGTCCGGTGACGTGGACACCAAACAGCAAGAGCAGTATGCCGCCGGCTTTTCTGAGAATGCCGGCGTGCTGATTCAGGAAGGAGCCGAGATAGGTGGCGGAAGCACCCAGCAAGACAAAAACCACGGTAAAACCGAGGATAAAGGCCAGGGAATGCAGCATGGCCGTCTGGCGCACCTTGTGACTGGGGTGTTCCTCCTGCAGATCAACAAAGGATAGACCGGTGATATAGGTGATATAGGACGGGATCAACGGCAGGACACAGGGGGAAAGAAACGAGAGCAGCCCCGCGATAAACGCGCCAAAATAGGTTACATCTTGAGTATGCATTACAAAAGACTCTCCTATTTCATCAAACCTTCGAGAAAGGAAACTGCCTCGGGCGAATCCCAGGCCAGGGGGCCGATAACTTTTTTGACCAGGATGCCGTTTTTATCAATAACAAACGTCTCGGGTACGCCGGTTATGCCGTATATTTTTTGCGCTGCATTGCCGGGATCGGTATAGGTCGGCAGGGAAAAACCGGTTGTTTTAAAAAAGGATTCAATCTCGGGAACGCCGCCTTCATCAATGGAAACAGCTACCATCTGAAACGGCTTGCCGGCCATGGCACTGTTCAGCTTCATCATGGCGGGAATCTCTCCACGACAGGGCGGACACCAGGTGGCCCAAAAGTTGAGCAGAACGACCTTGCCCTTCAGTTCTGAAAGCTTGAGAGGAACATTTTTGAGGGAATTAACGGTAATCTCAGGCACCGGTTTATTTTCCCTGACTTCAGCCGGGCCCTGAGCCTGCTCCTTTTTTGTACAACCTGCCGACATCAGCAGCGCGGAAACCATCAGGCAGTATATGACAAATCGTTGCATAAATTCCTCCGGAGAACGTTGATCGGAAAGTGCGAAGTATGGGCAGTCTATCGGTTGCGGGTAACAACGTACTCCGCAAGTTCGTGCAGGGCTACCCTGACCGGGGTATTCTCAAACTGTTCCAAGTGTGTTTGACACTCGTGTATATTACGTCGGGCCGCGTCCACGGTATAGGTTATGCCGCCATATTGCAGGACCAGGCCGGACACCTGACGGAAATCCTCCAGTGTCATTTCATCCTTCTCGACAACCGCTTCTATGATGGAACGCTCATCGGCACTGCAGTGGCGCAGGGTATGGATCAGTGGCAGCGTGATTTTTCCCTCTTCCAGGTCATGACCGATGCTCTTGCCGAAATCCTCCTCAGTGGCAATGTAGTCCAGCGTATCGTCCATCAATTGAAATGCGATTCCCAATGACATGCCGAAATCAGCCATCGCCTTCTGCTGCCCGGGGGTCGCATTGCCCAGAATGGCCCCGGCCTCACAGGCCGCGGACATGAGAATGGCGGTCTTTGAGCGCACCACTTCTACGTAACGTTCTTCCAACAGGTTCATCTCACCGGTACAGAGCAGCTGCATGACCTCGCCTTCGGCAATGACAGTCGTGGCGCTGGAGAGCACCCGCAGGATATCGAGGCTGCCGACCCCCACCATCAGCGAGAATGATTTGGAAAAGAGGAAATCACCCACCAGTACCGAGGCCTCGTTGCCCCACAGGGTGTTGGCCGAGGCCAGGCCACGCCGAAGGGTAGCACTATCGACTACGTCGTCGTGCAAGAGTGTCGCCGTGTGGATAAACTCGACCACGCTGGCCAGAGGCACAGCCTGGTCACCCCGGTAGCCGCACAGACGTGCGGCCAGCAGCAAAAGCGCCGGTCGCACGCGCTTTCCGCCACTGGAAAGGACATATTCTCCGACCTTGCGGATCAGGGGGACATCGGACTCCAGATCCTTACGGAACTGCAATTCTACGTTTATCAGATCTTCGCCAATGATATTGAGTGCGGCCTGCATCAGGAGGGTCCTTAGGGGGTGAATTTGTGTCATAGTAAAGGAACGTTTAAAGGTTTGTCAAAGAATTTCTGGCTGTTGGGTGCCCGCTTGCACAAGGTTTCCATTGCCAGACAGGCGGCAGCGGTATATGGTATGTCAGCTTTGACAGCACCATACACACGAAAACAGTACGAGGGTTTCCCATGTTGTTTAATGAACTTTCTCTCCCGGAAGCACTTATGGAGGGCATTGCCGAAGCAGGTTTCAGCACCTGTACTCCCATTCAGGAACAGACCCTGCCCATCAGCCTGACCGGAAAGGATGTGGCCGGACAGGCCCAGACAGGCACCGGCAAGACAGCGGCCTTCCTGATTACACTTTTCACGCGGCTCATGAAGGCCCCGGCATCCACAACCGGCAAGCACCCGCGAGCGCTGATCCTGGCGCCGACCAGGGAACTGGTGGTGCAGATCGAACAGGACGCCCAAATTCTCGGCCGGCATTGCGGCTTCACGATCCAGGCCATTTACGGCGGCGTTGACTACATGAAACAGCGCGATGCGCTCCGTGACGGAGCGGATGTGGTCATCGGCACACCGGGGCGGCTGATCGATTATCTCAAACAGAAGGTCTACAGCCTGAAAGAGATCGAGATGCTGATCATCGATGAGGCCGACCGCATGTTCGACATGGGATTCATCGCCGACCTGCGCTTTATTCTGCGCCGTCTGCCCCCCTTTGACCAGCGCCAGAACCTGATGTTTTCCGCTACCCTCAACCTGCGGGTGATGGAACTGGCCTACGAGTTCATGAACAGTCCGGAAAAGGTTTCCGTTACCCCCGAGAAGATGACCGCTGAAAATGTCCAGCAGGTTCTGTACCACGCCTCGCGCAAGGAAAAGTTCCCACTGCTGCTGGGTCTCTTGCGCCGCGTCGGCATGGTTCGCACCATGATTTTCATCAATACCAAACGCGAAGGGGAATACCTCAATGACCGGCTGAACGCTAACGGTTGTCCCAGCCGCATAATCTCGGGCGACGTGGATCAGAAGAAACGGATGCGCATCCTGGAGGATTTCAAGGAAGGGACGCTGCCAATCCTGATTGCGACCGATGTCGCCTCGCGCGGCCTGCACATCGACGGCGTCTCTCACGTGATCAATTACGACCTGCCGCAGGATTGCGAGGACTACGTCCATCGTATCGGCCGTACCGCACGGGCCGGAGCGGATGGCATCGCCATTTCCCTGGCAGATGAGGACGGTGTACTGTATCTGGAGGCCATCGAGGAATATATCAAGGGCAAGATACCGGTTGAATGGGCCGAAGACGAGCTGTTTGTGAATGATTTCAAGCGGGTCGCACGGCCGAAGTACAAGAAGGATGCCCCTGGCGCGGGGCGCGGAAGCGGCAGCGCCCGGCCGCCACTCAAAAACTCCAGACCACCGTTCAAGAGCGCCCCGGCGGCCGCCAAATCAGCTCCGGCCAAGGCGCCGGCCGTTACACCGGCTGCTGCAAAGGTGAATCCTGAAACCGGAGAGCCGGCCAAGAAACGCAGGCGCAGAAGAAAGAAACCGGCCGGAGAAGGTACCACAGCTCCGCAGACGGCCGCGGAATAAAAAGAAAGCCCCTCGGAACAGCTTCCGGGGGGCTTTCTTACAGGTGCAGTGAATCGAAGGTCAATTTTTACCTCAAAAGCTGTGTGAACTCTTCATCAGCATGCTGACCCCCAGATAGGTGAACAGCATCACGAACATCCCTGCTATCCCCAGCCAGGCGGTTGCCCTGTCCCAGCGGGCACCCTTCAGGCGCAGATGCAGCAGCAGCGCATAAAACAGCCACAGGATCGAGGTCCACAACTCCTTTGGTGTCCAGAGCCAGTAGGTCCCCCAGGCGTAATAGCCCCAGATGCCTCCCGCCACCATCGAAGCCGAGAAGAACGACCAGCCCACCATGGCGGTCTTGAACTGGACGTCCAGCCAGGCCCGTTCATCCCGTATCAGAAACGCGGCACACAGCAGCCCTCCCAGGACAAAGAGGGCGTAGCTGAAGAACGCCAGCACCACATGCAGCTCGAACCAGAGCGTATCGAGGATCTGCGGAAGCGGCATGTTCAAAGGCTTGAATCCGAGGGCGATCAGTGTAAAAAGGGCGGCGCTGATCCCGGAAGAGACCGTGAACCAGCGTGCCTTACGGACAGTGGGCGAGAAGGATGTGATCAGAGCCAGTACGGCAATGGAAAGGGCAAAGAAGGTCAGTGTATCATGAGGCCCCAGCAGCGGCAGCCTGCCGAGGGACAGGCTGCGCTGAAGCAGATAAACCGATTGGGCCGCACAACCGGCGGCAAAGACCAAACGCCATGCAGAACCGAAACAGTAACAGACGAACGAGAAGACCAGCAGCCACGACATTTACAGGAACCTTTTCAGGCATAGAATGAAGGTTGAAGGTTGAAGGTTGAAGTAAAAGCATGCCTTCTTTTGATGGTTGCGCCTCTAGCGAGCAAGGGCAGCACGGTTTACGCCTTGCATTCCTTCAGCCTTCAGCCTTCAGCCTTCAGCCTTCAGCCTTCAGCCTTCAACCTTCAACCTTCAGCCTTCAGCCTTCAACCTTCAACCTTCAACCTTCAACCTTCAACCTTCAACCTAACCACCTGCCTCTCAAGCCATACAGCACACGTTCTGCTCACGGGCGGCCTTGGTCTCATCCAGCCTGGAGATCGGCATGGTCAGCGGTGCATCATGCAGGGCCTGGGGATTTGTCTCAGCCATCTGCGCCGCCTCGATCATGACCTCGATGAAGGCATCCATGGTGCCCTTGCTCTCGGTCTCGGTCGGCTCGATCATGATGGCCTCCTTGACGATCATCGGGAAGTAGACCGTGGGGGGGTGGTAGCCCCGATCAATCAGGAACTTGGCGATGTCGATGGCATGGACGCCGTGGGCCAGCTGTTTGGAGGCCGAAAAGACGCACTCGTGCATGCAGGTCATGTCGTAGGGCAAATCGTAGTACGGTTTCAGCCGTTCCTTGATGTAGTTGGCATTCAGCACCGCCTGCTCCGAGGCCCGCACCAGCCCCTCGCGACCCAGCATGATGATGTAGGCGTAGGCCTTGGCCATGACCCCGAAGTTGCCGAAGAAGTTGGCTGTGCGACCGATGGAACCCGGACGTTTTGACTCAAGTTGGAACAGACCCTGACCATCCTTGATGATGCGCGGCTGGGGCAGAAACGGGATCAGGGCCTTTTTGACCCCGACCGGGCCGGAACCGGGACCGCCGCCGCCGTGGGGGGTGCCGAAGGTCTTGTGCAGGTTGACATGGATGACGTCGAAGCCCACATCGCCCGGCTTGACCTTGCCCATGATGGCGTTCAGGTTGGCGCCGTCGTAGTACATCAGGGCGTCGTGAGAGTGGGCAATGTCGCTGATCTCCTTGATGTGCGGGTTGAACAGCCCCAGGGTGTTGGGGCAGGTCATCATGACCGCCGCCACCTCGTCGGTCATGGCCTTTTTGAACAGTTCCAGATCCATGTCGCCGTAGGGGGCGGTCGGCACGGTGATGATCTCGTAGCCGGCAATCGCGGCCGAGGCAGGATTGGTGCCGTGGGATGAATCGGGCACCACCACGTATTTCTTCTTGGCCTTGTTGCCGCGGGCGGCGTGGTAGGCGGCCACCAGCAGGATGCCGGTCATCTCGCCGTGGGCGCCGGCCAGCGGCTGGGTGGTAACCTCATCCATGCCGGTGATGTCGGCCAGCAGCAGCCCCAGGTCATGCAGCATACCCAGGGTGCCCTGACAGAACTCCTCGCCCCCCGGCAGAAGCGCGGTCATGGGGTGGAAGGGGGCAAACAGGGCGGCCGAGTTCTCCAGCACCTTGGCGTTGTACTTCATGGTGCAGGAACCAAGCGGATAAAAGTTGGTATCCACCGAAAAATTGCGGCGGGAAAGGTTGGTGAAGTGCCGCACCAGGTCCAGTTCGGAGACCTCGGCCAGTCCGGCGGTTTCAGCCCGCAGCAGGTGTGCGGGGAGCGCGGCGGCAGAAGGGACATCGGAAGCCGGCAGCTTGACGCCGCGACGGCCGGGGATGGACTTTTCGTAGATCAGTTGCATAACGCCGCCTCCAGCAGTGTGGCAAAGTGGTCGATTTCCTTTTTGCTTCGCTTCTCCGTCACGGTCACCACCAGGGCGTTTTCTAGGCCTTCATAGAAGTCGCACAGGGGCACCCCGGCGGTGATACCCTCCTTCAGCATCCCTTCCACCAGCGCTGCGGCGGGCTTCGGCAGAGAGATCGTAAACTCGTTAAAGGTTGGTGCCGATTGCAGCACCTTTACTCCGGGAATGGCCGCCAGCCGGGCCTTGGCATACTCGGCCTTGTCACGGTTGAGGACAGCCATGTCGGCCAGCCCCTGCTTTCCGACCAGCGAAAGGAAGATCAAACCGCGCAGGGCGCACAGCCCCTGGTTACTGCAGATGTTGGAGGTGGCCTTGTGGCGCTTGATATGCTGCTCGCGGGCCTGCAGGGTCAGTACGAAACCGCGCTTGCCGTTTCTGTCAACGGTCTCGCCGACGATACGCCCCGGCATATTGCGGATAAGGGACTTTTTGGCGGCGATGAAGCCGAAGGAAGGTCCGCCGAAGGAGAGCGGATTGCCCAGGCTCTGGCCGTCACCGACCGCGATATCGACCCCCATCTCGCCCGGCGACTTGAGGATGCCGAGGGAAACCGGGTAGACCGAGGCGATCAGCAGGCCGCCCAGGGTGTGGACCTGCTGCGCCAGGTCGGTAAAGTCATCGATTGTGCCGAAGAAGTTTGGGTTCTGCACCAGCAGGGCGGCCACAGTTTCATCCAGCACAGCGGCCAGTCCGGCCCGGTCCAGGGCGCCATTCACCGGGGCAATCTCGACGATCTCCACATCCAGGTTGAAGAGGTAGGTCTTGAGCACCTGGCGCGAGAAGGGATTGACGCTTGCGTCCACAACGATTTTGTTGCGGCCGGTCACCCGCAGGGCCATCATGGCGGCCTCGGCACAGGCGGTACCGCCGTCGTAGAGCGAGGCATTCGACACACCCAGCCCGGTTAGGCGGCAGATGGCGGTCTGGTACTCGAAGAGAGCCTGCAGCGTACCCTGTGAGCATTCCGGCTGGTAGGGGGTATAGGCGGTGTAGAACTCGGCACGGCCGGAAAGGTGGTCAATCGCGGAAGGGATGATGTGATCATAAAAACCGCCGCCGATGTAATTGGTCATGCCCTGGGTATTTTCCCCGGCAATGGCCTGCATACGGGCAAAGGTCTCGAATTCAGACATCCCGGCCGGGATTGTCAAGGGTTTGGCCCGCAATTCAGCCGGAATCGGCGCAAAGAGTTCCTCGACGCTTGAAACGCCGATGGCAGCCAGCATCTCGCTGATCTCCTCCGGCGTATGGGGACAGTAGTGACTATCGTTCATATGTCTCTCCAAAATCAGAAGTCAGAAGCCAAGCAATGTTGACTCCTGACCTCTGGATTTTCGTATTCTATCAAAGTGTTTTCAGGTATGCATCGTACTGCTCTTTCGTCATCAGGTTTTTCAGCTCGGCCTCATCGGCGATCTCGATCCAGGCCATCCAGCCGGCATCCTCGGCGCTTTCATTGACGATCTCGGGAGCAGTATCCAGCGCTTCGTTGACCTTGATCACCTTGCCGGAAACCGGTGCGTAGATGTCGCTGGCAGCCTTGACCGACTCGATCGCAGCCAGGATATCGAACTGCTTGACGGTCTTACCCATCGCGGGCAGTTCTACAAAGGTGATGTCCCCCAGTTCGTGGGCGGCATGCTCGCTGATGCCGACGGCGCCGATACCTTCCTTGACCTTGACCCACTCGTGCTCCTTGCTGAAGTAAATCTCTGCCATATCTAATGCTCTCCTTTCCCGAAGGGGATTCAATTTTTGAAAACGTCCGCAGACTTTAAAATATTTACCCGTCAAAGTAAACAGACAACTCTATCTGACGCAAAATACGAGAGCCCTCCTGTATTAGCGAGGGCTCTCCTGTTCATGGCAGTAAACAGTGCCGAAAGGCTGATATGATTCCGCTGGGTTTAAAACCCGGCGGCAGCGGAGCCCACCGATTGGTCAGGACAATTTGAACTCCGGCTTGACGCGGATTCTCTCCTCATCAATCCCGACAAAGACTCGCATTCCCAGCTTGAATTCCGACCAGAATTCGTCCCACTGTGATGGAGCCTTCTGTTCGGCTGTTACCGGTTTGAGTTCGGCCAGGAAGATAGTCATGGCGGCTCCGCCGAGCAAGAGTATGCCGGACAGCATAAAGGACTTACTTAACCCACCCGGCTGGGCGTTGAGCATCTCGGAAACCTTGCCCATCACGAATCCACCCATACCCCAGGCGGTAAACAGGGCGCCATAATTGAGGCCGTAGTTCTTGGTGCCCCAGTAGTCCTTGGCAAAAGAGGGGAAGAGACACAGGTTGGAGCCGTAGTTGAAACCGATGAAGGTGGCCAGAAGCACCAGCAGCACCGCACTGCCGGAGTTGACCACTGCCATGGCGACAAACATCATCAGGGCCTGGAGTGACAGCATGATAAACAAAGTGGCGCGACGGCCGATCTTGTCGGACAGGATCCCGGCCACCACACGACCGCCGGCATTGCCGAGCGCCATGATGGCAACCGCCACGAAGGCCATCGGCCCCATGCTCTTCTTGGCCAGCCCGGCCACGCTGCCGATCACCATCAGACCGGCGCCGGAACCGATAAAGAAGGCCACCCACAGGACGTAGAACTTGTAGTTGCGCAGGATTTCGCTGACCGTGGCATTCACCACCGGCTTGGCTGCGTTCAGCTTGGCCAGGGGACCGGGATCGGCCGGCTCGGCAGGAACATAGCCCTTGGGCGGGTTGACCAGCAGAAAGGACAGACCGCAGACAGCAATCGTGAAGCCGATCCCCAGAAACAGCATGGATTTCTGGATACCGAAGACACCGATCAGGTAGGAGGCCAGCGGTGCGATGTAGACCGGGGCAATGCCGAAGCCGGCCACGACGATACCGGCGATCAGTCCGGTCTTGGAGGGTGAAAACCACTTGAGTGCCGGCGGCGTGGCGGCCGAATAGCCGAAGCCGAAGCCGGAGCCGGCCAGGATGCCGAAGCCGATAACCCAGGCCATGTAACTGTTGGAGAAACCCATCAGCGTAAAGCCGGAACCCACCAGCACCCCGCCGATCAGGGCGGTGCGGGCCGGACCGATCTTGTCCTGGCACTTGCCGGCCAGGATCATGGAGAACGCAAAGGCCAGGCAGCAGACCGCGTAGGGGTCGTTGATGGAGGCGATATCCCACTGGAAGGCGCCTGCGCCCCCCTTTTCGATGGAGGCCTTGATAGCCCCCTTGAAGATACTCCAGGCATACAGTACGCCCAGGGCCAGATTTATAGCCAGGCCTGCGCTGACAACGCTCCAGCCTTTATTCTTGATAGTTTCTGACATGACAGGTCTCCCCCTTGTAATTAAAACTTATGGGTAACGATCTTCTTGGTCGGGCCGTTCATGCGGATGGCAGTGGCAAACTCCATCCAGAACACAAGATAGATGGATACCATCAATGACAGACCGATGTTCTGGTTTTCAGCCCCCAGCGCCTTGGCCAATATCGGCGAGGCAAAACCGGCGCCCAGCGTACCGGTAACCCTCTCCAGCATATAGAACACCGGCAGGGTCAGCAGTGTGCCGACTACCATGATGGCGATGCCGGTCGGGCGTTTGATCCAGTATTTCGGAGAAAAACCGTACATGCGCATGAAGATCACCACCCAGATAATCCAGACCGAGTAATCCACGGCGGCGTCCGGCAGTGCCAGTTTATTTTGTACCAGGGCAACTTCCAGAACAGTGACGACGCCCAGAAGGGTGAACATCCAGTTGAACTTCTCATTGGCCTGGGTCTGCCAGTTGCGACTATCCGGGGCCTGTACCTCACTGAAGGAGTGGCTGTGGGTTCCAAGCGCCGAAAAGAGGATGGCAAACCAGATACCGGCATTGTGGAACAACAGCGAGGCATGGTTGCCGGCCACGTTGGCTATGCGGGACATGGGATCACGGGCAAAGTCTCCGGCGATACGCATCAGGAACAGGTTAACGATCACGGAGCAGCAGATTATGACGGTGATGGTAAAGATCTTGCGCGGCAGCAGGTAGGGGTCAACCTTGTCGGGGAAGCCGATGATGAAGGCAAACCAGATCAGGTACATGATCAACGGGATGCCGAAGCAGATACCGTAGACCGATTTACCGGCAAAGTCTCCGCTTTGGGCGTAGATAATGTATTTTTCCTTGGCAAGCGGGTCGGTGTTGACTGCTTTGACCACATCCTTGGGAACTTTCTTGACATGCGGCAAAAGTCCCATGGCGTACCAGCCGTGGTCTCCCTGGGTCTGGTCGATGATCCAGTACTGGTCGCCCATCATCTCGTCCAGACCGGCAAAGAGCTGCATATTGAAGGCTGCGCAGATCACACAGACCACCAGCAGGAGTATGGCGTTGGATATTTTCATTGGCATGACGTATTCCTCCGTAATTTCCAGGTAAATGTAAAGGTTGAGACTGTTACTACTCTTCCTGCGAGTGAAGTGAGCGAAACCCTCTACCTGTTCCTACTCTTTGTGGGTTGTCCAGAACATCGACACGGCATTTGCTGCAAACAGGCCGTACAGCCACATAGTGTTCCAGGCCGGGCCGGACCAGTGGCTGCCGTGACCGCCACCGACAACCCCCGAGGCGATAATGAAACCGATAATCGACGTGAAGGCCACCATGGCCACCGAGCGCAGGATTGCGCTGTTGCGCCAGGTATGACGTTCCAGATCCTCAATTCTCTGTAACAACTCAAGTTCTCTTTCGCTCATCTCTTTTCTCCTTTGCTAGTGTGATCACAATAAACAGTATGGTAACGGTAAGTGCCAGAACAGCGTGAAAACCGTCGAAATTCAGTGCCTGATTATAAAACATGGCTTCCTCCTTGCCTTCAGATGGGGTATCTTACTAGCTCAGTTAAACTGGATAAGTGCGTTAACGAAGTTATTTTTGCAAAAAAACGCAAAAAAAACTTCTATCTTACTAATCAACAATTAACCAGGTTGGACAGCTCGTTTGGAAACCGGTCGGCCAGTTCCATGTATTTGACGCACTCGGCGTGGCGTCCGCTGCAGTAACGGATGATCATGTTCACATCATGGGATGAAATGTAGCCGCACCCCACATCGCAATAATCATCGTTTTTACCGTAAAATGGACAGATGTCGGATTTTGCCATGGTGCCCTCGCATAACTTCTGTTTTGTATACAGCATTGAGCGTGCCAACCTGATTTTATAAGAATTTTTATATTAAATATCAGCATGTTATAAAATAATACCTACAACAACCTTCGCATCGGCCGGGCGATTATTCGCAAATTTGCAAGAGATCGGCCATGTCCTGGAATGCATGTTGCAAGAATTGTGTATACGTTATCTCAAGGACTTATTTTATCTTATTTTAGTAATATCAGATATTTGAACTATATTTGCCTAGAGTGGATCTCATTTGCAATTATGCAAACAGCCTTGGGAAGCTGTTTTGCATAATTGCAAAAACCGAAGGAGAAGCCGGATGGAAGCAGACCGGATCAAGTGGAATCAACGTTTTGCATCCGAAGACACCTATCTGGGAGAGCGCCCGTCACCCTTTCTGCTGCGGGAGATCGAAAGGATCCAGAGAGTTGCTCCGGGGAAACGTGCCCTGGACATTGCCTGCGGCGAGGGACGCAACAGCGTCTTTCTGGCGCAGCACGGCTTCATGGTGACCGGGCTGGACATTTCGGATGTCGGCCTTGCCAAGGCATGCCGGAGGGCTGAAAAGGCGGGAGTAGAGGTTGAATTTCAGCAGGTGGACCTGGACGAATACTGTTTCACGGAACAGTTCGACCTGATCATCAACTTCAATTTCCTGCTGCGGGAACTGATCCCGCAAGAGATGCAGGCCCTGGCGCCGGGCGGAGTGCTGATCATCGACACGATCATGGCATCAGCGGAACTGCTGGCATCACACAACCCGACCTACCTGCTGCGTAAAGGTGAGCTGCGGAAGATCTGCGAAGAGCTGGACGGTGAGATTCTCTTCGTTGAAGAAAAGACGGATGAAGAGATGCCGACGGCGCGGGTGCTGTTCAGGAAAGCGGGCTAAACGTAATCGAGCTTGAACACTTATTATGACCATGATATCATAGTCATAATAAACATGGAGGTAACCTATGCCGCAGGCCGTGTCAAAATCGCAATTCAAGCCACATTCTCTGGAGTACTTCCGAAAGATCGAACAAACCGGTGAGGAGTTGGTGATAACCGACCATGGCCGACCGGTTCTCAGGATTGTTCCGTATGTTGCAGATCCGGAGGAGTGTTTTCATGGTCTGCGAAATACCGTCTTGAAATACGATGAACCTTTGGAGCCGGTAGGAGTGGAAGAGTGGGGGGTGCTTAAGTGATCGTACTCGATACCCACGCCCTGCTCTGGTGGATTAATGACCCTGCAACCCTGAGCAAGCCGGCCAAGAAGGCGATTGATGCCAATATAATTTCACGGTCAGTGTATGTATCCTGCATCAGTTCCTGGGAGATCGCCCTGCTTGTCGAACGCGGTCGCCTGCGATTGACCCTGGATGTCCGCGACTGGCTCTGCCGTTGCGAGGCGCTTCCGTTTCTCACCTTTGTTCCGGTAAGCAACGCCATTGCCGTCGAATCAGTCCGGCTGCCGGACTTCCCCCATGCCGACCCCGCCGACCGGATCATCACGGCCACCGCGCTGTCGCTCGGAGGAGAGTTGATAACAAAGGACGATAAACTGAGAAGTTATGCCCATGTGCATGCGATCTGGTAGCGCCGTAGAACCTGCGTATGCAGTATTGCAAATGCCAGTCTGTTTTTCTATACTGCCCGCATGTTGACCCGATTCTTCCGGCTTTTTCTGATATGTACACTCATTGCAACGTTCTGCCTGCCGGCGACGGCTGTTCCGGCTGTTCCGGCTGACTCAGCTTTCAGCGCCGCCGCACCAACCACCATCGACATCACAGTCCGACAGAGTGCAAGCGATTCCAAGCGGGACGATGCCCAGGATTTCCAGGGGAGAATTCGGGACTTTCAGAGCGGAAAAGCAGCCGGGAGCGATCCGGCTGAAGTGGGATAAAGGACCGTCCGTGGCGGCCGATGAACTTGTAACAGCCTTGGCCTCCCTGCAGCAGTCCAATGCCCGCGCAAACATGGGTGAGGCGATTTTCAAAGGAATGCCGGAGATACAATCCGTGCTGAGGGTCAAGGAATGGCACAGCTACCTGATCAAGACCGCGTCTACCAAAAATAAGTGGATTTACCTGAACATCAACCCATCCGATGCCGCACACTACCCAGCCAAGGCCTCCGCCGCCTTCCCCGAAGCGGACATCTTCTGCGCCAGACTGGTGTCTGATGACCACGCCAGAAAACTTACCGGCGATACGCCGGTGAGCTTGAAAGCTAAATAGGGCAATGCTTTCGCTCATATTGGAACTTTCCCCGGAACTGCTTACACAACGCATCCGGACGAAAAACGTTAGTGCGGCCCGTAGTGTCTTCTGTAACGTCCACCTGAAAAGTTCTGGGGACAGGAAAAGTTCTGGGGACAGTATATACAATTGACAAGCATCTTGTTTCTGCTATTCTCCACACATGGCACGAATTGCACGAGTTATAGCCCCCGGCATGCCCCACCACATCACTCAGCGTGGCAACCGCCGTCAGCAGACGTTTTTCTGTGACGACGACTACACAGCCTATATTGACCTTATGGCTGAATGGTGTGGTAAGTACAAAGTAGAGATCTGGGCATGGTGCCTGATGCCCAATCACGTGCACTTGATTGCTGTACCTGAATCAGAAGAAGGTCTTGCCCGCGCAATTGGCGAAGCACACCGCCGCTATACCCGCAGAATCAACTTTCGTGAGAAGTGGCGTGGGCACTTGTGGCAGGAACGCTTCGCATCGTTTCCGATGGACGAAAGTTATCTGATAGCAGCAGCTCGTTATGTTGAAATGAACCCTGTAGCTGCCGGAATTGTTGTGCGCCCGGGGGAGTATCCGTGGAGCAGTGCCCAGGCCCACCTCATGGCTCAAGACGACAAGCTGGTCAAGGTTGAACCTTTGCTTTCAATGGTTGGCAATTGGAGAGATTTACTATCTTTGTCATCCGAAGAAGAAATAACCACGTTCCGCAAACATGAGCGGTCTGGCAGACCACTTGGTCAAGAGGCATTTATTGATAATATTGAGGCCTTGCTTGAGAGAACTCTCCGGCCACAAAAACCGGGACCAAAACAAAAAGCCGAATAGTTTTATATACTGTCCCCGTAATTAGTCCCCGTAATTATTCAAACGTGGAACGGCCTCAGCCAAACTTTGCAAGTTTGCAATCCTGACCCGAAAACTATTCTAGCCGGCAGGTTTGGCCGTGGAACGCTGACTATTATTAATTTAAGGAGATTCTGGCGGAGTCAGCCATGATTTGACAACCACCTAAAAACAAAGTAATAATCCTTAAAAGGAGATCAACTATATGAAAGCCGCATCCACGCAACAAAAAAATGCGAAACCATTGAAAGCACCTAAAAAAAGCCGAAACAATGTGACGGAGTTGTCTGTATATCTTGCCGAACGTGAGCGTCAGAGGCAATCATTGGTACACAGCCTGAAAGGCAAATTCAGCGACATGAAATTTAGTAGTGAAGATCTTATTAAACAGCGTCGGGCAGAAACTTTATTGGAGGGTCGCTGATGCACTATGTGCTCGACGCCTGTGCTTTGCTTGCCTTTTTGAGGGGAGAAGGGAGCGGATAAGATTGAGTCGCTACTTCTCGACAATAATAATCGTTGCATGGCACACGCGGTCAATCTGTGTGAGGTCTATTTTAACCTTGTGAGAGAGTATGGAGAAACTACGGCTCGCGCCGCAATGCAGAATTTCAAGGATATTGGTGTTCTGCCGGTAGACGATATGTCCGAACCGTTCTGGCAGGATGCTGGTAATTTGAAAGCCTCGATCAAGCGTATCTCTCTTGCGGATTGTTTTGGGCTTGTTACTGCCCGAAATTTCAAGTCCCCCTTTGTCACTTCTGACCATCACGAACTTGAAGCGGTATCACAACATTTTCCCGACATTGAGATTATGTTTTTCAGGTGATTGGTTAAAGCTGGAAGAGTTGACACCCGCCTCATCTTCTAATTGCAGAGAATAACCGAATATTCAACCAAGCTCAGCAGCGGTGAACCCGCTGTGCTCACCGCCGTTAAGAAGAAAATCCGGTACAGATCTATTTTTAGTTCTTGGAAAAATCCGCCACAAAAGGCAAATCTGTCCCGATTTATCCACTCTTCACCCTTGCACCCCCTCAAACGCAGTCACTGAGGGAGCGGTATCAGAAGCGATATCCGATTCCTCCCAAAATCACGTCAGTATCCATATTATAGTTCGTTATGATGCGGTTCCAAGTGGTTCGAATTGCCCAGTGCGGCTGTAAACGGTAGCTGCCGGTCAGGGAGAATATCCCTGCCGTGAGATGGCTGTGCTTTCCATTGAGCAGATCATGGTAGCGGTCCACGGCCAGGGCGGGAACGCCCGCACACATGAGCATGATCAGGAGTACCGTCACCCGCATGGCTGTTCTCCGCTCGTTACAAAACCCAGCCGCAACAACTGTTTCAGGTGCATATATTCTTCCTCCGTCAAGTGCCGGTCCCGATACACGGCCCCGGCGTAGATTTCTACAAAGCCCCGCACAGCCCGGTTTCCGGTCAGATCAGCCAGCTCAAACAGCCCCACCCTGCCCCGCTCGACCTTCAGCCCGCAATCGCGCTCGACCCGACGATAGAATGCCCGCAACAGGCGTTCCTCCCGGGCAGGAAACAAACGCCTCCGATATGCCAGAACAAGACACAGCCCGGCCGCCGCGACTGATACATACAGGTACGGCAGAAGAGACCTGAGTGCCGTTCGCGCTTCAAACCCCTGCAAGTGCCGCCCCGCGCTCCGGACGACCTCCACCTGTCGCTCGAAATCATAGCTGATAACCATGCTGTCCCAACTGTGATTGAGCGCATCCAGTGTCATCCGGAGGGTGCGCAACAGCCCCCTCTTCGGAGCGCCTCCCCACACGGCGCCGGCGTTTTGGGCAAAGCTGCTCGGGTCAACCCGCAGCCAGCCCCTCCCCTCGATAAAGGCCTCGACCCAGACATGGGCCATATCTTCACTTACCAGGTAATAGCCGCCCAGCTCATTGTATTCTCCCCCCAGGTAACCGCCCACCAAACGGGCCGGCACCCCGGCCCCCCGCAGAATCCGGGCAAAGGATGAGGCAAAGAATTCACAATTCCCCGCTTTCTTCTCGAACAGAAACTGTTCCAGGGCCTGTTCACCGGTCGGCAATCCGGTCAGACTGTAACGGAAGCCGCCATTACGGAAGTAAGTCTCCAGCTGCTCCAGCCTGCGGGCGTCGGTTGTGGCGGACTTTCGAATATCAGCCGACAAACGCGTGATGCGAGGCGAGCGGCTGTCGGGAAGTGTCTGGTAAAACAGACGATTAATTGCGCCGGTCGTGGCCAGGGCCCCGGTCAGAACCGACTCCGCGCCATAGGTGAACCGTCTTCCCGAGCGCCCCTGAAATTCGTAGACACCGTCACTTGAGCGTCGTAGCCGCTGGAGAGTTACGGCAGCCGGAGCATCCAGCGCCAGCAATGCCCGTGAAGGCCCCGGCTCGGGGTAGATGATCTGGGCAATACGCCGGCCGTTGTAGATGATGTTTTCAAAAGGTGGTTCAATACGCACCCAGCGGTTTCCCTCAATCCGGTTGAAAACAGTGCCGCGCCAGTACAGCTGCTGCTGGGGGAGACGCGGCGCCTCGGCCCGGAAGGCCAGTGCCCGCGATTCCCCGACCGTGGCACTGCTGCCAGGCTCGACCTTGTCGCTGAAACCCGATGGTCGCACTGATGGTGCGGCCATGAAATTCCAGAGCGGAAGCTGGGTGCGCGGCAAAATCGGAAAGAACAAGATCAGCAGCGGCAATGAGGCCAGCGGCATGGCCACCCCTGCCAGCAGCACCTTGCGCAGGTCAGCGCGCTGCAGCAGCATGCGCTCGTCCTGACTGTAGAAGGTCAGGAGCACCAGCGAAACGGCCACCATCAGCAACAGCAGGATCAGGTACACCAGAAACGCCGGGCTGAGGTCGAACAAAGAGGATGAGGCCAGGCAGAACAGGGACAGGGCCGAGATCTGCAGATAATGACGGGCGTTCTTGGGGCCGGCCAGCCGGACCGCCAGCATGACGGCCAGGACGCTGACCACCGGCTGAACCGGGTTGGCGCGGCTGAACTGCATCGCATAGTAGAGAAAGACCGGGACAATGGCCGCGTTGAACAGCCAGGTTTTTATCGGCCAGGCGCCCCGCCAGGCCTGCCAGACACCGGCCGCCAGCCCGGCTGCCAGGATCAGCCGCGGCGCAGCCTCAAGCCAGGGAAAAAGCGGCATGATGCCGCACAGGGCGATGGCGTATGCCAGGATGGATATCAGTGCGTTAAGAGTTGTGTTCTGTGTGGTTCTTGCAGAAGACAACTTCTTTAACGCACTTATCCCGGTTATCCGGGGCAGAGAACTAATCGAGGCCATAGAGAGCCAGTTCCTTTAACAGCAAAGCGCCATGAACTCTGCCGGTGGCGGGAGGAATCGTAGTGCCGCCGAGGCAGAGCCCGACCGGCCGTTCATGCACCGTGCGCCGCACCAGCCAGGCGGCCCGGGAGATGCGTTCCTCCAGGGTGCTTCCGGCCAGTTTTTCCAGTTCGATCACCAGCGGCGGTACCGACTGGCGGCCGAACTCCTTGACCAGCAGGTCGTTCCCGCGGGCCGAGAGTTTCCAGTGAATCGCCCGCAGCGGTTCGCGCCCCGAATATCCCGCAATCCGTTCCAGTTCGCCATCCTGCCCCCGCTCCCGCCTTACAACAGTGCCGGCCTGTTGCTCCGCCAGACCGTCACCGCTTGATACTCCCTGAATAAGACGGGGAAATACGATGAACCGGTCATCGATGCTGAAGGTCCAGTAGCGGGTGAAGAAATGGACCGGAAAGGGCGAACTGACCCTGACCGTGCCGATGCCGGCATGGCCCCGTCGGGGGAAGGTCATCGTGATCGTTGTCTCAACCGTGGAGGCGGGGGCTGTGACAGGCAGCGTGACACCCTGCCCGTTGGCACATTCGACCCGAATCAGAAACGAGGGCAGGCGCTGTTTTGAATTATGGAGCCGGAGTCGAAAGGGGGTGGCTGTGCCGGCAAATATCTCGGCCGACGGCAACAGGTCGGGCGTCAGTCCCTTCAGATTGTACATTCCGGCCAGCCCGGTGACGGACATGAACGCCAGCAGCCCGGACACCACCAGGAACAGCAGGTTATTGCCGGTATTGACGGCCGAGAAACCCAGCAGGAGCGTAATGGCGATATACAGCGCCCCGGCCTTGCTGATCCTCAGACCAAAGGCAGTGCTATGTCGCTGATGAGTGTGCGTAGCAGTTCTCCCTTGTGGGCGGTCTCGTGTTCGGGCCGCATGACCAGCCGGTGGCTGCAGACCGCTGCGGCAATCCCTTTGACATCTTCGGGTGCGACAAAGTCGCGACCCTCCAGAAAGGCAGCCGCCCGGGCGGCCTGGGCCAGGTTGATGGCCGCCCGCGTGGAGAGGCCGGTCTGGATCATGGGGTGCGTGCGGGTGGCGGCCACCAGCGCATAGATGTATCCGACCAGCGCCTCCGACAGGTAGACCTCCGCCACCTGTCGCCGGGCGGTACGGATGTCTTCGGCATCGACGGCGGCCGAAATATCTGCAATCCGCTCACGGATACCGCCGCCGGCGATGATCCCCTTCTCCAGATGCTCCGACGGATAGCCGATGTTCGTACAGATCAGGAACCGGTCAAGCTGGGACTCGGGCAGCAGGAAGGTGCCGCTCTGGTCGGACGGATTCTGGGTGGCAAAGACCATAAACGGGTCCGGCAGATGGTGGGTGACCCCCTCCACCGTTACCCGGCTCTCCTCCATGGCCTCCAGCATGGCGCTCTGGGTGCGGGGCATGGCCCGGTTGATCTCGTCCAAAAGGACGATATTGCTGAAGATCGGCCCGGGGGTAAACACGAAGCGCCCCTCCTCTCGATTGAACACCGAGAGGCCGGTAATATCGGAAGGGAGCAGGTCGCTGGTACATTGAACCCGGCCGAAGCTGAGCCCGGTGCTGGCGGCCAGGGCCAAGGCGACCGTGGTCTTGCCCAGGCCCGGCAGATCCTCGATCAGGATATGACCTCCGGTCAGGAGCGCAACCACCGACAGTCGCAGCACTTCTTCCTTGCCCTGCAGGTATTCGCGGGAAAGTCCATCCAGCATGGCGGTCATGCTGCGGTTATGGTGGGATATCATGATTGAAAGCCTTTCTGGTATTTATTCTTTCTTTTTGAAGCCAGAGCGCAGCAGTTCCGTGATTTTATCGGCAGGCAACGGCAGGCTGAAAAAGTTACCCTGTACAATATCACAGCGATGATCCTTGAGATAATTCAACTGGGCTTCGTTCTCAACTCCTTCGGCAATTACCTCTTTGCCAAGTGTATGCGCCAAGGTAATGATAGCTGCTGCAATCGCACCATCATCAGCGTTCGTTGCCAGGTTCTGAACAAATGAACGATCGATCTTCAGTCGATTAACCGGAAAAAGTCTCAAATAACTGAGCGAGGAATAACCGGTGCCAAAGTCATCTATGGCAAGCTCAACCCCCATCTTCCTGAATCTGCGCAGATGAATTATGGCCGCCTCGGGATCGTCCATGGCGGCACTCTCGGTAATTTCCAGTTCAAGCAGATGTGGATCGACCCCGGTTTCGGTGATGATATCCGCTACCAGACGAGTGAGATTTTCCTGTTTGAATTGCCTGGCTGACAGGTTGACGGCCATTCGTACCGGTGTAAGTCCCTCTGACTTCCAGTCGGTCAGCTGCCGGCAGGCGGCCTTGAGCACCAGATCGCCAATCTGCAGGATCAGCCCGGTCTCCTCGGCAATCGGTATAAACATGTCCGGCAGGACGAGACCGCGCTCGGGATGCTGCCAGCGGACCAAGGCCTCAACCCCGACCATCCGTCCGGTGGTCACCTCGATCTGAGGCTGATAGTGCAGAAAGAAGTCCTCCCTTATGATGGCCGTTCGCAGGTCATTCTCCAGCAGAAGTCTTTCATGAACGGACGAGTTCATCTCCGGTTTGAAGAATTGATAGTTGTTGCGGCCGATTGATTTGGCATAATACATGGCAAGATCGGCATGTTTCATCAAATCATCGATTGTTTCACCGTCATCCGGAAAAATACTGATACCGATACTGGAGGTGATGTTCAGCGAGTGATTCACGAGTTGATAGGAGTGGGACAAGGCTTGCTGAATCTTCAGCGCCAGATGCGCCGCGTCGACTCCGGTCTGGATCTGCGGCAGCACGACCACGAACTCGTCACCGCCGAGCCGTGCAACAATATCGGCGCCGCGGACTGCATTCGTCAAGCGCAGCGCTACATGAGAAAGCAGCAGGTCGCCGACATGATGCCCGAGTGTATCGTTAATGTCCTTGAACCGATCCAGATCTATAAACAAGATCCCCAGGCGGCTGGAGGATCGCTTGGCCTGTTGCAGAGCCTGGGAAAACCTTTCCATAAGGCTGAAACGGTTGGGCAGGTTGGTAAGGGGATCATAATGCGCCAGGTGTTCAATTTTCTCGGCAGCATTCTTCTGTTCGGTAATATCCGTAAAATTGCCGATGAAGTTGGTGATGATCCCCTGATCATTCCGCACTCCCGAAATGGTCAGATACTTGGGATAGAAGCTCCCGTTTTTACGTTTATCCCAGATCTCGCCTTGCCAATAGTTATTATTCAGAATTGATGCCCACATTGATGCATAAAACTCTTTGGTTTCTTTTCCTGACTGAAGAATACTCGGGTTCTGTCCAAGAGCTTCCTCCTGGCTGTAGCCGGTCATCCGGGTAAATGATTTATTGGTGGTGAGTATGGTGTTGTCCGGTCCGGTAATAACAATCGCCTCACCGCTGTGCTCAAACGCCTGTGCCATGAGGCGTAACGCGTCTTCAGTCTTCTTGCGCTCGGTGATATTATCAAAAACCGCTATGAAGTATCCACGTTCCGAACTGTACGCCGAGGCGGAAAACCACATCTTCAACGGTTCAATAAAAGTGTCAAACTTTTCAGGTATACCGGTCAACGATACCCGGCCATAGGTTTCGAGTAATTCCGGATTTGATGCTCTGAGACCCGGAATCACCTCGGATACTTTTTTGTCGATTACGTCTTCCAGTCCGGTTAACTCTCCAAAGGCACGGTTTACATCGAGATAGATGAAATCCGCCGGATTGCAGTTATCATCAAACAGCATCCTGCAATATGCGAAACCCACCATCATATTCTCAAATAAATTGCGATAGTTTGTTTCGCTGCTCTTGATACGTCGATAGCGGTTGAGTCGGGTGATGGTTCGGACTCTCGTCCGGAGTTCGCCACTGTTGTAAGGCTTGAGTATGAAGTCGTCAGCCCCGGCCTTCAGTCCTTCAATCTGTGAAGCGCTGTCATCAAGGGCTGTTGCCATGATGATCGGCACCTCGGCCAGGAAATGGTCGCTGCGAATCTTGCGACAGACCTCAAAACCATCCATGTCCGGCATCGTCACATCCAGCAGGATCAGGTCGGGATATTCTTCCAGCGCGGTTCGAATCGCCCCGGCACCATTTTCGGCAAAAACGAGGCGATAGCCTTCATTGGAGAGTAATGATTCAAGGATGTTGCGCGCCAAAGAGGAATCATCAACAATCAGAATGACAGACTCATGGGAAGGCATCGATTTTTTCTCCTGGGAGTCTGTCGGACTTAGGAAATCTCATTTATTCTAAGCCCGACAGGCTCCTTTCGTCTTGGATAGTTTATTTAATGTAATACCACAGTCATTGATCTATCTCCAGCCATACCTGCTTGCATTACACAGCCTGTTCGAGTATATCATTGAAAACACGGATGTATACGGCACGGGGGCCTGGTGACACTATTACTCAACAAACTCAAGGTAAGCTGGAAACTGCTGTCGCTGGTGCTGCCTCTGGTCCTCGTACCGCTCCTCATCGTTGCCGCGATGATCGGCTATATAGCCAATCACCAGGCCTACCTGGGGGTAACCCAGACCAGCAAGGACGACCTTCAGCATATGGTCTCGTTCACGGTTGACCTGCTCGACGCCCACCATCAGCACTATCGTGACGGCCTGCGCCGGAATACAGGCTCCGCGACCGATGAACGGGAATCAGAGGCCTTTGCAGCCCTGAAGAAAAAGATCAAGGCCAAGAAGGTCGGCGACACCGGCTATATCTTCTGCATGGACAGCTCGGGCACCCTCACCATTCATCCTGACGCAGAGGGTATCAACGTCATCGATGCCCGCGACTCCAGCGGCTTTCCCTTTATCCGGGAGATGTGCGAGAAGAAAAACGGCTGGATCCGCTACCCCTGGAAAAACG
Organism: Desulfuromonadales bacterium; assembly: GCA_016650295.1. Taxonomy (GTDB): domain Bacteria; phylum Desulfobacterota; class Desulfuromonadia; order Geobacterales; family Pseudopelobacteraceae; genus CAIPTY01. The sequence continues at coordinate 491 of JAENWA010000027.1, read as the reverse complement.
TCGGCAGCACGACGCCGCGCATGAAGATCGTCCACTATGAATATTTTCAACCCTGGGGCTGGATCGTTGCCGTCGGCTCCTACGAGGATGAGTTCTACCGCGAGGCCAACAAGATCAAGGAACATATCATCTTCAGCATGATACTGCTGGTTCTCGTGGTCGGAACGGCAGCAATAGTGCTGGTTTTCAGGGCCTCCGCACTCTTTACCCGCCCCATCACCCACATGATCGAGGTCATCCGACGGGTCAAGCGCGGCAATCTCGCAGAGAAGATGGCTGTCGAAGGACAGGATGAACTGGCCGAGATGGCGGGCGCCTTCAACCGTATGACGGACATCATCCGTCACAATAAGGAGATGGAGGCCTCCCTGGCGCAACAGGGCAAGATGGCCTCGCTGGGTGTGCTGTCTTCGGGCGTTGCCCACGAGATCAACAATCCCCTGGGGGTGATTCTCGGTTATGCCGGCTTCATCGAGGGCAAGATGGCGAAG
>JAENWA010000026.1 GCA_016650295.1 Desulfuromonadales bacterium | reverse complement strand
TCCTACTTCGAAAACCTTGGTCTGATATCGCTTCAGGGTCAGTATAACCGGCTTCAGCGCGTATCATGAACCGCCGTATACGGAACCGTTCGTACGGTGGTGTGGGAGGACGGCGGGGGAGACCCCGCCTCCTACCCGATTGAACCACAAAGAGGCAAAATGAATATTAAAAAGAAAGAGAACTTCGTAAGTACCTTTCGTAACAGGCACCCATTGCGCATTCACATGAGTGCAATCCTGCTTGCTACAGCGTGCTCAGGGTTACTTTTCTCAAAACTATTTCTAGCCTTCAGTGTCGAGAATTTCATTGTAAGGTATCCACTGGCAGTTATATTTTCCTATCTCATATTCTTCATTTGCATAAAACTCTGGCTCTTATATGTGACACCGAAGAGAAACAACCAAACATCCAATGCCTCAGACTGGTTAGATTTACCCACTCCGTCTTCTGGTGGCTCTTCAGGAGGTCATATCCCCACATTTCATGGCGGAGGCGGATCGTTTGACGGTGGTGGAGCGTCGGCTTCCATCGAGCTTGATTCTTTAGTTGCCGTAGAAACACCAATCTCATCAATCTCTGAAGGCGCATCAGGTGCAGCTGACGGGGTTGGTGATCTTCTCGGAGAGGTTGCAGGCCCCGCTATTGCGATAGGAATCTTGGTGGTTCTACTCGTAACGATCTTGGGTAATGCGATTTTCGTCTTTTCGGAAGCCCCTATGATCCTTTCTGAGGCGGCTTTTGAGGGACTCCTGGCGGCATCGCTTATGAAGAAGGCCAGCATAATCGATGACGAAAACTGGATAGGCAGCATTTTTAAGACAACCTGGAAACCATTTGCAGGCATATGTGCTGTGGCTTTTCTTGCAGCATTGGCCCTTCAATACTACTTCCCAGAAGCGACGAGACTTTCTGACATTTTTAGGTAGGTCATTTCATCAGTTTCTATCTCGGTTTGCCAGAACCACAAATGGTCGAGATCGGAATGTGTGTTAGCTTCATTGTCTTTCTGAAAGAAGCTGTTTCTGTCACAACCCCGGAAGTCACCCCGGAAGTCACCCCGGAAGTCACCACGGAAGTCAACGCGGGAGTCAAAAGTGTAGCTGCAAGCCGCACGAAAAACAGGATGCTGAAGCACCAAAAGGTGAGGTTCTGCTGTTTTAGACGGTTGATGGCCGCGTCAGGCTTGATGTCAGGCTTCAGGACGAAACAGTATGGTTACCCTATGAAATGGCAGGTCTACATCATTCTTTGTTCTGACAACTCCCTCTATACAGGGATTACCACGGATGTTGAAAGGCGATACCGTCAACATGCGAATGGCAGCGGCGCCAAATATTTTCGGGGGCGTCAACCGCTGCGGGTGGTCTACGTGGAAGATAACCACAGCCGCTCGTCTGCCGCCAGCAGAGAAGCCCTGATCAAGGCCATGACACGGGTTGACAAATTGAGTCTCGTGTCAGTCCTACTCAGGTGAATTTATGGAACTGGTGGGGATGGTGCAATAATGAGTTTTGCAAACGGCTCAAATAATATATAATATTAATGAGTTGTGAAATTTGTATCCGGCGTGGAGGTATTCAAATGAATATACTACGAAAGCTAATACATTGGATATCTAAACGGTTGGAGTATGTTGATGAACTGTCACCAAAAATAACAGAAGAAAGACGTACTCATAATGAACGGAGAAAATCGAGTGCCGGGTATAAAGGGCCAGAGAGAAGATTATCGGCGGATCGCAGGGCTGCTAAATAAAATAAAAAAACCGCTTCCAGTTTCTGGGGAAGCGGCTTTTTGTTGTCTGCCTGTTGCCCGATAATCGAGTCTGAATTAAAAAACCAATTGAAACAAATGGTTTCAGAAGTAATAACTGAAGTCCTTCATCTCGAAAGGCGAATCATTGAGGCACTCGATGAACACGTCTACCAGAAACGGGTCAAATTGTGTTCCTTTCTCCTTCTGCAATTCGATGATCGCAGTTTCTCTGCTTAATCCATCCCGGTAGGAACGATTGGACATCATGGCATCAAAGGCGTCGGCGACACACACGATCCGTGCGTTGAGCGGGATCTGCTCGCCTTTCAAACGGCCGGGATAGCCCTTGCCGTCCCAGCGCTCGTGATGGTGCAGGATAACCGGTACAATCTGACTCAGGTATTCGTTTCCCACGATAAAGAGCGTACCCTTGAGCGGGTGCTCCCGTACAAGGGTTTCTTCACGCCGGTTCAGACTTTCCGGTTTATTGAGGACCTCGTCTGCGGTTCCGACCTTGCCGATATCATGCAGAACAGCCCCCAGGTAGAGGTCGCGAAGCTCGGTTACATCAAGATTCAGTTTTGAACCGATACTGAGAGAGTACTCCGTGACACGTTTGGCATGACCTTGGGTGTAGGTGTCCTTCATTTCCAGCGCGCCTACCAAGGCCTGGATGGTACTGTTAAAAAGCTGCTGATCCCATAGGTGGGGATCGCGAACCAGCATGGCTTTTGAAACGGTTTCAGCTGTTTGCGCTCCTGCCAGTCGTGAGACGATGGCCAGGGCAAAACTGATGGCGGTGCCGACGCCCTGGCTGGTAATGATGTTTCCGTCAGTTACCACCGGGTGGTCTTCATACAGCGCTCCCTTCAGTTTGCTGCTGTATCCGGGATACGAGGTTACTCGTTTGCCCGTCAGCAGTCCCGCATCAGCCAGTATGATTGGAGCGGCGCAGATAGCCCCGATCAGTTTGCCGGTGGAGTTGAAATCCGCCAGCAGTCGATGAATGCGGGGATCTTTATTGAGGTTGTCGGCGCCGGGCTGTCCGCCCGGCAGGATGAACATGTCGAATCCATCGGCGCTGATGGTGTCAAGGGTTGTGTCCGGTATGACGGTGACCCTGCGGGCGCTGGTTATTGGCCCGGGCTGCAGGCCTGCCACAACGACTTCAATCTCTGCCCTGCGCAGGACATCCACGATGGCCAGGGCTTCTATCTCTTCAAATCCTTCGGCAAGCGTCAAGAGTACCTTTGGCATAAATCACCCTCTCCCGGAAAATTAAAATTTCAAGCATAGTACCGCAACTACATTCGATAACAATATTATTCTAATGGCAGGGAGGAAGAACGGCGCGTTACGAGAGGATAACGCCGCATGTCAGCGTTTGCCGCCGGCCATTTTGATGCTGCCGGGGGTGCGGCGCAGCAGCCACATGAAAACCGGTCCGGCCAGCGCCCCCAGTCCGAGGCAACTGAAGGCGATTCCCCATTCACCGCTGATACCCGGCAGCGGCTGCCAACCCCGGAAAGTGTCCAGGGCCCAGCCGAAGACGGTCGGGGAGATCATGCCCATGGAATAGCCGATCAGGGACTGCAGACCCATGGCCGCCCCCAGGTAGCCGGGCGCCACCAGTTCGGTCAGACCGGTGGAGAAGACCGGCGATTCGGCGACGATCAGATAGCCGTACAGAAGCCCGATCACCAGGGTCAGCCAGATGTTTGTGTTGATCAGCCAGCCGAAACCGAAGGAGAACAGGGCGCTGGCCAGCATGACCACGCTGACCGTGGCGGTGCGTCCCAGGCGGTCCGACAGGCTGCCGGTGATGGCTGTGGAGAAGGCCCCGATGCCGACCATGACCGCGGCGGCCGTTGAAGCCAGGCCGGTGGCGCGGCTGCTTTCAACACCCCAGCCGACAAAGGCCGACGTCATGAAGGGGGCCAGCCAGCTGCGCATGCCGTACATCTCCCACATATGGGCGCTATAGCCGAGGATCATCAGCAGGGCAGGGCGATTGCGGACAACCTCGCCGCTGAATCCGGCCTCGGTCTTCATATGCATGACCGGCTTGTAGCCCTTGAAAACGTAAAACGAGAGCAGCGCCCCGATACAGACACTGACCGAGCAGCAGATAAAGGCGACCCGCCAGCCGGCCAGTCCGGTCAGCCAGCCGGTTACGGCCAGTGAGAGGGAGGCGCCCATCACCAGCGAGCCGACATAGATGCCGATGGCACGGCCGCGGGTGGCGGAGTCGAAGCGCTCGGCCACCAGCTTGAGGCCCGGCATGTAGGTGCCTCCCATTCCGAGGCCGGTCAGGGCGCGTAAAATCATGCCGCTGGTGAAGTCGTGTGCGTAGAGTGCAAAGAGGAGATTGGCCGCCGCCGACCAGAAGGCGGCGGTAATGAAGATCAGGCGGGTGTTGATCCGGTCGGTCAGTGTGCTGAGAATCACACCGGAGGCGATATAACCCAGCTGGTACACGGAGAAGATCATACCGGCCTGGGTATTGCTCATACCCCATTCCTTTCGGAGCATGGGCAGTACGGCGGAGTAATTGATGAAAACCAGCATGATGAACAGTTGGCAGATGCACATCAGAACCAGCCAGCGGCCGTTGTCGCCGCCAGGCTGTGCATTCCGGCCGATACCGGCTGGGGTCACGGGAAATAATCCGCGTTTTTGAACAGAGAGCCGCTCTGGTCTTTGACGGAGACCAGCGGCTCGCCGCTGATCGGCCAGGTAATGCCCAGCTGCGGGTCGTTCCAGGCGATGCAGCGTTCATGTTCCGGCGCCCAGTAGTCGGTGGTCAGATAGAGAAACTCGGCGTATTCGGAGGTAACACAGAAACCATGGGCAAAACCGGCAGGTACCCACATCTGTCGCTTGTTATCCGCTGAAAGCAGTGCGCCGAACCATTGACCGAAGCTAGGGGAGCTCTTGCGAATGTCAACAGCCACATCAAAAACATCGCCGCTAATCACCCGCACCAGTTTTCCCTGGGGCTGCTGTATCTGATAGTGCAGGCCGCGCAGGACATTTTGTGCCGAACGGGAGTGATTGTGCTGGACAAAACGCAACTCCAGTCCGGTCAGTTTCTGGAAGGTGCGTTCATTGTAACTCTCGAAAAAAAATCCGCGATCATCCCCGAACACTCTGGGTTCGATGATTTTGACATCCGGGATGGTGGTGTTTACAAGTTGCATGCAGATATACCTCCGTGGTAGTGGTGCTGCTTCTGTTCTAGCAAAAAGGGGATACTGCCGCAATACATTCTTTGTAGTAAATTATGATCAATTGGACTGGATAAATTAAAAATATGAGGTATGCTTGACTACATGATAACTTCAACAGTTCTTGACAACGGCCTGCGGGTGATTACCGAGCACGTCGAACATATGCATACGGTTTCGATCGGTATCTGGGTGGCCAATGGGTCACGGCATGAAACCCCCGAGTATAACGGCGTGGCCCATTTCATTGAACACCTGCTCTTCAAGGGAACCGAACGTCGATCAGCCCGCCAGGTCTCCCTGGAGATCGATTCCATGGGGGGCATTCTGAATGCCTTCACCGGCCATGAATACGTCTGCTACTACGCCAAGGTGCTGGCCAAGTTTCTTCCTCGGGTGACAGATCTGCTGTCGGATATCTTCCTGTACTCCACTTTTCCGGCTGATGAGATCGAACGTGAGCGCAAGGTCATCCTGCAGGAAATCAAGATGCGGGATGACTCTCCGGAAGAAGCCATCCATGACCGTTTTCACCAGAGCTTCTGGAATGGTCACGCCCTGGGGAACCCGATCGTCGGCACGGAAGCGATCATAAACGGACTTTCCCGTGAGGCCATCGTACAGTACAAGCAGAGCCGGTATCGCCCGCAGGATATTATCATATCCGCAGCCGGCAATGTGAACCATGAAGTGCTGGTGGGGCTGGTGAAGGCGGAGTTTTCAGCCATATCCTCATCCGCCTGGGGACCTTCCGGACTCGGCTTCACTCCGCAGGTGGGCCGGCGGGTCAACCAGTGCGAACGTGATCTGGAGCAGACGCTGATCTGCATGGGAACCCGCGCCTTGCAGCAGGATCATCCTGACCGTTATGCGATGCATATTCTCACCACCATACTGGGTGGCGGGATGAGCTCGCGCCTTTTTCAGGAGGTGCGCGAGAAGAAAGGGCTGGCCTATTCGGTGTATGCTTATGTCATATCCCACGCCGACTCGGGAGCGCTGGTGGTTTACTCGGGCACCGAACAGAAGCATTGCCGCGAGGTGCTGGACATCGCCCTGGCCGAAATGAAACGGATGAAGAATGAGCCCGTGACACAGGCCGAGCTGGATTCAGCCCGCGAACAGATCAAAGGCAATCTGCTCATGTCGCTGGAGAGCAGCGACAGTCTGATGACTCGCCTGGCCAAGAATGTTATCTACCTGGGGCGCCATCAGCCGATAGAAAATATCCTGGCAGGTTTTGATGCTGTCCGCATAACGGATGTCATGGATATCGCCGGCCGGCTTTTTGATGGTGAATGCCTGAATCTTGAAGTGATGGGTAAAACCGGCGGGTTAGGGCTTACCAGCGACATCCTGTCGCTCTGATCATTTTCTGCCGGTGTGGCCGAACCCTCCGGCGCCGCGGGCGCTGTCCATGCTGAACTCCTCCACAATGCCGAGTGCCGCCTGTGTTACCGGTACAAACATCATCTGACAGACCCGCTCCCCCGGTTCGATCGTATATGCCGCCCTGCCGCGATTATAAATCCCGATACCGATCTCTCCCTGGTAATCCGAGTCGATCACCCCGATCGTATTGGCCAGAACAATCCCGTGTTTGATCCCCAGGCCGGAACGGGGCACCAGCAGTGCCACCAACCCTGGGTCATGGATGCTGATGGCAATGCCGCTGGGAACCATGACGGTTTCGCCCGGCTGCACCGTCAGCGGCTCGGACAGGCAGGCGCGCAGGTCCATGGCCGCGGAACCGTGGGTGGCGTAGGTGGGCAGGGGGATGCTGCCGCCCATGAGCGGATTCATGATTTTGGTTTCAATTGTATGAGGGTTCATGTTAATTTCCATAGTTATGTGTGATTTTGATGTGAGTGCGCCAGACTAGCAGATTATGGCTGATTACGAAATTTATTTTAGCTTTTTACTTCTGCTTTGCCTGATTACCGTCAGTACCCCATCCCCCTCCCAACCTCCCCTTTATGCCCCAGAGGGTACTTGAAGGGGGAGGAGCCTTAGTAATTCCCTCCCTTTCAAGGGGAGGGTTAGGGTGGGGATGGGTTGAGGGAAGTGATATTTTCTGCAACGTGACAAAGCAGAACAACGATAATTTTCCATCCGCTGAAAGGATAGTTGAATGAAAGATCCCCGCATTGTGCAGTTTGCAGAAATCCTGGTCGATTACTCCACCAGGGTCAAGAAGGGTGATGTGGTGCTGATCAGTGCTTCGGGTTTCGAGGCGGCCCCGCTGGTCAAGGAGCTGTATGCACTCTGCCTGAAGCGCGGCGCAAAATACGTGGAATACAGTTTTTCCAACCCGGAGATCGACCGCCAGTTTTACAACCTGGCCGGCAAGCAGCAGCTGGAGCATTTTCCGCAGCATAAGCTGGATTTCTTCAAGACACTGACGGTGTATATCGGCATCTCCGCCGGTGAAAACTCGATGGTCATGGCTAATGCCCGTCAGCAGGCCATGGTGACCTATCAGAAGGTCACCAAACCGCTGATCGACCAGCGTGTCAAGCATACCCGCTGGATGGTGACCCGTTACCCGACCCATGCGGCTGCCCAGGAGGCCAAGATGAGTCTGGAGGAGTACGAGGATTATCTCTTCTCGGCCTGCTGCATCGACTGGAACGCGGAGTCACGGAAACAGGAAAAACTGAAAAAGCTGATGGACCGCACCAAAAAGGTACGGATTACGGCCCCGGATACGGATATTTTATTCAGCATTGACGGTCTGCCGGGCATCAAGTGCGACGGGCGCTTCAACATGCCGGACGGCGAGGTCTTTACCGCGCCGGTCCGCGATTCGGTGCAGGGACATATCACCTACAACTGCCCCAGTATCTACCAGGGCAAGGAATACAACGGCATCAGATTCGATTTCAAGGATGGCAGAATCATCAAGGCCAGCGCCGACGGCGGCATGGATAACGCTCTCAACAAGATTCTCGATACCGACGAGGGGGCCCGTTACATCGGCGAGTTTGCGCTCGGCATCAATCCCGGTATCCGTCAACCCATGCGCAACATCCTCTTCGACGAAAAGATCTTCGGATCGATTCACCTTACACCCGGCCAGGCCTATGACGAATGCGACAACGGCAACCGTTCGGCCGTACACTGGGATCTGGTCCGGATCCTGGCTGACGGCGAGATCTGGTTTGACGATGTCCTGATCCAGAAAAACGGCCGCTTTGTCCACAAGGAACTGCTGTCATTGAATCCACAAGCTTAGGATGGTTATGAACGAAGAACAGTGCCCGGAAATCGAATTCGAACACGATGATTTTGACTTCAACACCCTGGAGGATGAGCTGCGGGTTGATGAACTCTGCCAGTCGCTGCTGAAGCGTTTCTATCAGCATCTGCAACTCCATGGTCATACCCCGCAGCAGGCTTCCGATCTGGCCTATGCGGTTGATTATTATCTGCGGGACTATGTGCTGGACTTTTCCCGTCAGAATGTCGTCAGGCCGCAGCCGGGTATTATCAGGCGCTTTGCGGCCAACTGGTTTATCACCCATACCCTGGACCCCGAGGCCGCCATGCTGGAGCGCAGTCTGGAGGGCATCCGCGAATTTTACCGTTTTCTGCACGGCCAACATTTTATCTGCCGCGAAGAACTGTCCTGGCTGGAGAAAGAGGCGGCTCAGACCGATTATTACCGGCAGCGCATCGAGAATTTCCTTGCCATCTACGGCGATGGTTACGTCGCCTGGGAAGCGGAATGTCCGCTTGCAGAACGGGACTGAAGGAGAATAGTGCATGACAGGCAAGGCGTTGAAAACCGTGACCGTGACAATCTTCGGTCAGCAGCATCTTCGAAAGGACTGGCTGTTCGATTTTGAGGGGGATACTTTCCGGTGCTTCATGAGCGGGCTGGGCAGGGATATGGAGCGGTCGGGGGTGGCGTTGAACTGCGTCCGCAAGCATGACGTGCAGATCACCGTCAACAGTTATGCCGATCTGCTCAACTGTGTCAAGGTGGCGTCCGATGACAGCCAGGGGAATCACTGTATCGGGCACATTATCGGAAAAAGCGAGCATCTGGACATCATGGAGGACATTCATGCTGCGGTCAGGCGGATTGCCTTTGCGCCTGAAACCATAGCACCGGCCGGTGAGTTCAGAAAGGTCTGCCATAACTGCGGCTGCGGGTGCTGAGGGTGACAGCTTCGATGGAAAAAATCGATCGCCTGCTGGAAAAGATCGAGCTGATGGTAGACCGGATGGCACCGGCTGCTCCCGCATCCCCTGATTTTGAAAACCGCCTGGCGTTCCGCTGGGAGCGGGCCGGCGAGGGGGGCTATCTGCAGGAGGTTGCCCATCCTCACCTGTTTGAACTGGATGACCTGGTGGGCATCGACGTCATCCGCGCCGAGGTTGTCCGCAATACGGCCCAGTTCGTAGGCGGGCTGCCGGCCAATAACGTGCTGTTGTGGGGTGAACGGGGCTGCGGCAAGTCATCCCTGGTCAAGGGGCTGTTGAAGCCGTTCGCACCCCGCGGCCTGCGGGTGGTCGAACTGAAGCGTTGGGATATCATGTCGCTGCCGCAGATTACCGCCCTGCTGCGAGGTCAGCCCTATTATTTCATCCTGTTCTGTGACGATCTCTCTTTTGATGAGGGTGAAGGGGATTTTCGGGCGCTCAAGACCCTGCTGGACGGCGACATCGAGGAGCGGCCCGCCAATGTGCTGATCTACGCAACGTCCAACCGTCGTCACCTGATGCCGGAGCGGATGGAGGACAATGTCGGCGGCGGCGAGATCCACCCGGACGAGGCGGTGGGTGAAAAACTGGCCCTGTCGGACCGTTTCGGAATTTCGCTGGGGTTCTACTGTCTCGATCAGGATGAATACCTGGCGATTGTCCGGCGCTATGCTGCCCTGCGTAAACTTGATGTTTCTGATGATATATTGCGTGATAAGGCACTGAAATGGTTCGGCTCTACCGCCCGTCGCAGCGGCCGGTCGGCACGGCAGTTCATAGACGATCTGGAAGGACGCCTCGGTTTGGCGAAGGGATGTGTGAATGACTAAGCAAATGTTTATCGTATTTTCCATAATTTTTGTACTGCTCCTGTCAGGCGGCTGTGCCACCACCCCGAAGCCGCAGCTTGTGTATCAGCCGGGAGCCGTGGTTGACACCCTCTCCGCCACCGCCTCGCTCTCCATCAGCAAGGGAGACCAGGGGATGGGGAGTAACGGCTACCTGCTCTACCAGCGCCCCGACCGGATGCGGCTGGTGATCCTGTCACCCTTCGGTACGACGATGATGGAGGCGATTGTAACCGGTGACCTGATTACGATTATCAACAATTCCAAGAGACTGGCATATACCGGACATCTGGCAGACCTTCCCGCCACGGGTCAAGGGGAGACCTGGCGTCAGGCCCGCTGGGTGATGGAAACGGACAAGCCCGACAACACCGTTCGCAACGGCGTGATGGAACGGGTCAACAGCATGGGGCTCAAGGAACAGGTGACCTACGAGAACGGATTGGTTATCTCCAAAAGCCTGACCAACGGAGACATGGTCCGCTACCGGGATTACGTGCTGGTCAACGGTGTCCCGCTGGCAACCGAGATTATCATGGACAGCCACGACGGCGGGCGATTCCGCATCAAGGTCACCGAGCCCGAGGTAAATACCGAACTGGCGTCCGAAGCCTTTGTGGCGCATCTGGAAGGTTTGACGGTCTATCCCCTGGCTGCCTTGCAGGAGAAGTAACCTTGTATGCTTAAGAATCTGTTTACCCGCTGTACCTCGGCCGGCAACCTGCTGACACAGCGTCATCTGGAGTGGATCTTCCGCATGACCACCACCAGGCCGCTGCTGGTGATGACCGGCTTTCTGCTGGCGATGGTTCTCTCGCTGGCATCCATTTCTACGGTCCGTTTTGATACCAATATCTTCAACCTGTTTCCATCCAAACAGCCGGCCCTGAAACTGATGCTGGAATCCCTGGAGTGGTCCGGCAGCGCCGGGGAGGCCTATTTCCTGCTGCAGGGGCCACCCGAACGGCTGCCTGCCGAAGCCGGCAGTTTTGCCAGGCGGCTTGAGCAGGCGCGCGTTGACGGCCAGCCGGCCTTTCGACGCATAACCTGGCAGATCTATGACGAAAAGCAGGCCGGGGCCTTCAGCGATCTGGTATCCTATGCTGTTGCCCATCCGCAGCTGTTTCTGGCAGAGGGTGACGTACAGAAGTATATCAATCGGTTTGATGCCTCGAATGTAGATGCATCTCTGCAGCGCCTGCAGTCAACCCTGGCCGGACAGTTCGGCGGCGCCATGACCAATCTGGCCATGGCTGACCCGCTCTCTCTGCGCGACCTGATCCTGCCGCGCCTCAAGATCGGCAGCCAGGCGCTGAACCTCGATCCCGCATCTCCCTATTTCATCTCCCGCGATAAAACGCTGCTGATCATGATTGCCGAGCCGGTCAAGCCTGTTCAGGATATGGTCTTTGCCCGCAAACTGGTCGCGGCCATCAATGAGGCCCGTCGCGGAGCGCCCATAGCGATTACCTGCGCCGGCGCCCACATCAGCGCGGTCCTCGATGAGCAGTTGATGAAGAAAAATATTCTGATCAGCATCGTTTCATCGCTGGTGGTTGTGCTGGGCATATTCTACGGTGCCTATCGCCGTTTCCTGCCGACCCTGCTGATCCCGGTCATTCTGGTGTGCGGCGTGGTGCTTTCCCTGGGCCTGTTCGGCCTGTTCACGCCGTCGATCCATATCATCTCGTTTGCCTTTACCGCCCTGATAACCGGGATCGGCACCGACTACTCGATTCACCTCTATGATCGATTCCACACGGAACGCGCATCCGGCAAAGGCTGCGACGAGGCGCTCCGCCTGACTCTGCTCAATACCGGCCACGGGATCTTTACGGCAGCCGTTACCACGGCCGTGCCGTTTCTGGCGCTTAGCATCTCGGATGTGCGGGCGTTGTCCGAAATGGGAATCCTGGTCGGCCTGGGGGTCATATTCTCGCTGTATGCCACACTGTTTTTCCTGCCGCCGCTCTTGATGTTCATGGAGCGGCGCTACCCGATCACCTACCGTCCCATTCCCGGATTCGGACTGCACGGCGTCTGGCGGCTGGCAACCCGTCGCCCCGGACTGGTGACGGTTCTTACGATCGGTCTGGTATGTTTCATGTTCATTGTGTCGTTCAGGATCGGATTTGACGGGGAGCTGAGGAACCTGCAGCCGCGGCATTCCGAGGCCTTCATTGCCCAGGAACAGATCGAGCAGCACCTGAGCCTGGCGCCCAAGCACGTGCTGGTGGCACTGGACGGGCCGGAGCTTGGCCCGGTGCTGGCGCGCGCCTCCAGGGTGGAGTCTCTTGCCGCAACGCTTCAGGAACAGGGCGAGATCACAACCTGGTCCTCCCTGGGGAAGATCATCAACAGTCCCGAGACCCAGGCCCGGATCGTGCAGCAGTTGCAGACCGGTTTCCCCGGCGACGGGTTGGATGGTGTTGTGCGGGAAAAGCTTGATCAACAGGGGTTCAGCAGTGATGAATTCCGGCAGTTTTTGGATTCTGCGCATAACCTGGGAAAGGCCGCAGTCGTACCTGAGGATGAAGCGATCAGAATACTTGCCGCGTCACCGTTGCGTGGGATCGTTGACCGTCATCTGGCTAAGGATGCGCATGGCTATCATGCCTTGATCTACCTGCATTATCGCGGGGCCGAGTTCAAGCAGGACGCTTTTTTGAAGGCGCTGGGCGCCATTGACCCGAACGCCAGGACAACCGGCGTTGATCTTGTCAGTTCCCAGCTGAGCAGCGCTGTCAAAGACAGTTTTGCCGGCGCCTTCCTGATCGGCGGGATACTGGTGATTATGCTGCTGATGGTTCATTTTATCGATGCGCCGTCCGGACTCTTCTATTCCCTGTTTCCGGTTGTCGCCGGGTCGGTCTGCATGCTGGGAACAATGGCGCTGACCGGCATGCGCCTCAATTTCATGAATGTCATGGTGCTGGTGACGATTTTGGGCATGGGGAGCGATTTCGGGCTGTACATCCGCTTTCGTGTTGACGCCGCAACACATGAAGGGCGTGAGATCCAGTACTGTCAAATCGGCCGGTCGGTCTTCCTGTCGGCCATGACGACCATCGTCGGATTCGGTTCCCTGGCCTTTACCGATTACGGCGCCATGTCTTCAATCGGATGGGCAACAAACCTGGGGGTGGGTTACACTACCCTGTTTGCCATGGTTACCCTGCCTGCCGTCATAGCGCTGTTCCGGCGACGCGAAAATCGGGCTTGACGTCTTGAAATGAAAGTACTTGCCGGAAATGAAAACGCCGGGTCGCTGTCGATTGCAGCGCCCGGCGTATTTATTTTCAAATGCGAGGATTGTTCAATCCGCGAAGTGGGAACGTCTATTTCCCCGCTGCTTTGACCATCAATTCACTGACCAGCCTGGTAAAGCGGAGCGGGTCCTTGATCAGCGACCCTTCGGTCAGCAGGGCCTGGTCGTAGAGCAGGTCGGCGTAGTCCGTCAGGGCCGAAGCGCTCTTGTCCTGCAGGTAAATGCCGGCCATGGCTTTCAGGATCGGGTGATCCGGGTTAAGTTCCAGCACCCGCTTGGAGTCCGGCACCGACTGGTTCATGGCCTTCATGATCCGCTCCATGTTGGCGTTCATACCGTACGCTTCCGCCACCAGGCAGCAGGCGCTGTCGGTCAGGCGGTTGGAGAAGCGCACCTCCTTGACCTTGTCCTTCAGGCGGTCGGAGATCAGCGAGATCAGATCGGAAAACTCCTTCTGGGCCTCTTCCCGCTTTTTATCCTTCTCCTTCTTCTCTTCTTCGCTGTCCAGGCTGATGTCGCCCCGGTCAACCGCCTTGAGCGGCTTTTCTTCATATTCGGTCAGGGCCTGAACGACCCATTCATCCACCGGATCGGTCATGAACAGAACTTCAAAGCCCTTGGCCCGGAAGGCTTCCAGGTGCGGCGACTGCTCCAGCGCTTCACGGCTGGTGCCGGTGATGAAGTAGATCTCCTTCTGTCCTTCCGGCATCCTGGCAACGTACTCCTTCAGTGAAACAAAGGCGCCGGCCTCGGTTGTGGTGCTCTCGAACAGCACCAGTTCCTGGAGTTTTTCCTTGTTGGCATAATCAAAGTGGATGCCCTCCTTGATGACCTGGCCGAACTCCTTCCAGAAGGTCACGTATTCATCGAAGGATTTCTCTTTAACCTCTGATAATGTCGAAAGAATCTTGCTGACCAGACCTTTCTGGATGCGTTTGATCTGCACATCTTCCTGCAGGATCTCGCGGGAGACATTCAGCGGCAGGTCGCTGGAATCCACCACACCCTTGACGAAACGGAGGTAGTCGGGGATCAGCTCTTCGCACTTGTCGGTGATGAAGACCCGCTTGACATACAGCTGCAGACCTTTCTTGCGGTCAACCATGAACATGTCGAAGGGCTTTTTGGCCGGCAGGTATACAATAGCCTTGAATTCGCTGGCGCCCTCGGCCGAGAAATGGATCGTGCGGAAGGGGGCCTCGAAGTCATGGGAGACATGCTTGTAGAATTCGTTGTATTCCTCTTCGGTGACTTCGCTCTTGGGACGGGTCCAGATGGCCTTCATGGAGTTGAGGGTCTGCTCCTCGGTCTTCTCGATCTCGCCGGCGCCCTCGATCTCCTTGCCGTCCACCCCTTTCGGTTTCTCGCTGCGGGTGATTTCCATCACCACCGGATACTGGATGTAATCGGAATACTTCTTGACGATGGAGCGGATCTTCCACTCATCCAGGTAGGTCTTGAACTCTTCCTTGAGGTGCAGAACGATCTCGGTCCCGCGCTGTTCGCGGCTGCATTCCTCAACGGTATAGGTGCCGTCGCCGGTGGATTCCCAGAGACAGCCCTTCTCGGCGGGACCGCCCTTGCGGGTCGCCAGGGTGACCTTGTCGGCCACCATGAAGGAGGCGTAAAAACCGACGCCGAACTGGCCGATCAGCTCGGGATTGTTGGTGTCGGCCTTGTCTTTCAGGGCCTGCATGAAGGCCTTGGTGCCGGAGCGGGCGATGGTGCCGATGTTCTCTTCCACCTCGGCCTGGCTCATGCCGATGCCGTTGTCGATGATCGTCAGGGTACCGGCATCCTTGTTCGGAACCAGCTTGATCTTCCAGTCGCTGTTGCCTTCCAGCAGGGATTCATCGGAATGGGCTTCGAAGCGGACCTTGTCGATGGCATCGGAAGCGTTGGAGATCAGCTCCCGCAGGAAGATGTCGCGGTTGGAGTACAGTGAGTGAATTACCAGGTCAAGGAGCTGCTGAACCTCGGTCTGGAATTGTTTGGTGGTTTTGGACATACCTATGAATTCTCCTTTGTGGGGTGTAATTGACGTGATTTGAACATAATCACGAAGTAATGGTTTTTCAAGGGGGGCGAGGCGGATTTTCTTCGCATTACCACGCGCCAGCTTACCGAAGTCCGGCAAGCCGGCATTTAGCGGGTGTCACTCTGTATGACCGTAGTGCTGCAGTTCTTCCCGTACCACCTCACGCAGCATGTTTTCCAGGGTCTTATGCTGCATTGCCTCATGCAGTGTCGAGTTGATAAGGGTCTGATAGCCACGGGTTCCGGCCTGCGCCTTGAACCAGGCGACTATTGAAGCATCAAGCATGATTGTGACCCTCTGCTTGCCGAGTCGCTCATTCACCGCCTGCCGCCATTCATTATTGTCCACGGCCGCCAGTCCTATGCGGCGCTTGGCTCCAACAATCCGTTCGGCGGTGATCACCGGTGCATCATCGCGATCATCATGCACAGGAGAAGAATAGTTCGGTTTCATGTTGTTCCGCCTTTCTCATTGAGATAATTCGTATTTCCGATTCACTCTCGGTATGGCACACGACCACTACCGCCAGCCCCAGGAGTCCCATTGTATTGAACCGCGTTTCTCCGTAGTCAATACTGTCGTCAAGCATGGTAAGCGTGGGGCCGTCGAAAACCCGGAAAGCCTCGGCAAAATCAAGCCGGTGCTTTTTGAGATTATTCAGTCGTTTTGTCTCGTCCCAGGAGTATTTCATATAGTTATTATACGTATAATTATGCATATTGCAACACACGCTTTTACTTGCCGCAAGTAGTTGGGTTACGGCAGACATCGTTTGGAAAGGAGGATTGAAGAGATGAATTGTGCGGAAAATAGGATTGGAATCGATGTTTCAACCGCGAGGGCGGCCAAATGGATGGATGCCAATAAGCAGCTTGTTGCCTAATAGCCTTCCTATTACTTCCAGATTACCGGAATGAGATTTGATTGGCGGATTGCTTCGTCGGGGCTTATGAGCGGGATATCAAGAAATTTTGCTGTGGCAATAATCATGCGATCAAACAGTTCGTAAAAGTCCAGTTTGTCGGCTATTGTCACAATGTCCGGCGTCAGGTCTACAATGCGGTAGTTGTCTGAAGCATTGATGATGCGGATTGTCTCGGCGAGGTCGATTGCAATCCTGTTTTTCTGGGACAGATACATGATCTCAGCAAGTGACAGCACGGAAATATAGATACGGTGTTTGCCAATATCGGTTCCTGCAAGAATGTTCCGGGCTTCCTTTCCGATACTGCCGGATTTGCTGAACTGACGGATAATCGTAACAGTATCGGCAAGATAATCCATATTCAGCTCGCCTTATTCATAATTGATTCTGCCACTTGTTCTCGAGCCGATTTTAATTCTGATTCAAGGCTTAGTTTTTCAAAACCTTTCCCTTGCCAGATGCCTTCAAGCTTTACAACAGCAGGTTTTGGCACAGCCGCCTTGTTGCACAGAAACTCGATAAAATCCCTGGCTTCCTGCAGCTTGTCAATCGGCAGCAGGTAGAGGTCATGCTGGATCTGGGAAATATGCAGTGCTTTGCTCGTCATGTAGCACCCCGAACGATTGAAGTATCTGATTGATTTATACCCGAAATACAACCTAACCATCAAGTAAAATAAGAAGAAATCACCCCTGAACACTTTGGTATCTGTAAGAGATTCTGAAATCTCCATGCGAGAATCCGAGATATGATTGACCTTTCCATACAACCGCATAACTATCTTGATTTCTCCGGGTTGACCGTGACACTGTCTCACTTCGCTACGCTTAGCACAAGCCAAGCCACACGCCATCATAGCCTTCCGAATAAACCAGCTTGATTTTGAATAGGATTGCCGAAAACATTATCAGATAACAGTTGCAAAAGGATTAGAGCCAATTATAATGACCACCACTTAATTGTCTATGGAGACGAGCCTTGGCCACCGGATTGCGCAGACCACTGTTTCATGCACCTCCCGGCCATTGTCGGGCTCAATCACCATCGATTCAAAACCGGCGTTGCGGTATTTTCCGCAAGCCGTTTTTTTTGTTGAGATGAGATATTGGTTGTCCCGGAATTATTCAGCGATAATTATTAGTTATATCAGCATGTTGTCCGTGATATTGCCATAAAATGGGGTTGAAAATATTTAGGCGTTTTTTGGATATGAATTGTTATAAATCAGTCAGTTAGATCGAAATTTCGGGCGCCCGAAATTATGGTTCATCAGCACTCCGGAAGGACGGATTTTAATGGATGAAGGATGAAGAAGCAGGCGGCATAACCAGAAGAACGGGGGAGCGTTTGTCCATGTTAAAGGAAAGAAAACATATGCACACCTGAAACCGGGACAGAAAGGGACAATGCGGTTACAGGAGAAATATGGAAAAGGGAATATTGGCCACCATAGAATGAGTAGTCCTGTTAATTCGCCAAGAAGTATTTGCAGCGAAAAACCAATGGGATCATGCCAAAAGGAGGTTTCATTGTGAATTGCACAAATACGCCCGCAATAGTTCCGTATATCCCTGTTGTCGTAGGCGCAATCATCGGGGGAGTTGTTTCCTTTTTTGTAGGAGTCGTGCTGTCTCAAAGAAACCATGCTAATGCTATTCGATTGATCCAGCGGCAGGAGTTTAACCGAGCTGCTGGAGTTTTTTCCGTGCTAAAGTTTTGGATGAGCTGGAAGGGTTTTATCCAACCCCCACCGACTGGCCCGATGGTATCAACGTTCTTACTGACCGGTTTAAGAAACTCTTTCCGAAACTTCAAATTGCTATCGCCGAGTTCAAACCTTCCCTGCCCCTCAGCCAACAGATCGCTTTTGAAGAGGCATGGCTCACCTATCAAGACTATGACCAATATGCACCATTTGGTAGCAACCCGAATTTTAAAGAGAACTTTAAATATAATGTCGATAACCTTCTGAAATTTGCTAAACCGACATAAAGGACAACTACTAAATTGAAAAGATAATACTTCTGACCATCAGCTAACTTGCTGTTTTCTGGAAAACTAATTCTAAAGGGGATTTTATCAATGCAAATTAAATTAATTGCAATTCCACTCGGTTTGTTACTGGCTTCATGTGGTACAACCACCTCAGAAATTATCCCGGCGGGAAAAGACACTTATTTTATTTCAGGCCGTGGGTATGCCGTTACCAGCTCCAATGCTTTCCCTCATTTGTACAAAGAAGCGAATGCATTTTGTAGTGGGCAAGGTAAATTGATGAATCCTGTTTCGTCACATGCCGAAAAAGTAGACCAAATGTCATCAAGTGTCGAACTCACTTTCCGATGTTTATTGGAAAGTGATCCAGAATACCAACGGCCAAACATGAAACCTATCCCTAACGCATCCATTGAAGTTATTCAAAAGTAGGTCACTACAAAACGAAAAACGTATAACTTACGCCTAGAGCAGACTACACTTCGTTCCGCTGGTCAGCCTCAGCCCAGTTATACCCCCGAAAAGGAGGCTAAAAAATGGTTGAACCTATTAAGATCAGTAAAACTGATATTGCCTTGGTTCACCTCGAAACTGCCATTGACCTTTTCCTCAACAATCAAAATTACATCTGTGCCGCGACATTAGCCGGGGCAGCGGAAGAAATATTAGGGAAAATTGTGTATCGTTCCAAGAAAACAAATGCTTTCAAAGAATTATGCTCGTCATTAAAAAAGGAAATCAATTTGACTCTATCTGAAACTGAAATCGGGAAAAACCACGTAAATTACCCCCGCAACGAACTGAAACATTTTGACTACCCCGAAAGAGAAATCCTTGAAATAGATGATCAAGCCATTGCAATCGGCTTGATAGTCCGCGCAGTAACTAACTTAGTAGAGCATGACCAGTCCATAACCCACAACACGGAAGCCTTTTTGAAGTGGGTTTATGATAATAGACCAGATTTAAACCCGGACAATAATAATGGGTGAAGACTGACAAAATCTTTTTAAGCAGAGAATTCCCCCCTGTGTCAGGATAGTTGTCAAGCAATACTCCAGTTTACGAAAATACAAAGGAGAACGATATGATTAGAACATTAACCACATTCTCATTAATGCTGTTGTTACTAACAACGTGTTCCTCGATTTCAGAAGTTGTTCCTGCCGGATCAGGTAAATACATGCTATCGGGGACTAACTTAGCCATCGGTGCCTCCGGTTCTCAGATAAAGACGGATTTATATAAAAAAGCATCTGATTATTGTAAGGAACAAGGCAAAATTTTTGAGCCGGTTGATTCCTCTTCTGTTGATTATCGCGCCTTCCGTGGTACTGCAAATGCCGAATTGGAATTTAGTTGTGTATCGAAATAATTCCTAAAAACGGGAAGATGGCATAACCGTCGGCAACAGCGGTCAAGCCGCTGGTGCCTCTGCCCCGTGTGCGCCCAGCATGGCGCGCGACGCGTAAGCGCCATCTGCTACTGCTGTGATGTTCGGGGACGCCCTTCATATATTCACTTTTGTTGTTAACGGAATGTTCCAACATAAGTGGAACTTGAGGGATCATGAAAACAAAAATTGACATGCGTACCAATATTGGTACAATGAATCACAAATGATCGATATTTCTTTTGTCATTAAAGTCGTATTTTATTGTTCCGAAGCCGGTAATGAGCCGGTCCGGGAATGGCTGAAGGATTTGCAACGTGATGACAAGCGTCAAATCGGCGAAGATATCAAGACCGCCCAGCTTGGCTGGCCTTTGGGAATGCCGCTCATCAAAAAGATCGACAAAAACTTATGGGAAGTACGAACGAGATTGACAGACGGCATTGCACGGGTTTTCTTTACGGTTGACGGCGAGTACATGATTTTACTGCATGGATTTATAAAGAAATCACAGAAGACCCCACAAAACGAACTCAAGACGGCATTAAGCCGCCTTGGCACCTACAAAAGAGGCACAAAATGAAAAACGAACATTTGGGATCAAACTTCGACGATTTTCTTGAAGAAGAAGGTCTGCGTGCAGAGGCAGAAGCGGCAGCAATCAAAAGAGCTATTGCATTCCAGATAGAACAGGAAATGAAACAAGCTAACCTTTCAAAAACCGCTATGGCCGAAAAGATGCACACCAGTCGCACAGCATTGGACAGGCTCCTTGATCCAGCCAATGTCTCCGTCACCCTTCAGACCCTCGAAAGAGCGGCCCTTGCCCTCGGTAAAAGCCTCAAAGTTGAGTTGGCATAATCCGCCCGATAACACCAAGGAAAATGACTATGCCGGATAAATCATCCAAGATAGGCTCTGTTACAGGATCGGGCACTAGAATCGTGCTTTTCGTGGATGATGAAGTGTCTGTTTTGCAGGCGCTCAAGCAGCTTTTTTCGGATGTTTCCGTTATGCGGCTGCTGACGGCATCAAGCGGAGAGGAGGCGCTGGAGATCGTCCGCAAGGAGGATGTGTGGCTGGTGGTCTCCGATACTAATCTGCCCGGTATATCCGGAATAGAGCTGCTGGAACGGATACGCCATATTTCGCCCACTACAGGACGCATCCTGACGACCGCCCATGCCGACCTCAAGACCGCTATTGACGCCATAAATATCAGTGAGGCCTTCCGCTTTATCATCAAACCCTGGGACAACGATGAACTGAAGTCCATTGTGCTTGAAGCGCTTGATCGCTCCGGAGTGGTCAGGGACCTGGCTCAGTGCGAGGTCGGCGCAGTCAGTTCCATCGCCCAGGCTATCGAACTCAAGGACCCCTATACCCGGGGTCATTGCGATAGAGTGGCCGAATACGCATCCACTCTGGCCATGAAGGCTGGTTTGCCGGAAGAAAGCATTGTCTACGTCAAGTACGGCGGCTGGCTGCATGACTGCGGCAAGATCGGTGTGCCGCGGTCGGTGCTCAATTTTCCGGGGAGTTTGGATGAACCCGGCATGAAGATTATTCACAGACATCCGCTCTGGGGGGCGGATGTAGCCCGGCAGGCCGGTCTTCCCACTGATGTTGTCAACATGATCCTGTACCACCATGAAAAATATGACGGCAGCGGTTATCCCTATGGACTTAAAGGAGAGGAAATTACACTGGAAGCCCGGATTGTGACTATCGCAGATGTGTTTGATTCCCTCCGGACACGGCGTCCATACCGTGCGGCTTGTACAAGTGACCAGGTTCGGGAAATAATGCGGGAGATGTCTGAAGCATTTTTTGATCCGCACCTGATAGAACTGTTTCAGTCTATTGCCGAAGAGGTGCTGGTTGAAGATGCGCGACGCGCGGCAACGCATCACCGTGACCTGGTCGGGTAGGGCGTTTGTCATGTTTGGATTTCAGCACTTCGACATCGTGTGAATATTGCCAGGGCAGGTTTCAATGTTGTTGCGTTAATCCAATACAAACAGGGTCAATCCAGTACAAAACAAAAAGAAACTGCCCCGTCATAATCTATATGGCGGGGCAGTTTCTTTTTGTAAGAACATATTTAAATCAGTTATTTCACCAGTTTTCCGCGAATGGCCTCTACCACATGATAAGCGTCGTTGATGGCGGTATAGATCAAGTTGGGGTGCCGTTCCTCGGCGATGGAACCCTCACTGATCTTCATATAGGAAGGTGAGATGGCGCCGCCGATGACATACACATTCTTGCGGGTGGACTCGTAATCCGAGGTCAGCAGCACCAGTCGCTCACCTTCCTTGGCGATCTTGCAGACACCCGACGTACAGGCGATGGACTGGATGCTAAGTTTATCGAAGATCGGGACCGGCCCCTGGGAACCGATACAGGCAATCACATTCTGCATCGGAAAACTCATGCCGTGGTAGACGTCCACGCCGTCGGCCTGCTGGAAGACGTTGATGCGGATGACCAGGCGGTCAACCCCCTCCTCATCGACCTCACCGATACGGGGCATCGCGCCCGGCAGGAGCCGGATGTTGCCGCCCAGCAGGATCTCTTCTCCCAGGCGCTGGGCGGTCTCCTTGTTGACATCGAAGGTCTCGGCCACGTGGGCCCAGTAGACCGGCTGATGGTCGTTGACCTCACGCTTGGCCTTGAGGATGTTGATGATCACGTCTGCAGCGGTATTGCCGCCGCCGATCACCAGGGTTTTGACACCGATATATTTCGAAGGATCGTCCACGTTTTTGGCGACCATCTTGGCGTCACCATAGACGGAAAGCTCGCGCGGGATGTTGCTGCCGAAGGAAAGCACGACCTTTTTACCCTTGAAACTGCCTTTTGATGTAACCACCGTCAGGCCGTCCCGTTCATCCTTGATATCCTCGAAGGCCACATCGGTCTGGACATTCAGATTTTCATGCTGGACAAAGTGCTGGACGTACTGCAGGTAGCTTTCGACGGTAACTGGTTTGTCGGGCGGGCGCAATTCATCGACCATGAAGGGTTCCGGGGCATCCTTGGGTTTGGAGGCATACACCAGCTTCCCTTCCGGATAGGTATTGGCAATCCCCTGGAAAATGGCCTTGCCGGATTCCAGAACTAGGTAGGAAAGTCCGTGCTTATGGCAGAGATAGGCTGTGGAAAGCCCCGCCGGACCGCCTCCTACGATCAGTACGTCATATGTTGTGTTCATAGCGTTCCTCTGATGGTGGATTAATGAGATAACATGCTGATATAGCTATA
The DNA here is from genome assembly GCA_016650295.1 of Desulfuromonadales bacterium. Taxonomy (GTDB): domain Bacteria; phylum Desulfobacterota; class Desulfuromonadia; order Geobacterales; family Pseudopelobacteraceae; genus CAIPTY01. Next base: position 2,773 of record JAENWA010000026.1, on the reverse strand, counting down.
CCACGCAGCTCACTAAAGATAAACAGGTTGTTGAAAATCTACTGCGGGGCCAGTCTGCTGCGTTGCCGCTCTCTCGAAAGCTCAACGTACGTGGGGTACGCCTCGCTTCCTCGTTCGCTTGCGCCTTGCATCCCGGCCTCCTCATGACGTTTTTCAACAACCTGCTAGGAGTAAGTATCTCGCGTAATTATCGCTCTCGATTTGAATCTGACAGGGGGGTAATTGCAGGTTTATGAATCCAGCAACTTATTGAGACGAGACAGTGCCGCACGGATTTTTAATTCGAGTAAGTCGCAGTCATTCCCGTTTTGCATGATTTTAATATCAGTCTGGTAAACCAATGCACTCGCCATGCGGCCTTTGGTGGTTAGTTTCAAAAGTGAAACATCATTGCATCCGACATCCTGCCCGTCAACTACTTCAACTCTTGATAGCTCTATCCCCATTTGATCGGCAAGGTTTTTAATATAATCATGAATCATGTAGTGCTGCCTCCCCCGATTGACAAACCATGCCGGATGTATACAGTTGTTTTTTCTAATGAGCAATAGTTTTTTTTGGATATGAAAAGTGGGGGGAGAATATGGAATAATCCGGACATGGAGGGCAGAAAATTGTTCAACAGTATCTAAAACAGCAAAAGAGCACCGGCAACCTTTGACATGACAAAGCTACCCTTTTAGTACCGCCTTCGGCAGGGTAAACCGGAAGCAGCTTCCCTGTTTCCCACCTCGGGATTCAACCCGGATACGGCCGCCGTACAGCTCCACAATCCGCTTGACCATCGTCAGCCCCATACCGACACCGCCGCTGGTGCGGTCCATTTGTTCAAACATGCCGAAAACCTTTTCGTGATATTCGGGGGCAATACCGATTCCATTGTCGCACACGAAAAAGACCGTCTCACCGTTCTGATATTCAACGCCAATCTCGATATGGGGCGCAGCCTGGTCACCCATGTACTTGACGGCGTTGTCCAGCAGGTTCTGCCAGATCTGCAGCAGACGGCGGCGGTCGCCATACAGGACCAGATCGGCATCGCTAATCAGGACAGTAACCTTCATAGAGACAATGTGACCCGCCTCCGCATCAAATGCCTCGGAAGCCAACTCCCGGAATGTGACCTCTTCATGGGGGTTAACGGATCTGCCGATACGTGATAAATCAAGCAATTCATTCAGCAGTGCCTCCATCCTGTTGGCAGCGGAATGCATGAATTCCATGTCCTTGGCGATATTCTTGTTATCAGCAGCGGCCATGTCATGCGCCAGATAGCCCAGGAAAGTTTTGAACGTTACCAGCGGACTGCGCAGATCGTGGGAAACGGCGTACACGAAATGTTCAAGCTCAATATTTTTTCTGTTAAGCTCTTCTTTCGAGAGCTTACTTTCGGTCGTCTTCCAGACTGTGTCCATCATAAGGGTGAGCTGACGGACATCCGTATCGTTGTAGTCGGTTGGTTTGTTTGCTACTCCGACTACGGCAACTATCCGGTCCTGCATGATCACCGGAATAGTCAAAAACCTGTACAGTGGCGCGTGCCCTTCCGGATACCCCTTCTTTAGAGGGTGGACCGCCTGGAAGTCGTTGACAACGATCGGTCGCTTCTGACGTACTGTCTCTCCCCAGATGCCGGTTTTGTCCAGTTCAGATATCGTCTGTTTTTCAACGTGTGTGCCGATATCCATAATATCATTCGACCATGAACTGAGCGTAAATTTCCGTGTGGATTCGTCATAGAAGTAAATGTAGCCGACCCGGCTTACGGTCAATGCCAGGGCTTCAGCCAAGGCGTAGTCAAGAAATTCCTCAATTGTTTTGGTCTCATCATAGTGGGAGATACGCAGCTGGCTTTCGAGGCGGGCTTCATTTAATCGGATGGCCTCTTCAGCCTCTTTACGTTCCGTGATGTCACGTACGATCGCCCACATTACAAACGGGTTTCCCTCTTCGTCACGAATGAGCTGTATTCTCAGTTCTACAGGAAGGACTGTCCCGTCTTTCCTGCGGTATTCCTTTTCGAATATTTCGGAATACCCTCTCGGCAGTACCTGCTCCTCGATAATCTTAAACTCCAGCGAGTGCCATTTCTCCGGCGTGATGTCGATGTATGACCTTGAATACAGTTCTTCCACGTCATATCCAAGCATCGCCCGAAAGACCTCATTGAATTGCAGTATCCTGCCAGTCAGATCAACACTGGCATACGCGTCGATCATGCCTTCTGAGAGTTGGTTGAATAGCTGTTCTTTACTGTGTATCGTCTTTTTTAACTGAATGGATTCAAGGAGATACCGACTGATAAGCTGATGGATAAGGATACTGGTAACAACGACAAACAGGACGCCCTTGTAGACAGAGATGCGGGTAATCATGGCGGGATCTGATACGAAGAAAGCCAGGGTTGTATCAGAGAAATAAATCCAAAGACAGCTGAAAAGTGCATAAATCGCACTGATTTTAAGTACGATGTTCCGGTCCGACCTTTGCAGGTTTTTCATCATTATTTGCATGTCGATAACCTTTATGCCGCTACAACCGGCAATTCATGGTTAGATTGATAATCGGCAGAACTCTGTCAGGGGCACCGGGCCTGACTTCAGATTCAGGTACAATGGCGCAGCTGCATTAGCAGGTTGTTGATAATCTACTGCGGGGCCAGTCTGCTGCGTTGCCGCTCTCTCGAAAGCTCAACGTACGTGGGGTACGCCTCGCTTCCTCGTTCGCTTGCGCCTTGCATCCCGGCCTCCTCATGACGTTTTTCAACAACCTG
>JAENWA010000025.1 GCA_016650295.1 Desulfuromonadales bacterium | reverse complement strand
GAGGTATTCTACCTTCCATCCTACTCGCCGGAGCTGAATCCGGATGAATATCTCAATAATAGTCTCAAAGGCCGGGTCCATTCAGGCGAGCGAGCTCAGAATGCAAATCAGCTTGAATCAAAAGCCAGGAAGCATATGCGAACCCTGCAAAACGATCGTCTCAAGACAAAGAAGTTTTTCAAACATCCATGCATTACCTATGCAGCTTGATTCAGCTGTTTAATTGCCGGAGTAATAGCTACAGGTCTAGCTGCACCTGTTGCTATCTTGCTCGTTAAGACACTGTTAGACTTCAAACTCGCTCAAGTATTCGTGAAATACTTTTGGTGGTTGCCCATTCGTGGAATCATGAGAGATAAACCTCCCGATATTTCAGGAGATTGGGAACAGATTTGGGCTGCTGCTGGTAGCGGCGACTTTCAAAAGGACCTCGATCGTCACAGTCATACGAAAATACGCCAATTTGGACGGTACTGTTATGCTGAATTCTACGCAAAAGGAATAATCTACTGTTTTTTTGCAAGAATCCAGAGCTCCTACTTAATTGGAGAGTGGTATGACAAAAATGATCCGCATGCTTATTTTGGAGCATTTGAATTAAGAATAGTTGATGGCAGTTCTCTAGAAGGTAGATATGTCGGACATTCAAGGAGGACGTGTGTAGTTCAGCAGGATGAATGGGTATGGAAAAAACGCTAATTACGTTAAAAGATACATTAGGAAGCAAAACATTATAGGCCAGTGTACATCCGACAAATCTGGTTTGAGTCAAGTATCATACTGAATGGAATATGGATTAATTAAAAATTAAAAATATGTGCGTAATTTACTCTAAGTCAACAGTTCAATATTGGGAGGAAGTATGTGGCCGTTCAATGTAATACCTCGTCATTCCAGAATAAGAGAAGGATTTCGTATTGTTCATAATCTTCCAGTAAAAAGAAATGCGCATTACGCTGTTAATGCATTCCCGAATATGAACAACGTGTTAACATTTGTTGTGGCAGACATGCGTTTTTGCATCACTCCAAAGTACTACAATGAACCGTTGCAATCCCCATCACCTGCTGTGATAAAGAAATATCAATCAAAGTATAAAATAAATATCAATGCGGCTATTTTAGGAAGTTTGATTGATGTTTTTAACGCTGCAAAGCCAGTCGATCTACTTAAGCAACTTATACGTAAGCAAATAGTGACGTTAGAAAATACCAGCAATGAGGCTATGTTGTCTGGGTCATTGTATTTGAATACTTACCAGGAAATGAGACGCTGTAGCCTTAACGGACACGCATATAGAATAAATACTTTACGGACATTGTTTTATGAAAACATGATTAACAGGGAGGTAAAAGATAAAGATCTTTCAGAAAACTTTTGGATTTTCTCGCAATATGTAAAAGATACATACTGTGGAGGACGTTCCTATGAGAGCAAATAGTAATATTAGGAAGGTTTTTTATGATGATTTGTTAGACAAACCGAAAACTATCAGTCAGCAAAAGTATCTGGATGCTATGGATTATCTGTTTCCTCTGAAAACATACTTTCAGGAGTTTTTGACTAGCTCGTCTGATGAACAAGTTGAAAATACCAAAAAACTCATAGATCTGATTTCATTCGAAAACACTAACTCTCCACCATCGTTCCTGCATCGAATAATTCTTACACTACAAAAGGAACAACAGTCATCATTGAAGAAAAAAGCGCGATATTCACGAGATCACGTAAGGCACATAATTTATTTATATTTCATTGGAGTACTGCTTTATTCTAAAACAGTTGTTTTCAATAGTAGGATAGACAAAGAAATTAAGGACAAAAAACGCCAGTTTTCTGTCCATACTGACAGGAATTCGTATGCAATTTTTTCAGAGTTATGGAGTCAGTTTTCTATTTACCACGACATAGGTTATCCAATTGAAGAGTTATCTGATGATGATCTTAAACCGTACATTCTTCAGCATGTGGTTGGAGCCTATAAGAATTATCACGCTGGGCTCAAAAGTAAGTTTTCCGTAGCGCTAGTGTCAAACCTTATATCTATTATTGCATTAATTAAAGAGCAAGACAGTTTGAATTTTGGAGACAGAATCTACAAGTATATTGATAAAGATGAGGAAAACATTATCAAAGCCAGCTTCTCTGTAGATGAAATAAATAATCTGTTAATGGCCAATTCATATTCAAATGTGTCCAGCGATTTAGGCGTAAAACTGTTAAGTGCCTTTATAAATGCCAAGAATATCTTTGTAATCGTTGAAGATAATGAAACTTCTAAAATTATTAATGTAGAAACCTATGACAACTATATATCCAAGGCTGCAAATAGAAAGCGGACAAAAGTTGTATCTTCCACAACTCGATATTTCTTTTACGGCAATGTTAGAGGCATTCTTGAGGAGCTAGTACAACGACTATTTGGTGCCAATGGTGTGGCTAATTTGGATGCACTTACAAATGAGTTAATTGCCACTGAGAAGTTTAAAGATTTTTACACAAGTAACGCTGAAATCTGTAACAATATGAATTCAATGGCTTTTGTAACGTTATTTCATAAGGAGTACATGACAGCTAATGATTTTTTCAGTCCTAAGGAGCAGACGGATTTATTCTGTAGTGCATCTGAATCATACAAAAGATTAGGCCCTTCAATTATTGATGAGTTTACTGACGCTTTTAATGCATCATTTATAGATCAGATCGTGACAGGGGATCTTAACCTTAAAGAAGTATTGAACTCACCGAACGATTCAATTACGAGAGAACTCATTTTCAAGAGTCTGCACTTCGAAAAATTAGCAAAAAAAATTACTAAAGATATAAATACAAGAACGAAGAAAGATCCAAAAAAACAATGTGATGAGAAAGAAATTTATGGGGTTATGCGTGAATGGATTTCAAAAGAAAAAACATTTCGTTCAATACATGAAGGGTTCGGAAGTGATCTGCTTCCTAAAATTCGGCGTGACATAGCGGCTAACGAGTCACTTCACAATCTATTACACAGTTTTGAAGCGAATCTTGATGCCCTTTTTTCACAGACTTTGAGCAAATGCATCTTGGTTACTGCATTTCTAGAATTTGATTTCGAAACCACACCGCTTCAGGTATTGACACTATACAATAAGCTTAAAGATACAATTCTAGTTAAGGAAAAGGTGATAGATGAAGTTGATGAATACATAGAACGTGTCAATGATTATAATCCGCCGTGGAAGAACGATCATGGGTTTGTATCTGCTTTGTATTATCTCGCCACCGTAGAGTTTAATTTCCAATTATTGAAAGAGATTCAAGAGAATACTGATTTAGATAATGATCTGCTTAACCTCATGTTTTTTATTAAAGATAACAAGGACATCAATTCCCGCATACAAGAAATCAAATTCCAGGCCTCGATCTGTTTTCCCGCAATTTTCTATCATAACTATTATCCATCGTACGCACAAAAAAGTGAATTTCGTGAATACAAAAACAATTTTCACAAAAGCCCGTTTACCTATATTGCTGTTCTTGCCGACTCGTTGCAGAATTGGGGGCGAGATACAAATTATAATCCTGGCATAGCAAACCTTACAAATATAAAACCTGAGAATTACTACGATATTGAATTCAAAGAGTCTAAGATCTTTCTTTATGTAAATTCAAAGTATGTCTCAGAAGAAGAAATCATAAAATTGCGCAAGGGACTAAAAGAATATTTACAGGATATCGATGCGCTTCTTGACATAAAGCTTTGTGAATTCAGGCAAAGTTTCATAGCGTGATATGGCGTGACATGATTTCTATTCAACAAAACAAAGCCCCAGCAACCGCTGCAGGCCAATACCTCGGCTATAGCCTTCAGCCAACCCTCCTCGCAATAAGGCTGCGCAAAGCCGCCGAAGGCTCGGCTTGCAGCCTGTGAAGGGGACTAGGGGACGTACCTGCTTAATTGCTTTATTATCGCCTGAACTGAACGTATCAAATCAAAACCATGACATGTAACTTCACTCACACCATTCCCACATAAACCTCAACTTTGAAAGGAGCCCTCACATGCCCGGAGCATACGCCCATCTCACATTGGCCAACATGCTGAAAGAAACCAACCTCCTCGACAGCATTGTCGGCTTCCCCGATGAGGCGAAGTTTGCCGTTATGACCCATTTCTGCTTTTGCGAACTGGGGGCCGTGAGTCCCGATTATCCCTACCTGGCCCTTGGCGACAGCGGAGCCGCCAGGTGGGCCGATGAGATGCACTATACGCGGACCGGCGAGGTGATCAATGCCGGGATTCGCCGGCTGCAGGGCATGAGTGGTGTGGCGCAGGAGAAGGGGCTGGCCTGGTTGAACAAGTCCGAGGAAAAACAACTTGTGAAACAGGGCCGAAAACTGAAGAAATAAGGGCAAGGATATTGCTCCTACTCAGCAATTCTAACGACCTGTACCCCGCTTCTCACACAATTCAATACCAGGAGACTCACATGCACCGACATATCATAACACTCACCCTGGCCCTCTCCCTTTGATCTCCTCCCCGGTCTTGGCCTGGCACGACGCCACCCACATGGCGGTGATGAAGGCCGCCGGACTGGACAAATACGCATACCTGGCCGTGGGTGCCGATATGTCCAAGGACAAGACCGACGGCTATGAAGAGGGCAACCATTACCGCAACAACTCCAGAGGGACGGTCGTCACCGTCGATATGGTCCTGGACCAGGCCCGCGACTATAACTGCCGCTGCTATGAGCGCAACGACACCACCGGAATACCACGAATCACCGCGATACCACCGGGGAACCGGTATGCCGGTAATTGAACGTATTGACACCACCGGGCATCTGACAGGAGGGACACATGGGCGTACTCATTCAGGCATTTTACTGAGATAATTCCCCGAAACCCGCCCTGATGTATTAAGGTGGGTATCACCATACAAAACCTGACACAGGAGACTTCCCCATCCAACCATTTGATCTGCGATTTCAATCAGCGAGACTTTTTTGTGTATCCGTCTGCGCACTGCTCGCGCTGGTTGTTCCGGCCGCTGCTCTGGACGAAAGTCTGTCCAGACAGGTATTGGCCGAGATCAACCTGGCCCGCACATCCCCGCGCTCCTATGCCGGTTTCCTCCGCGATTTCCGCAAACTGTTCCAGGGAAAATTGTACACGCTGCCGGGCAGCAGCACCCGCACGCAAACCCGCGAGGGAGTGGCGGCCGTCGATGAGGCGATCAGATACCTGGCCCGACAGAAGCCCCAGCCGCCGCTTAGCTGGTCGAACGGACTGGCCGCGGCAGCGGCCGAACTTGCAAAGGAACAGGGACGGTACGGCGGTACCGGACATGTCGGCCGGCAGAGCCACGGGGTGCAGGAACGGATCGAGCGGCACGGGACATGGGAACGGGAGATTGCTGAAAACATCGGCTATGGGCCAAAAGAGGCCAGGATCATGGTCATGCAGCTGATCATCGACGACGGGGTCAGGGATCGGGGACATCGCAGGAACACCTTCGGAAAAACCTTCAGTACCGCCGGAGTCGCCTGTGGTTCCCATCCGGGTTTCGGCAGCATGTGCGTTATCGATTTTGCGGGTGGGTTCAGGGAGTAGACGGTTCAGGTGACGTCTCGCCCCCCTACCCTACCCTTTGCCCACCGTCGCCACACCCACAATCCGCAGCCAATAAGCGTCGCCACCATCAGAATGGGAATTATATTGTGCTTCACATCGGCCAGAAGCGTCTCCAACAGGTGACTGAAAAAGTAGCCGGAGCAGCCCACGGCCGAGGCCCACAGGAAGGTGCTGCACAGGTTCAGGAGCACGAAGCGGCGAGTGTCGATGCCGCTGGCGCCGATGACGATGGGGGTGATGCTGCGCATGCCGTAGATGAAGCGAAAACCGAGGATGGCGATTATCTGATACGCGACCAGAAAACGGCGCACCCGCTCAACTTTCGCTTCCCAGGCTGGCTTTTTTTTCAGCAGATTCTTACCGTTGCGCTTCCCGACCTGGAAAAAGAACTGGTCGGCGCAAAAGGCGCAGGCGAAGATGACGCAGATTACCCACTGCAGCTGCATATAGCCGCGGTGGGCCAGGCCGCCGGCAATCATGCCGACCATCCCCCCTTCCAGCAGGGTTCCGACGCCGAGGGCCGGATAACCGTATGCGGTGATGAACGCTTCCATAGTCATGGCATATCCCGCTTTTTGTTATTATTTTAATTCATGGGATTTCTTCCATGGTCTCCGCATGAAATCTCGACTGTTACTATATCACAAAATTATCTCACGTAAAAAAAACGGGGGTTGAATCGCTTCAACCCCCGGTCTGGTAGTCAGATGTCTCGGAAGTGCTGTGCAGCAACGGGTATCCCACCGCTCTCCCTAACTCATCATTATCTTAACGAAAAATATTATTTGACGTTTACTCCGCTCACCCGCAGGCTGCCACCCTGAATGCTCAGCTTGCCTTTGACATCGATGGTTTCCGCCTTTGAATCCCCGCTCGTGACCGTGAAATTTCCGTTCAGCAGCGTCTGCAGGCCGCTTTTCCCGTCAAACGAGGCGTTCCAGCCACCCTTCAGGTTAAGCTGCTTGTTAAGTGTAACGACACCATCCAACTGGGAATCCAGCAGATAGATCATCGATCCGGGCGATGCCGCGCTCAATGCCGCGGCAAGGGTGGGGTACGATATACTGGTGGTCATATTCTTGGCCACCGGTGCCATGGTAAAGGTGGCGGCAACCGATTTGTTGGTATTCATAGTGAAATTGCATGCGCCGTTGCCGTTGCAGGCACCGTTCCAACTGTCCAGGACTGAACCTGAATCCGGCGTGGCAAAAAGCCCCACGGTCGTTCCCTGATCGTAATCCGCAGTACAGCCGCCCGTTCTGCAGGAAATACCGACCGGGCTGCTCGTCACGGTACCCAAGGCTCCCCCGCTGCCGGCAGCCGAAGCCGTAAGGGTGTAGCGCATCGTAAAGTTTAACCAATAGGCTACTGTACCACCTGCCGTGGTTACACTGATCGTCCCGCTGGTGGCCCCTGACGGTACGGTTACGGTAAGTGAACCGGTTCCGGCATTGGTTACCGTGGCAGGGACACCATTAAACGTGACAATATTCTCTGCCGGGATAGAACTGAAATTGTTGCCGCTAATGGTCACGCTGGTGCCGGGTGTGCCGGTCAGGGGAGAAATATTAAAAAAATAAGGTGCCGGCGCATTCCCGAAGATACCTGTCTCTGTGACACTGTTGGCGTAAGCATTGGACCCAGAAGGCGAGAAGTTCCACGACGATTTGCCGGCGTTCAGATTGACCCAGTCATAATTGTCCACGTTCAGCACGAAGAAGAAACCGTTGCCATAGGTGGAAGTACCGCCAAACGATGTACCGCTGTAATAGGTTACCGGATAATAGGTCTGGAAATTTTGCGAACTTTGAGCAGTAACTACCACCCCGCCGACCGCTGGGTAGGGTATCGTCCCCGAACCGATATTGAGTATCTGACCGACAATGACCCCTTTACCGGCACTGACTCCCCAGGCGGTAATTTCCGCCTGGGTGTAGAGATGATTCGGATAGGGGGTCAGGTCAAGGTTTTCCTGAAGATAATTGGTGGTATATGTCGGGACATAGCCGCTTTTGCTTATCCTGAGAGTAACATTCTGATTCGGGAAAAGCGAGTTCAGGGTATAGGCGCCATTGGCGTCGGTCGTCGTGTACACAGACGGATCGTCGGTTTTTTCAACCCGTGCTCCGGCGATGACAACATTGCCGGAGGTCTTGATTACACCGTTGATATGTATCGGCGCTGCCACGGTAAAGTCTTTCACGCTTTGCACATTGTTCACCTGAATCTTTCCGGTGGTTGCTCCGGCTGGAACGGTAACCGTCAGAGAGGTGCTGGTTGCCGCGCTTATTGTCGCGGTGACACCGTTAAAGAGTACGACATTCGACGACGGGTTTGGATTGAAGTTGATCCCGCTGATGGTGACGGTGGTTCCTGCCAGACCGCCTGGCGGGGAGAAATCGCTGATAGCCGGGGAGCTGGTGGGGGTGAAAGAGGCCTGGTTTTGGGCCTGGTTGCCGTTTCTGTCTGTGACGGTAAGAGTCCAGTTATAGGTGCTGCCGTCGGTGAGCGTATCTTGGTAAACATCACCCTGACTGCCGTAAGCGAGGGAGGTCAGGCTGCTCGACAGCCCCCAGGCCTCCCAGCCGTTATAGTTATTGGCTTCATTGAGCCACAGGCTGTAAACATATTCTGCCGGTGCGGATGCGGGCGCCGTCCAGCTGAAGGTGGGTGTGGGGTTGTACGCAATGTACCCGATAGGCGCCTGCGGGGTGGCAAAACTGTCCAGCACGCCGCTAACAGGTGTATCAATAGTTTCGGTTGTGAGGTCAGCATAGGTCAGCTTGACCTTGTAGTTATCACCGACCGTCGGTCTTGCGACATTGAACCAAGCATTGAATCTGTTATTCCACGGCTCACGGGCCAGATCGAGCGGTGTAGAGATCTGGGGACCGGATGTTATCTGGGCATTCAGCACCTGCTTCTTCATCGGCAGAACATCAAGATTGATGTTGTACCACTCGCCTGATTCGTTCTTGCCATGGGTGGTGCTGACAGTTGTGGCGGCGTTTACATTCTTGAGGGAAATATCAGCCGCCGAGACCAGGGACGTGGAGACAGTAACCGTGGTGTTGAAATCACTGTTATCAAGCCAGCCGACATCACCGGTGTCGTAGGCGCCATTGTTGTTCAAGTCAAGGAAGGCGTAAACTTCATAGGTGCCGGGCGACACGTTGTTAATGGTATAGGAACCGTCACTGACCGGGCTTGTGATGGCTGCCACGTTGAAGACCGGTATGTCTTTGGAAAAGTTTACCAGGACAACATACAGCGGACCGGTTGGGATAAGGCCGGGGAAGGAGACCTTGCCGGTGACGCTTCCGCTCGCGGAAACGGCGGGCCCTTGTGTCCAGGCAGTCGAAGCGGTCGTGGCCCCGGCTACGGCCGTAACCTGATAGTACAGAGCGGAGGCTCCGCCACCGTGGGCGAAGAAATCGTTATTGCCGGGAGCCACGTCCTTCGAACCGGTGGCCGGGCCGGTCGGACTGGTACTCCAGGAGACGGTGTACTTGTCGGCAATGGGATGGTCATAGTCATCCGTCGGCCCGTCCCACAACACAAAATTTCCGCCGTTTCCGCGGTACACCATCATCATTTTTGGCGCCTCCGCAGCAACAGACGAAGGGTTGTAGAGTGAAATGGCGCCGACTGAGACGGTTCCCGTCGAGACGTTAACCTGACCCGATGCGCCTGTCGGTTCGTTGGCGCTCTGAATACCGTCCCCCTGGGTATCCATGAATGCTTTCACCGTATAGCTGCCGGGATCAACTCCGTTAATCTGGAATGCCCCTCCCGGAGAGGCAATGCTCACACCTCTGCCTGTATCCCCGTAGTTGGTCGATTGGACGGAAAGATACACTCGGCCGCTCTTGCCGGAACTGTTCGTAACAGTACCTGAAATAGAAGCAGCCCATGCGGAACTGCCCAGCACAAAAACCAGCAGCAGTGCAACGAATAAACGACTACAACCTTTTTTTCCCATAACTCCTCCTTAAAACTGATATCTGCGATAATAGATGACTTCGTTCAATTTCGAACTGGTTCAGATTTTTCAAAGCACATACAAACATCCCCCGCAACGCAAAACAGCTCCCGCATATGATCGGAGCCTGGAGCTGGTTTAATGCCATGGTGATTGATTCGCTTCGACAACCTATGTATCCCGTAGGGTTGCAGCGTTGCAACTCACAGTTGCCCATACTCTATTTTTTGATGATTACATTGAAAATACGATTCTTTTTATAAATAGTCAACAATTCTAATACTGGGATTCATCACCGGTTTTTTTTGTACTCACCTCGGAAGACACCAGGCCATCGAAGCTTTTCATTGACGATAAATCAATTTTGTTATAAATAATACAACTTATATTTCGCTGCCGTTTTAGCTCAGTTGGTAGAGCACATCACTCGTAATGATGAGGTCGTCGGTTCGATTCCGACAAACGGCTCCAGTAAAACTTTAAAACCCGCTTATTTATAGCGGGTTTTTTTGTGTCTTTTTTAGCCTCTTTTGGGTTTGATACGGTATTGGTAATTTGAATGATGCTGACTTCTTCCTGCGGCATCAATCATACCTGCGCGATGCAGGCCGGTGAGTCGAAGCGGGTATTATTCACCAGGTCGGGCACCTTGTAGGCGATCATCTCAGCGGCCGGGAACGGCTGGTAGAACGGCTGCAGCTGCTCCGGGTCATGCATGTTGTGGCTCAGCCAGAGGTTGAAGGTGTCGGGGTACAGGATCACCGGCATGCGGTCGTGGATCGGTTCTACAAGCTTGTTGGCGGATGTTGTAAGGATGGCGAAGGTCTCAAGCAGACTGTTATCCGGCGCTTTCCATGTCTCCCAGACACCGGCCAGGAACATGGGCGAATGGTCCGCCAACTGGATGTAGTAGGGTTGTTTCTTGCCGCCGCTATGGTCCCATTCGTAGAAACCGGATGTGGGGATGATGCAGCGTCGGAACTTGATGGCGTGTCGGAAGGTCGGCTTTTCGGACATGGTCTCGGAGCGGGCGTTAATCAGGTGGCTGCCGAAGCTCAGGTCTTTTGACCAGCTCGGCACAAAACCCCACTTCAGGAGGTCAAAGCGATTGTGGTCGCCTTGGTTGCGGATAACGGCTACCTGTTGCATAGGCGCGATGTTGTACCGTGCTTCCAGTTGTGGAGTCTCGATCAGACTGAATATCCTTCCGAGTTCATCAGATGGTATGTTGTTTACAAAGCGACCGCACATTCATGTACCTTTCGGGTGGTGTAGAATCATACCTTTCCCAACTTCTTTTCAAGCCTTTCGATTACCTCGGCAACGGTGCCTTCGAGATCATCCCCATACACGGTAAAATACAGATATTGACCCGAGTGGTGGGACCAGTCCAGGTTTTCGACCGGAAGCGGGGCAAGCAGGGTTTCAATCTTCTCATAGGAGATGAATGCTTCGCCATCCGGCCACTTTCTGTCGAGCTTGGCCTGCTGGGCATCCGACAGGGGTATCCGGTATGTTATCGAATTGACTTCTGCCTTCATTACGGCTTGATATAGGCATTCAGTCCGATGGTGATCGGCTTGCCGTCAACCTCGGCGGTGGTAACGGCATTTCCCCGTGTGCTTGCGACCACCAGGGTTTTGCCGGATGCCGATGGAGTCGGTTTCTCCAGATCGATTTCGATGCAGAGTTTATTGCCTCTGATTTCAACGGTCATTGCCATGATGTTTCCTTCTTACCTGTTCAACGTTGAAAATCATCGAGCAGTCGGCATATACATTCTGTTGATACTACATGAAATCCCCTCAACATTGAAGTGAAAGAAAAAGCGCCGCAACAATTTGTTGCGGTGCCTTGATTGTGACACACCAGCTGAGTTTATGCAGGAGGTTCTGAACTCGATTCCCTCCTCACTCGTGCACCTTCACCCCGTTTACCCGCAGGCTGCCGCTCCGGATGGTGAGAGTCCCCTGCAATACTGATGTCTGGCCGCTCGTCGAGCTGAACTGTGAGTCATAACCACCATTCAGGGTGACGTCCTTGCCCTGGTTCAGTACCAAGTCTCCGGTTGTGTGGTTTCCGGCGACTGCCAGGATGGTCGCGACCGCCCCGGCGGCGCTGTAGGCGTCGTTGACCGAATTGTAGCCGTTCGCCGCCAGCATTGCCATCGGTCCCGTGCCGTTTGGACCCGGGCCGAACTGCGCTGTGACGTTCTTGTCCGTGGTCATGGCGAGGATGCAGGGAGCAACGCCCGTGCAGTTCCCTGACCAGCCGGTAAAGGCAGAACCTGATGCCGTTATTGCATTCAGCGTCACGGGTACGTTATTTGAATAGGGTACTCTACAGATACCGACTCCGCCGCTGGAACAGTTGATGCCCCCTGTATCGCTGACGACCAGGCCGCTTCCAATACCCGGGCCGGAGCCGGCAATCTGTACGAACAGTGTGGGGTGGGACGGGATGGTGAGCGTGACCGTGGCCGTATGTGTCACACTTCCCCCGCTGCAAGTGACTATTATGGTGTAGCTGCCGGCTGGTGCCGCCAATGTCGCAGTAAACGACAGGGTCGTGCTCCCGGAGCCGGGTGCGGGAATGAACGCCGGACTGAAGCTGGCTGTCACTCCTGACGGCAGTCCGGTGGCGGTCAGGGAAATTGCACTGTTGAAGCCTCCTGTTATGGTTGTGGTTATAGTTGTACTCGCAGTTCCTATCTGGGGAGAGACTAGCGATGTCGGTGTGGCCGAGACGCTGAAGTCGGGAGTGACAATCTCGCTCCAGTTTGTGGCCAGGGCGTTGGCATCCACCGAGCCGAGGCCGGTGGCTCTATCGTAGCCTGTCGTAGCGGCATATCCGCTTACCCCCGGAACGCTGTTGTTTCCGGATGTGATGTCATGGAAGACCGTAACGACACCTGGACCGTATTGGGCAGCGGCAAGTTGGTAGAAGCGGACGTTTGCATTCCCCTGCCGCTGGCCGGTCTTTTGAACGATCAGCGCCATCAGGCCGGCAAAAGATGGGGAAGAGGCCGAAGTTCCGCCAAATACAAAGGTCGAGCCCTGGGTCTTTACCAGATAGCCGTCGTGACCACCGGCGGCGTTGAGGGAGACATCGGGGAGATCACGTTTGCCGTCGGCCGGGACTCCCGGGGCGACCTGCCAGGCTGGCTTGCCATAGATGGAAGAAGCACCGCCGCCAGTGGCCCAGAGATTGGCGCAGGTGTCGCCGGCGGGACAACTGCCGGCTGCCCCGCTTTCGTTCCAGGCAATTTCCGGGATGTAGCTTTTGACAGAAGCGCCGTTGGCCCCGTTGGATGAGTTCCAGTAATTGCCGCTTCCTTCGTTAAACTGGGTCCCCCCCACCGCCACGTTATAAGGGGTGGATGAGAGACCGTTGACCCCGGGTCCGGAACCGCTGATGTCGCTACCGGTGTTGCAGCCGGCAGCGCCGGAGTCACCCGTGGATACGAACGAGGTGATCCCCTGGGCGGCGGCCTGCGACCAGAGGTTGTTGTAGAACGTATTCTCCCCGGCCCCCATATCCGATTCACATGAGCCGAAACTCGTGCTCATCACCGGCGAGATGTTGTTGTTAACGATATACTGTGCCGAGAGGTCAACGCCGTCCGTGGAATTCGTTGATTTGGAGACAACAAACTTGATTGTGGCGTTCCTGGCCACCGCACCCGACCACTCGACATCAAGGTCTGCCTCTCCATCCTCGTCGGCTCCCGTGTCTCCCGGATCGATACCGTTTACAATCACCTGGGGAGGATTTGGAGGGAGTCCATAGGTGCTGCGAAATGAACTCCAGTTCGAGCTGGCCGGGTGAGTGCGTCCCACGATAGCGATGCTCTGCCCGGAACCGTCAATACCCGCGTTGTAAAGGGGAGTTACGTTATAGATGGTCGCGAAGTCTCCGGGGGCCAGGTAGTGGGTGCCGCCGCCGGAGGTGTATTCCGGTTGGGCGGCTCCGGGAGGAATGGCCTTGATGGCACGTATCAGCGATAAACGGGGGAAGTTGTGGAGCGAAACCACCCCTGACACCAGGTCGGCCAGCCCCAACGGAATTTCCGGAGCAGTGGCGTTGGCGTGATAGGTATGACCTTTGACGTTAAAGTCGTGGATTTCGGTGTGGAAGGCTCGCTTCACATCGGCCGCTCTGCCGGAGAAGTTGATCCAGGTCCCCCCCTTGGCAGATTCATGTACGGTAAATCCGTGGCTGGTGAGCCATCCGGTAACCGTGGCGATATCCGCCGGATCGGGACCGAACTGCTGCCCAAACTCTTCCGGAGTGAGCCAAACATGGTAGTTCGGCGAGGACGGGTCCTGCTGTTCGACCAGGAATTTCTCCATGCCGGCCTGCCGCTCGGCGGGAATCCGCAATGAGAGAATCATCCGCTCCATCGGCAGCGAGGGCGACGCAGCGCCCCGGTCAAACTCGGGTCGGGCCAGGCGATGGACGTCCCTCGACAGAACCACCCTTTCATTGTCGTTGATGACGCGAGGGGCGCGTGCCTGAGCGGGTGCGGCAACAACCATAATCAGTGCGGTCATTGACGCAATGGCACATAGTACCTTAGTGAGCATGCTTTTCATTTTTTAATAGCACCCTGTACTACCACGTATCAATTTTCTTAACTTCTGATACTGCCTGATTAAGCGCCATCAAAGCGGCGAGGATTGCTCTTCAGCACATGAAATATCTACACATACGTCCCCTATATCCCCTTGCGGACCCAACGGGCCTTAAGGAAGGGGAACCGACAGCAAGACCATACTTGCCAGTGAAGTTATTATACTCCCTCTGCACAATAATAATGTTCCTTTTGCAAGATAATGGCAATCATTATCAACATGCCAACAAAAAACAGGTTGCCCCTTGATCAGGAGAGCGCCTTGATTTGAAAATGGAATCACTTGTGTTATGTCGAACGTACCTTATAATCAATCTGCTGCTGAATCGAAGCAACTGACAGGTGTGAAGGCTGAAACCATGAAGATTCTGCTGCTGGCCATGCCGGATGCGGCCAACAATTTCCATCGCATCATAAAGGTGCCCAACTTGGGGCTCTGTTCGATTGCCGCTCAACTCAACGATCATGAGGTCAAGGTTGTCGATCTGGTGCTGGTACATAAGGACATCGGCGCCTGGCTGCGGTCATTCCTGCAGGATTTTTGTCCCGTACTGATCGGCATCAGCAGTATGAGCTTCCAGTACGAGAGCGCCCTCAAGGTCATGTCCATCTGCCGGGAGTACGCGCCCGAAGCTGAAATTGTCCTGGGCGGCTACCATGCCACCCTGACCTGTGAACAACTGACGGACAACGGACCGGCGCCGTTCGATTATCTGATCCGCGGAGAAGGGGAACAGGCGTTTCAGACCCTGGTTCAGGCTCTGGCAGGCGAAAGGGAGTTTGCTTCCGTGCCGGGATTGTCCTGGGTCAGAGAAGGTATCTTCGTTCACAACCCGCCCGGAGAACTGATGGATGTGAGGCATGTACCGCTTCCGGATCGGAGTGCCCGCGTCTTGAACCACTTTACCTATTTCGACAAACGCATGGACTGTGTTGAAACTTCACGCGGCTGCACCATGCCCTGTAACTTTTGCTCCATCAGCGGCATGTACGGCTCCAGTTTTCGCTGTTATGCCATCGAGCGGGTCATCGACGATCTGCACGAGCTGCGAAGGCGGGGGACCGAGACGGTCCTGCTGGTCGATGACAATATTACCCTGGATGCCTCTCGTTTCAGGCGCTTATGCGAAGCTATCGTGGAAAACCGGCTGGACTGCATGGAGTATCTGGTTCAGGCATCGGTGGCCGGCATCGTCAGCGACCCGGAATTGATCCCGATGCTGGCTCGCGCCAACTTCTGCATGGTTTTTCTGGGGATAGAATCCGTCCTGTCAAAGAACCTGGCGTTCCTGCAGAAGGGTGATATCAGGGACAGGACCGTGCAGGCCGTGGAGTTATTGAGAAAACACGGCATTGCGGTCATGGGCGGTTTCATCATCGGCAATCCGGATGACGGCCGCCAGGAAATTCGGGAGATATTTCGCAGCATCAGAAGCCTGAGGATTGATTTGCCCTACGTCCAGTGCGTGACCCCCTATCCGGGCACCCGCATCCGTCAGGAGCTGCTTGCGGCGGGCCTCGTCACCAACCCTGACGATCTGAGCACATATACCGGTTTCATCTGCAATGTCAGAACCCGGCGCCTGACCAACCGACAGCTCAACCGGATCATGAACTGGGAGAACATCAAGGTCTTTTTCAGCCCGGCCATGTTCATGGGAAATTATTTTGTACGGAAACGGCAAAAAGGGGCCTTGCGGGTCTTTTTGAACAATCTGGAGTTGCTGAGAGGGTGGTTTCTGGGGGATCAGTTCAGGTCACGGCATACTTTTTAGATTCTTAATGCACCTCTCCGGGACTTGTCACACCTTTCGCAACAGGTAGGCATGGGCCGAGAGTCCGGCGCCGTAGGCCAGCATAACGCACCACTCTCCGGCTGAGATACCTTCCCTGGCAAGTTCGTTCAGCACGAACCAGACCGTGGGCGACGACATGTTGCCGTATTCCGCCAGAATTACGCGGGTTGCCCGCAAGCGCTGTTCGGGAATTCCGATGGCATCGCGCACGGCGTTGATGATTTTCTCTCCGCCGGTGTGGAGCGCCCAGTGGGCAATAGCATCCGCCGTGAGGCCTTGCGACGCCAGCAGGTTGGTTACGACCTCCGCCGCCGCACGGCCGACCAGATCGGGCAGCTTGGTGGAAAGCTGATTGTGCAGCTGACCCTGCTTGTGAACGAAGCGAATGGCGTCCCGCTGCTCCGGCACGTATATTCCGGCCGAAGCGACCAGTTCAAAGCCCTCCGGCCTGTTCCAGAGCACGGCGGCGGCGGCGCCGTCACCGAAGAGCGCATTGGAAAGGATCAGGCTCAGATCGTTGTCCATCTGGAAGACCGCGCTGCAGATCTCCACGGACACGCTGACAACCACCCCGCCGCCATTGGATTTGAGCAGGGACTCCGCCAGTTGGAGGTTGGGGATCGCCCCTCCGCAGCCGCTGCCGACCAGATCGTAGAGCCTGGCGCTGCGGGAGAGGCCCAGCCGCTCCAGCAGATAGGTCGATATGCCGGGACAGATATACCCGGTACAGGTGTTGACGACCAGGGCTTGAACGTCCTTCGCGTCCACTCCGGCCCGCTCCAGTGCGCCGGAAACGGCCTGGCAGGACAGTTCGATGGATTTTTCGGTGAAGCGGGCGATGCGCTGATCAGGCGATTCATCCATGATCAAGGCCGGGTCATCAATGGCGAAATGCCTTTTCCGGATACCGGGATGCAAAAAGGCCGCTCTGATCAGCCCCATACTCCGGGAGCTGAGACTCGATCCGAAGTGTTTCTTCAGAAGATCCGCCGCAAACTTCTGATCAGTGCTGCCGGGGGGGACAGCCGTTGCAACCGGCCCGACGTAAACTCCGCTGCGGGGTGTAGTATGTGAAATTAGTCCGAGGTTTTGGTCTCTCATATTTTTCCCTGTCTTTTTTACATCAGGTTATGTTCGTTCAGGAATCCAGCGTGCCGGAATGTACTCACACATCCATTCCAACCAGCCTGAGCCCCCGCCTGATGATGCGGGTGTGCCTCCAGAGCGGCGGCCGCATGCCGACCCTGGAGCAGACCCGGTGAATCGTCGGCAGGCAGGAAAGCCCCATGGTATCCATTGTAATGAAATTCATGTTGCCGAGCATGGCCTTCTTCAGTTCCTGCTCCAGCCATCGGGCATCGAGATCCGGTGAAAGATAGAACACGGGTGACAGCATTTCCGGCGGGGAGCACGTTAACAGCCCCTGCTCCCGTGCGATCGATTCCAGCTCCGTTCCCGGATAGATCCGGATACCGGTATTGAAGAAGGCTACGTCGCGAGGGTGGATACACGTTCGGGCGAAATGCAGGGTTTCCCGGACCGTTGCCTCGGTCTCTCCCGGACCCCCGAACAGAAAGATCCAGACGCAGGGAATCCGGTGTCGTCGCACCACTTCGGCGGCATGATGCACCTCGCGGCTGCCGAAACCTTTCCGAAGCCCCTGCAACACAGGATCGGAGGCGCTTTCAAGGGTTATGCCCATACCGACAAAGCCGGCCCGTTCCATGGCCGTCATCAGGGCATCGTCAAAATAACGGGGATTAAGTTCCAGGCACTGCAAGCGGGCCGTATGCCCGGCCCGGGCCAGTTCATGGCAGACATTCATGGCATGCTCAAGGGGCGCATTAAATACGCTGTCCACGATCTCGATATCCCGGTGTCCCGCTGCGGCAAGCCGCGCCACGGAATCGGCCACGCTGGCGGGATCCTTCAGCCGGCAGCTGCGCCCCTCGATCCCCGGGTAGGTGCAGTAGACGCATTGGAACTGACAGCCGGTCTTGGTCTGGATCGGTGTGGTTGACATCTGCGACCGGTAGGCGGAGGTGTCCAGCCAGCGCCGGTAATCCGGGGTCGGACAGCTGGCCGGACAACTCTCTTCGGCGGGAGCATTCCAGTAATAGCTGCCATGATCCAGACCGGCCACCCCCGGAATTCCTGTGAAGTCCTTGCCATGCGAGATATGATCCAGCAGAAGCGGAAAGACCCGCTCTCCATCTCCGATCACGGCGCAGGTGGCGGCCGTCAATTGCAGGATCTGCTCCGGCATTACGCCGAGCGCCGCCCCTCCCAGGATGATCGGGGCGCTGCTCCCGGCACGGATGGCGTTCACGATAGTATTCAGATCTTCCAGAAAGAAGACCGGGTTTCGCATGTCGTTATTATCGATGTTGCGCACCGAGAGACCGACGGCATCCGGTTTGAAGCCGAGCAGAGCCGCTTCGATCGCGGCCGGTGCGTCGCGGGTGAACATCAGGTCCAGCAGGTGAACTGTGTGACCGGCACGTTCCGCGGCCTGGGCCATAATGCAGGCGCCGATGGGCATCACCGGCATGGGCAGGGTATTCCGGTTTGTGCTGATCAGGAGTATCTTCATAGTATGGGAGTTAGTGTACATGACCACCTCAAATAGTCAATCGGGGATCAGTTTTATGAAGAGCGCACTAATTGTGACGATACTGCTGATGCTGGCGACGGGTGCATTCTGTGCCGGCTCGAACGGGATTCTGGGGGCCTGGCACACGGAGAAAGATGAATCCGTCGTGGAAATCTTCCGATGCGGTGAGAAACTGTGCGGAAAAATCGTCTGGCTGAAGGCCCCCTCTTACACCGACAGCCGGGACGGCACCATCGGAGATCCGGTCATTGACCGGAAAAACCCAGACCCGGCCTTGAGAAACTGGCCGGTTCTGGGTCTGCGGATACTGGAAGGCTTTACGGAACTGGGTGACAACAGCTGGGGGAACGGGACCTGTTACGACCCGAAAAGCGGAAATACCTACCGGGGCAAGATGCATCTCGCAGCACCGGATCGCCTGGAACTGCGGGGCTTTGTCGGTTTCATCCTGTTCGGGCGCACATCCGTCTGGACCCGGCGGGATGGCGTTAGAAATCAGGGGAGCTAAGCAGCTCCTTATGTATTCCAATTCCCTTGCAACATAGAAATAATTTCTATATATTTATTTCAAGACAACAAAATACCGTTTTTCAAATTTCAGGATTACGCTGAGGGAGAAAGATCATAATCCTCCTCACGTGCATCTCATGGGTCCTGATTTTGAAGCGGTAATAAGCCTTGAAACGCTGGACATTATGGATGGCTCTGCGCCCGCGAAGGTCCTGCGTCACGCCCTGAAATGGATAGCTGACAACAGAGAGGAGTTGATACTACAATGGCGCATGCTGCACGGATAACCCGCCCGAGATTAACGGCTGTAACTTCTGCTGCTGATTATTGCCTCAGCGTCCGTTTCATTGACGGTTCCGGCGGCACAGTAAACTTGAAGGACTCCATTTTTTCTTTACCTGGCCTTGCTCCTCTTCGTGATCCTGCGGCATTCTCCGGTGCTGTTCCGGGAGAATACGGGTGGGAAGCTGAATGGCCTCAGTTTGACATTCAGATTGGCGCTGATACTCTCTTTGCCGATATGCTCGATCAGCGTTCGGAAACTCCTGCAGATCGCTTCACCGTTTGGCGAATCCGAAATGGCCTCTCTCTTGCTGCGGCAAGTCGCGAACTCGGTGTCACTGTTCGTACGGTAAGCGCCTATGGTTCTGGAGCGCGCCCCATACCGCGTACTGTGCAGCTTGCCTGTATTGGCTGGGAAGAAGAACGGCGCAGAAAAACTGCCTGATAGCATGCCGCTGAAAGCCGCTCTTTCAGCGGTTTTTTCTTGTTACACGCGATGAAGCAACACAACCCGTTCCGGGAAGGTTGTCAGGACGGAAATCTTTTTGTCGGGGAAGTTTCCCGCCAGGAATTTCCGTAATTCATCGGGCGTGAAGGCCCTTCTGATGGACAGCCGCCCATCGGAAAAGGCGAAACTTCCGCGGGTCAACAGGCCGATGAAGACCGTACAGCACACATATGCCAGACTGGAACGCGCGAGGTCGTTCATTACAAATGCCAGCCGGGTTTTGGTAAGGATCTGCTGCAGCAGGGTAGTGATTTCATCCCAGTTGAGATGGTGCATGAAATGATTGGAAAAGACAAAATCAAAGGGTTCCCATTGACGCAAATCCAGGGCATTCCCCGTAACCAGGCGGATCTCAGGATAATCCCTGATCGCGTGCAAGGCCAGCGCATGGATGCGCGCATCAAAGTCCAGCGCCGTAATGTTCAGCTTTAATCCGCGCCGGCGGGCTTCGCGGGCCACCCACACCGCAATGTCGCAACCGCCGGCCCCCACATCCAGAAGTGTATAGACCCGCTCAGGGTCGCGCTCCATGATGCTGAAGACATGCTCGCGCAGCAGCCTGCGGCTGGCACTGAACACAAGGTTTATCAGGTTGAATTGCCGGATGGTACGCAGCAACTGCCTCAGGTCCGCATCCGGGCGGTCCATTTTTTCACTGTCAGTCGTATTCCTCAGCCGCAAATCCGGAAAGAGAAAATCCAGCATCAGAGGCACTCCATCTCGCAGGTATTCATAAGTTCAGTTCCCTTTCGTAGCGCTTCCGGAAGTTGTCGAGATTACGGAATGGAATGGTCTGCATGCTGAAAGTCTGAACCAGGATCTGCCGCAGAGGGGTTTTCATTATTATGAATGCGGCAACAGCACGGATGAAGGACCAGACGCTTCCGCCGGAAGTTCCCAGTACCATCAGGGCCCGGGAGCGCCGGTAGGCTGCGCGGACGGCCCGTTTACGGGCCTTGTTGTAAAGCCCCGCGCACAATCGATAGGGCGCCTTGTCTTCGATCAGGAGTCTCGTGAGCCAGGCGGCCAATTCTGCGTCGGCAAAGCCAATATTCATGTTCTGGCCGCCGACGGGGGTCATGAGGTGCGCCGCGTCCCCGCACAGAAAAACCCGCCCCTTGCAGAAGTCCCTCGCCACATAGCTCTGAACCCCGAAACCGCTCTCCCATAATTGGCCTGTTCCCGAGACATCGACCCCCGCGCGTTTCAATAGTTCCGAACCGAGATAATCGCCGGAATATTCCTTGATAAAATAGGGCGTTCTGATCACATAGCGGCGCTGGTTGTCCGGAAGGGGAAAGGATTCGACCGAGCCGCGTCCGGTAGCAAAAAAACGGGCCTGCGGGCCCCAGCCGGTAGTATCCTCGTAATCGCCCATCAGAAAGGTATAGCGCTGCGGCGCACCTTCGAACGGAATCCCCAGAGAGTCACGAATGGCGCTCTTGCCACCGTCGCAGGCCAGGAGATACCGCCCGCTGAAACGAAACGTGCCGGAATCGGCACTGGTTCCGCTGACAATCACCCGATCCCCGTCTTCCGAGCACTCCAGAACCTGATGACCACGCCGGAAACGGATCGCCGGATTTTTCAGAACCGCACCTTCCAGCAGTGCTTCGGTTCTGTCCTGCGGAAGCGACAACACAAAGCGGAAATCGCCTGCCAGCCCGCTGAAATCGATGATTCCGAGCTGCATTCCATCCCCGAAGGCCTTGGAAACCCGGACCGCAACCCCCTGTTCGATGAACTGTCCGGCAAGTCCGATGCTGCGGAGGATTTCCAGAGATGGCGGCGTGATCCCGATCGCCCGGGATTGGAAATGCCGTTCAGCGGTTTGTTCCAGCAAAAGGACGCTCGAACCCTGCTGTACACACAGCAGTGCCGCGAGCATCCCTACCGGTCCCGCACCGACAACTATGCACTCCGCATCGATCATTACATGTCCTGATTAGTATTGTTTAGATTCCGCGGATCTTTTCAATAAACTCCCCGATCGCGGTGTGAACCTTGTCGGCCCCCTCACCCGACAGGATTCCGTGCCGCTTGAAATCAAACAGACGGTACTCCTTGTGCGGAGATCCAAGCCGAACGAACAACATCTTTGAACCTTCCGGGGCAACGACCGGATCACCCTGCGACTGTATGATCAAGGCCGGTGTCGTGATACCCGGCAACTTTGTTTCCAGCTCGTCCATGAACTGTTCCAGGGCTACCAGACCCGTCACTGGCAGCCGGTGGTAGTTGATGTCGGGATGTTCGAGTGTGATCTCCAGAAATTCCCGCTTGCCTTTCTGAAAGTGCACGGCAGCCATCAATCTGTTCCATTTCTCAAGCGACGGGGCATAGCGTGAAGAGAAATCCTGCAGCCGCAGGGGTGGGCAGACCGCGACCACACCGGCGACATCCTTGTTTCGGGCCGCACAATCGAGTGCCAGGCCGCCGCCAAACGAAAATCCGACCAGGATCACTTGTTTGCAGACGATGCTCATGGCTGCAAAGGCGCTGTCAACCGATTCGCGCCAGTCCTCGCCCGTGCGCAGGGCCAGATCGTCCGGAGATGTGCCATGCCCCTTGAGTCGCACTACGGCGACCCACAGGCCCTGTTTCCCAAGGTATCCGGCCAGCTCGGAAACCTCCCGCGGCGCTGCCAGGAAGCCATGCACAAGCACAACCCCCATCTTCCGGGATTTCCCTTTGACCAGGTAGGGCCTTCCTGTGTCGCGCTCCTTGCTTTCACCCGTTCGGAAAAAGGTACGGTAATCCGCCTCGAACTCCTCATCCGCCCGGCGCAGGAGGCGTTTGTAGACCAGGGTGCCGATGATCGGCGACGGCATCCAGGCGACCAGCAGGACTTCTCTCTGGAGTGCCTTGAGGGGCAGCACCTCATTGGCTATTACCCCGATCGGATTATCGATTCGGGCCCGATCGAGATCGAACGACGATGAGAACTTGGCTTGATCCTTGATGAAATCAACGCCGTCATACCGGACAACCCCGGTTTCAAGGGCCAGCGTAAAAAACTCCCTGATTTTATGGTGACGGTCATCCGTCAGGAGGGCCACCTGGCCGGACTCCAGGCTCTGATGCCGATACAGGCCGGACAGGGCCACACTGCTTGCCAGCAGAAACGCCCGCCGCCGGAAGTCATCCAGCGAGAACCTCCTGAAAGGCAGGCCCCTGAGCAGCGATGCGAAGAGATGATCATGATTGACGGTGGTATGTTCATAGATGGCATCCATGTAGCGCTTCATGAGCCGGAAGGCCTCGTGCCGCATGGTCTGTCGCGACGGCAGGCGGTCATCAAAATCGATCTGCTTCAACGACATAATGTCCTGCTCGATGGGGCCGCGGGACAGGCATCTGCTTGACTCCAGGGGGAGGCCGAATCGAATGTCGATATCCACCCCTTGAAGGACCATGGCACCCTCTGTCAGCAGTTCTTCGCGGTGCCTCTCCGAAAGCGGGCCCAGGAAGATCTCCGCCAGACGGCTAAGGGCGTTTTCCTTGGCCCGCAGGGGATAGTAGGTGATATTGACCGGAACGATGGATGTCTTGCCCGACAGAACCGGAGCCAGGTCAGCTATGCCGAATTCCTTCCGCAGACGCTCGGCTTCAGCGGGCTGCTCGCTGGACAAGTGCCGAAGTCGTTGGCGGTAGAACTCGGTCCTGAGCGCCAGGGTGGCCGCGCCGGTATGCGGCGGCCGCCGGCCGCCGGCATAGGAGACCGCGTAGCGGGCATGTTCGACAAAGACCTTGTCCTTGACCATGCATCCTTCTGGGTAGATGATCCAGTTGGCCTCACCGGTCAGCAGGCTCTTGACGATGAGCCGATCGCGGCGCGGCGTCCTGCTCGATACCGCTCCGCCGGCTTCCAGCAGCTGTCCGAAAGCGCCGCTGAACATGTCGTGGTCTGCCAGTGACCAGACCGGCTGGTTGGTCAGGTAATAGATATGGTACGGCAGCAGGAAGGTTTCGATGCGGGTGAAGTGATTGACCACAAAGATCAGCGAACCGTCGGGAATATTCTCCCGACCGTGGATGTTGACGTTGACCTTCGAGAGGGCCTCCATCAGGGCAATGACGTGCCCGGTTGCGAGATAGGCGTGGCGGTTCAACTGAAGCTCCTTTTCGCAGGTATTAAGACTCAAGGTTGAAGGTTGAAGGTTGAAGGCTGAAGTAAAAGTATACAGCCAATATGCACGAATCGATTTTCAAGTCATTAAGAGGAGTCACGACAAGTTTGCCTTCTGCGTTCTCCCCTCATCCCTCATCCCTCATCCCTCATCCCTCATCCTTCATCCTTCAACCTTCATCCTTCAACCTTCAACCTTCATCCTTCAACCTTCAACCTTCAGCCTTCAACCTGTTTACACCGGCAGATAGCCGCGTGCCAGCTTGAGAAAGTCGCTGACCTGCCGCTTTTGCCAGCCATCATCGCAGCCCAGTTCAAGGGCCATCAGGCGGGCCACCCCGGGCGCCGCCTCCATGCTGGCGGCCGCATCCAGGAAGAGCGCCCGGGTGCGGCGGGCCAGTACATCCTCGACGCTACGGGCATATTCGTGGCGCACAGCCCAGGACACCTGGCAGACCCGGTAGGGGAGTCGCGGGTGAAGCAGCCCGTTGCCCGCCGGTTCCTGCCCGGCCAACTCGGTCAGTTGTGCGGTATCGGAACCATACACCCCCCACGGTCCGTTTTCAATGGTCTCCTGCCAGCCGTGAATATGCAGCTGACCGGTGATGGATGGCCGGGCTGCCAGTCCGGCCACGATCTCGGCCTGATCAACCGCATCCTGCGCCATCTTGCGATAAGTGGTCCATTTGCCGCCGGTGACGGTTACCAGGCCGGACCTGCTGACCAGGACGGCATGGTCACGCGAAAGCGAGGCTGTTTCCCCATGTCCGTTGCCGCCTATGAGCGGCCTCAGGCCGGCAAAAACGCTCAGGATGTCGCCGCGTTGGGGATGGCGGGCCAGATAACGGCCGGCGTGGGTCAGGAGAAAGTCGATCTCCTCCGCCAGCGGCAGCGGCTCCGCAGAAATGTCCGTCACCGACGTGTCGGTGGTGCCGATCAACACCCTGCCATACCATGGAACCGCAAACAGCACCCGCCCGTCGTCGGTATGCGGGACCATGATGGCGCTCTCGCCGCCCAGGAACGACCGCTCCAGCACCAGGTGAATGCCCTGGCTGGGGGTGATGATGCCCTCGGCCGCCGGATCGTCCAGCCGCCGGATCGCATCGCTGTAAACGCCGGTGGCGTTGATCACCACCCGGGCCCGCAGGTGGTACTCCCGGCCGATCTCACTGTCCCGCGCAATCACTCCGGCGGTCAGCCCCGCACTCTTTTCGAGAGCAGTTACTTCCAGGTAGTTGAGCGGCACCCCTCCCAGATCCTCCAGGGTGCGGGTCAGACTCACGGCCATACGAGCGTCGTCGAACTGCCCGTCGTGATAGATGATGCCGCCGCGCAGACAGGCCGGCTCGATGGCAGGAATCATCTTCAGAGTGTCTTCCCGGCTCACGTACCGCGAGGGACCCAGGCCGAGCCGCCCGGCCAAAAGGTCGTAGAGCTTGAGGCCGGCCCCGTAAAAGGGCCCTTCCCACCAGTCATAGAGCGGGACGATGAAGGAGAGGTTGTGAACCAGATGCGGCGCGTTTCGCATCAGCAACCCCCGCTCGTGGAGCGATTCCCGAACCAGCGCCAGATTGCCCTGCTGCAGGTAGCGCAGCCCGCCGTGGATCAGCTTGGTGCTCCGGCTGGAGGTCCCCGAGGCGAAATCCCGCTGTTCCAGCAGCAGGGTCCGGTAGCCGCGGGCAGCGGCATCAACGGCTGTACCGAGACCGGTTGCCCCGCCACCGATGACGATCATGTCCCAGACCTGCTGCGGGTCGTCAATCTGCTGAAGCAGTTCGTGACGCATCATCGGCCTTCCCCTCCGCTTTCTGCCATCATAAGCCTGTTGCGCAGCCAGCCGGGGCGGTTGGTCATGATCGAATCAACCCCCAGACCGCGATAATGGTCGGCACCGCGTGCAGAATCCACGGTCCAGACGTGGACCTCCTTGCCGCTGTGGTGCAGCCCGGCTACGAATTGCGCGTCCAGCAGTGCGTGATCCTGGCTGGAAAGGCCATCGGCTCCGATGTGCTCCAGGTTTGCAAGGATCTCCGCCCGGGATGGGCTCCAGGAACGTGTACGCAGGCTCCAGCGATAATCGACGTTCAGGCAGACCCGTATGCCCGGCAGCTGTTCCTTCAAGCGGGCCACCAGCTGCGCATCAAAGGCCAGCAGTCGCAACTGCCCGACCGGAACGCCGGTTTCTGGCAGAATAAGTCGCAACGGTTCAATGATCTCCGGGCCGCTCTTCAGTTCGATGAAGAACATTTTGCCGGTCGGAAGCCGGATCAGCACTTCCTCCAGGGTCGGTATGCGCTCGCCCTGCCAGCGGGTCCCCTTCCAGCGACCGACATCCAGCCGCTGCAATTCATCGAGCGAGGCCTCGGCCACGACCAGATCAACCCCGGCGGTGCGTCCGGTGGTAGCGTCATGCTGGCAGACCACCCTGCCATCCCGCGTCAGCCGGAAATCCGCTTCGATGCCGTCGGCCCCCTCGCGCCAGGCCAGCTCGAAGGCGGCCAGCGTGTTTTCCGGGGCCTCGCGCGAGGCCCCCCGGTGGGCTATCAGCAAAGTTTCAGTGTGAGTGGACATGGTCATATCAGTTCCCTTCGACTCCGCTCAGGGAACGGGCGTGCGCTGAACGGAGGGGTGTACGCTGAGCGGAGTCGAAGCGCATCAATGTCCAACATACATCCTCTCAATCTCATCCGCATAGCGTTCCAGGAGCTGTTTCCTGCGCAACTTGAGAGTGGCGGTCATCAGGCCGTCCTGCACGTTCCAGGGTGTCCGGACGGCATGCACCCGCCGGATGCGGGCATAACCGGGGAAGTGCGACAACCTCGGGGCGATCCGCTCCAGGAGCGCCTGTTCAACGAGACTGCTCTCAAGAACCGCATCCTGTGCGGCATCGACACCGAGTCTGCTGGCCAGCCTGAGCCATTCGGCGTTATTGAGCACCAGCAGGACGCTCAGAAACGGTTTGCCTTCGCCCACCACCAGGGCCTGTTCGAAGAGCCGGTCTGCGGTGATGGCCATCTCTATCTCGGCCGGCGATACCTTTTCGCCGTTGGCCAGGACGATGATCTCCTTGAGGCGGCCGCTGATGATGATATGGCCGCTGTCGGCGATCCGGGCCTGGTCGCCGGTATGAAGCCACCCCTCCCGGTCGATGACTGCTGCGCTGGCAGCAGGATTGCGCCAGTAGCCGGACATCACACTGGGCCCCCGCACCAGCAGTTCGCTATTGGCGCCGATCATCACCTCGACCCCGGCCAGAGGAGGACCGACGGTCTCGGGGCGGTTGTCCGACAGGCCGTTGACCGAGACTACCGGGCTTGTCTCCGTGAGACCATAGCCTTGCAGAAGGTTGAGCCCCAGGGAGATAAAGAAGCGGGTGATCTCGGGACTGAGTGGAGCGCCGCCGCTGATGGCCAGGCGTAAACGACCGCCCAGGAATGTCCTGATCCGCTGTGCTACAAGCCTGTCCAGCAGAGGCCAGAACAGGAAGAGCAGGGACCAGCTGCCTCGGCCCTGGCTGTGCAGGAAACGGCGCCAGCCGACATGGAGTGTCAGGTCGAACAGCCGCCGTTTCCAGCGCGGACCTGCGGCCAGCCGGCCGGTAATCTTGTCGTGAAGCCGCTCGAAGACCCGCGGCACCGAAATAATGACCGTTGGCCGGATCGCTGCCAGATCGTCCGGAAGCTGTTCCAGGGAGCGGACGTGAGCCACGCTGGCCCCGCTCATGATGGGAACATAATACCCGGCCGTCCGCTCCAGGGTGTGGGACAGGGGCAGAAAGGAGAGGAACAGGTCGTCGGAATGGATCGCTACCCGGTCGATGCCGGCATAAGCATTGGACAGGATATTGGCGTGGGAGAGCATGACCCCCTTGGGAGTGCCGGTGGTGCCGGAGGTATAGACGATCGAGGCCGGTGAATCCGGAGGCCGGCTGCCCGCATCGTAGCTGTCGGCACTGTCCGGCAACCATTCGGCCAGGAGCGCCAGACGAAGATCACATTCCTTTGTGCAGGCACGCGTCAGTGACACGATCCGCACCAGGCTGTCGAGCCGGCCATGCACCTCGCGAATCCGCTCCCACTGTTCCACCCCTTCGATCAGCAGCAGCCGGGCTTCGGTTTCCTTGATGATCATGGCGAAATTGTCCGGCCGGTCGTTGACATACAGCGGCACCGTCACCAAGCCGAGTCCCAGTGAGGCCAGGTCGAACAGGACCCATTCCAGGCTGTTCTTGAGCATGACCGCCACCCGCTCGCCCGGCTGCAGCCCTTCCCGGCGGAGGGCCGCCTGCCAGCGGGCCGCCAGAGCGGCCGTTTCCGCCCAGGAGGTGCATTCGCAACAGCCCCCCAGATGGTCGAAACGGCGATAGGCGCAGCCGTCCGGGCTTCGCCGGACCCGCTCCTGGAAGAGACCTCCCAGGGTTCCGGCCGCTTCGGGTGTGATGATGTCGCTTGGGCGGTTCATGGTTGGTTACCTCTGTTGCTTGATCAACTCCTGCCAGCCCGAATCAGGGGCAAAGCGGGCACCGTGGCGCTCAGCCAGTTCACACAGCCGGGCGTACAGCTCTTCAGGTCCGGCATCCCGGATGTGCTGCATCGGCCCGCCCCGGAAGGGTGCGAAACCGCTGCCGAAGATCACCCCGCCATCCAGCAGGTCGGCATCCGCCACCACCTGTTCGCGCCAACAGGCGACGGCCTCGTTCAGCAGCCTGAGCATGATCCGGTCGCCGATCTCCGCCGACGGCGGGCTGCCGCCGGCCGTTGCCTTGCTGTCGTGACTCTTGCCATACTCATAAAAGCCACGGCCGCTCTTGCGCCCCAGATGGCCGGCCGCTACCAGTTCTTCCAGACGCGACGGCACCACCGTGTTGTAGTGCCGGGCGAATATCCCGGCCACCGACAGGCAGATGTCCAGTCCGACCGCATCGGCCAGGCGGATCGGCCCCATCGGCATGCCGAAATCGGTGGCGGCCCGGTCGATAAGGGCTGGCGACACCCCTTCTTCAACCAGGGTGACGGCCTCCAGCAGATAGGGCATCAGGATGCGGTTCACCAGAAATCCGGGCGAACTGCGCACCGGCAGCGGCAGCCGTTTGATGGCCAGCACCAGGGCGGCGGCCCGGGCCAGCGCGGTTGCGTCGGAAGCGGCCATGGCCACCACTTCGACCAGTTGCATCTTGTCCACCGGATTGAAAAAGTGCAGTCCGACCAGCCGTTCGGGGTGCGACAGGCAGCCGGCCAATTCTTCCAAGGGGATGCTGGAGGTGTTGCTGGCCAGGACGGCATCCGGCCGCATGCGCGGTTCCAGCCGGCGGTACAGTTCCCGCTTGGCATCGGCATTCTCGAAGATCGCCTCGATAACCAGGTCGGCCCGCACGATGCCATGACCATCCGGGTCGGGCACCAGCCGGTCCAGAGCCGCTTCCACGGCCCGACGTTCCTTGAGCAGACGGGTAAATAGAAGGTGTCCGCGCTTGACCACCTGGCCGAGACGGGCCTTATCCAGATCCTGGATCGTCACCCGCAGCCCCTGCAGGGCGCACCAGATGGCGATATCACCACCCATGACGCCGCCGCCGACCACGTGGATCGCCCGGGGCCGGTCGCCGTCAACCTTGCCCTGGGCCTTGAGCCGCTCCTGGAGCAGAAAGACCCGCACCAGGTTGCGGGCACTGCTGCCGGTAATCAGCCGGGCCACCGATTGCGCCTCGGCCTGGTAGTTGGCGGCCTGGTCGCGCCCAAAACCAAGCCAGAGCTCGATAAGGGCGTAGGGAGCCGGATAGTGGCGGGGATCGGCTTTCCCGGCCACGCTGCGCCGCAGGAAGTGCGCCACGATGGGACGGGCCAATGGCAGGCCGGCCAGGCGTTCCCGCAGGGGCAACCGCCGTGGTGCTTGCGGCGCGGCCAGAAGTGCCCGAAGCGCATTGTCCAGGTGCCGCTCGGGAACAACATAATCCACCAGGCCGATCTTCAGCGCCTGGCGGGCAGCCAGCGTGCGGCCGGTCAGCATCATTTCCAGAGCGGCCAGCGGGCCGACCAGCCGGATCGAGCGCAGCGTCCCGCCAAAACCGGGATGAATACCGAGCATGATCTCGGGGAAACCCAGACGGGTGCCCGGATCGTCGCTGGCGATGCGGTAGCGGCAGGCCAGGGCCAGTTCCAGTCCGCCCCCAGGCAGAAGCCGTGGATCAGGGCCACCGTCGGCACCCCCAGCGCCTCGATGCGCGCCAGTATCCCCTGGCCGCGCCGGATAAGCAGCAAGGCCTCCTCAATCGTGCTGATGCCGGTAAATTCATGCACGTCAGCCCCGGCGATGAAACCGCTCCGTTTCCCGGAGCGGATAACCACCGCCTTGGCTGTAGACATCGCCTCCAGCCTGGTCAGCAGGCTGTCCAACTCGTCGAGAACCTCCCGGGAGAGGCTGTTGGTGCTGCTGTCGGCGCGGTCGAAGGTCAGCTGGGCGATCCCGGCCTGATCCAACTCAAAGCGCCAGTGGCGATAGCTGCTGATATCACTGTTCATGGCCGTCCTCCTGGCTGCATTCCAGCAGCATGGCGCCGCCCTGGCCGCCGCCGATGCAGAGGGACGCCAGGCCGCGTTGCGACCGGGTACGTCGCAAGACCTGCAACAGGTGCAGGACGATCCGGGCGCCGCTGGTCCCCACCGGATGGCCAACGGCAACGGCGCCGCCGTCCACGTTGAGCCGCTCGGGATCAATGGCGGCAAAGGCCTGCCCCAGCCCCAGTTCCGTCCGGGCGTACTCATCGCTCTGCCAGGCTGCCCGGCAGGCCAGCACCTGGGCGGCAAAGGCTTCGTTGATCTCCCAGTAATCGATATCCTGCGTCGTCAATCCCTGACGAAGCAGCAGGGGGGCCATGGCATGCACCGGCCCCAGGCCCATCTGTTCCGGAGCCACACCGGCCCAGGCGCAGTCTATGATCCTGCCCAACACCGGCAAACGATACTGCCGGACTGCGTCCCCACTGGCGAGAAGCAGCAGGGCGGCTCCGTCGCTGACCTGGGCGCTGTTGCCGGCGGTCACCAGGCCGAAGCGGCGGTCGAAGGCCGGTTTGAGACGTGCCAGACGCTCCAGGCTGCTGTCGCGTCGGACCCCGTCGTCATGGTCGTAGACCGAGCCGTCCGGGGCGTACAACGAGTCGATCTCCCCCAGCCAACCCTGGTCCTGGGCCAGGGCCAGCCGCCGGTGACTCTCCACGGCAAAGGCGTCCATCTCCCGGCGGCTGATGGAGAAGCGTTGGGCGAGGATCTCGGCGGTCTGCCCCATGGACAGGTTGACGAACGGGTCGGTCAGCCCCTGGAGCAGGCTGAATTCCAGCTTGAAATGAGCGGGGCGCAAGCCGGCCAAAAGCTTCAGCCTTTCCACGCTGCCGCGGGCCTTCATCCAGGCACCCAACAGTTCCACACTCCGGGGCGGTAGCAACACCGGTGCATGGCTCATGGCCTCGGTACCGCCCGCCAGAACCAGGTCGGCGCGGCCAAAGGCGATATCCGTGGCCGCGCTGTCGATGGCCTGCATGCCGGAACCGCAGTTGCGCTGGACGGTCCAGGCCGGCACCTGCTTGCCGCAGCCGAGCCTGAGCGCCGCCAGGCGGGCGATATTGACCTCGTCGGGGCCGGGGATGATGCAGCCGAGGATCACCTCGTCCAGCGCATCGGGCGCAAAGGGCTGCCGCGCCAGGAGCGCCTTGCCGGCCGATACCGCCAGATCCGAGGCCCGGAAGGGTCCCGGCTTGCCCTGGGCCTTGAGAAAGGGGGTGCGGTTTCCGTCGATGATATAGACCGGCCGGCCGCCGGAATAAGCCTGTCTGGTGTTATTCATGGTCCCCTCCTGTACGCCAGTAGTCGGCCGGGAAGTCATCCACCCGGATTACCTCCTGCCGAGCATCCTGGGAAATTGCAACGATTTCGGACTCCCCGGCCGTGATGACGCCGGACAGCACAGCTTCCTGCAGCAGCTGTTCATCACTGCCGGCCGCGATCCGTTTTCCCTTGACAGCGTCACGCATTTTTTTCTCTACCGCTTCGGCGGCGATCACCTTGGCCAGGGCGTCATCCAGTCTGCCCAGCGGTTCGTTGATGTCGGTCGGGGTATAGATGCCGGCCGTCAGCCGGTCCCGCACCACGGAAGGAGAAAGCAGGATGGCGGCGACCTGGTGGCCGAGGCGGTCGCTGGGAGCGAAAGCGGGCATACCCAGCGGGAAGGTCAAGAGCCGCAGCAGCAGGGCTGCCGGGCGGTTGGGGAAATTGGCGAAGATGCCTTCAAAGGCGAGCTGGATGGCGCGGAAGCTGTTGGCGCAGGCCCATTCCAGCAGGGGCAGTTCATCGTCCGGCCGGCCGTGGTCCTCGAACTGCTTGATGGCGGCCGAGACCAGATAGAGGTTTGACAGGATGTCGGCCAGGCGGCCGGAGAGTTTTTCCCGCCGTTTGAGGCCGCTGCCGATGATGATCATCGACATGTCGGCCGCCAGCACAAAGGCGGTGCTCAGGCGGGAGGTGATCTGCAGCAGCCGTTTGCAAGGTCCGTCGGGAACCTCCAGAAGGCGGCCTCCGGTCAGTCCCAGCCAGAGCGCACGGGCGGCGGTACTGATAGTAAAGCCGCAATGCCCGAAGAAGGCCCGGTCAAACTCGATCAGACCCGCGGCCTGGTCGGAATCTGCCACTGCCCGGATCTCCCGCAGGACATAGGGGTGGCAGCGTACGGCGCCCTGACCGAAGATGATCATGGAGCGGGTCAGGATATTGGCCCCCTCGACAGTGATGCCGATCGGTATGGCCTGGTAGAGGCGTCCCAGCAGGTTGCGCGGTCCCAGGCTGATGGCGCTGCCCCCCTGCACGTCCATGGCGTCGTTCACCACCCGCCGCATCCCTTCCGTCAGGCTGTATTTGACGATGGCCGACACGACCGACGGCTTTTCGCCCCGGTCCACGGCCGCGCAGGTCATGACGCGGGCTGCCTCCATCTGGTAGGTCAGACCGGCCATGCGGGCCAACGGCTCCTCAATCCCTTCCAGATGGCCGATGGGAAGCTTGAACTGGCGCCGGATACGGGCGTAGGCCCCGCTGGCCCGGCAGGCCAGCTTGCCGGCGCCGGTGCTCAGGGCCGGCAGGGAGATGGAGCGGCCGACACCCAGGCATTCCATCAGCATGCGCCACCCCTGACCGGCCCGCTCCGGACCGCCGATGATCCATTCCAAGGGGATGAAGACATCCCGTCCCCAGTTGGGACCGTTCTGGAAGGGGATGTCCAGCGGCACATGACGGGTGCCGATGCTGATGCCGGGGGTCGTGACCGGGATCAGGGCCAGGGTGATGCCCGGTTCCGTGCGGTCACCCAGCAGGTGTTCGGGATCGGAGAGTTTAAAGGCCAGGCCCAGCAGGGTTGCCACCGGACCGAGGGTGATGTAGCGCTTTTCCCAGTTGAGCCGGATGCCGACAATCTCCTGACCTTCAAATATACCCCGGCAGACCACACCCCGGTCGTGGATGGCGGCGGCATCGCTGCCCGCCTCGGGTCCGGTCAGGGCAAAGCAGGGGATCTCCTGGCCCCGGGCCAGGAGCGGCAGGTAGTGATCCTTCTGGGCCTGGGTGCCGTAATGGAGCAGCAGTTCCGCCGGACCGAGCGAGTTGGGGACCATCACGGTTACGGCGCCGGTGACGCTACGGCTGGCGATCTTCATGATGACCTGGGAATGGGCCAGGACCGAGAAGCCGAGTCCGCCGTACCCGGTCGGGATGATCATGCCAAAGAAACCCTGCTGTTTGAGATACTGCCAGACTTCAGGGGGCAGGTCCCGGTCAAGTTCGACGATCTGCCAGTCGTCCAGCATCCGGCACAACTCTTCCACCTGACCATCCAGGAAGGCCTGTTCTGTGGGTGTAAGCTGCGGGACCGGGAGGGACAGGAGTTTTTTCCAGTCAGGCGAGCCGCTGAACAGCTCCCCGTCCCAGCCGACTGTTCCGGATTCCAGGGCCTCGCGCTCGGTGTCCGACAAGGGGGGCAGCATTTTTTTGAAAAGTTTGAGAAGCGGACTGGACAGGATGGCCCGCCGCGTAGTAGGAAAGTTGAGGATGAATGCCAAGGGTACCGCCAAGACCCATACCAGCAAGCTGCCGATACCTCCTCCAAGGGGGGCAATACACCAGAGCACCACGAATGCCGTGGCCGTCCACAACCTCAATCCGGCACGAAAATACGCCAGTAACCAGCTGATTATCACTACCAGTAGCAAAGTCATGGCGTCCTCCCGTGTCCGGCTGATGTTTGATTATGAGTTCAAGTTATTGGCTGATGTTTTAGATCTTTTTTCTCCTTATGTTTTTACTTTACCACAATTCTTGAAAATCCGGTTAATTCATAAGACCTTGTTTTTCGAAATCATGGAGATCGAAGGACTCAAAAAAAGAAAAGGAGCTGCGGCATAAACCGTAACTCCTTGTTTTGTTTGCTCATCATTTAAATACATATGTGCGCGTGGTGGTGTAAATTCTGCCGGGGTCCATACCTGGCCATACAATGGAAACCGGTTACGCTATGGTATGCCGGATGTCCTTGCCCTTGACCATGAAGATGACCATCTCGGCCACGTTAGTGGCATGGTCGGCAATCCGCTCCAATGATTTCGAGATATAGTTGAGCTTCATGGCCCGCGAGATCGTGGTTGGATCCTCGATCATATAGGTCAGCAGTTCCCGCTGGATCTGTACATTAAGATCATCGACAAAATTGTCATCCTTGCAGACCTTGATGGCCAGTTCCGAATCTCCCCTCACAAAGGCATCCAGCGCTTCTTTGACCATCACTTCTGCCCAGTGGGCCATGCGCGGTATGTCGATATACGGTTTCAGGGGTGGTTCCTCATTCAGCTCACGGGCGCGTTTGGCGATATTGGCGCACTGGTCGCCCATCCGTTCCAGGTCGGTGACAATCTTGAGCGCAATCGTGATGAAGCGCAGATCGCGGGCAGCCGGTTGGCGCAGTGCCAGCAGTTCCAGGCAGCGCTCGTCGATGGAAACCTCGGCCGTATTGATCTCATGATCCAGCGCAATGGTTTGCTCGGCCAGCGGGGTGTCCCGCTCCACAAGTGACTTGACCGAGTTGGCAATCATCAACTCCACCTTGCCGCCCATGACCAGGATGCTTTGCCGCAATTCAGCCAATTCAATGTCAAATGCCGTACTGATATGTTCGCGCTCCATTATTGCTCCTAACCCGGAATAGCCGGAATCAAATTCTTTTGTTTCTTAAATTGTTCAATTTCATTTAGATACTAACCGAACCTTCCGGTGATGTAATCTTCAGTCTGCTTCTTTTCCGGGTTGGTAAAAATCTTGCGGGTGCCCCCGACCTCGATCAATTCTCCCAGATAAAAGAAAGCGGTTACATCCGACACCCTGGCGGCCTGCTGCATGTTATGGGTGACTATAACGATAGTATACTTGCTTTTAAGCTCTTCAATCAATTCTTCAATTTTGAGGGTCGAGATCGGATCGAGCGCCGAGCAGGGTTCATCCATCAGGATGATCTCGGGATTGACGGCAATTGCCCGTGCAATGCAGATACGCTGGGCCTGACCGCCGGAGAGACCCAGGGCCGAGTCGTTCAGGCGATCCTTGACCTCGTTCCAGATGGCGGCGCTCTGCAGACTGCGTTCGACCGCCTCGTCCAGGGTAGCCTTGTCATTCACCCCGGCAATGCGCAGGCCATAGACAATGTTTTCGTAGATCGACTTGGGGAAGGGATTGGACTGCTGGAAGACCATCCCGATACTGCGGCGCAGCGCAATGACATCCGTCGCCGGATTGTTGACCTCTTCCCCGTTAAAACGGATACTGCCGCCGATCCGTGCGCTTTCCACCAGATCATTCATACGGTTGAAACAGCGCAGCAGCGTTGACTTGCCGCAGCCTGACGGCCCGATAAAGGCGGTCACCTGGTGGCGGGCCATATCCAGGTTGATGCCTTTCAAGGCCTGTGCCTCACCATAGTGGAGGTTAAGGTCGGAGACCGTAAGAATGGGTGAGTTAGTGTTTTGTTCCTGGGCTTGTGCCATGT
Source organism: Desulfuromonadales bacterium (assembly GCA_016650295.1). Lineage (GTDB taxonomy): Bacteria > Desulfobacterota > Desulfuromonadia > Geobacterales > Pseudopelobacteraceae > CAIPTY01. The sequence goes on along the minus strand of JAENWA010000025.1, from coordinate 11,636 downwards.
TTGTTCCTGTTAGGTTGAAGGTTGAAGGTTGAAGGTTGAAGACTAAAGGATGAAGATTAATTGGTTTACCTTCTACCTTCAACCTTCAACCTAATCACCTGCTTTCACTAAAACGTCGAAGTCGTGTACTTGCCGCGCATCCGGTTGCGCAGGTAGATCGCCACGCTGCTGGCCACGATCACAATTGCCAGCAGCAGCATGGTGGTGACGTAGACCATCGGCTTGGCGGCCTCGACGTTGGGGGACTGAAAACCGACATCGTAGATGTGGAAGCCCAGATGCATGAATTTTCGATCCATGTGAAAGAACGGAAAATTCATGTCAAAGGGGAGTGTCGGCGCCAGTTTGACCACGCCGACGATCATCAGAGGCGCCACCTCACCGGCCGCACGGGCCATGGAGAGGATCAGGCCGGTCATGATGCCGGGGGTTGCCATCGGCAGCAGGATTTTGGTTAAGGTCTGAAACTTGGTGGCGCCCAGTGCCAGCGACCCCTCGCGGATACCTTTCGGAATGGAGGCCAGCGACTCCTCGGTGGCGACGATTACCACCGGAACGGTCAGGAGCGCCAGGGTCAGGCTCGACCAGAGGATACCGCCGGTGCCGAAGGTCGGGGTCGGCAGCCGTTCCGGAAAGAACAGGCTGTCGATACTGCCGCCGAGGCCGTAGACGAAAAAACCGAGACCGAAGACGCCATAGACGATGGAAGGAACACCGGCCAGGTTGTTGACGGCGATACGCACCATGCGGGTCATCCAGCCGTCCCGGGCGTACTCGCGCAGATAGATGGCGGCGATCACACCGAACGGAAGCGAGAACACGCTCATCAGCAGTACCATCATGATCGTGCCGAAGATGGCCGGGAAGAGCCCCCCTTCGGTATTGGATTCGCGCGGGTCATCCAGCAGCAGCTCACGGACACGCTCAAGATATGCCCCGCACTTGGCGAAGAACGACATGCTGTTGGGGCTTTGCAGGGCGACGATCTCCGTCAGGGCAATATCCTTGCCGCCGCCGCTGACATCGCTGAACTGTGCCGTAATCAGGTTGATCCCGGCCAGGGTGGCGCTGGACTTCTCGTTCAGGCTGGTGAATTCAGCCAGCGCCTTTTCACGGTCAGCGGTCAACGCCGCGATGGCGGCGGCATTCTTCTCTTTGCCGCGATATTCCAGCTTCAGCAGTTTCAGTCGCAGCTGCTCGGCGGTATGGTTCAGGCCCGACATCTGCTTCTTGATTGCCCGGGTATCGTCCAGCTTGGCCGCTACCAGTTTCAAGGCCTGATGCAGCTGTTCCTGCGGAGTTGCGCCTGTCAGCGTGACGCCTTCCGCCGTAACACCCTTCAAAAAGCCGAAATAGTTGCCATGCTCGCGGCGTTCCAGCAGCACCGCATCAGCCGGCAGGCTGCGTGAGGCGATATCCTTCTCCTCGATCCAGCGGAAGTCCTGTCCCAATACATCGCGGTTGGCGACCTTCAGCTGCAGCCGGCGGAGGCCGCTGACCGGATTTTTCTCATGTTGGGTGATCTGGCCGAGCGCAAAAGAGCCATCCTTCATCTCGAATCTGACCAGCTCACGCGGCCAGAAATACCCCAGGCCATTGGACATGACGGTTATGACCAGCGTCAGGGTCATGACCAGCACAATAGCCAGCGCAGCGCCGGTTGCCAGTACGTAGGGCTCTCCTGTTTTCCAGAATCGTTTCATCGTAAATAAGCCTCTTTGCTTCAGTTTTCAGACGAGTCAGACCGGTCTGACTCGTCTGACCGGTCTGAAAAAGATTTTCAGTAGCGTCCGTACTTTTTCCGGAACCTCTGGCGCAGCGCCTCGGCTACCGTGTTGATGATAAAGGTGAAGACGAACAGCAGCACCGCTGAAAGGAACAGCACCCGGTACAGCGAACCGTCCAGGGGCGCCTCCGGTATTTCCACCGCGATATTGGCCGACAGGGAGCGCAGCCCGTTAAACAGGCTCCAGCTCATAATAGGTGTATTGCCGGTGGCCATCAGCACGATCATGGTCTCGCCGATGGCACGCCCGAAGCCGATCATCACGGCCGAGAAGACCCCCGGCAGGGCCGAGGGGAGCACCACCCGCCAGGCGGTCTGCCAGCGGCTGGCGCCCAGGGCCAGCGAAGCAGCGGTCAGGTTGCGCGGCACGTTGGAGATGGCGTCTTCGGCAATGGTAAAGATGATCGGAATCACGGCAAAGCCGAGGGCGATGGCAATGATGATACTGTTGCGCTGGTCGTAGCGGACCCCCAGCGAGCTGTACAGCCACTGTTTAAAATCACCGGCAAACAGGGTGGTCTCTGCCACACCATTGAGGAGATAGGCGCAGTAGATGCCGATCAGCACAACCGGTATCATGGCAACGAATTCGTGGCCGCGGGTTATCCTCTGCAGCGGAGAGGCGGTCCTGATCCGTTTCCAGAAGAAGATCGTTACCAGCAGCATCACAGGAACGATTACGACAGTCAAAAAGACGGTCAGGATACTCTTGTCGATCAATGGCGCCAGCCAGAGTCCGGCCAGGAAGCCGATCACCACCGAGGGGATGGCGGCCATGATCTCCACCACCGGTTTGACGCGCCCCTTGAGTTTGGGCGACATGAACTGGCTGGTATAGAGCGCGGCCAGAAGCGCCAGCGGGACGGCAAACAGCATGGCGCACAACGTGGCCTTGATGGTGCCGAACACCAGCGGCACCAGGCTCATCTTGGGCTCGAAGTCGTCATTGGCGGCCGAGGACTGCCAGGAGTATTCCGGCCGGTCATAGCCTTCGTACCAGACCTTGGTGAACAGGGTGCCGAACGAAATCTCGGGGTGCGGAATATCCATCTTCCAGACCGTCATCGTGCGATTGCTGTCCAGGACGGTCAAGGTATTGCCTTTGGGCGACAGAGCGGTCTGGACCATGGCAGCGCCCGGCTTGATGGTCAGCAGGTTGCGCTCCGAGGTCATATGATCGACATGGATTTCAGTGCCGTCACCCGAAAACAAGGTCTTGTCGCGCGGCGAGGGGATAATGACGGACACCGTGCCATGGTTGGGACGCAGCCTGTGAATGCGGGTCAGGCGCTTGTCCTCGCCGGTACCGGCCAGTGTCACCGGAAACCAGGTTGAGAGCGTACCCTTTGCGTCTCCCACCGCAACCGACATGTCGCCCAGCACAAGCGCCAGGGAGGTGACGGCCCGACGTTCTTCAGAGGCCTGAACCGTGTCAAGCAGGCGCACCTGCCCCGGCTCGGAGACATCCCAGCGCAAAAGCCAGCCGTTGTCGGTGCCGGCATAGAGATAGTGCCCCTTGGAATCGACGGTCAGGGCGGTCAGGCGTCCCGGCAGCGGATCGGCGATTTCCGTGCTGGTGTTGGTCCGCTTCTCGTTTTCAAGCAGGTCTTTTTCCACCAGCTGATGCGTCACCCGCAGATGGTCGCCCGCCAGGCGGTCAATCCGCACGGCCCCCTTGCCTTCGATGCGGCGGGCAGATGATTGCAGCACCCCGCCGGAGGGGGGGAATGACAGGTCATCCTGGGAGCTGACATCCTGTGCGAGGGTGACCTTTCCCTCGGCATCCTTCACGGAAGCAAACGCCACGGCGACCGAGCTGATAGCGCCATTGTCCCAGAGCAGGTTGTAGGCTGATTTGCCCGTATACTCGGCAGAGACAACGCGTGCGGCTCCGCTTGGAACAGCAGGTGTCTTGATGCTGGCGGCAACGGAACCGTCGGAGGCTTTGAAGAAATGGAAGCTACCGCTTTCATCCAGGACAAAGGCGCCCTGCTGGCCCTCTTCGGCCCCGATTGCCAGGATCTTGCCGGCCGGAAGAGCGGCCGGCAGCTGCACTGTGGCTGTCATTTTGGCGGACGGGGGATAGAAGAGCGGCAGGGCGACCCGCGAGATCATCACCAGGATCCAGACCACCGAAATGATGACCATAATCCCGCCGATGCGTATCAGAAGCTCGGCCAGGCGGTCGTTGCGCCGTGATTTATCTATGAATTTTTTCGCCATTGCTTGTCACTGCCTGGAAATGATCTTGATTATCTGTATGTTAGGCTGTTGGGATTCTCGTAGGGGCGTGGCCTTGGCCCGCCCTGTTGCAATATTCAGCATTACGGCCATTGCCAACAGGGCGGGCCAAGCCGGTGCCCCTACTTGAGAGCCTTCAGTTGCGTATCAATCAGTTTGGGGGTCAGCGGATCATAGCCGTCCTTCACGACGATTTCCTGGCCTTCCTTGGAGAGGGCATAGCGCAGGAACTCTTCCACCACCTTGGGCAGCGGCTGGCCCGGTTTCTTGGCGACATAGATGTAGAGGATGCGGCTCATGGGGTAGGAGCCGTTCAGCACATTGGCGTTGGTCGCTTCGGCAACCTTGCCGCCTTCCTTGTCGGAAAGGGGTACCGCGCGTACGCCGGATGTGGCGTAGCCGATGCCGGAGTAACCGATGGCGCCGATATCCTTGGCCACCCCTTCCACAACAGAGGCCGAGCCGGGCTGTTCTTTGACGCTGTTTTTGAAATCGCCTTTACCCAGGGCGTGCTCCTTGAAGTAGCCATAAGTACCGGAAGCAGAGTTACGACCGTAGAGACTGATCGGCATATTGGCCAGCTTACCGGTTACGCCCAGCTGTCCCCAGGTGGTAACATCGGCGCCGCCCCGTTTGTGGGTTTTAGAGAAGATGGCATCGACCTTGTCCAGCGACAGACTTTTGATCGGATTGTCCTTGTTGACGAATACCGCCAGGGAATCCAGTGCCACACCGATCCTGGTCGGCTTGAAGCCGTGTTTCTTTTCGAATTCCTCGATCTCGGAACTTTTCATCTCGCGCGACATGGGCCCGAGTTGGGCAGTACCGCCAATCAGGGCCGGAGGCGCGGTGCTGGAACCCTTGCCTTCGATCTGGAGGTTGACGTTGGGGTATTTTTTCTTGAACCCTTCGGCCCAGTAGGTCATCAGGTTATTGAGGGAGTCTGAGCCGATACTATTAAGATTGCCGGATACCCCGGCGGCGGTGGCGTACTTTTTAATTTTTGGATCTACGGTTACTTTTTCGGCATGAGCCGCAACAACGGTGACCATCAGCAGAGCGGCGGTCAGAATAGACTTCTTGAACATGGAAAATTCCTCCTTGTGGTTTGTTACAGATTGTCTTTACCTTAGCAGACTGTTGTTACATTCATGTTACAGCACGGTAAACAGTCCGTTAAATCTTTGATTGAGTGGTTGTTTTCTTGATAGTGAATGAGAAGATCGAGCCCTGGCCCGGCTCGCTTGTGACGGAGACATTGCCGCCGTGAAGCTGAACGATATGTTTCACAATGGCCAGTCCGAGTCCGGTCCCGCCCTGCTCACGGGTTCTGGCCTCATCCACCCGGTAAAAGCGTTCGAAGATCCTCGGCAGATCCTTGAAGGGGATACCGATGCCGGTATCCGCCACCGACACCCGGATAAATTCGCCGGCATCTTCGGTGAACAGGCGGACCAGTCCGCCATCCGGGGTGTACTTGATGGCATTCTCCAGCAGATTGACCACAACCTGTTCAAGACGTCCCTGGTCGGCCAGTACACGCGGCAAAACACCACTTATGGATTCATTGGTAATCGTAATATTCTTTTGAAGGGCGCTTTCCTGAAGCAACATACAGGCCTTGGCTATGGTTCCTGAGACGTCAATGGGATTGAGATCCAATAGTGCCTCTTTTGATTCGAGACTCGACAATGTCAGGATATCGTTTATCAGATTAGTCAGACGTTCCGAATGGCTGGAGATGATCTCAACGAAACGCATGGCCCGGGCCGGGTCCGATTCCAGCGCCCCATCCATCAAGGTTTCGGCATAACCCTTGATAATTGTCACCGGCGTCCGCAGTTCATGGGATACATTGGCAACGAAATCCCTGCGCATGTTTTCCGCCCTCTTCAGGTCGCTGATATCGTGAAAAACCGCAACGATTCCCTTTCTAACTGCATCGACATTAAGCGGAACCCAATGGGTAAACAGGGTAATGTCATTGGGATGGATGGAGATCTCCCGCACCAGTTCGTTGACATCCGACCGGCCAAGATCATTGAAGGCTGCAAGCAGGTCGGGGTGCCGGGAGATTTCGACCAGTTTATTCCCTTCCACTGTGCCGATAATGGAAAAGAGGCGCCGGAATGCGGGGTTGACCAGGCTGATGACGCCGTCCGGATCTGTAACCATGACTCCTTCGCCCATGCTGTTCAGAATGGTATCCAGACGCTGCTTTTCGGCTGAAATGCGCTGCACCTGATCTTCGATCCGTTCCGACATGTCATTCAGCACACCGGCCAGCATGCCGATCTCATCTTTGGAGACGACCGGGATTTTGGCCTTACTGCCGCCGTAACCGATACGGGCGGCGGCATCAGCCATGTCGCGCAGAGGTTTGGAGGTCAGATTGGTGAGGAGATAACCGAACAGGAGCGCGATGACTATAGTAACCAGCGCTGCCCCCCCCACCAGGCCGTGCAGGCTGTTGCGGGCGGAAGCCAGGTATTCCAGGGGCATGGCCAGGCGGATGACACCGTCAATAGTCCCGCTGCCATAGGTCAGCGCCGAGTAGAGCATTGACGTGCGCAGGGTGTCGGAATAGCGCAGCGCGCTGCCGCCGCCGTTTTTGAGCGCCTCCTGAATCTCGGGGCGCTGCAGGTGATTTTCGAGCTGGGCCAGATGAGCCTGTCCGACATCCGAGTCGCCGATAACCGTACCGTTAGGTGCGACCAGGGTGACTCTGGCTTTGGTGACGGTTCCGATCGATTCAGTAAGTTGCTGGGGTGATTTATTCCGCATCTCACTCATTACCAGCAGGCGGGCCAACTGTGTCTGGCTGGCCAGGTTGGTCCGGCTCTCCTCAATCATCCCTTTTTGCAGGGTATGATTGAAATAGAGGTAGAAACTTCCGGTGATCAGCGCAATCAGGAAGATGTAGGACAGCACCAGTTTGGTTCGAAATCCCATTGATTACTCCTCGATCTTGTAGCCGAAACCACGGACCGTCTTGATGATATCGCCGGGTGTGCCCAGTTTGCCGCGCAGGCGTGTCACATGAGTGTCAACCGTTCTGGTGTCGCCGGCGTTATTGTAGCTCCAGACATTCTGCAGCAGTTTTTCACGACTGTGCACGTGCCCCTTTTTCTCGGCCAGATAAAGCAGCAGCTTGAACTCGGTACTGGTCAGTTCGGTTTCCACGCCGGCACTCGTCACGACATGGCGTTGCTTGTCGATAATGATCTCTCCGATTGCAAGCAGATCAGCAGTTGACTGCTGAGTCTCGTGTTCATATCTTCGCATGACCGATTTGATCCTGAGTGCCACCTCACGCATGGAGAACGGCTTGACAATATAGTCGTCCGCTCCGACCTCAAAGCCAACCACGCGGTCGATTTCATCTCCTTTGGCCGTTATCATGATGATCGGAATATGAGCGGTGAGTTGATCCTTGCGAAGGGCCTTGCAGACCTCGGTCCCCAGCAGTCCCGGCAGCATCAGGTCCAGCAGGATCAAATCCGGCAAATTCGCGCCGGCCTGTTCCAGCCCCAGCTTCCCGTCATGGACACAGGTGGCTGCATAGCCTTCCTTCTCAAGGTTGAAAGCCAGCAGTTCCGCCAGATCCTTTTCATCTTCTATAATCAGCACGTTCTTCATGTCATGCTCCTGTTGGTGGATAGGAAAAAGGTTGAAGGTTGAAGGTTGAAGGTTAAAGCTGTAAATCTTAAAACCTTCATCCCTTCGACTCCGCTCAGGGCAGGCCTTCAACCTTCAACCTTCAACCTTCAACCTGAGTAGTTACATAAATGTTTGTAACATACAATTGTTACAATCATGTTACGGGCAGATAAAGATCTTGTAGAAACTGCTCAGGATTTGACCAGTTAGCAGAATTAACACAAATTTTATCCTACCTTCACATGATTGCAATAATAATCGGATATACTGGGGAAAAAACAGAGGAGGACTTTTGTTATGAAAATCAGGCTCAATGAAGACTATTACTTTTGGTGCTGCGACTTCTGTGATTCGGAAAATCTGGTGCTCTGGGCACGGTTGCAGGATGGAACCTATTGCGGCGCCTGCCACCGTCCCATGACACTGCCGGATGTGAATGGTGTGGTCGTTAACAGTACCATAGCGGCGGGGTTGTGTTGATCATGGTATGAGCGTCAGATATGAACGAAGGTCACCGGAATCAGCATTGTCGTCTCATCAACGATATGTGCTGATAATTCCGCGTGGAACCTCCAGCCGGTTTCAGCCAAGCCCGCCGCCGAAGGCAAACGCTTTTACGGTAAACATTTCGTGTGTTCTACTTTTTATTGTTTGCCGGGCAGTTCTGTTTCATCTCATCCAGTTCTCTCATTCCTATATCATGAAGTCCGGCATCGTCCGAGTCGCACATCTTTCCTCCCATTTGTAGTTCGAAGCAGGCTTTTCAGGCGGGATTGCTCTCATTTTTCGACCGATCTCGGTATACTGTTTTTTACTCGCAGCGTTCATGGTTGTAGCCCTCCATTTGTAAAAGCTGCCTTCAGTCAATTCAGATTGCGGACGGAATAGCGATCCGATTTTGTTGCCAGCCACGGGTGAATAGATTTTATCTTATTATGCCACACCTTTGTTACAGGTGTGTTTCAAGCATGACAAATTCCTGTTACATTCCGGCGCTGCTCCGAATGACGGACAGCATGATGATTGTAATGGGCGTAAGGATTAGACCAGTAGCCGCAAGATGCGAAAAAACAGATCGTTCTCACAATCTGCTTCGAATTAGGCCCAATCTGTGATGCGGAATGTTTTCCCGGACACACCAGAATTCTTCCAGCTCTTCCACAAGCAACCTGTCCAGCCCGGAATCCCTGATAAATTCCTCCCTCAATCCGGCATCCCCTTGCGAGACAATTATGGGCAGCAGCGTGTTCATGTAGACTAGCGAGCTTTTTGCAAGTCGCAACCCGACATCGAAAATATTATCAGGAATGTCGCCTTTCAGTATACGCTGGTGTCGCAGTTCAATCGAAACGATCCGTTTGATCGTATCCCGTTCTCCGCCACCGGCTATCTCCTGCTTCAGCATGTATTTGCTAACAATCAGGTTGCTCATTTTTTTCCTCGCCGAATTGACTGTGTGATGCAGATATCATCTGGATGATTCCTGGAAATGATCTTAACAAAAGCCAGGTTACGTAGGGGTGACAAGTTGGTTAAACCTATAACCTGAATCCGTGACGCTGGAACGCCGGAACGCGCGGAATGCCGGAGTTGACCGCCGCCTGCACCGGAACATGCCTGTTACACCAAGTGTCCTTCGTCGAACAGCTCCATTCTCCCGGAATGCCGGAACTTAGGCAGTCCGGGCAAGTGAAGGCGTGAAAGCGTCACGGATTCAGGCTTAATTAAGATGGCTGTTGATCATGCCGCTTTGTCCGGACTCACCTTCCACTATAAAAAAATCCTGCGCCGTTTCCGGCGCGGGCAATTGCAGGGGAGGAACTCGATAAGGGATCTGTAAATTCTGTTTTTAAAATCCTGGCAAGCTTTTACCACAAGCTGTATTACGACAGGGTTCCAACTCGGACAATCTTTTGTGACTATTTCCATACGTCTCGATATGTATTTTTTGTAACCAAATCGTTGCCGAATCGCTACGCACGTCCGGTGCATTATCTGCTATGTTTTCCAGATTTCAGGAGAGACTACTGTCATGATATCAGCAGGCTATTCGGGTGGAGGGGCATGTTGCGGGTTAAGTATCGGCAGGATTGAGTGGGATTGATGATTTTGCCCGGATCATTGTCCAGGCGTCATCTGAGCGGGGTAGTGGTCGCTGCCGTAATTCTGATTGTCTTGGTATCTGTTGTCCCTGCCGGTGCCTCCATTTGATAAACCGTTCCAACCGGCGCCGGAGTTTCACTATTCACAGTTGTTCGGTACCGCTACCCCGCACGAGGCAGACAGTCAGCTCAACGGCCCAATCAGTGACCTGGAGGAATACGCAAGCAAAATGGGATTACTGACACAGCAGATGGAGCGGTTTCTCACAAAAGAAAACAGTATCGGCAGTTCTCATGCCGATTTGCGGCAGGCATTGACTGGTGAGTTGATTCGGGCTTTGGAAGTCAGTGCATTGCGAGCGAACCACCGCGCCTTGACGCTGCGGGCGCTTTCTGCCAGGGTCAGTGAACGGGCAGGAACAGATGGACAGGGACGGATCAATTCAAAAAAATGGCTGGCCAATGCCCGACTCGTTCGCTTCAAAGCCCTTGCGCTGGTCAAACAGCAGGAGTCTGTCTATCGCTATCCGATAGAACTGGTGGCGCGACAACGTGACAGTCTGACCGCCTATCCGTTTGGTTACCTCTATCCTGCCGGCCGGCTGTTTTTCTGGGAGCGGGAGGAGAAGCAGGTGGAACAGGGACGATTCGATCCCCTGTTCATGAATCTGTGGGATTTCTCCCGCACGCTTGGACTGGGTAGTTTGTTTTTCAGATAAAATTCGATCTGCGCGGTGGGGATTTGGGTGGAAAGTACACGTACAGTTAACAGTTCCTTTTGCGAGGAGCCATGCTCGCTGTTGTCTTTGATCTTCTGATTCTTGGCGTCGGATGTATTCCCGAATCACCTGCTCGTCCCGGCCCACTGTCGATACAAAATAGACGCGTGCCCAAAAGCTTTCTCCGACAAAGTTCCGGGTTCGCCCTGCAAAGGTCCGGACGACATTACTCAAACATTGGTACGCTCTGTATTCGGGGCGTGTGCAAATGTCGGCAGCTTTGCCCCGGTTCCGCGCCTACCCTCTGTGATATTGCTGTAAGAGCGTTGCGTCGGGTAGGCGAAATTTATATCATCACATTCGGCAAAACTGTCCAGCACGTCTTCCCATATCTCCTGGGTGCTCTCGCGCCTGTGGCGGGATGGACAGCCATGAAATTATGAGGGACATCAATGATAATTGTGAAGAGATAAGGGGGATGATCCGCCGCCATTAGCGTTTGAACAGCTCGTTCAACTCTTGAGAGAGTATGACAATTGGGCGATTGACTTTAATATGAGAATAGCGTACTAACTCTGCATAATTTTGGAGGATTTTGAATATTGTTTTGATAATTTAATGAGGGCGACATGGTAGCCTGTTTTTTGGCATTTGATAGATGAAAAAAGCCGCTTTGATCAGTATGAATGCTGATTGAGCGGCTTTTATTTTAGGTCTGGTGAACACAAACAAGAGGTTCAGTTGCTATGAAAAACAAGCTGGCGATTTTCGAAGAAAGTCCGCTTGGGCAAGAAAGGCAGTCAACTGGTAACAAGCTGTTACCCCTTGAAAATGACTGAGGACGGAAAGCAACGTCTGACAGATGCCGCATGTGGAATAGAGAGAGGTTAAATGAGTAAAACAATTACAGTGCAAGGGTTTTCCGTCGCCCTATTGAATAAGAATCAAGCGGATTACATCAGTCTGACCGATATTGCGAACGCCAAGGAGGGCGAAGCCCGTGCGGCGGATGTTATCAAAAATTGGATCCGCAACAGGGGAACACTCGAATTTATTGGTACTTGGGAACAAATGTACAACCCGGATTTTAAAGTGGTCGAATTCGACCACTTTAAAATGAATGCCGGT
>JAENWA010000024.1 GCA_016650295.1 Desulfuromonadales bacterium | reverse complement strand
CGAAGCCGAATTCGTTGTTGGTGCCGTAGGTGATGTCGGCGGCGTAATTGATGCGGCGCTGGTCGTCCTCGACGCCGTGGACAATCACCCCGACCGTCAGTCCCAGGAAGCCGTAGAGCTTGCCCATCCATTCCGAGTCGCGCTTTGCCAGATAGTCGTTGACCGTGACGACGTGTACGCCTTTACCGCTGATGGCATTCAGATAGGCGGGCAGGGTGGCGACCAGAGTCTTGCCTTCGCCGGTCTTCATCTCGGCGATCTTGCCGGAGTGCAGTACCATGCCGCCGATCAGCTGTACGTCGAAGTGGCGCATATTCAGAACACGTTTACCGGCTTCACGGCAGACGGCAAAAGCCTCCGGCAGCAGGGCGTCCAGTGATTCCCCCTTGGCGTGGAGCTCCTTGAACTCTGCGGTTTTCCCGCGCAACTGGTCATCGCTCAGCGCGGAGATTGAGGATTCCATCGCATTGATTTTTGCGACAATCGGCCAGAGTTTTTTGATTTCCCGCTCGTTTTTGCTGCCGATAATCTTCGTGAGTATAGAACCAAACATATACTTCTCCAGGATAAAATAAGATTACAAAATAGCTTACAAATTTAGCACATATAAGGATGTTACTCAATAAAAAAGGGGATAACTGTTGTGAAAGGTTTACGACAGCGCCGCCGGCCTGGAATGAAAGTATGCTTGTTACGAGAAGCGCAGGCCGGTATTCAAAGGCGGGTGAACGGATCGAGCGTGGGTATTTCCGGCAGGAACTGACACCGATGGTAATGGGAGCTTCCAGGTTTGGCGGCATTGGCGGCTCATTCCTACAGGTTTCATGCTAGGAATGGCGGTTCTTTTTAATGGGGGTGGCCTGCGAGATCGATGTTACGAAATCCGCGATTGTGCGGGCGATGCGTCCCGGCTCAATGCGGGCGTTGTTGAAGAGCATGTCGTACAGAGCCGTGTCATGATTGTCCTGATTAAGAAAATCCCGGTGAAAGTGATCCCGCAGCTTCTGTTGTCTCCGGATAACCTTTTCCGCTTCTTCCGGTTCAATATTCAGTCGGTGTGCGACAGTCCTGATTTTGAACTCCTGAGAACCGTACAGCCTGAAGTGATAGGAATGTTCTATGTGCCGGGTAATGATGCCGCCCCCCAGCTCGATGATGATGACATTACCCTGTTCCGCCAGCGAGATGACATAGCGGCAGAGATGCTGAAAATATTCCTGGTCGCTTTTCCAGCGTGGCGAGAAGGTTGCCAGGACTTCATCCAGGATATGGTTCTTCTCACCCAGGTGCCTGAGGATATCCTCGGAGATGTTGTGACGCTGCGCCACAGCTTCCAGAATAGCCTTGTCGATCAGTACCCACTCGTCACCGGTTCGCTGCATCATCAGCTCGCGCAACAGTTCGGCTACGGGATACCCTTCACAGCCGAACTCCCGTGATATGGTCAGACAGGGGCGAGGTTTCGACTTGTGATGCTGCAGAGCCGCTTTTTCCTTCTGGCGGCGGTTGTATTCCTCCAGCGACCCGATTCGCAAATCTACCGAGGGTATGAACATATTCTCCGGCAAGGCGCCTCCCTTTACAGCTTCGGTGGATACAGATGTTTCTTTACTTGTCTTTTCTGGGTACCACGACAATCCCGGATTCCGTTACCGTATAACCCATGGCGAGGTCGGCTTCAAGATCGTAACCGATGGTGGCACCATCCGGAATTACCACGTTTTTGTCAATGATCGCTTTCTTTATTTTCGCATGCCGGCCGATAGTGACATTTTCAAAGAGGATCGAATCTTCGAGCAGGCTGTAACTGTTGATCTTGCTCATGGGACCGATGATCGAGCGCCGTACGATGCTGCCGCTGGTGATGCAGCCGGCGCAGACATAGGAGTCGATGTTCTGTCCCCGGCGGTTGTCGTCGTCGAAGATGGTTTTGGCCGGCGGCAGGTTGCCCTGGTTGGTCAGGATCGGCCATTTGTAGTTATAGAGATTCAGCTGTGGTGACACATGGATCAGATCCATATTGGCTTCGTAGTAGGAGTCGATGGTTCCCACATCCTTCCAGTAACCGCGTTCTTCAGACTTCATGCCCGGTATGACGTTGTCGTTGAAATTGTAGGCATAAATCCTGTCGCCGCTTTCCAGCATCATCGGTATGACATGCTTGCCGAAATCAAGGTCCTCGTGCAGTTTTTTACCTTCCTGCAACACCTCAATCAGTTTTTTCGTTGAAAAGATGTAGTTTCCCATGGAGGCAAAGCAGGTCTCCCGGCCCGGAATCGTTTCCGGATCGTCAGGTTTTTCGGTGAAAGCGACTACCCGTGAATCGTCGTCCACCGATAGGACCCCGAAGCGGCTGGCCTCTTCACAGGGGATCTCCAGGGCGGCGATGGTGATGTCGGCGCGGTTCATGCGGTGGTAATTGATCATCTGGGTAATATCCATCTTGTAGATATGGTCACCGCCGAAGATCGCCACATAATCGGCATCCGAGGACTCGACAAAGCGCAGGTACTGGATGATCGCATCCGCTGTTCCTCTGAACCATTCCTCGCTTTCGCTGCTGGTCTCGGGGGAGATCGCCACATAGAATTCACCCAGGCCGGTCCATTTGCCCCATGATTCACGGATATGCTTGTTGAGCGAATAGGCCCGGTACTGGGTCAGGATGTAGACCTTCTTGATGCCCGAGTTGAACAGGTTGGAGAGGACAAAGTCGATGATCTTGTATTTTCCGCCAAAGGCGACGCTTGGTTTGGCGCGTCGCTCTGTCAGCGGACTGAGGCGTTCCCCCTTTCCGCCGGCCAGTACCATTGCAATCGTGTTTTTGCCTACGTTGTCCACGGAATACATAACGTATCATCCTCCTGAGGAATAAGTAATAGTTCGTGAAACTATGTATATGAGGATACACAAAAAAAATATAGTGTAAAGAGGGTCACGGTTAATAAAATGCAGATATCGGCCGTGAGATGGCGATGAGCCGGCTGACGGATCACTTGAAGAAAGGCGGCACTCCGTGATAAATACGTTGCGAGAAGCTTGTGAATGGTGAAAGGTGAAGGTTGAGGGATGAAGGATGAAGGATGAAGGATGAGGGATGAGGGATGAGGGATGAAGAAAGGCGGCACTACGTGTTAATAAAGTCGCGAGGGGTACTGGTCATGAGCATTCTATCCACCATACTGGCCGCCTGTGCCGGGGAACGCCCGAACAATCTGGGTGTGCGGGACAACGGTCTGACAGCCTGTCCAAACTCGCCCAACTGCGTGTCGAGTCGGGCACAGGACGAGAAGCATCGTATCGCACCGCTGAGCTTCAACGGCAATCCGGATGCCGCCTTTGCGCGTCTGAAACAGTATCTGTCACGCCGGAGCGACACGACGATTATCGCAGAGAGCCCCGGTTACCTGCGGGTTGAACTGAATACGACCCTGTTTGTCGATGACGGTGAATTCCTGCTGGACAAGGTCGGACGGGTCATTCACGTCCGTTCCGCCGCACGGCTGGGGTATTACGATCTGGGCAAGAACCGCAGCCGTATGGAAGATATCCGGAAAAAATATACAGAAGAGGAAACCAGACCATGAGCCTGCTCGATTTCAGCATCAATACCAGCAGCTGCAACCGCTGCGGTCAGTGCGTTGCCGGCTGTTCGTCCCGCATCAACCGGGTGGCGTGATGTCCGGCGACCGGTGGGAAGAACTCTGCCGGGGGTGCGGCAGTTGCTGCTTCGAGAAGATCGAGGATGAGCGCGGTACGATCTTTTACACCCAGACCCCCTGCCGCTATCTGGACGTGGTCACGCGCCAGTGCCGGATTTACGAGAACCGTTTTGTCATCAATCCCGAGTGTGTCAAACTGACTCCCGAGCTGGTGCCGACATTGCGCTGGCTGCCGCGTGACTGCGGATATGTCGCCCCGCGGCACGCAGACGCGCCGAATCTACCTTCTCAGCGTCGGAGCCGGAGGAAAAGAGGGAAAGGGTAGGCCGCATATACGCCCCCTCAGCAGGCTGTTTCAGGCCGGTTCCGTCACCAGGAACAGTTCGATGCTGATCGTATCGCTCACCAGATGCATGCCGAGTTTTTCGAAGAAACGGCCGGAGCCGTACAGAACCCCCCAGCGGGTGCGGTCGATATCGAAGGCCGCATGCGCTTTGATATGACCGTTTTCCTGTGCTGCGATCTCGACCGGAAAAGAGAGCTGGTTTGAGCTGCCTTTGAGTTCGAGACTGCCGGTCACGATCTGGCCGGGAGAGCCGGGGGCGGCTTCGGGAATCGTTTTCGAGCTGTCCAGCCGGAAGGTCGCCGTCGGGTAGCGCTCCACATGAAAGAAGTCGTCCGACTTCAGGTGGCTGATCAGCATCCGGTTGTAAGCCTCATCCCGCAGATCCAGATTCACTATCGAATGCATGTCAAGCGTCACAGAGCCGCCGCTGATCAGCCCCCCCGCGATCTTCACACTCCCTTCTGCAACCGAAATAATCCCGTAATGACGGTTGTTCAGATTGCGGCCGATCCACTCCAGCCGGCTGGCTTTCGTATCCAGATGGTATGTACCATCGCGGAGGGCTGCTGGTGTCTCGTCATGACACACTGCATCCGGTTCCAGTCCGATGCCGGCGGTCTGCCAGGCCTTCAGGCCGCCTGAAAGTTCACGAACATTCCGGTATCCGGCTTCGGCCAGTTTCCGGCAGGCCACTACACCGGCCTGTGAACGGTCGCTGGAGCCATAGACAACGATCGGTGTGTCGGGGGATGCTACGATCCCGGCCACCGTATCGAGGAAGGTCATTTCGTAGACGCAGGCATTACTGGCGCCCGGCAGATGCGCTTGCTGGAAGTATTCCGGCGGATGGGTATCTATCAGCACGTTCGGTTCTCCGCTTTCAAGGAGCGCAATCAGTTCCGCAACTGTTATGGCTTGTTTCATAGTAGACCACCTCTTTCAGAGTTATTCATTCTCATCGTATGTATGGACACCTGAGATTATTTTATGCCTCCCTTGAGAGAAATTAAAGACAAAGATTGTCCTGTTGACAGTCGCTGAAGCCGGGCTATACTTGCTCAATCCGTTCAGCCTCAGAAAGGAGACAACACATGACAACCAACATCCAGATCGTGTTTTACAGCATGTACGGTCATATCTACACCATGGCCGAGGCGGTGGCGGAAGGGGTAAAAAGCGTTCAAGGCTGCAGTGTCGAACTGCTGCAGGTGCCGGAACTGATGCCGGATGCGGTACTGGAGCAGTATGGCGCCAAGGCTGCCCGGGCGGCCTTCTCCCATGTCCCGATTGCCATGGTGGACCACCTGGCCCAGGCCGACGCCATTATTTTCGGCACACCGACCCGTTTCGGCAACATGGCTGCCCAGATGCGCAACTTCCTCGACCAGACCGGCGGCCTGTGGATGAAAGGGTCACTGGTGGGCAAGGTCGGAAGCGTCTTTGCCAGTACCGCTACCCAGCACGGCGGCCAGGAAACCACCATCACCAGTTTCCACTCCACGCTGCTGCACCACGGCATGATTATCGTCGGCG
The DNA here is from genome assembly GCA_016650295.1 of Desulfuromonadales bacterium. GTDB lineage: Bacteria > Desulfobacterota > Desulfuromonadia > Geobacterales > Pseudopelobacteraceae > CAIPTY01. Next base: position 7,990 of record JAENWA010000024.1, on the reverse strand, counting down.
TACCCTATGCCGAGCCGCGGCTGAGCAACATGGAGGAGATCACCGGCGGCACTCCCTACGGCGCCACCACCCTGGCCGGACCGGATGGTTCCCGGCGGCCGTCGGAGAACGAACTGGCCATAGCCCGCTATCAAGGGGCGCATGTGGCAAAAATTGCTGCCAAATTGAAAGGCTGAATATTATCGTAAAAGGAGAAGAACCTGATGGGATCAAAGGGCCGCGAGATTATCGGAATGGACGTTGATGAGTTGCTGGGGCTGCTGCGGAGTGCCTACAGCGATGAATGGCTGGCCTATTACCAGTACTGGCTGGGCGCCAAGCTGGTCAAGGGGCCGATGAAGGACGCCGTCGGCGCCGAGCTGCTGGTGCACGCCACCGAGGAGTTGCTGCATGCCGATATGGTGGCCATGCGTATCATTCAGCTGGGGGGTACACCGGTCACAAAGCCGGAAGAGTGGTACAAACACACCAACTGCGGCTACGAAGCACCGGATGATCCCTTTGTCAAGGTGATCCTGGAGCAGAACATCAAGGGCGAGCAGTGCGCCATCGGCGTCTACAAGCGCTTGATGGACATCACCCGCGACAAGGATCCGGTCACCTACAACATGGTGCTGACCATCCTGCAGCAGGAGGTCGAGCATGAGGAGGATCTTCAGGCGCTGCTGGAGGATTACGATCTGCTGGTACGGGCGATGAAAGGGTAATTCCAATTCTAAATCAAGGCGCTATCTTCGTTGGCTCGTCTTCGGCTCCTCAACGTACTACTATGTACGCCTTCGTCGCCTCAATCCTCGCCGCCTTGATTTCATCCTTGATTAAGAATCGGAATAAAATTCTGATCCCGGCTGATTTTTACATGCTGTCGAAAAAACAGGCCGTAACAGAAAAGGGGGCGGTAATGCCCCTTTTTCTGTTACGATACGGTTTCGATCAATCATTTCCTCTCAAGGAGCGTCCATGAACAACCTGGTGCTGGTGCTTCTGGTGGCCTGCGGGGGGCTGGCGGTGGCCATGCAGCCGTCTATCAATGCCCGTCTTGCGCGGAACATCGGGAATTTCGAGAGCTCGCTGGTTTCATTTGCGGTTGGTACGCTGGCCCTGCTGGTCGTGGTGCTGATCTTCGGCCGGGGGAATATGCGCGGTGTGGCGGCTGCGTCGTGGTGGGAGCTGACGGGTGGTTTCCTGGGGGCCTATTTTGTGACCATGACCATTATCGCCGTACCGCGCCTGGGCACAGCCGCTGTCATGGCGATTGCCATCGCCGGACAGCTGATTGCCGGCGCCCTGCTCGACCAGTACGGAGCCTTCGGCCTGCGACAGATACCGCTGACACCCCTGCGCGGAGTCGGTATTATGCTGCTCTGTCTGGGCGCGAGCCTCGTGATCCGCAGGTAGTTTGTCCATTCTGTGTTAACAGATGTCTGGAGCGTTGAAGATGAAGACTTTTAGGGGCCTTTTGAAGATTGAAGACGATCCAATCCATCGGCGGATTGTAACCGCACTGTTCATCGCATTGTTTGTCTGGCTCTTCGCATCCGCCTCTCCGGTAATCCCCATCACCAGCGCATCAGCAGCCACTTTAACGGTACATGACGCCCCGCTCAACGAGGCAATCGATTTCTATCAGTTCACCGACGATGAGGGGGTTATCCACTTCGTCGACAGCCCGGAGAAGATACCCAAACACCATCGCAGCAAGGTCATCGTCCGCAAGGATACCCCTTCCGCCCGCCAGACGACCAGGATGGTGATCGTCAATCAAAATATCCACGTGCCGGCTCTCTTCAAAAACGGCACCAGAACGGAGAAGGCGGTCCTGATACTCGACACCGGCTCCGCAACCACCTGCATCACCGAAGAGCTTGCAACACGCCTCGGCATCGACATTGATGCCGCACGCAAGACCACGATCCGGCTGGCAGACGGAAGTATGGCCAATATCCACGTATCGAAGGTGGATTCGGTTTCCGTCGGCTTTCGGGTCAAATCGCCCTTAGAGGTCTCCATATTACACCATATCGGCAAGAGTGAGGAACATGACGGGCTTCTGGGGCTCGACTTTCTCAGCGACTTCCAGTATCAGCTCGATATGCCGAGCGAAATGATCCGTTGGCAATGAAGTGGTCTGTCATTTCCCAAGTCTTTTTTTGGGTTTCTCAGCGTTCCGGCGGAGTGGAAACAGGTGTGGGAAGAGTGTGGTAAAAGATGAGTAAAGTGCCTTTGATTTAGCGGGTTATCCTTTAATTGGTGGATGTCCCTGTTTGTTTCCTCAATTCCTGTGTTGTCACGGGAATTCCCCCGTTTTGCTTGTTTGCACCGCCCTGTTTTGATGCGACAACAGTTGTCGCACACTCCTGATATGCTCCAATCATTCAAAAAATGAAAGGAGCAATTCCATGCTGTCAAAATCCCCACTCACACAGAACGAAACATCAACTTCCGCACCGATTAACCAATCAAATTCTGAAAACAGTGGCATAAACTGGGTGTCACCAACCCTTGTCATGTCGCAACGTAATACTGACAAAAGCGATAACAAGGACAAAATAATCGTGGGCCTCGACATTGGAACCACGAAAATCTGCGCGGTTGTTGGCAAAACAACTGAAGATGGCACAGAGATTATTGGAATAGGAACAAGCCCGTCCAGCGGGCTGCTAGATGGCGTTGTAATCGATATCGAAAGTGCGGCAGGAGCAATTCACAAAGCTATAGCTGAAGCTGAGCAAATAGCTGGCTGCAATATAAACTCAGTCATCGTAGGAATTACTGGCGATCACATTAAGGGATTGAACTCCAATGGTGTTGTTGCAATCAAGAATCTTGAAGTTTCTAAGGAAGATGTCTGCCGGGCTTTCGATGCCGCTATGGAAACCAACATTCCGGTGAACTCCAAAGTTATTCACAATCTGCCACAGGAGTTCATCGTCGATGAACAGGGCGGTATCTGTGAGCCGCTTGGTATGAGCGGCATACGCCTGGAAGCCAGGGTACACATCGTAACCGGATCTGCTGGTTGCGTGCGGAACATAATCAAGGCATGTGATCGGGCATCCTTACATGTAACCGATATCGTTCTTGGACAGTTGGCGACGTCCTGTGCGGTTCTAACAATAGATGAAAAGAGGTTGGGTGTCTGCATGGTTGATATCGGCGGTGGTACCACCAATATTTCTATGTTTGTCGATGGCCAGGTAAGGTACACATCCGTGATCGCCATCGGCGGCAACCAACTTACCGACGATATAGCCGTTGCTCTGCACACCCCATTAGTGGAGGCGGAGATAATCAAGCAAAAATATGGCTGTTGTCTTTCCTCGCTGGTCGGAAAAGATGATGCCATCATGGTACCGAGTATTGATGACGACATCCAGCAAGATCACTACCGTAGCGAGCTGTGCGATATTATCAGGCCACGAGTTGAGGAGATTTTTACACTGATTAAGCAGGAAATTATCAAATCCGGTCTGCAAGATTCGATCAAATCTGGTGTAGTCATTACTGGTGGCGCCAGTTTACTGGAAGGCCTTCCGGAATTTGCCAAACAGATTTTAAACCGACCGGTGAGAATTGGCATACCTCGCAACATCGGCGGGCTGATAGAAGTAGTTAACTCACCAATGTATGCAGCAGGCGTCGGACTGGTCGTTTACAGTGGACGAAACCCCGCAACATGACCAATTGTCACAGTGATAATGGATGATAAGTGGAATTGATGACGTGAATCGTTTTAAATTTTTCTATAAGGGTGTATACGATATTAAACGCGTTGTGGCCTTTCTTGGATGGTTATAAATGAGCACTTCATACCGATACCTGATGCTTTTGCGGATGATCCCACGATATCCGCGCAAAATTGATACGGCAACCATTGCTATTCTGATGGATCGTGACGGTATAGTCATTCACCGCCGCTCCATCCAGCGTGATCTTGAAAAACTCTCCCTGTCATTTGCAATCACCTGCGACGACAAGCATAAACCGTTTGGTTGGTCATGGGCTGCGGACGCTCCTTCACTGGATATTCCGACCATGTCTCCTCCGGTAGCGCTGGCTTATCGCATGGTTGCCGATTTCATGTCGGATATGTTCCCCAAAGAGATTTACGATCAGCTCAAACCGCACTTCCGCTGTGCCGACAACCTGCTGAAGCAGACCGACAAGGCAACCCTCAAAGAATGGCCGGACAAGGTACGAACCGTTGGCAGAAGCCAACCACTGATGCCGCCCAAAATACGGGCAGAAGTATTTTCCGTGACGTCCGATTCGTTGCTGGAGGGAAAGCGTTTTCAGGTCAGTTACCAGAAGAGGGGTGAGAAGGAACAGGTTTCATGGACAATCAACCCGCTGGGGATTGTGCTACATGACCGATTGATAACTTTGGTCTGTACGGTTGGTAACTACCATCAGCTCAAGGATGTCCGTCAGCTGCAATTGCATCGAATAAACGAAGCCACTCCGCTTGAAGAACCGGCATTGTCACCGGATGGCTTCAACCTGGATGAATACATTGCAGGAGGTGCCTTCACCTACCGCACCGGAGAAGGGACAATTCGGCTGAAGGCAGTCTTTGAGCAGGATGCCGCTATTCACTTGGAAGAGACGCCGCTGTCAGAAGATCAGCTGTTGATTTATCAGGAAGACGGCAATGTATTTGTTGAGGCCACGGTAGCGGACACACGGCAATTACGCTGGTGGCTATTGGGGTTTGGGGGTAGGATTGAGGTGCTTGAGCCGCATGGGTTGCGGGAAGAAATAAAAATTCATGTCATCCGAATGATTTCAAGATACACTGATTTTACGAATTAGAATTGCGAAATTGATCTTCAATATATTTTACTTTGAAACGAAATTCCAAATTGGGAAGTGTGTCGCTGCAACAGGTTGATCATCTACCTGTATATGGCAAATGTCGTCTGCTCAATAACAAGTTGGCACAAACAAAAGGAGGGAATATGGCAGTGACAGTAGATTTATTTCGTGACTTTGCGCAGTTGATTCGTGACGAATTAAATATTGACTCAAGCAGAGATGATTTAGATGTTGTACGACTTTTTGCATGGTACGACTTGCGAAGACTACCAATGCAGAACTGGAACGTTCACTATTCCCGAGAATTGCAGGAGAATCATTTTTTTATTAACAATAAATCGTATATAGAAGCTATTCGTAACAAAGCAGAATCTGGAGAAGATCTTGTGCCACATGCTAGTCATAGGGTTGACGACATAACTGAAAAAGATGAACTGCTTGCTGACTGGGGCATTTATCATATTCATCCTGGGCATGGGACAAGACCAAGAAAGAGTGGTTTTGTAGACGGTGCTGCTGAACTTCTTTTCGTATTGCCGAGAGGAAAAGACTTATATTTTATTGATGTCCTCGACCACAAGTCTTGGACGAATTTTTCGCTTATAGAAGTCATTGATAATAACTGGCCGTTTCTACTAGACCCATTTAGATTAAAAAATGTAGTTGGATTGTCTAACGAGCCGACGGAAGAGGATTTGTATAAACTGAGAAAAAATCAAATAAATGCTTTTTTCAGAGTGGGGAAAAGCTTTTTTATAGGTCCAGGCGGCGGGTTAGCATCTGACGGTTCGGCTAGTCGTGCAGTATTGATGTCAATGAATCTGAAAAAGCTTTTAGATGGATATTCCAAGCAGCTGAAAGAAGAGGAGGCAGATTTCCGAAGAACGGTAGAAGAACGAACAGAAACACCTCTCAATGTCGATACAATCTCCTTGAAGCTATTGCAATATGATCCCAGAACGGGTAGCGGTGAAATTTATGAGCCTAGCACTGCAACTGTAATTCAATTTCACTTTTAGTGCGAAGCAGGAACCCACACCTATTGTAAAGGTTGATGGGTTGCGCCTCCAAATTTCAAAAAGTGAACAAACTGGAAATGTTTCAACCAGCCTCATGGACGCCGACCGCCCGAAAAAACTGAGCGGGCGGGTTATGGGGGCACCCCGTTGGTCAAAACACAAAGGAGACAAAAATGTCAATATCGGGGATTACAGAGAACGAATATGCGAAATTTCTCGAAAACGGTGGATTTATATGCGTCACCATCGACAAATCTGACATTATGAGTGAATCAGACTTTGAAACTTCAGAAGAAATAAGACCGAACCTGTTTAAAGGATTTGAGATCCCACCTTCAAACGTAATAGTGAACATTCCTGAAAACCGGGCAACAATGTACCAATATGGAGAACCGTGGGATAGAACAGTGATTTTTGTTTATGGGCATGGCGGTAAAATAATTTACAAAAAAATTGCTAATGGCAAGTATGAAGCAGAAGTAACACTTCCGCAAAGAACGTAAGTCGGTTGTCATTCTGTCATGGAATAATGTATTTCTGTCAATTTATAGGAGCTTACTTGTGGATATTTTGGCAAAAGGCAAATTTAGGCGTGAGGCAATAAATTTAAAAGACAAAGCCATTCAGTCAAATATGGATATGATTATCGAAGAAAATAATCGGGTTGCAGAAGTCGCACATAATTCAGAAAAAATATTGGATGATTTAGATAGACAATTTGAAAAGCTCACACAGCTAAATGGTGTGGATATTACATTTCTTCTGTTTGCATCCGCCCTACAGTGTGCAAGGCAATATTTGCTGTCAAACAAAAAGTGTAGGCACTCTAAAGACAGTGATGGGAGCAAACCATTTAAAAAAGCAATCCCCAAGCAGTACCACGAGATTCTACTAGGCCCTGTTCCTTACGATGCGTTCAGGAAGTCTGATGATTTTAGTGATATAAATACCGGAATCAGCGGAGCTAACCACAGGTATACCGTACTTGGACACGATCCCCTTCTTGGTTGGATATTCGGTACATTGAATATATTAACGGATTCGATAACAAAAAATTCTCTGGATTCTTACAACGTAATTCCTCAAGCGACCATTGATAGCCCCGTTTTACTGTCTGATTTGTTTTATAACGGATATGAATTATCTGTATACGATTATAAATTGTTGATTTGTTCCGTAACTAGACATGCAATTCATTTAGGTTCTGACGCATTTACGACTCAAGGCCTACCGATTCCGATAATTAACAACGTAGCACCTGATTTTACATCAAAGTTAATGAAACACGGTATTGATATTTATGGCGTTAGTAGGGCTGCATCATTGTCTATGTTTATAAATTTAGTTGTAGCCGCAATACACGGTTTATTTTATGAGCAAGAAAAATATGAAAATAGAGATGTATATGAGGTTAAAACCCGCAAAATTCTAAGCTATTCAAACCTTATTGCATCTACAAGCAATGTAATCTACGTAGCAATGAGTGCGTATGGTGGTAATGCTAAAGCTCTGGATCAACTAGATGTTGGCGGAATGATTGTAACGATATACCGGCTGGTCAACGACTATGAGTTTATCAGAAAAGTAAAAGAAGAGTTTGTGTTTGGTGGCTTTGACAAACTCATTAATGGACAAGAATATAACTTCGAGGAGATTTAACCTATGAAATGGACAGAATCTATTTTAAATCTAATCCCAGTTTATAGAGCTTACAAGGGTGTAAAAAACATTAAGGAACATGGGCTTATCGAAGGTTATAAAAAAACATTAAAAGACGTGTATGTTGAAAACATGCCTGTCGTTGGACATGTTTATGATCTTGGAAAAGACGAGGGGAAACACGAAGGAATGAAAGAGGGGTACGTCCGCGCTTCGTCTGAGTACAAGAAAAAGTTACTAAAACAAGCCGAGGAATTTTTAAATCAAAAAAATGGGTCGGCTGACAGCATAAAACAGTTGAATAAATTGTTAGATGAATATGAAAAATGTATTGGCGAAATGGAGGCGAAGTACAATAGTTTGACAAACGAGCAACATACAATATTAGAAGAAATGAAAATATTGAAAGAGAAGCTGAAAAAATATACATTATCCTGAATTCAGAGGAATTCTGGGGACATCCATGATAAGTTTTGTCAAGGGGAAAACGGAGATTT
>JAENWA010000023.1 GCA_016650295.1 Desulfuromonadales bacterium | reverse complement strand
TTTTACTGGGATGATTACATCAGCATAGTAAGGATACCGCTGATTAAGGATTTATCCTATTTTACCAATATGGAGTCGGGCCAGGCATTCAGGGGTTATGGCGGTTTCGTTTCGAGATTCTTCGGCTACTTTACTTTTGCACTGAATTACCGGTTCGGCGGCCTCAATGTTACCGGTTACCATGTAGTAAACATTACAATCCATCTGCTGGCAGCACTACTGGTCTACCGGCTTACCTCCCTCACTTTTAGAACCCCTTACTTTTCAGCCGCCCGCAACAACAGCACGGCCGAAAGCCGGGCGGGATTCATTGCGTTGCTTGCCGCCCTTCTTTTCATCGTCCATCCGCTCCAGACTCAAGCGGTAACATACATTGTGCAGCGATTGGCGTCGCTCGCCTCGATGCTCTACCTGCTCTCGCTTACGAGCTATATCCGGGCGAGGCTAATTCAGCAAGAGCCGGGCAAACACTACCTTGCCGCCGGTGTCTGGTTTGCAGCCGCCCTGCTATCGGCACTCCTTGCAATGAAGACCAAGCAAATCGCTTATACGCTCCCGTTCGCAATTCTCATGTATGAGTTTCTCTTCTTCACCAGACAGTTGAAGAAGAAAGCCTTCGCCCTGGTCATGGCGTTCCTTTTGGTTGTCCTGGCTACCCTTGCAATAAAATTGTCCGGCGGCACGTTAGGCGAAATCATCAGTAATCTTGACAAAGCGACGAGACTTCAGACCGACATGTCGCGATGGGATTACCTGGCAACCGAATGCCGAGTGATCGTAACCTATTTAAGGCTCCTTCTTTTCCCGGTCGGACAGCGTCTCGACTATGACTATCCGCTATATGACACTTTTCTCAACCCTGCCGTGCTTCTGTCGGGCGCACTGCTCTGCTCCCTCCTGGGAGCCGCCGTATATTCCCAGTACCTTTCACGCAAGGAGGCTGATGAAAAGGGTATTCTCCACAGTGTTATCGCTTTCGGCATCTTCTGGTTTTTCATCACCCTTTCGATTGAGTCGAGTGTAATTCCGATAGTCGATGTCATCGTCGAGCACCGGATGTATCTCCCCTCCGTCGGACTTTTCATGGCAGCGGCCGCATTCGTTTCTCTTTACGGAGGCACTAACCCCCGGATTCCGGGATGGCCGCGGACGTGGATTGTGGCGGGAGCTGCAGCAGTAGTGATACTCCTGGCAGGGTTGACCGTCGCCAGGAACCAGCTCTGGCGCGATGAAGTATCTTTCTGGGAGGACAACGCCGGAAAAAGCCCACAGAAAGCCAGGGTATTCATGAATCTTGGTCGTGCACGGGAAAGAAGAGGCAATCTCGCCGGCGCGGAGGAGGCTTATCGCACAGCGAGCACACTAGCCCCTGATCAGACCGATGCGTCCCTCAATCTCGGCCTCATTTATACCCAGTCGGGACGCTTCACGGAGGCGTTAGCTGAGTTCAAAGCCGCCCTGGCGGCTAATCCCGATTTGGGCGAGGCCCACAACAATATCGGGAAGATATACGGAACGCTCGGGCAATTTGATGAGGCGCTCAAGGAGTTTCTCCAGGCGGCTAAACTTGAGACTACCATGGCCGAGCCTTACAACAATATCGGATACATTTATGCCCTGCAGAAGCGCTATCCCGATGCGTTGAATGCGTACGAAAAATGTCTTAAGCTAGATCCCGACTACGACCTGGCATACGTAAACAGGGGCATGGCTTTACTGGCAACCAACCGGAAAGATGAAGCGCTCGCCGATTTCCGCCGGGCACTGAAGATCAATCCGTCAAACGCCGAGGCGGCTGAGCAGTTGCAGCTGGCGGGGCAAGGCCGATAGGCCGGGATTCGGGATCGGGGATCAGGGATCAGGGATCAGGGATCAGTAAAAGCTTTTACGTCTTTACGGTTCCCGCTTCCCGGTTTCCGCACCAGTTCCCCGTAAATGGTTTCAATCTTCGCCAGAACCGCGTCCAGGCCGTAATGCTCCGCAACAAAAGCACGGCCATTCTCCGTCAACCGCTCCGCCAACCCGGGGTCACGCAGGATAGCAATGACCGCCGCTGCAAATGCCTGCGGATCATCCGCCACCAGCAGGTCCCTACCCGGCGTCCCGCCGATCCCCTCGTTGCCGAAGGTGGTCGTCACCACCGGCGTACCGGCGGCCAGGGCGTCGAGGATCTTGACGATGATGCCCCCCCCTTGCAGAATGGGCGCAACAAAGACCGCAGCCCCTTTGTAGCAGGCTTCCAGATCATCCACGAAACCCGGCACCTCGATCAGCGGGTCCGCTGCAAGCGCAGTCAGCTCCACAGGCGGACCATAGCCGGCGATGATGAACCTGGCATCGGGAACCTCCTGTCGCACCAAGGGCAGGACCTCCCGACAAAACCAGAGCGCCGCCGCCACGTTGACCGGCCGGTATCGGTAGGATGCCAGGAACAGGAGCGTATTCGCCTCCCGTTCAAAACTGCGGTCGCCGATATCCAATCCGGCCGGGATCGGCACCGTCCTGGCGTCCACTCCCGGAAGCATGCCGTGGAGATAGTTCCGGTCATACTCCGACATGGTGAAGATGGTCGTGAAGCGCCCCATGATCTTTTTTTCCACACTTCTGACCAGCAGGCAGCGCAGCCGGGCGATAATCCGCCCCAGCCCCGTTTTTTGATTCATTGCCCGCCCGGCCGGTTTGGAGATTACATCGTGGGCATCAAGCACCATGGGGATACGCCCCCGCCTGATGCAGAGCGCCGTTTCAACCCATTCCACCTGAACCAGGTCGAAGACACCGTCCCGGATCAGCCGGTCCGCAAAGCGGCTGAAACCGATGTAATTGCCGGCCAGCCGGATCTTGTCAAGCAGTCCGCGTTTTTCCCTGGCCGGATATGAATAGGGATAAATCTCCCGGCAGAAGGGGCGCAACTCCTCCAGACCGGAATATTCGTTATCCTGGAGGCGGGTGGCGAGATGGATTTCGTGGCGCTGAGAGAGCTGGCGCAGGAGTTCGAACACATAGCGACCGCCGGCGTGGTAGGCCTTTTCCTGGGGCAAAAAGAGGCTGACGAAGAGGATTTTCATGATGCCTGAATACCATTCACTGTTGTAATTCACCAATTCACCGATTCCCGCCATCGGGACCTGGTACCTGGGATCAGGGATCAGGGATCAGGGATCAGCAAAACCTGTATTCCCCGATTCCCCGATTCCCGATTCACCGTTCACCCGTTCACCGTTCACCGTTCACCGTTCACCGATTCCCGATCCCTTCTTCACCATTCACTGCCTTTAGACCTGACCGCACAATGAACGTGTCCCGGCCTGAAATGCTCCTTTTTCAGGATCGCTTCCCACTTCCTGAAGAATTTCTCCCTGTTGACTTCCTGAAAACTCTTGACCCCTTTCCGTATATCCAGCCCGGACGTTATCCCTTCGAAGTGTACCACTGCCGATTTCGGCTGGTAGAGCACCTTGTAGCCGCGACTGCGGATCTCGAAGGCAAGGTCGGTATCCTCGTAATACGCCGGTGCGTACCGCAGATCGAATCCCCCTATATCCTCCCACAGGTCCCGTCTCACCAGCATGCAGGCGCCGGAGACATAATCGGCTTCCCGCGCATAGTTGTATTTCGTTTTATCCGGATTGTCCCATCTTCCGTAATTCCAGGCGTTCCCGTCACTCCAGACGATTGCGCCGGCATCCTGCAGCAGACCGTTCGGATAGACCAGCTTCGGCCCGGCCATCCCCGCGGCAGGGTCCCGCTCCAGGAGCTCCACGAGGGGTTTCAGCCAGCCCTCCCGGACGATGACGTCGTTGTTCAGGAAAAGAAGATATTTCCCCGCACCCCTCGATGCCGCATTATTGCAGTTGCGAATGAACCCGAGATTCCGCTCGTTCCTGATGACGGTAATTCCGCTGACCAGGTCGCCGGCTCGTTTCGTCTCGTCGGTGGAAGTGTCGTCGGCCAGGATGATTTCATGGGGAACATCGGCGGTATTTCGCAGGATTGAGACGAGGCAGGAGCGGGTGTATTCCCATTGGTTGAACGCCGGGATGATGATACTGACCAGAGGTTCGGTCTGTTTTTCAAAAGAGAGCGCGCAGGTCTCACCGAGTATATCGGGTTCGTAATTCCCGGCGCCCCTTCCCCTGTTAATGAACGTGGTGAACAGTTCGAGCATGTCCCTGACATGAAGGTGAACCGCCAGGTCGAGCACAATGGATACATTTTTGTCCAGTCTTTCGGAAGATACCATTGGAATTTAAACCTAATAAACGCAGTTAGCCGTCACCCTGTCAGTGCCGCGCGGGTCGCCTCAAGATATGCATGGCCGTATTTCAGATCAGGCTCCAGGTAATTCCCCTCCCCCCATTCGTTCCATGCATTGATGAACACGATGCGATGTTCCTCCGGGCGGTTTTGCATCAGTTGAATCGTATGGCTTAGCCACTTGCCGTACTCTTCCGATGTCGAGTTGCTGAAGACGATCCCTTTTGGTCCTTTTCGCGGGGTATTGTCCCAACGCGGGCAGACACCCCGGTACAGGGGGTAGCCGACTTCCGGTGAAAGGAGATGCGGCCAGAGTTTCCCGTAGTCGAGAACCCAAAGGCCGCGGTATTGCACGTAATTCCTTGCCACCAGCAGCCAGTTTTTCTTCAGGTATTCGTTCAGCCGAAGCCAGTACGGCTGATACTCCACCGCCGCATCGAATCCCCCCTGCCGGGGGTCCCATCCGAAAGTCCCGTCCGTCTCGATCGACAGAAGATACAGTCCCGGCAGGCCGTTTTTCACGGCCAGCTCACGCCAGAGGTCAGTCGTCCGTCTGCAATCAGGGAGACTTTTCGCCTTGTAGACCAGAAAGACCGGCTTCCCATCGATCCTTATCGCCCGCGGATCGGCAAGGGCGGGCAGGAGCCATTCGAAGTGCCGCCGGTCGTCCTCGACACCACCGTAGGTCTGGTCCTGGAGAATATCCTCGGGTCTGCCGTGCCACCTTCTGGACCATGGCTCGTTCGCCCAGGCCAGGCAAAAAGGCATATCCGGCTCCCCGGACGAGATTATCTCCTGTACCGGCGTCTCCAGCAGGAGCTTGCCGTTAAACCAGTAGTGCCAGTAGCAGAACCCCTCGATGCCGTACTGCTTTGCAAGCAGGGCCTGGGCATTGCGCGCCTCGGGAAGCCGGAGGTCGTAGAAACCGAGGTCTGCCGGGACATTTGGCTGACTGTGTCCCTTGAAGAGTGGTTTCGCAGCGGCAACGGTTCGCCATTCTGTGAATCCCTGTCCCCACCAGGCGTCGTTCTCCGGGATCGGATGGAACTGGGGGAGATGGAAGGCTATCAATCGTGGTTTAACTGACATAATTCCTTCTGGTGGAGCTCATTCGGTTATTTTCACTTGAAAAACATGTCGAAAATCTTCCTCAGCGGAGCGGTTATCTTCCAGCTCAGCGAGTCGTACAGTTCGGCAATCTGCCGGTCCTTGTTATTCAGGGCAAGATTGAACTGGTCCTGTATACCCTTGTCCAGCATCGGAGCCATGGCGAAGAAGACGTACGGCCCGAACGCGGCAACCATATTCAGTTCGTCTGCGGACAGCTTCCGACTGCCGCGATACACATCGGCCAGTAATTCGTACCACTTTTCAGGCGAAATGGCGAAAGTCCCGGACGACTGCTTGATCCCCTCTGTCGCCTCGAAGAGATCCCTGGCCAGACCGAGGGCCAGGCGGGTCGCTTCCAGGTGACGTAATCCGTACTTCCCGTCCGGTTCCAGGTGGCAGCCCTCCCCCCACTCGTTCCAGGCATTGATGAAGACGAACTGTTCGTCCCCTGAAAAATTCTGGTAGGTGTAACGGGCAATCTGGGAAAGCCAGAAGGCGTATTTCTCGGGCGACGAATTGACGAACATGACCGGGTCGTTCAGTCGGCGCGCCGAGTTGTCCCAGGACGGGAAGACACCGCGAAAGAGCTTGTAGTCCGGTTTCGGTTTCCCGAGCATTCCAAGCATGATGTTGTCGTAGTCGTAGATGAGAGGATTGCAGTCCCGGTACTCTTCAAACAGCTCGATTTTGTCCGAAACCTTTTCCCCGAAGCACCCCCAGTGCGGGGCAAACTCCGCAGCGGCGTCAAAACCGATCTCCATGGGCGACGGATCATACCCCTGGAAATAGTTCTCGACCCTGACCAGGTAGATCTCGCCGATCCCCGCCTTGTGTGCCGCCTCACGCCAGATTTCGGCGGTCTTTTTCGGATCGGGCAGCAGGTTGGTCTTATAAACGAGAAACAGCGGTTTCCCGTTCACCCGGATGTAGCGTTCGTCACGGAATGCCGGGAAGAGGCTCTCGATGTGGGCCAGGTCATCCGCATGGCTATGATCCTGGGCCATGAGGACTTCTCTTTCCTCACCGTCCCAGCGACGGGTCCAGTTTTCATTGGCCCAGCAGAGGCAGAAAGGGAAGTCCGGCTTTCCGGTCTGCAGAACCTCATGAACAGGGGTTTCCAACAGCCGTTTGCCGCCAAACCAGTAATGGTAGTAGCAGAAGCCGTGGATGCCGTGTGCGCGCGCCAGCTCCGCCTGGGCCTGGCGCACCTCGGGATCGCGCAGATCGTAGTAGCCGAGCTGTCCGGGAACGTGGGGCTGGTAATGGCCGGAGAAGCGCGGTTCGGCTTTCCGGACATTGGTCCATTCGGTGAATCCCTCGCCCCACCAGGCGTCATTTTCCGGGATGGGGTGGAACTGTGGAAGGTAGAAGGCGATGGCGCGCACTTAATGTCTCTTTTCTGAAATAAATGTCCGGGTAACTAGAGGTAACAACTCATATATCCAATGTTGAAATGTCGCCGGCATCCGTACCCATATATCTGGCCTTCAGGACCCGGCGCATGATCTTGCCGCTCTTGTTTTTCGGGATCGAATCGACAACGAAAATCTCCTGCGGAGTGGCAATTGAGGAGGCCTTGTTGGAAACGTACAGTCGAACTTTCAGTTCCAGTTCCTGCGACCAAGTGTATTGCGCATGCAGATGCACAAAGGCCACCACCTTCTCGAACAAGAGCTCGTCCGGCACCCCGATCACCCCTGACTCGGCTATCTCCGGGATTTCCAGCAGCGCGCTTTCCACCTCGAAGGGACTGACCAGGTGGCCGGCGGTGTTGATCACGTCATCGCTGCGCCCCATGAACCAGAAATAGCCGTCGCTGTCGCGATAGGCCGTATCACCGGTATAGTAGTAGCCGTTTCTGAACTTCTGCTGGTAGACCTCATCATTGTTCAGATAGGTGGTAAACATGGAGGGCCAGCCCGGTTTGACGCACAGGTTACCCTGTTCTCCGTCGGCAACCGGTGTGCCGTCGTCAGCTATGATGGCGGCCTCGATCCCATCGACCGGTTTCCCCATGGAACCGGGCAGGATCGCCAGGCCGGGACGGTTGCTGATCATAATGGCGCCGGTCTCGGTCTGGAACCAGGTGTCATAGATGTCGTGGTTGAGGGTGCGGCGCGACCAGAGGATCACCTCCGGATTGAGCGGTTCGCCGACACTGAAGATATGCCGGAGGCTCTCCAGTTTGCGCCCGGTGAAGATCTCCGGTTCTTCCCGCATCAGCATGCGGAGCGCCGTGGGGGCCGAGTACCAGATCGTGACCCGTTCCTGTTCCAACAGATCGAACCAGATTGCCGCATCATAGCCTCCTCCGAAGTGCAGCTGTGTAACCCCGATGCTCCAGGGGCCGATGATGCCGTAGGAGGTGCCGGTCACCCAGCCCTGGTCGGCGGTACACCAGAAGATATCATCCGGATCCAGCTGGAGGATCTCGCGTGCGGTTTTGTTCTGGGAAAGGACGCTGTTGTGGCGATGAAGCACACCTTTGGGTTTGCCGGTGGAACCGGAGGTGTAGTGCAGGACGGATGGGGTATCGGCTGACGTAAGCTCTGCCGTGAACTCCGGGGACGCCGCCGCCATCAGTGACTGATAGCCGATGATCCCGTTGGCCGGGTCATCCTCGCCATCCACCACGATGATATGACGAAGCGCCGGAAGCTGGGTGCGGATCCTGCTGATCTTCTTCAGAAAACTCTTCTTGGTAATGACGCATTTTGCCCCGGCATCCCCCAAGCGGTCCAGCAGGGCATCCTCGCCGAAGTTGGAGAAGAGCGTGCCGCAGATCACCTGATGTTTCAGGGCGCCCAGGAAGGCGAAGAATTGCTCGGGCATCTTGGGGAGGAAGGTGAAGAAGACGTCTCCACTGCCGAGACCCAGGGTTTTCAGTGCATTGGCAAAGCGGTTGCTTTCCGCGTCCAGATCCGAGAAGGTGTAATCTATCCGCTCCAGGTGGGAAGAAACCCAACGCATGGCCACCTTGTCGGCATTACCCGCTTCGCACTGCTGGCGGGTACAGATGTGACCGATATTGTACTGGTTGTCCTGTATTAAATCCTTTGCCATTGTCTAAAATCCTTTATCGGAAAAAGTTATAGTGCCGGTGATACATAATCTATTAAAAGGGCCGGCTGTGGCCTGGGCAGAACAGTCGCCGCGTAGTAACAGTTCCCGATTCCCGATTCCCGGATTTTCTTCACCCTTCCTCCTTCAGCAAGGAATCATCAAGCAGCAGTTCCCATATCGTCGTGAAGCGGACATCCGTATCACCCATGCGGACCGTAGCCCGGAGGCTTCTGTTGACGACAAGGCAACGTGCCGGGCGGTACTTTGCGGCAAATCCATCGAGCGCTCTGGGGGGGGATGGTTTGGTCAACTCCCGGTATTTGACCTCAATGGGGATAGTGCTTCTGCCCGTGTCAACGACGAAATCAATTTCGGTTTTTCCCTTGGTCCGCCAAAAGTGGATCTGCGCGCCGCTCCAGCGCAGCTTCTCCCGCAGGACCAGATAGACCAGATTTTGGAATGCAAAACCCAGGTCATCAGGCCGCTGCAGGTGCCCCAGCACCCCCAGAGCATAATTTCTGAAACCGGGATCGGAGAAGTAAACAGACGGCGCCTTGCTGATCTCACTGCGGATGTTACGGAAAAACGGCGTGATGCGTTTCAGGATGTAGGTCTCCTCCGCATACCAGCAGTAGTTTTTGACCGTCGGCAGCGAGATGCCGAGGGTTGTGGCCAGTTCAGAGTAGTTGATAATCTTGCCGGTCTGATCGGAAAGGGTCTTCATCAGCTGCCCGTACGCCTCGATCTTTTCCACCTTGAGGAGATAGGCTATGTCCTTCGTGATGTAGCCCTGGTAGATTTCATCCATTACGCGGAGCTTCTCTCTCGCGACGGTTTCCAGCACCACGCGGGGATAGCCGCCATAGTTCAGGTATTCCAGAAGCAGCTCCGCCGAGCGTTCCTTTTCCAGTTCAAAGAAGTCAGACAGGCGGTCAGCGTACCGGTAGCCGGTTCTGAAATCGACGAATTCACGAAGGGAGAGAGGGTAGATCTCGTAGATGCGCTTCCTTCCGAGCATCGACTCCTTGACCTTCGCCTTCAGATCGACACTGCCAGAACCGGAGACAATGTACTTGCAGGGGCGGCCCATGTCCTGAAGGCCCTTGAGAAATATGCCGGCGTCTTCCCGGCGTTGAATCTCATCGATGAAGACAAAGCAGGGAGCGTCACCGAATTCCAGTTCTATTTTTTTCAAAAGGGTTTGTTGCGAAGCGAAGTAATTGCGGTCGGAGTCATAATCAAGACTCAGGAAGAGCGTCTTCTCTCCAGCGGCATCCAACTCTCTCTGAAGGATTTTCATGATCGTTGTCTTGCCGGCCTGACGCGGGCCGATCAGAAGCGAGATCTCTTCGCGGTGCAGGTCTTTTCTGATCTCTTCGAGAATTGAACGTTGAATGGTTACGGGCATATATTTACTTTAGCAAGATAATTTGTAATGTCTACTTTATAATTGATATAGATATTCTTAAGTCATGCCTTCCGCTTAAACCTTCACCGTCTTCGGGACTCGGGATCTGTAACAGCGGGATCGGGGATCTGTAAAAACCGGGACCGGGGACTAGGGATCGGGGATCGGTAAAAGCCTTTGCTGTTCCCTGTTCCCTGATTCCAGATTTTACCGTTCCCTGATCCCCGATCCCCGATTCCCGATTCCCGATTCCCGATTCCCGTTTCCCGTTTCCCAGTTCAGCCAACACGAGTGTATTTCGCGCAATATGCTACAGTTCTTACTACGCCATCAATAAGATGTGGCGTTAACAAAAGCACTTTTCCGAATATGTCGCGAATTGCCTCGGGAAGATATTCATGTGCAATATCATTCCTGATCATCCGAATCTCAACAAAAACGTCACTACTTGCAATCAGTTCTTTTTTTTCCGCTCTGTTTATTCTGTCTCTGATTGTGCCCTGCGAGTCCAAATCCAGTTCATCGACCACCCGGAAAATTTTCTGAATCAAAATGTCGCTCAAACGAGCAAATCGGCCGTTAAATGACTCAAAACTTTCGAGTTCTTCCGGCTCATACGAATCCTTTATGCCGATAGCGCTGCATTTATTAAACGAATATTCCAGCACATCCCTGACATCACAAAGCACCTTCAACTCTTTTACCAGTAGTAACTGCATCTGGTCAGTCACAATTTCACCCCTGTCTCAAGTGCCAGTTTGACAAATGGATCCGAATCATCCGCCGCAAGCAGAAGATCAATTTTCTGTTCACCGAGAAGCTCATACAATCTCATTTTAATGGTTCTTTTATCGTCTCTGGTCAGCTTGTCGGACATGACGAGCAGATCTATATCTCCACCTTTTTTGGAGTCATCAACACGCGAACCAAACAGATACACACGGGCATTAATGTCAAGGCATTGCACCGTAGATAGAATTGCTTCCTGCTCAAAATCTTTCAGCCTCATATCACGTTATTCTCCAATTGTAAGCCGAGATCAGTTAAAAGCCGGGATCTGGGATCGGTATTTTTTAGAAAAGCGGGATCGGGGACCGGGGAGTTGGGACTGGGGATCAGTAGTTCTTGAAAAAACGGGATCGGGGATCGGTATTTTTTAGAAAAGCGGGATCGGGGACCGGGGATCTGTAAAACCGGAACTTGCTGTTCCCTGTTCCCTGTTCCCTGATCACCGTTCCCCATTCCCTGTTCCCCGTTCCCCGTTCCCTGTTCCCTGTTCACCGTTCCCCGATCCCCGATCACTGTTCCCCGCTTCCTGAATCACCAGATATTCCCTCTCGACTATCACCCTGAACCGTTCACCCGTAACCACCCAGTCAATAATGTCAACCTTGAAGGGTAGGCCTGACTCGATAAAGGCGTCCTTCAGTTCCGCCATGTGCAATGTATCGAGGGGGGTCTCCGTAATGACGGCAAGATCCAGATCGGAAAACTTCTTGATCTTGCGACCATGCACGCGGGAACCAAAGGCCCGGACCTCGTAGCCGGGGACGTATTCCTGGAGAATGGTGCGCACAGTCTCCAGGTCGTGGGGGTCAATGCCGAGCAGCTGCATCATTGCGCCGTTTCAACTCGTCGAGGAGATATCGCATATCCCGGATAAATCCGGGAAGGATTGCCAGCACCTCTTCCGCCCTCTCCTCGTCATAGGTGTGACTGGTCATGTTGCGCTTCTCCCGATAGACCCGGAATTGAGCTACTTCCCGGATCAGACCGGCCTCGGCGCCCGAGCGAATCAATTCCATGAACGCCATCTCCCTGAGTTCCGCAGGGTTGATAACGATCTGTTCAAGCTGGCGGCGCAGCATCTTGACACCGAGTTCATAGGTATATTCGAAGGCTTGGATAGACGCGGCCCGAAACTGTGCACGAAGACCATCATCCCGGCTGGCCATTTCGGAGTCGAGATACCCAAGGCTCTGTTCAAGCTGAAGCATTGCTTTTTCCAGCGAACTTACATCAAGAAGATTACTGATTTCGTCAACCATTCACTTTTCATCCTTCCGACTTCGGGATTCGGGATCTGTAACAGCGGGATCGGGGATCTGTAAAAACCGGGACCGAGGACTAGGGATCGGGGATCGGTAAAAGTCTTTGCTGTTCCCTGTTCCCTGTTCCCGATTCCCGATTCCCGCTTCCCGCTTCCCGTTCCCCGTTCCCCGTTCCCCGTTCCCCGGATTTCCTTCACCCTTCACCGGTTCCCAATCCCGGCTTCACTCTACCTTTTGCAGCCATATACTCCCACCGGCGTTCTTCAGGGCAAGCGGCATCTGATCCTGCAATAACTGTCTGTTAAACCTTGCGAACCAATTATTGAAAAACACAATATTGAAGGAGCTGTTGTACTGGAGAAATGCACGGAGGATGTAGTTTTCGTTCCAGGCCCTCCCGTCATAGATCCATTGCTTGGGATACTCGAAGGGGTAGAAGATGTCATGGAAATGAATGAATACACCGGGGGCAAGTGATGGAAGAATCCTGAAGAGTGCATGGTTAACGTCGCTATCGATCTTCGAGACGTGAGTCGAGTCAATGAAGAGGATATCGCCGGGACCCAGAGCAGTAAAGGTCTCCGTCGGTACGTCCTGGAGTTTTGAGGGGATTATCGTTACCTGCTCCCGGTCCCCCGGTTTCATCAGTGATAGAAGGAGATCTGGATATGGTTCGATAAAGGTGCAGTCGATCCTGTTGTCGAAAAAGGTATCGTTCGTATCCAGAGTCACACAGGAAGAAAAACCCGAACCGACCTCGATGATCCTTTTCGGTTTCGCGTGGCGGATCATGCAGTGGAGCGAAATCGCATCGAAATAGGAAAAGTTCGGGTTCTCGAAATAGTAGCGGAGGTTTTCCTGCTGCTCCGGTTGAAAGGGCATCTCGCGGTAGAATCCGGCAAATCTCCGGGCAAGCTCCCATTGTCCCTCGGGATTGAGATCCACACCCGGTATGGTTTCCGGAACATGGAATATCGTCTCCTCGTTCTGCAGGACATCGTCAAGGCACGGAATCGGGGAATAGAAATGCCCTGGCGGATATGCGGATTTAGTCTCCATTGTTGGTCCTCGACACGAGCCGCACGATGCCGGCCATGGTTATTTTTTTTTCGTCATGAGAATGTCAAACCCTTTTCTGAGTGGCTTCGTTATCCGCCAACTGGCGGAATCGAGCAGTTCTTGAATCCGTTGTTCCCGCTCGACAAGCAGTTGATCCTTCTCGGACATAAGTTGATCCCGCTCGACCAGCAAATGGTCTCGATCCGCTATCTGCCGCTCACGATCCACCAGTGCTTTGTCACGCTCGGCGATCTTCCGCTCATGTTCGGCTAACTGCTGATCCAGCGGGTTATGTGAATCGGCACTAGTTGATACGTCGTATTGATCAAGAATCTTGCCCTGGTTGTCGATCGCACTTTTCGTCGCTTCCAGGTAAGCCCGGCCGTGGACCTGGTCCGGTTCAAGGTGGCTTCCTTCTCCCCACTCATTCCAGGCATTGATGAAGACGATCCGGTCATCGGGGTTGTCGATGCCGGCGCGACGAATGGCGTTGGAGAGCCATTTTTCATAGAGTTGCGGCGTTGATCCCGTAAAGATGGTGGCGTGGGTCTTGCGGCGGCTGGAATTGTCCCAGGCCGGGGTCACGCACGGAAAGCGCTTGTAGGATGGCCGTTTCTTGGCGATCATCCGGTTGACCATCTCCTCGTAACCATGGACCGCATGGTCTCCGTACACCGGGTTCGAGGATTTTTTGCCGATCCGGGTCCAGTCGGGCTGGAATTCCACCGCCGAGTCGAAGCCGATGGTGGAGGGGTGGGTATGCTCGTTGGAAAAGCTCTCCACCCGGCAGAGGTAGATCTCGCCGATACCAATGTTTCGCGCCTCGTCCCGCATGGCCTCGGCCGCCTTCTGGGGATCGGGCATGTGGTGGGCGCGGTAGATCAGGAGCAGGGGTTTACCATTTACCCGGATGTAACGTTTGTCGTGAAAAAACTGGGAGAGGTAGCGGATATGCTGCCGGTCGTCCTCTTCGCCGTAGTGCTGTTCGGCGAGCACATGACCTGTTCTTCCGTCCCAGGCGCGGGTCCACGGCTCGTTGGCCCAGCAGAGGCAGAAGGGGAAATCGGGCTCGCCGGATGCGAGCATGTCATGGAGCGGTTTTTCCAGGAGGAGCTTGCCGTTGAACCAGTAGTGGTAATAGCAGAAACCGTGAATACCATGTTCTCTGGCCAGGTCGGCCTGGGCCTTGCGGACTTCGGGGAGGCGCAGGTCATAGAAGCCCAGTTCTCCGGGGAGGTGCGGCTGGTAATGGCCGGGAAACTGCGGCTTGGCGTTGACCACGTTGTTCCACTCGGTGAATCCTTTGCCCCACCATTCGTCGTTTTCCGGGATGGGGTGGTATTGAGGAAGGAAAAAGGCAATGGCCTTGATGTTGTCAGGTGATAAATCCTGCTGAACCGGAGGCGTGGCAACAGAAATCGATGAAGATGCTGTTACCAACGCCCCCCCCGTTTCCCTTCCAGCGGCCTTTTTAACCTCCTCCAGAAAACTCTTTCCGGTCCAGTTGTCAGGTTCCAGGTGGTTCCCTTCCGCCCACTCGTTCCAGGCATTCAGGAACACGAACCGCTCATCCGGAGAATTTACCTGCACCTCTTCAACCAGTTGCGCCAGGTTCTTGCCAAAGATGGCCGGTTCATTATTGACGATGATGATGCCATTATCGCCTCTGCGCGCCGTATTATCCCAGCCGACAAAGATGGAGGGATGGACGTAGTGTTCGTATTTTTTGCGATTGGCGAGCATGGAGCCGAGAGCTTCCTCGTAGTCGTACATCTTGAGTTTATCGCTCTCGACGCCGAATCTACGATTGCGCTCCCGTTTCGATTCACTCGGATCATCGTTCATGAACTCGGGAAGGTTTCCGAGTTGGGGCATAAAAAGGACCGTGCCGTCAAAGCCGATCGTGCGGCAGTCAAGGTTCCAGCAATGGGAATTGATGCCGAGGAGAAACGGCTCCGGAAGACCATTCCGAACACATTCGCTCCTGAACAGATCGGTCGTCCTTTGCGGGTCGGGGAGATCTGTCGGCCGGTAGATCAGGAACAGCGGCCTGCCATTCACCTTCACGCATCGCGGATCAGCAAAAACGGGAAGGAGCCACCGAACATGGTTCAGGTCGTCTTCCAGAGAATACGACTGCTTCATGAGGATGTCTTTTTCCTCGCCCAGCCATCTTCTCGACCAGGTTTCGTTTGCCCATGCCAGACAGAAGGAGATATCAGGTTCGCCACTCTTGAGTACTTCGTTGAAGGGATGCTCTATAAGCCGTTTTCCATGGAACCAGTAGTGCCAGTAACAAAAGGCTTCAATTCCATATTCTTTTGCAAGATCAGACTGGGCTTTGCGAGCGGCAGGCAGTCTCAGATCGTAGAAACCCAGATCGGTGGGGAGGTGTGGTTGACGATGACCGGGAAAGAGAGGTTTCGCTTTTGAGACGTTCGACCACTCGGTAAACCCTTTCCCCCACCAAGCGTCGTTTTCGGCTATTGGATGGAACTGGGGGAGATAGAATGAAATGAGCCTGGCTGTACGCTGCTGATGTTCAACAGCTGTAGTGGTAGAGTTCATAGATCCTTCGTTTGACCTCGTTGAGTTTATTTTACTGTCGGAAATACCTGCCATGGGTCCGAGCAGAACCGATTCTATCTGCCTTCCAATTTCATCGCGGGGATTCAATACAAGCTTCATTGCCTCTTGACGAAACTGCTCCATTTCCGATTCAGGAACAAGAGACTCAAATTCTTTAGCAATTGCGCCCGGATCGTGTGAAACAGACTCAATTCCGAGTTTTGGAGAATCGTTTGCAGCTAGTAAAAGAACATTCTCGATCCCGGTATGGTAATTTTCACGGTTGAAAATATCCCGGATTCTCTGTTGCCCCGCCTCTCCCATTCTCTTTGCTTTGACCGGATCATGCTGGATATCCAGCAGGGCCTTGGCCATCTTTTCCGGATCATGTACCGGAACGAGATGACCAGTCACCCCATCTAAGACAATCTCAGGGGAACCGCCGGTATTGGTCGCAACCACGGGCTTCCCGGCGGCCATTGCTTCAATGGTGGTCCTTCCAAAGGGTTCAGCCAGTGATGCCACGACGAGCACATTCAGGTCATGAATGACGGGAAGAATGTCTGTCCTGAAGGGAAGAAATACGACGTCCTCCTGCAAGCCGAGTTCTTCGACCACTGACTGGAGATGTATGAGGTACTCGTGAAACGGGTGGCCGACAATCACCAACTTTGCCGAAATCTGTTGGTCAAGAACATGGCGGAGCGCCCTGATTACATCTTCCTGGTTTTTGTGCCGATGAACACTTCCGATAATCCC
Source organism: Desulfuromonadales bacterium (assembly GCA_016650295.1). Lineage (GTDB taxonomy): Bacteria > Desulfobacterota > Desulfuromonadia > Geobacterales > Pseudopelobacteraceae > CAIPTY01. The sequence goes on along the minus strand of JAENWA010000023.1, from coordinate 16,923 downwards.
GATGAGATACGTATCAACTGAATATCCCAGCTCCTCCCTGAATGCACTAGGACATATCGGCTGAACAGACTCGCCAACATCCACGGCATTATAGACATGAGCGACCTTTCCTCGTGTGGAAATGCCCTCAAACTGGCGGGAAACGAACTCAGAATTCGTAATGATACGGTCGGAGAGCCAATCTATTATCCGGAAGATGGTATGGGTAGGGAAACAACCCTGCAGGGGGTGGTCCTCAAGGACTTCCCGGACATGATATACGTGGGGTATCCGGCTTATTTTAGCGGCTATGGCCGCTGATATTTTGGTAATAGTATTCGTATATACTAAATCGATCTTCTCGTCGCGGATCACCCTTATGAACTCTCCGACAACCTCTATCTCATCGAAAAATTCCTGCAAAGGGTCGCCGTTGACAGGAAAGTCGATCCACCTGCTCGGGCAGTGGATTATCCGGGTACTGATGCCAAGGTCCGCGAGACGTTTGCCCAGCGGCTGGTCGGGCAAATCTTCCGGTAGTACGACAATCGGCTCGAACTTCTGCCGGTCCAGGTTTTCCAGCATGAACAGGAAACTTCGTTCAGCTCCGAAAAAATAGGACGAATGGGCGACGAAAAGCACTCTGATTTTCTTGTTCATGGAAATTGCAGTGTGATCATTCCTCGCTGCGGCGCAGGACAGAATTCCCTCCAGTTTATTGATCTCCCGGCTGATGTTGAAATTTTGAGCCACATGATTGCGACCGTATTCACCCATTGCCAGTCTGATATCCCGGTCCTGTATCAGAACCAGCAGATTCCCGGCCAGTGTATCCACATCCTTCTCGGGAACAAGAAATCCCGTCTCCCCGTCAATGACCCCTTCGGGGATACCGGTGTGGAAGGTGGAAACAACGGGAAGTTTCATGGCCTGTGCTTCCAGGATCGAGACGGGAAGACCTTCCCGGTCATTGTTCGCCGCAGTTACCGAGGGAAGCACGAAGATATCTGCATTCTGCATCTCCCGGACGACTTCTGACTGGGGTAAGGCCCCGAGGAGTTTGACGCGGTCCTGAAGTTTCAATTCAGCTATCGTAGTTTCTATTTCCTGTCTGAGAGGACCATCGCCAATGATCCGCAATCCGGCGCGGCAATCGACCGGCAACCTGGCAAAGGCACGAATGGCATAGGTGATCCCCTTTTTCTCGACAAAACGCCCCGTCGTGAGGATCGTTACCTGTCCGCGTTCCGGCCGCTCCTCTGGCGCAAAGCGCGACACGTCGATCCCGCAGCGGATTATGTCGATTTTGTCCCGGTATTCCTCGCCGATCATGTCGAGCATGTATAGTTTGTTGAAGTCGGAAACGGTAATGATCCTCGCCGCAGCCGCTGCATACTCCGCCAGCTTTTCCTTCGTGACATGAACGAATATGTCGTAGGCATGGGTTGTGAAGATAAACGGAATGCCGAACCGCCGGGAAGCGTGCAGAGCGAAATCGGTGGGAAGCGCCGCGAAGTGGGAATGGATCACATCCACATCTTTAAGAAACTCGTCTACCTCGGAGGTGAATTCAAATCCGGGGTCCGCATCAAGTTTCGGGATATAGAGGGTCTTTTCCAGAAGACCGTATTTTTCGATCTGGGGATGGAAGACCTTCTCGTCGGGGCGGTAGAAGGCGACTATCTTCACGTCATGGCCAAGATCGATTAGACCCGTTATCTGCTCCAGGATGAACGTCTCAGAGAGCTTGGGAAACATGGAAGTGGGGTAGAGGACTGTCAGCCCCTTCTTCCCCCGTTCCGTTCGTTGTCCGTAGAACTCTGCCATCTGCGGGACAACAGCATCATTGGCAAACACCTTCACCTTTTCGGCTGCCATGGCGCCGATCTCCTCCAGATCGTCTCGCTCCAGGCAAGCCTCGATCCGATCCGACAGCGCCCCGGAATCTCCCGGCGGAACCAGGAAGCCGTTTACCCCGTCGTCGATGATTTCAGAAAAGCCGCTCCCGGTGGTGGCGATTACCGCTTTCCCCAGGGCCATCCCTTCCAGACAGGCGTAGGGGAAGTTCTCCCACAGCGAGGGAAGAATTACCAGTCTGGCCCGCTCTATCAGGGGGTATAGAGAGTCGTGGGGAATATTGGGGATGAATACCACCCGGTCGGAGAACTCATGCAGCGTCTCCTGAATACCGGCCTTCATGGAGGCGTTATTGTACATGGAGTCATCACCGGCGAAGGCAATTTTCAGCTCTCCGTAGCGAGTCAGTACTTCTCTCAGAGCCGGAGCGAGAACATGGACCCCTTTGCGGTATTCGAAACGGCCGTAGTAGAGCAGGAATTCCGCACCTTGAAGATACTGATCGTAGATCGCCAGGTCCGGCCGGTAGTTGTTCAGGCTGAAAAAATTGGGGATCACCGGGATTGGGTCAATTCCCCACTCCTTACCGACAATCCCGGCCAGGACATGGGTGGGGGAGGTAACGTCCGTTGCCGCGAAGGCCTGCTCCTTTTCCAGCGTCTCGCGGAGCGAGTTTTCGGGACTGTCGGGAATATTATTGAGGTGGCGCACCCAGAAGAAAGGAGTATGGAGCCGGACGATTTTTTTCGGTCCCTGGATGAATTTGTAGACAAAGAGCGCCTGGGCGCAGGTGTCGGGAGCCTCGATGACATCGAATCGTTCTTTTTCGTGCAGCGGCAGAAAGTATTCATAAACCCGGCGGCTGAAACCGAGTATCCAGTGATTCAGCCCGTCGTACGGTTCAAGGTTCGCCCGTGCCTGGGCGTCCAGCCCACCCTTGAGGCCCGGCGACAGTCGATGTACCGTCACCCCCAGATCTTCAACGATATATTCACGGTCCTTGCCATGGGTCAGTACGTGGACCCGGTGTCCCATTGTCACCAGATGGCGGGCGAGGGTCTGGGTGTAGGTGGCAATGCCGCCGAGGTTGGTTTCGGGGGGGTATTCCTGGGAAATCAGACAGATGTTCATTCATGTGCTCCTGGATACAACTTACTAGAACCATGTGACACATATTTTTCCGTAGGTTGGGCAAAGGCGGTTTCATGCCGCGCCCAACATAGCCAGTTCCTTTGGGCGCGCTCTGTTTTGCACAACCTACGTTGATTAAACTGTTACAAGGTCTAGGGAAGTCAACGCTAAAGTCATTCAAAGCGAATATTTTTTGATCTGATTCGCAGAAACTTATTTTGTTGAGTGCACTATCTGGTTTTGTGCAACAATTTTGCGATATAGTTTCGATATTCAAGCGTCATAGATTTCCGCTTGGTTCCGCTTGTAGAGTTGAAAGGGAGAGTTTGCTTTTCCAAAGATAAAAGAAGCCGGCAAAAATAACCGGTATAAAGTTTATTGCATGAATAATAAGCGCGATGCTCATAGCTTTTCCATCAGCGACGTTAAAAGCAGTAAGGGCCATGAAACAGGCATAGTGATAAGTGCCGATATAACCTGGCGAAGCAGGGACCATAATGGCGAATACCAGCAGAACAAGAATGAACATGGAGGCTGTGAAAGGGAGGAAAACCCCGAAGGCGCGCAAGATCAGATAAATTGGAATGATGGAAAGAAGCCAGATTACAATGGAAGAAACAATAAGGGCGAGAAGGTGCGATGTTTTTGTTGAGAGGTGGAAGCCATGAATGAATGAACCGAGCAGACGCACCAATTTCGCCGACACCTTATGTGAGAATGGTGTGAATATCCGGGAAACAACCCTAAGAGCTCCCTCCGTCCTGATCCGCAGAAAGACGATGAATATAACAACAAACAGGTACAGGGTAAGTGTTACGTATCCCCCGATAATCAGCGCCTTTTGCCCTATTTCAGAACCGCTAGGAAGGTTGAGGGTGAAAATTGTTACCAGGAGAATAAGGAGCACAGTGAATCCGTCAAACAGCCTGTCGAGAACAAGAGAGGCAAACACGGCCCCTTTCTCCAGATTTTCTTTCTTTGCCAGCAGGTAGGCCCTTGCGAGCTCCCCCAATCGTGCCGGGAGGAGACCATTCACCATGTATCCGACGATTGTCGAGGCGAAGAGATTTGACATCGAGCATGTTTTCAGCGGAATCAGTAAGTATCGCCACCGGATTGCCCTAACATAGTAGCTGATGAAGACGAACACTATCGCTAAGAGGAAGTAACGAATATCCATCACCCTAAAGGCATCAGTCAACTGGTTGAAGTCGATCTTCCTGAAGAGGAGAAGCAGAAATATCAGGCTGATGCCTGAACCTATCCAGAACTTTTTATCACCTGACTGTAGCAACACTGTTAACCCCTTGAAATGTGATCGTTCAGGTGACAGTCCTTAAACCTCTTCAGTGACTGCTTCAATTCCCTGACGGTACTCAGCACCTTCGGCAGACGCTTGCGGACAGATACTGGCGCGGGCCGGGTCTCAATAATTTGAATAGGCCTCTCAACGATTTTAATTCCCATTTTCCAGGCAATAAGCACGATCTCCGTCTGAAAAACCTCATCGGAAGTAACAGCCAATTCGCACAATTTCTTTGCCAAGCTGATTTCGATACTCTTCAATCCATGGGTGTCGGTGCCGGGGTATCCCAGCAAAACACGAAGAAAGACAAAATTGTACAGAGCGGTCAGGATGCGCCGTTTCAGGGGGCGTCTATCGATCGAATCGGGATGACGCTTGGAAGCCACGATGAACTGTGCAGCGTCGGAACGGAAGAGTTTCATCGATTCGGCGACAAACCCTGCATCGAGAAAATCGCATTCGAGAATGGACAGGTGAGTACAATGGCATTCGAGCATACCACGCTTGATCGCCTCGCCATAGCTGCCCCTGGGGAGCGTCAGTACCCGAACCTGAGTAGGAAAACTCCGGGCAAGTTGATTGCATACATCAAGCGTATTGTCTTTTGATCCGTTTTCAACAAGAATGAACTCGTCAATGGAAACGCCCTGCGGAAGACTCCCCAGGAACGACGTAACCGACTCTTCCAGGTGGAGTCCCTCGTTGTGGACCGGAACCACGATGCCGTATGTCATGAGAGAACCTCGCGAACTGTTGCCATGGAGGACTCCAGAGCATCCTCCATACCTGTGTACTCCCATAGCCCGTAACGGCCGATGGGATGAACGCAGTAACGGTGCAGACGCTCCAGAATATCCTCCACCAGGCGGTCCCGCTCTTCTGTAAAATGGACATATGCGTGCTCGATTATGTTGACTACAAGACACGAAATATCACGACTGTCGATCCAGCCGAGATCCTCAAGCGCAGCGATAACTTTCGGTTGAAGGTCTCTTACAATGTTTGGAACCAGGAGGTCTTCACTCGAAATCCCTACTTCGACATAAAGCGCACTGGTTCCGGGGGTGCAGGTCCCTTTGCTGATGTTGGAATAGAAGCCAACCCGGTAAAACGGAATTGAGCGGTCGGGCACATATATCCAGTGAATACCTTCGAACTCGGGTTTAACCGGGGTATTGAGGCCGATATTGAAGCTGATGGTCGAACTGTGGGATAACTTTTCACCTGCCGCCCTCAGATCCGGGTCGTTCGAAATCCGGCAGAGTGTATTAAGAGGCATGCTCGGGAACAGGACGTCCCAAGGGAAAATCTCGCCGGATTTTGTTTGTACAGTCTTCGCACAAAGATCTATCGCAGTAACCGGTTGCCGTACATGAACACCGTCCAAACCGGTACTCAGGCCGTTTACCAGGCGACCTATTCCGCCGATGCGGGGATACCAGAAGGTAGAGTTGTACTCGGCAGCGGTCGAAGAGTTTTTGATCATACCGGCCCGAACGAGTTCTTCTACGGGCGGGGGGAAAAATCGTTTGACTGCTTTACTGGAGAGGCGTTCAAGTGGAATGGCCATGGTCTTTTCGTTCTGTGGAATGAGAAACAGGTCGGCGAGATATTGCCCAAAGCCCTGGATGATGAAATCTAGGAATGTGGTAGGCACAGATTCATCAAAGATAGGGCGTTCTTTATAGGACCTAACGACCTCTTCATAGACACCCACGGGCAACTGGCCGATATTGTACTGGATGGGAGCTTCGATCATCTTGCCGGCAACAAAACAGCAGGATCGACGGCTGACTTGCTGCCAATCATCGTCATTCAGTCCGGCGAAAGGGATTTCAGCAGGGGTTCGGTAGTGGCTGAGATGGAGAAAATGGCCGGTATAGTCAAAACAGAAGTCGCCCACTTCCATGGTTCGCGTCAACCCCCCAAGTGTGGGGCACTGTTCGAGCAGCAGGAGTTCTTGGCCCATCTCCTGGATTGTCTTGGCGGCGCACAGGCCTGATATTCCGCCGCCGATAACAATATTCTTGTTTTTCGATCTCAACATATCACCCTTTATTCCTACGCATGAATCATAAGTCTGGCTGAGTGCTCATACCTTATGAATGTTGCCTAGAGTTTTTCCGTTTCTATGCCGAGTCCGGATAATGAAGTCACGATCAGATAGTCTGAAAAATCGTAATCCTTATATTTTTCAAGTGCACTCCGGACAGCCTCTTCCTTTGTTGCCCCCCTCGGATAAATAACAACCCAAGTGTAGTCTTTTCCATCCTTAGCGGTCATTTCAATACGGTAATGATCCGATTCTTTGAGTCGTTCCACCTTATATGATTGAGAGTTATTTAGAATTTCAAAAATCACAAAAGGGTTTTCCCATCCGCCCATAAAACATATTTTACGTTGTTGTCCATTGAATATATCTTTAACATTTTCAGCGAAACGATTTGATTGTTCTGAGTATAGTTTGCTGCTTTTAAATATATTCGCGGAAGGAGACACAAAATCGGATGAAGGTTTACTCAACAATATATTGGATGTAATGAGCATTGACACTACCACAAGTATCAGTGCCATTTTGTATCTAACAGTTTTATTAAAAATATAGCTAATAAATATGACTACTAGCAATACTTCAGGCAAGACAGACGCCATATTATGTCTGGTACTGTTTTCAGAAAGCAATGACCAGAATATTGTTGGTGGCACCACCCAACAGATACATAGCAACAAGTATCTTCTATTATGTATGTAATTGGTAACAATACCAAATACAAATAAGACACATGTCATAAACCCGGTTGCATACAATATGGGTTTAATATGGGTAATATACCAAGATTGACCGCTTAACCGTTTAAACAATGTTATGAATGACCATATCCCGGCAATTGACCCTGTTTGTGCTGATCCTGACACACCAAAAAAAATCTTTCTGACCAGCAAGCAGCTTATGAATGCAATGGCTATGTAGACCAATACAAATAATATATTTTTCCTGTCATATTTTTTTATCAATGCTGTGCCGATAAAAGCACCCAAATTCAGCAAGATGTCTGCTTTTATGATGAATAGAAAAACAATGCAAAATAGTGACAAAACAATGTACACATATTTAAGGTTTGATTCGACATCATAAAATAGCGTAAAAAACCATAATGATGTTATGAGGAAGAACAATGAAATGAGTGTAGGAAATCCATAAAGTGATGCCTGCCAAATTGCTGGAGCGAACAAAAACATCAGAATAGCATAAAATGAAATAACAATATCTTTAGTTATACTTTTTAAGTAATAGAAACCAGGAATGACAATGGCAATACCTATAATTACATTTATCAAATTCATGGCATTCAAAACTGCACTGTAATTGCTACCATTTGTTTTTAATAAATAAGCCAACATAGCGGCATATCCTGGCACGACATCTATCTGATATTCGTTCAATACATTATATTTACTCGAATCAATAGCAGTGATCAATATCCTTGCTGAGTCAGGTTCTCCGAATCCATTTATCATAAAAGGAATTCTTGTAATTGCTGCTATAAGCAAAAGCAATATAAGACAACCTACTGTGCCAATATAATGTGATTTATTACTATCTGCATCTGAACAGAGGGGAAACATAGGAATCTCCACTAAAATTTCGACAAATCACAATGTCGTTTCAATCTACCACCAGCTTATTAAGCTTTCCGGTACAAGAGCAGATGAAAGTCTTTACAAACCTGATTCAACAAATTCTTAAAACGATACATTATAAGCACTTAACATTATTCTGGATACACGGTGCCATGTGAATTCTTCCGACTTTCTATTCGCAGCTTTTCCCATCTCTTTTTTACAGGCATGATCTCCAAGCAATTGCATCAGTCTATCCGCCATACCGTCAGCATCACCTGGCTGACAAAGTATCGCACACTCTTCATTCACGTAATCTCTGATTCCACCGATATCGGTAGTTATGACGGGAAGCCCACAGGCCATCCCCTCCAAAACCGAATTGTTGGCGGTACAATCTTTCATCGGGACGAGAAGCAGGGTCGCCTGCTGGTATTTGCGGAGAAGGTCCTCTTCCGGAATGCCGCTGAAGAAACGGACGTTGTCGCACCCATTGAATAGCGGCTTGTTCCGCTCCAGGGTGACGACATCGATCTTCACCTGCGGCGCTTTATCGGTCAGGATTTTTGAGACTGCAACAAGGGTGTCGAAGTCCCGTAGCCAGTTCCCCACGAAGAGAATTCTGTTCGGGTCCTTCGGCACAGAATCGTCGGGCCGGAAAAAGTCGGTATCGACGCCATGAGGGATGAACAAAATCTTCGACCGGTCCACGTACTGCTCGAAAAACGGTATCTGGTTGGTGCTGACGACGACAATTCCGTCGATGGCCTTGAGCGGCTCGCGGGTCCGTATGAATTGTTGGTGCGCCTGTGGGGGCTGGTGGAAGGAGACGAAGATTTTTTTCTTAGGGTTTTGCGACTTCTTGATATGAAAAACAGAGTTCTCGCCGTAAAGAAAATGGCAGACATGTTTATGGAACCAGGGGTTCAAAGCGTTGGCGTTGGTCTCCATCTCCAGGTCAGGCGGGTTGTACCAGCTTATCTGAGCCTTGGCCTCCTCATATGCCCGCTTCCGTTCATCTTCGGGCATCGTCTCCCACTGTTGGGAGGAAAGCAACGGGGTATGGGGGATGAAGTCCATGAACCGGTCATAACCGGAATGGGTTGAGTGGTGCATTGTGCGAACGTTGAGAAAATGAACTTTCAATTGGATATTCCTGCTATTGAATTAATCTATATGTATTTTGCATTGATGAACTTCCATACCTTTACTACTAAACCACGCCACCGACTCCTGCACCAAGTCCCATTCAAGGATATAGCTGCCTCTGTTCTCGGGCAATTGCACAACCGCATCCAACTTGGCGCTTTTCCCGACGCGCAGGTTGCCAGGAAGCGTTGTTCTCAGGCCGTCCCAAGCAACCGCTTTGCCGTTTTCATCACGCAGATGATAGGAAAGCCGAACCGCATCAGACGAAAACGCAGGCCACGTGGCTTCACTCAGGTTTTTGACCGTTACAGGCACGGTTAAAGTGTTGCCGGCCTTGCCTGAAAACTCTACTTTATTAAACCTGATTTCCGCTTTGAAAAGGTCTTTCCCCGTACTCTCCTCGACAAGTTCGGTCGTCTTCCGGGGGAAGTTGACCTTGAAGACCCACGCCGGTGCTCTCCCGAAACGACCAAGAAAAAAGTGAATGGTTCCCATCAGGATGCAAAACCCCTTCTTTCGGGAGTCCAAATCGCCCGACTTCGCCAACTGGCGATAGAACTCTCTACTCTGCCTCAGAAGCAGTTTGTACAGGGAGAGCCTACTGTCCCGAAAATTCTTGCGCGCGTAGAGCAAGCTGTTACGGAAAAAGTAATAACAGTAAACCGGCGAGTAGTTCCCCTCAAACGCCGCCGACACCTTGTGCCATAGCTTCGCGTCTGGGACGAACAAGATGTCTAGACCGCGTCTCCTGACCCGAGCGCAGAGGTCAAGTTCCTCGCAGATGAGGAAGAAGTCCGGATCGAAGAGCCCAACTTCCCGCAGAGCAGAAACCCTGAGCAGCATGGCGCAGCCAGTGGTCCATTCTACAGATGTTACGATAGAGTGCGCCGAGCCGTCGTCCTTGGTACCGTAGCCGATATGACCCCGCTCCAACGTATCGTTGTTGATGGAACCGCCCGCCGAATTGATCACATCGGGCCGGTCGTAAAAATATATTTTCGGTCCGAGAATGGCGGCGTTAGGGCTTTTCTCCGCTTCCGTCACAAGTGCCGACAAAATATGAGCATCGACGGTAGTGTCGTTGTTCAGGACGAAGACGTAATCAGCACCGGACTCCATCGCATAGCGGATTCCGACATTGTTCCCTTCCGCGTAGCCCAGATTCTCCCCCGTCTGGATATAGGTTAACTCGGGAAAAGCCGCCCTGATTGCCTTCTCCGAGCCGTCGGTGGAGCCGTTGTCGACAATGACGATCTCGAAGTCCGGATAGTCGATGGACTTGACCGACGCAAGACATTCGAGGGTATCCGTCTTGCCGTTCCAGTTCAGGATGATAAGATAAACGAGGGGATGGTTGTCAGTCATTTAAGTTTGAACATTGTTACCTTGATAACAGCGCGACACGCCAGCCCTGACAGCAGGGCTGGCGCATTTGGACGGAATCCTATTTAACTGAAACCGGCATAGAGGCAATTTGTGACCCCTTTCTCCCGAACCAGCCACCATTTGGCGTGTCCATGACCATGTCCAGTTCAAGGATGTACTTCCCTACTTTGGGGCTGGCGACTTTCACATTGAGAGTGATCTCTTCGCCAGACGCAACATCCTTGGAAATCAAGGTTCTGATTCCGTCCCAAGTGACTACCTTCTTGTCGGCCTCATTTTTCCAGTGATACGACAGGTTGATGGGACTCGCTTTGTCTTTTTTCCAATTTTCGGAGCTCGTGTTTTTAACCTTTACCGGTAAAGTGATTGTAGCCCCGGCTTTCATTGTTTGTGGCGCATTGTCAACAGAGATTTGAGCCATAAACATTCCCCCCACAGCGGCTGGTTGTGGAGCTGCAGCAGGCTGCGAAGTCTGAACGGGGGCCACTGTCTCTACTTTGGGTTCATCTTTCTTGCATCCGGTAGCGGATAACGAAACAACCACCAGAGCACTCACTATCAAGCTGGAAACCAATGTTCTTCTCTGCATAAATATTTCCTCCTCAGTTTGTGTTTAAACGTGATATTTATAGGGTATGCATCTCGAAATGACAAGACATTATTGAATTTTGGTTCTTATACAGGGGGTTTTACTTATATGAAGATCAATACTGACAAGGTAATTGTCAGCGGGCTGATAAGCGCAATTTTCTTTCTGTGCATCTGTGGAACGATTACCGTAGCGCGAGGTGCCAGTCCCATTTCTGAATCGGGTAGTTCCTCGCCCATTGTCGGCGCCATCCGCTGGGACGCCTGGTTCGATGGCAACAAGTACGAAAAAAATCTTGAACCGAAACAGTGGCACTATCGCCTTCCGTTCTATGCCGATGTTTCTTTGAAAGGCAGCGTAACGGTTCGATCCGACAGCCAGGAGGTGATGGATAAGGAGATTGCCTATGCCAAGGATGCGGGGCTTGACTACTGGGCCTTTGTCTATTACCAGCGCAAACCGGGTGACCCTTATGACCGTTATAATTATGGATTGCGGCGATACCTCGACAGCACAAAAAAGTCCGGCCTCAATTTCTGCCTGATTCTCCAGGGGGGGATTCTCGGGAAGAAAGAAGATTGGCAACAGACCGTGCAGCAGCTTGTGTCGATATTCAAAGAGCCGACCTACCAGAAGGTGCTCAACGGGCGCCCACTGGTATATATGTTTTCTGCACATGAACTTACAAAATGGGCGGGTTCGGAAGAGGCCGCGAAAGCAGCCTTAGGTGAACTCGATCAGGCTGCCGCCCGTGTCGGCCTCCCGGAAACGTATATTGTCGCCCAGGGGTTTTCCATCGGAGAAACAGGCAGTCTTGCCAACCGGTTCGGTTTTGACGCCATCGGCGCCTACAGCCTGACGGAAAAAGGTGATGACATCGAATATCCCTATCTCAAACTCGCCAAAGCTAACCGTGATTATTGGGAAGCCTGCAGATCATCGGCAAAACAGGTCATCCCAATAGTAAACGCTGGATGGGACAATCGCCCGCGTCGCACAACACCCGAAGAGGCCAATAAACTAAAGGGCCCCTGGTATACCCAGCCGACTCCGGGTGAACTGGCAATCCATCTTTTTACTGCCATGGAATGGATCAGAAAATATCCGGAATCGACAGAATCAAAAACCATCCTCATCTATGCCTGGAACGAATCAGACGAAGGAGGCTGGCTGGTTCCCACGCTCGCGGAGGGGAATTCCAGGTTGCTGGCTGTGAAGGCCGCCGTGGAGATGGAGTGACTTCTACTCTATTAAATCGATCTGCAGATCTCTCAACACTACCTTTATCTCCAGTGACGTGTCCTTGGTTCCCTTTTCCAGGGCAAGATTCCCTTTGTACCCGCCAACTACCGGCACTGAAAACTCAACACTCAGCAACTGCCACTCACCTTGCCTGGCCAAGTCATACTTAATCGTATTGAAATTGTTAAGCCACTTGTCGTTTTGAAAGAGGGTGCATTTCAGGTAGGGTGGCCAGGCAGGGTCGTTGATCGAAGAGACCAGCATCCAGCCAGACAGACGGTACGTTCTTCCGGCAATAAGAGGGAACCGCTGTGAACCGGCATAGTTCCATGTACCGATACCGGAGGTTCCAGAAATTGCCAGGTAGCCGCGTACCTCACCGTCTTCCACAGCATACGAAACTTTGTTAGTGACAGTCTTGTCGCTGTTGTTCCAGCCGTTCATCAACTCGCCGGGGGAAAGAAAAATGAGTGAGTTGAGAGTTTTTACCGGCCCGGTATTGACTATGACACTGGTCACGGGTTGTTTTTTTTGTTGGGCCGATACGGCGCCGGACAGGCTAACAAGCAGCACCGGAACGATTGTCAATACAGTAATAATCCGTTTTCCGTTCATTGAAATTCCCTTTATTCGGGATCTGTAACTGCGGGATCAGTAATCCGGGATCGGGGATCAGTAAAACCGGGATCGGGGACCGGGGACTGGGGATCGGTTGAGGCTGTTCCCTGTTCCCTGTTCCCCGTTCACCGTTCACCGTTCACCGTTTCCACCAAACAGATCAAGCGCTTTCCTGAGCGGCGCAGTGATCTTCCAGCTCTTCGAGTTGAGCAGATCCTTTATCCGTTCCTCCATTTCACCGATTCGCCGCTCGAACTCCAGTTTTTCCACGGCCCTTGCTTCCTGAAAACTCGCCAGTTCTGCTTCCCTCACCCTCAATTCATCGGCATTCGCAAGCAGGAGCGCCTCCTGCTCCTGCATGAAGCGGTCTTTTGTCTGCAATTGTCGTTCCTTGCCGGCAAGCTGCTCGTCCGTCCGACGCAGATGCTCTTCCAACCGCTGACCTTCCAGGGCGACTTCTTCCTCAATCTGCCTGATCCGTTCGTTCCGTTCCGCCAGTTCAATTGTTTTTTGATTCAATTTGCTTTCCAGATCGAGCCGATACTCTCCGACCAGATCAATCTCTGCCTTAAGCTGTATTATCAGCTCATCCCGGCTGACAAGTTCGAGGGATCTGTGGTCCAGCCACTTTTCCAGTTCTGCCCGCAATTCGGCTGCACGGGCAAGCTCTTCCACCAGTTGCGCAAGTCGCGCGTCCAGATCAGCCAGTTCGACACTCTTCTGGGCTAACCGGTCTTCCATCTCGGCCCGTCGCTCGCCGATCAGGGCAATCTCCGCCCTAAGCTGCTTGATCCGCTCATCCCGGCTGACAATTTCAACGGATTTGTGATCAACCCACTTTTCCAGTTCGGCCTGAAGTGCACCGGCACAGGAGAGTTCTTCCTTCAATTGGTTGAGCTGTTTATCCAACTCGGCAAGCTCTGCTGAATGATTATTGATCAGTTTGTCTTTTTCCGCGAGCATGAGGCCATGATCAGCCAGATCGCGTTCACGCTCAGTCAATTCAATCGTCTTCTTTTCGAGACGTGTTTCCAGACCTGATTTCTGTTCTCCCGAACGGACCATCTCTTCAGCAAGCAACCGGCCATTCTCAGCCAGGTCGCGTTCCCGTTCCGCCAATTCAATTGTCTTCTGTTCGAGACGTGTTTCCAGACCTGATTTCTGTTCTCCCGAACGAACCATCTCTTCAGCAAGTTGTTTGATCCGGCCATCGCGGTCGGCAACATCCGCGCACAACTGATGCAGACGCTCCTCCAGCTCGCTTCTTCCATTAACAGCACGGTCAAGATCCTCCTGAATCTCTCTGATCCGGCCATCGCGATACGTGATGTCTCCCAAACGTTGCTGGATCTGCTCATTCGCACCTTTCAGTTGGCCGGTCAGTTCATCGTTACGCTGTTTGAGATTGGCAATATCATCATTGAGACGGGCGGCTTCTTTAATCTTTTCCTTCAGCTTCAGCTCACTGACAGTTGCCTGGTTCGCAGCATGTTGAACATGTCTGCGAACCTTGTTGTCAATCGCGTAAATAAAAACATCCTTACCCGGAAGCATCTCAAGCTCATTGATATCTGTAAGTTCTTTTGCCTGATAATAATTCTGGTGATACTGGAATATTTCTATTTCACTTCGTTCCGCCAACCGCCACCGGTAGTAATCGACATTGAACAGCAGCTCATAGGGAATCAGGTAGCCGAAGAGTATAAAGTTGAGCGCCAACAACTGGTCATTGATATCGAGACCATCCGCGACAGAATCAAGGCGGTTATTGGTCATGAAGCTGAAGGGACTGTCACCGAGTATGAATGTCGGCATGTCAAACAGCAGTGCTTCAAGCCCGACGCTTGAGTTGACTGTGGCAATACGTCGACATTTCTTGAAAAATGCGAAGACGTTTGGCGAGTCGTCGATGACTCCCAGGTTTTCTTTATATTCCAGGTGGCCGCGAGGATGCCTGCGAATCAGGATTGCATCCCGGTTGTATAGTTTACGGGCAGAGTGTATCAGTTCAAAATTATTGTACCCCTTCCCGTACGCGATAACATTTGAGTCATCTTCAATCTGCAGGGCGAGTCCCATGTCGAAGGGGCGGGAAGTCCCCTCTGAAATGAGTTCCGGCAGATAGTGTTCCTGGACGAAAAGATAGAGGAGTTCCTTCTTCGACAGGATCTGGACCGACCGGCCCTCGACCTCTGCCTTGAAGCGCAGAAACCGCGAGTGAGCTTCAGTGTGGCCGTTTACTCCGGAAAAGTCCAAATAGGCGGTCTGAGTGTAATGGGGAGATCGTGTCGGTCCCTGCTCGTTGTGGATGACGGGAATACCATATTTCTCCGCCACTACCGATAGGCTGCGACAGTTACACCAGGTAAGAATCGCTTCAACGGGATGTTGCCGGATAATATCGGCAAGATGGGTTTCAATGGCCTTTTCAAGCCCTTCGTGACGTTCGGTGATCAGATGCTTCCAGGCGCTGTTGGCCGTAGGCAATTTGCTCAGGTCGTCAAAAACCGGATGATCGATGATCCGCTTGTTGATGACATCCAGATCCATCTTTGTGGGGATGCTGTAACCAAGGTTTTCCTGAGCTCCCCGATTAAACTCCCAACGCTCTCCAAATCCGGATGGATCGACAAAGTAATCCGGACTCCCCAGATACGTTATTTCATCATGTTTGAACTGGGCAAGCTGTCGGTAGAATATCCAGAGAAACGGCGCCTCGATATTACGGATACGAAATGGATAGAGAAAAGAGACGAACATAGTTACTCCCTGAGTGCGTGTATAAGCAGAAAAGGACTGAAAGCGTCTTTGCGCGACTAGAATCCTGTCAAAACTTTTATGGGGCTGTAGATGTAGCCGATCCCTTCGCGGTCACTGGCAACCTTGATGATCCGTATCGGCCAACGCTGGTCCAGTTCTTCCCGTTCGTTACCCCGGTAGGTTGCCAGTCCGCAGAACAGGAGATATTCACCGGAAACAACATTCAGGGTCGTTTCGTAGACTATCCTGTTTACACCTTTTTTCAGCGTAATAGGCTGATTCGCATAAATATTGTTGTCTCCCCAAATATCAGCACTGTCTTTCCTGCGGAGCGAGACACCAAGCGCGATATTGTCAATTTCATCACGGGAAAAGATAAGAAACTTGATAAATATGCGCCTGCCGCTTCGGAATATGACGATATCTTCGTTAGACTCGAAACTGCCGGTGATGACGACGCTCTTGATAATTGCTCGTCCCGTTCCGAACCGGCTTTCCGCAATATCCCTGTCCGGTTCTACAGAAAAATCAATATCCTCAAGCGAATCCTGCTCTTGATCGGCAGGATTCATCTCAGATTCACTGACATTACGCAAAAGTTTTTCATAACGGGTAACCACCTCTTCCACATCACTACCCTGGTAGAGAAGCCTGCCGTTGCTCATCAATACGGCCTTGTCGCACTGTTCAAGAATATGTTGCGTCGAATGTGTTACCAGCAGCATCGTAGCGCCATTTTCCTTCATGGACCACATCTTCTGGTAGCACTTGTATTGAAAAGCAACGTCACCCACAGCTAACGCTTCATCGACGATCAGAATCTCAGGCTGGATACTGATTGCAGCCGCAAAGGCAAGACGGGCTTTCATGCCGCTCGAATATGTTTTCACCGGTTGGTGAATAAAATCTCCGATATCGGCAAAGGCGAGAATTTCATCAATTTTATTGTCCATCTCCTCCTTGTTGAATCCCATGAGCGTGCCGTTGAAGTACACATTTTCAAGTCCGCTGATAAGAGGGTTGAACCCGGCGCCCAACTCCAGCAGGGCTGAAATCCTGCCGTTGACCTTAACATTCCCTCCGCTTGAAGCAATGACGCCGGTAATGATCTTCAGAAGCGTCGATTTCCCCGCGCCGTTGCGGCCGATAATACCGACTGTTTCCCCTTTTTTTATCTCAAAACTTATATCGTCAAGGGCATAGAAATCCCGGTGATACTTTTTTCGGAACGGGTTCAACGCCTCTTTAAGCCGATCTTGGGGGGAGTCGTAGAGTTTGTAGATCT
>JAENWA010000022.1 GCA_016650295.1 Desulfuromonadales bacterium | reverse complement strand
CCGCAACATAATCTGCCATTGCAGTCTGATGATGTGCTGATTGTTCGAAGCGTTACGGACTGGTTTGATGCATCGGACAAATTTATCAAGCTGAAAGGTGAAGTCCGTTTCCCCGGCATTTATTCAGTAGCGCGGGGCGAAAAGCTGAGTTCTGTTATCATCCGTGCCGGAGGGTATACAGAGAGAGCCTATCTGCGTGGCGCCAAATTCCTGCGCCGGTCGGTGCGCGAGATCCAACAGAAACGTATGGATGAGATTGTTGTCAGAACCGAGAAAGAGATTTTGCAGAAACAGGCCGCACTGGCCTCGCTGGCATCATCACGCGAAGAGCTTGATGCCACCAAAACCGCGCTGGAAGGCTTGATGAAGAGTCTTGAAAATATGAAGACAATGAAGGCCGAGGGGCGGGTGGTAATCCGCCTGGCCACAATTGAAGAGTTGCAGAAGAGCAGCTTCGATGTGATTGTTGAAGGTGGGGATGAACTGGAAATACCTATCCGGCCCAGTGTCGTCAACGTTATGGGACAGGTGTACAACCCGATCTCATTTGTGCATCAACCGGAGTCTTCCAACGTTGAAACCTATCTCGAAAAGGCGGGAGGTCCGACCTCTGATGCCGAGACGTCGGAGATGTACGTCATCAAGGCCGACGGTACGGTTTTCAGCCGGCAGCAGTCTTCCTTCGGCTTTCATTGGAACGATGGTGGCCACGGTTGGAGCTTTGGCAGTTTTACCGCATCCACCCTTGAACCGGGAGATACACTGGTTGTGCCGCAGAAGATCGAGCGCATGGCCTGGATGCGGGAAATTAAAGATATCACGACAATCCTGGCGAATATCGCCCTCACAGCAGGTACTATTCTGATCGGCCTGAAATAGGGGGTACTATGGATGGACAGCCACACACAAACCTGACACCTGAAAAGTGCGAGGAAGACGAGATCAATCTGATGGAATTATTGCGGGTGATTGTCAGGCGCAAATTGCTGATTATCAAAATATGCACAGTCGCTATTGTACTGTCGGTTTGCTATTCACTGACCCTGGATAATATCTACACCGCCACAAACCGGTTTTTACCTCCACAAAAAGAAAACACGAGCTCCGTTTTCTCTGCCCTGCTTTCTCAGGCGGGAGGTTTGGCAGGCCTTGCCGGTGGAGGATTGGGAGGAACTGCCGATCTTTATCTTGGAATACTCAAAAGCCGTTCCGTGTTTGATGCCGTTATCAAGCGCCTTGATCTGCAGAGGGAATTTAAGAATAAAACTCTTGATGATACACGTAGGGCTGTTGAACGCGTTGTAACGTTTAAGGGCGGTAAAGATGGCATTATAACCGTTACTGCCGATAGCAAGGACCCTCAGAAAGCGGCCCTGCTGGCCAACACCTTCGTGGATGAACTGACCAGGCGAAGCATACAGCTCTACCTGGTAAAAGCCGGAAGCGAACGGGAATTTTTGGAAAAACGCCTGGTTGTTGTCAGGCAGGAACTCAAAAACGCTGAAGATGATTTGAAGTCATTCCAGGAAAAATACAAGACTATAAAGGTTGATACCCAGGCCACGGTTGCCATTGAAGGGATCGCACGACTCAAGGCGGAGATAGTTTCCAAAGAGGTTCAGCTTGCTGCGTTGAGCAGTTCCAGAACAGGTGAAAGCAGCGATGTAAAGGAACTTCAAGCCGGCATCTCAAAATTAAAAAGTCAGATGGGGACCCTGGTCGGCAGAGGAGGGGTTGACAACATTATTCCAGCCACTGGAAATTTGCCGGCTCTTAGCGTCGAGTATCTCCGCAAGATGCGTGAACTGAAGATACAAGAGGCGGTCTTCGAACAGCTCACCAAGCAGTATGAAGTGGCTAAAATAAATGAAAATAAGGATTCTACTACACTCCAGGTACTTGATGAGGCCGTGGCACCGTCAAAGAAAAGTAAACCCAAACGGTCACTCATCGTTATATTCTCAACTGTTACGGGTTTTTTTATCTCAATTGTGTGCATATTCATTCAGGAATATCTCTCAAAACTGTCTCCTGAAGATGCCGAGATATTCAGAGAGATCAAGCAGTCGCTTAAAATCCGGAAACGGAACGCGTGAGACGGGCCCCCGCACCTTTCTCTACTCCAATGTGCGTTTCAGCTGCCCGGTCTCTTCGTCAACAGTAATAACGACACGCTTGCCATCACTCGACTTCTTCTTTTCAGCCTCTTTCCGCTGTTTTTGTTCCTGCTCCTTTTTCTCCCGTAATTCACTGGCTGCTGCCCAACGCCTTTTAAGAGGGTCTTTTGCTTCCAGATCCTCATCCCAGATGACCTTGAGCTGTTTACGGTATTCTTTTGGAACATTTTCCAGTTTATCGGTGATGACTATTGCCCCGCTGCTGTCTTTGTACTTGAAGAAATCGGCTCTCGCCTCAAACGACATAAGCAGCATGATTCCCACAAGCAAGCCTGATTTCCACATAACTCCCTCCCCGGATGTTTTTTTTAGAAGCACTTAAATCATATTTACAAAAAAACATCAAGATGTGTCACAGAGTAGCGTCCGTCACAACGTTTGGACGGCATCTTTGCCGACCTTAGCTACCTTGCGCCGAATACATCATGGTGTATCGGCAAAAAATGTGGCATACTATCAGACTGTTCAAGTTAACATCCAACCGAAAGGAAGCGTACGAAACACATGGGAGTTTATGCAAACACCGTCAGCATCACCCAGTATACCGTAACCGGCGATCTGCCCGAGAATAACCAATTCCAGTGGTTTTCGGAGAAGTTGTCCGGCAAGGGATTCCAGTCCATAGAAAACTCCTCCGAGGAGACTTCAGAAGGCTGGACCCAGGTGGACCGGCCCGATGACTCTACATTTGAAGCCCCCTCCGATTTCTGGCGCGACAACTACCTGGTCTTTTCCCTGCGTCGTGACCAACGCCGTATTCCGGCTGCCGTGCTCAAATCCCATACCGGACGCGAGGAGGGCACATTCCTGGCCCAGCACCCCAATCTGCGTCGCGCTCCCAAACAGAAACGTGAGGAGATCAAGGAGCTTGTGCAACTGCGCCTGTTGACGAAATGTCTGCCGGTTCCGAGCAGTGCAGATGTGGTCTGGGACCAGAATAAAGGCATCCTGACGCTGTTCAGTCTGGGGAGCAAGGTCATCGAGCGCTTCGAGGAACTCTTTCGCAAGACCTTCGAGGGGCTCAGCCCGGTTATCATTCATCCCTTTGCACGAGCCCGCATGCTGCTGGACGGGCCGATGCTGAAGGCGCTTGAGAAGGCCAATCAGGCAAATTCCGACGCCGTTGCGGCCTTGATTCGCGACAACCAGTGGCTGGGGTGGGAGTTTCTGCTCTGGCTGTTGCAGCGCGGCATCAATGGCGAGGGGGATTTTGCGGTCAGTCGTCCGGGGCACTTCGGCTCCGGCGAACGCTTTACCGCCTGGATCGACGACCGCATCCAGCTTCAGGGAGGCGGCGAAGAGGGAGGGGTGCAGAAGGTCTCGGTCTCCGGCTCCCAGGACAGCTATCTGGAGGCCATTTCGGCTCTCAAGGGGGGCAAGCGCATCACCAGCGCCACGGTCTGCATGGAGAAGGACGACAACCTCTGGAAACTAACCCTCAAGGGCGAGACCTTCGGTTTCGCTTCCTTCAAGTGTCCGCAGATCCGGATCGAGAAGGATGCGACGGTTGATGAGATGAGCGAGCGCGAGGCCGCCTTCTACGAACGTATGTACCTGCTGGAACAGGGTGTCCAGCTGTTCGACAGCCTGTTTACTGCTTTTCTCAAGGAGCGCCTGTCCGACGGCTGGCCGGTGCGCCTGGCAACGATCCAGGAATGGCTGGACGGGAAGTAGTACCAGGCAGAAACGAATGGAACGCGGAAAAGGCCGGATCTCAACGGAGTAACGCGGATAAGACAATATAATATGAGCCTCTTGCAAAAGTATTTCCGTTCATGGTTCGATACCTCACCACGAACGGAAATACAGGTTGTTATTTCACTTGAAAGTCCGTTCGCCTTTAGGCCCTCTTTTGGGTCCTGAGGTATCGAAGGGTGAAAAGGACTTTTGCAAGAGGCTCATATGATTTTAAAAATCCGTGAAAATCCGTTGCATTCGCAAAAATCTGCGTTCTATTAAGGTGTTGGGAATTGAAGTTATTGTTTTTTAGAGAATACATGAGGTCTGATTGTGAAGTTTATTGATGAAGTAACCCTGTTTGCGACTTCCGGGCATGGCGGTGCCGGCTGCATAGCCTTCCGCCACGAGAAGTTTATCGAGTTCGGCGGCCCCAGCGGCGGCGACGGCGGCAGGGGCGGCGATGTGATCTTTGTTGCCACGGCCGGTCTTTCAACGCTGCTGGAGTTGCGCCACCGCCCACACCAGAAGGCCGAAAAGGGGCACAACGGCATGGGCAAGAACCGGCACGGCGCCGGCGGCGAGGATCTGGTCATCAAGGTGCCGGTCGGGACCGTGATCAAGGATGCCGATACGGACGACATACTGGCCGATCTGACCGAAAACGGCCAGCGGGTCATACTGCTCAAAGGTGGGCGGGGGGGGCAGGGCAATGCCCGTTTTGCCTCTGCCACCAACAAGGCCCCCAAGTTTGCCCAGCCGGGAGGGGATGAAGAGGAGCGCAAGCTGCGCCTGGAACTGAAGCTGATGGCTGATGTGGGGCTGCTGGGCCTGCCCAACGCCGGCAAGTCCTCGCTGATCAGCAAGGTGTCGGCGGCCCGCCCCAAGATCGCCGATTACCCCTTTACCACCATGGTCCCCAGCCTGGGCGTGGTGCCGTACAAGAATTACCGCTCCTTCGTAATGGCCGATATTCCCGGCATCATCGAGGGCGCCCACGAGGGCGCCGGTCTGGGACACCGTTTTCTCAAACATCTGGAACGCTCCGGGATACTGCTGCATCTGGTGGATATCTCCTGGATGCCGGAGCGTGATCCCCTGGCCGAGTACGAAGCGGTCTGCCGCGAACTGGCCCTGTTCAGCACCGAGTTGGCGGACAAGGAACAGGTCGTGGTCATCACCAAGACCGACCTGCCCCAGACGCGGGAGCATCTGGCAGAAATTACGGCCTGGTTCGAGGGGCGCGGCATCAGGGTCTTTGCGATCTCTTCGGCCACCGGCGACGGTGTGGAGCAGCTGCTGGATGAGATTGCGCGACGCCTGTGGGGCAGCCAGGAAGAGGATTGGTGATGCGCCGGGAACTGCTGAAAACTGTCAAACGGGTAGTGATCAAGATCGGCAGCCGGGTGCTGACCGATGATGACGGTGCCCTGGATATGTCGGTCATCGGAAGGATCTGCGGAGATATTGCCCTGCTGCGTGAACGGGGACAGCAGGTCGTAGTGGTTTCCTCCGGCGCGATTGCCGCGGGGCGCAGTGAACTCGGACTGACAGACCGGCCGAAGACAATTCCCCAGAAACAGGCGTCCGCCGCCATTGGCCAGACGCGGCTGATGCGGGCTTACGAAGAGGCGCTGGCTCCCCACGGTTTCAAGGCGGCCCAACTGCTTCTGACGAGCGAAGATCTGGGCAGCCGGCAGCGCTTCCTGAATGCTCGCGCCACGATAGATACCCTGCTGGGTTTCGGTGTCATCCCGATTATCAACGAGAACGATACCGTTGTGGTGGAAGAGATCAAATTCGGTGACAACGACAATCTCTCCGCCATGGTTACCAATGTGGCGGAGTCCGACCTGCTGCTGATACTGACCGATGTGGAGGGGCTATTCAACGCCGACCCGGGCCGGAATCCGGATGCCGTGCTGATCCCGCTGGTACAGGGTATCACCCGTGAACTGGAGCGTGCCGCAGGAGGCTCGGCTTCCGGCGTCGGTACCGGCGGAATGGCCTCCAAGGTGGCGGCCGCCAAGAAAGCCGGCAGGAATGGTGTCGCGACGATCCTGATTGCCGGCAAATGCCCGGGGATCATCGCTGCCGCCATGCGGGGCGATGAGGTCGGAACCCTGTTCCTCCCCAGCGAAGCGGGTCTTAACGGCCGCAAACACTGGATCGCCTACACTCTCAAGCCGGCCGGGCGTGTGACGGTAGATGAGGGGGCCCGGAATATGCTGATCAGGAAGGGTAAAAGCCTGCTGCCTTCAGGTGTCGTGGAGGTCGAGGGGCGCTTCGAGCGCGGTGCCTGTGTGAGGGTCTGCGGACCTGACGGCAAGGAGTTTGCGCGGGGGTTGTCCGATTATTCCGGCGCCGAGATTTCACGGCTGGCGGGCCATAAAAGCAGCGAGATCGAAGATATATTGGGATATCGCTATGCCGATGTTATTATTCACCGGGATAATCTGGTGGTGATGCCGTAAGCCGTGGCAGCGGATGTCCCGCCTGTATGCGATCCGAAGGCGGTGCGGCAGGACTTGAAACAAAAAGAGCCCCGAGGTTTCCCCCGGGGCTCTTAACGTCTGCTGGAGACGGTGATCAGGCTCTGGTCACGTTTGCGGCCTGAAGCCCTTTCGGACCCTTGGTTACTTCAAACGTTACTCTATCGCCCTCAGCAAGGGATTTGAATCCGTCGCCTGAGATGGCGGAAAAATGACAAAATACATCTTCGCCATTTTCCTGCTCGAGAAAACCAAAACCCTTGCTGTCATTGAACCATTTTACTGTTCCGTTTACCATGTGTACACATTCTCCTGATACTTCTCTTTAATTTGTCCGGTTTATTACCGAATTATATTGACACTAACAGGTTTGTGCGCAGCAAGTCAATCGGTAAATAATCTTAATATCAGTCCGACATATAAATCTGGAATGATACTGAATACAATTTATACTGAAGCACATTCCGTGAATTCCGTGGCTGGTTTATGTAACAGGCGGATTAAATAGGATATTGACCTAGATAGATAGCATCAATGTCTGGAAGAAATTCGGGAATAATGTGTGGAGTATCCTTGCTTATATATCAAGATTGCCGTATTATATAAAAATATAAATAGAGTTGGACCGGTAACGCGATGCGGTGAACCATCAATGTGAAGCAGCGGACTGATATGATCAACATGCCAGTCCTACAAAAGAAAGCGGTGTGAATCGAATGGTACTGAAAACCGGCAACATTGTAAGTCATTCAGGTGCGCTCGAATGGGGCTCCGGCAAGGTTCTGGAGGTAACATCCACCTTGGCGATGATCCAGTTCAGTGACGGCAAAAGCAGAAAGATTGCATCGTCCCACTTCGCCATTCTGCAGCCGGCCGCAGCGGCCTCCTACACTCATCCAGCTGAGGTTCCCCCTGCCGTAAAGGCTGCCAGGGCGCCCAGGGTCGCGAAAAAGAAGAAAGCAGCCGTAGAACTGAC
Organism: Desulfuromonadales bacterium; assembly: GCA_016650295.1. Classification (GTDB taxonomy): domain Bacteria; phylum Desulfobacterota; class Desulfuromonadia; order Geobacterales; family Pseudopelobacteraceae; genus CAIPTY01. Next base: position 24,622 of record JAENWA010000022.1, on the reverse strand, counting down.
CGTCTGATCAGGACGGAGGTGCCGGTAAATTTCGGAGTATTCAAAGGGCGGCCAATGGCCGCCCTTTGCTGTTTCTATTGCTTGTATTCAACATCACATGCTACCTTTCAGCCATGAAATTCACCCTGTTGACCCATTTCAAGGAGTTCCCCAAAAAATCCAATACCGGCCGGGTGGTGCTGGATGTTCTGGGGGACGAGGCCGAGCAGATCTGCTGGGATCGGACCAAACCGCCGGACCGGCTTGTGGAGGAGATCGAGGCGGGGGGAGTGGCTCTGGTCTATCCCGGCGCCGCTGGTGAGGACGATGAGGATCTGAGCGGCATTAATCACTTTATCCTCATCGACGGCACATGGCACGAGGCCCGCAAGATCCATCAGCGCAGCCCGTACCTGCAGAAGGTGCGCCGGGTCTGCATCAAGCCGGCCGGCAAGTCCCGCTACACGCTCAGAAAAAATCAGAAAGAGGCCTGTCTGTGTACGGCCGAATGCGTGATCGAGATCCTGCGCAGCACGGGTGACAATGCTGCGGCTTACCGGCTGGAGGAGCGTTTTCTGGCTTTTATCAGCCGGTCAGGCGCAAAACCGGGCACTGCGAAGGCAGAATCTACGGTTTCTGATGATTGATACGTTTCTGCTTCCTGCGACGCCAGGCAGCCCGTGAACCAAAAAATCCCCCGGCTGCCGTCAGGACCCAGATCGTGACGGTGACTGCAACTTCGCTGGTGGTCATCATGTCGCGGCTCCTTTTTTATCAGATTGTATTTGTTTATCACCATGGCACACAATCCCCCTGATTACCTTGATGCAGGTCAAGCCGCACCTGTTGAAATGATGGGAGCTTTGCTGTTATTATGGCCTGAAGATTGCTTTAACGACGTGTTGAAAAATTACCGCGCAATGGTGCTTGCGGCGTTGCCTCATTACCGTATCTGCAGATAACCGCCTGTTATAATGCTACATTTTGTCTGCACACAAGGGTATCATGGATTTATTGCTGAACAGAAGCCCGGAGTATCCTGAGAACTGTTTCCGATCCCGGAAGGGGCAGGGTTTGTTTTTTTGGATGGTGATATTATCGGCCGTTTTTCATGCGACTGCCTATCTGGTGCTGATGTCACCGCACAGGAATGTCATGAAGGCGTCTACCGTCAATTACCTGGAGTTGAAAGACCTGGTCTTTTCGGAAAACAAACCGGCCGCCCCGTCACCACCCCTGGAAAATACGACGAAATTCAGCGATATGACTGACCCGCCCCGAGAAACGCCGCCCGTTCGCCCTGAACCGGCTACCGAAGCGGGGAAACTTCAAAACGAACTGCGGCAATCACTGGCGGATGCCGCAGCAAACCAGGCCGCTCTGGAACAGAACTCGCTGGGATTCGGACTTACCAGCGGACAATTCAGCAGCATTGCAGATGGAGAGACCCTGCGTGGCGATATCAGGGAATACTATTTTAATATGCTGCGTGTGATCAACGAAAAATGGTGGCTCAGCAAACCGGGCCGGTTTCGCGGCGTCAGAGAGGTCATTGTCAATGTGGTGATCGAAAGAAACGGAGTCATTATCAGGAAGGAGCTTTTGAAGAGTTCAGGCAATCCTGATTTCGACAGGTCGATACTGAAATCGCTGGAGACCGCCAGCCCGCTTCCGGCCCTTCCGAAAAACTTTCCACTGGAGTATTTCATTGCGCCGCTCCGCTTTGTTGTCCCGCTTAATCTGCTGGGATCATAATTCCAGAACCGTTCAAAAGGACGTTACATGACCAACAATGATCTGCTCCGCAGGCTCCGCTACGCTTTGAACCTGAATGGCGTCAGCATGGCGGATATCTGCGGGCTGACCGGACATGAAATCGGACCGGCCGATGTATTGAAACTGCTGAAAAAGGAAGATGAAAACGGTTTCGTGGCCTGTGACGATGCGGTTATGGCCGCCTTCCTGGACGGCCTCATTATCCATAACCGCGGTCCGCGGGATTCGAGCAATGCGTCTGCCACTGCGGCGGACGGAGGCTTGAACAATAACATGATCTTGAGAAAGCTCAGAATAGCCCTGGAACTGACGGATTCGGACATGCTGGGCATATTCAGGCTGGCCGGGGTTTCCCTGTCCAAGCCGGAATTGACGGCTCTGTTCCGGACGACCGGGCACAGAAATTACAAGGAATGCGGTGATCAGCTCCTGCGAAATTTTGTGAGAGGGCTGACGCTCGGGGAGAAAAAATGAAAGAGATTGTAAAAAACAGAGTTGTCACCCTCAGCTATGAGGCCACGGACACGGATGGTAACGTCCTCGATGCCGGAGAAGCGCCGCTTAGCTATCTCCACGGTGGTTATGGTGATATCTTCGCGGCCATTGAAGCTGCCTTGCAGGGAAAATCCGTTGGCGATACGGTGACGATCAAGATGCAGCCGGCCCAGGCCTATGGCGAGTATGATGCCGATCTGGTGCTGATCGAGTCACTGGATGTTCTTCCGCAGCCGCTGACGATCGGCATGCAGATCGAAGGTGAGCCGGATGGTGAATCTGAAGAAGCTCCCTTTTATACTGTAACCGACATCGCAGACGGCAAGGCGGTTCTGGATGGGAATCATCCCCTGGCCGGTATGGCGCTGGTATTTACCGGCACGGTTACGGCGGTCCGGCCGGCAAGCCCGGCGGAAATCGAGGCCGGGCAGGCCCGTTGACGGGGGCAGGGAATTGAAGCGGAAAAAAGAGGGATTACATGTGACAAGGCGGCCAATCGGCCGCCTTGTTTTCATTTCCAGCAGGTTCAGTAAGCGGATAGCACGGTATTATTTTCCGCAGCACTTCTTGTATTTGAGGCCGCTGCCGCAGGTGCAGGGGTCATTACGGCCGATCTTGTTGACCAGCACCGGTTTCGGTTTCACCATTGCGCCATCGGTAAAGTACCAGCGTCCGTCATCCTTTTTGAAGTGTGCATTCTCGTGGTGCTGGCGCGGCGCGTCCTTCTCGCGGAAACGGGCAATGAACTCGACTTCGCCGGTTGCGTCATCCGGGGCGCCCTTGCTGGTCTCGATTATTTCCAGCCCCAGCCACTCCGAGTTCTCGGCCCATTCTTTTGTTCCGGCGTGATCATAACCCTGGCGATGGTCGGGGTGGGTGGTCTCAAAAACGAAATCCATCTCCACGTTGACATAGGCTGAATAGCGGGCCCGCATCAGCTGTTCTGCGGTTGTGGCCGACTGGGCCCCGCTGATGACCGGTTGGCAGCACTCGGAATAGGCGCTGCCGCTTCCGCAAGGACATGTACTCATCTGTGGTTCTCCTTCAAGTCGATTTGATTACTTCGATGCAATACTATTGAAACTCTTCTCATTCCTGATTGTCTCTATTCAGGTGTTAAGGCTGAAGGCTGAAGGCTGAAGGCTGAAGTAAAAGCACACCTGAATTAATGTGTTGTTTCCGAAAGGCCCTTCAGCCTTCAGCCTACACACCTAAGTTCACTTCCCGAACACCTTTCTCAACAGTTCAGTCCCCCGCGCAGCCGGATCGGTCCTGATCTTCTTCTCTTCCTCGCCCAGCATGCTGAACAGGCCATCGACAGCCTTGGTGGTTACGTAATGGTCCAGGTCGAATGACCCGACAGCGCCGGCAAAGGGGATGGCTTCGAACTTGTCCACCATCTGGTTGTAAGAGCGTGCCACGCCGACATCCTTCATGTTCGATACAACCACCGGCTTGAAGGCGGAATAGATCTTGTCGCCGGTTTTCTGCCTGAAATACTGCGTTGCCGAGGTTTCGTCACCCTGCAGGATTTTGCGGGCATCGTCAAAGGTCATGGCCTTGAGGACGTCAACAAAATATTCCGTTGCCTTGGGGGCCGCTTTTTCCGCAGCCCGGTTCATGCTGAGCACGAAGTCATCCACCTGCTGCTGAAAGCCGAATTTTCCGAGCAGATCGGCGGTGCCGCGGATCTTTTCAGGCAGCAGGATTTTTATCAGGTCATTGCCATAGTAGCCGTCTCGCTGTGATACCGCCTTGACCGCCCGGCTGGTGCCGGTGGCCAGCGCTTCCTTGAGGCCCTTGGCAATGGTCGAATCATCGAGGCTGTTCCCCTGACCGCTGGATACGCCGAGCGTTGAGGTCAGGTCGTCGAAAAAACCGGCCCGGGCAGAAGTGGATACAGTTGCAGACAGCAGGGCTGCGGCGAGAATCAGTAGATGAATCCGTTTCATGTGGCCTCCTGGATACAATTCGCGCAAACATAGCACATATTACACAAAGTGGTAAACGCTGCTGTCCTGATTTTTATTTGAACAGTGAATTAATTTGAAAAAGACCGGCCGCCGGATGTTTTTCTTCTCCGAACAGAATAAGAATAATGGTATGGTGACGCCATGACAAACACCATGCATCCGTTTCATACACTTACCCCCGATTTCGTCATGGATGCAATCGAAAGCCAGGGTTACAGCTGCGACTGCCGAACCTTTGCGCTGAACAGCTACGAGAATCGCGTCTACCAGGTCGGCATCCACGACGGGCAGCCGCTGATCGCCAAATTCTACCGTCCCGCCCGCTGGAGTGCCCAACAGATCAGCGAAGAGCACCAGTTCTGCTTCGAGCTGGCCGAGCACGAATTGCCGGTGGTTGCTCCCATGCGGAATGCCGCCGGCGAAAGCCTCTTTTCCTACAAGGGATTCCATTTCGCGCTTTATCCGCGTCAGGGTGGGCATGCCCCCGAGTTTGACAACCTGGATAACCTGCTGATCCTCGGCCGTCTGCTCGGCCGTATCCACTCCATCGGCGCGCTGCGGACGTTCAGCCACCGGCCGGTGCTGGATTGCAACAGCTTTGGACGCGCCAGTGTAGCCCTGATAACGGAACGTTTCATTCCCGCTGACTACCTGCCCAGTTACGCGGCTGTCACCAGCCAGCTGCTGGAGTGCATAGACGGGATCATGGCGGGTGCCGGCGCGGTCCGCTACATCCGCAGCCATGGCGATTGCCATGCCGGCAACATCCTCTGGCGGGACAATGCCCCGCATTTTGTGGATTTTGACGATGCCCGCATGGCACCGGCGGTGCAGGATCTCTGGATGATGCTCTCCGGCGACCGCCAGCGCCGTACCGCCCAACTGGATGCGCTGATGGAGGGCTACCGTGAATTCTGTGACTTCGATCCCCGCGAACTGCGGCTGATCGAGGCCCTGCGGGCGCTGCGCATGCTGCACTACAGCGCTTGGATCGGCAGCCGCTGGGAGGACCCTGCATTTCCGGTGGCGTTTCCCTGGTTCAATAGCGTGCGCTACTGGGGCGAGCATATCCTGGAGCTGCGCGAACAGCTGGCAACCTTGTCCGAACCTCCGCTTGAGCTGGAGTGACGTGCGTTCAGCACAGAGATTGCGAGGCACCCGCATTTGTGTTACAACTCCCTGAAGATCAACCCCGGTAAACGGATGTAAGAAACGAGGAATAACATGCAGATGAAACTGCTGGACGGCAAGAAATGCGCTGAGCATCTGGTTGCCGATATATCCCTGAAAGTGGCCGGCTATGTGGCGTCCGGCCTGCGCAAGCCGCATATGACCATTATCCTGGTGGGCAAGCATGCCCCCAGTGAGTCCTATGTAAAGTCGAAGATCGTCTCCTGCGAGAAGGCCGGTTTCGAGGGCAACCTGATCCGGCTGCCGGAAGAGATCAACGAGGCCGAACTCCTGGAGCGCATACACGGGATCAACAACGATCAGACCACCGACGGCCTGATCGTCCAGCTGCCGGTTCCGAAGCACATCGACCAGCAGAACATCATCAACGCCATCGCGCCGGAGAAGGATATCGACGGTTTTCATCCCACCAATTTCGGCCGCATGACCTTGGGCCAGAAGGCCTTTCGCCCGGCCACGGCTTACGGCATCTGCAAGCTGCTGCAGTTCTACGAGATCCCGATCAAGGGAAAACACTGCGTGGTCATCGGCCGCTCCAACATCGTCGGCAAACCGATCTCGATCATGCTTTCCAACGATTTCGACATCGGCAATGCCACCGTCACCCTGACCCACATCGAGACCCCTCGCGAACTGCTGCTGGATGAAACCCGCCGGGCCGACATCGTCATCGTGGCGGTCGGTATCCCCGGTTTCGTGACCGAGGACATGGTCAAGCCGGGGGTGGTGCTGATCGATGTCGGCATCAACCGCCTGGAAAACGGCAAACTCGTTGGTGATGTGGATTTTGAGAATGTGGCCCCGAAGTGCTCCTGGATTACGCCGGTGCCGGGCGGGGTAGGGCGCATGACGGTGGCGGCCCTGATGATCAACACCCTGATGGCCTACCAGAATAATTTCAACCTGGCATGATTATCCCTGCCCTCCGAAAGGTCATCCGAAACCTGGCGGGGGGCATTTTATTTCTGCTGCTGGTATGCTGCGGTGCGTCTGCCGGTCCAACGCCTGATTCTGTCGGCGTCGATGAACACCTGGGGGTCAGGATCCCGCTGGACATTACCTTCCGGGACGAAACCGGCGCCCCTGTCCGGTTGGCCGACCTGGTCAAGGGTCCGACGATCATCCTGCCGGTCTATTACCGCTGCAGCAATGTCTGCTTTACGCTACAGGGGCACCTTGCCAATGCGCTGCAGAGTCTGGAACGGCGCCCGCTGGATGACTACCGGGTGATCTCGGTCAGTTTCGACGAGGAGGAGACCCCGGAGATGGCGGCCCGCGGCAAACACGCCTACCTGTCGGCCATGAAGAAGCCCTTCCCGGAGGGTGGCTGGCGTTTCCTGACCGGCGATTTTGCTTCTATCCATCGTCTGACCGACGCCGTCGGCTTCGGTTTTCAACGTCAGCGGCACGAGTTCGCTCACCCGGTGGTCAGCATCGTGGTGGCCGGGGACGGCATGATCGTGCGCTACCTGTACGGTGTTTCGATCCTGCCCAAGGATCTGGCCCTGGCGCTGGTCGAGGCCAAAAGCGGCGTTACGGGAGGTTCGATCCGCAAGCTGATGGATTACTGTTTCAGCTACGACCCGGCCGGCAGGGGCTATGTCTTCAACCTTCTGAGGGTCAGCGCCACGGTCGTGATCCTCTGCGCGGGCGGGTTTCTGGCCTTTCTGCTGCTGACCGGCAGGAAAAAGCAACGACGACCATCGGAGAAATCATGATTCCGGCCCAGCACCCACAGACCAGTTTCTGGAACGATACCGGCAAAACCGGCATTGCCTCCTGGATCTTCTCCACCGATCACAAGCGCATCGGCCTGCTCTATTTCTACTCCACCTTCGGCTTCTTTCTGGTGGGGGTGCTGCTGGGGCTGCTGCTGCGGCTGGAACTGATGGCTCCCGGCCGAACGATCATGGGGGCGGCCACCTACAACGCTGTCTTTACCGTCCATGGCGTGACTATGATCTTCCTCTTCATTCTGCCCGGCCTGCCGGGCGGTTTCGGCAACCTGATCATGCCGATCCAGGTCGGCGCCCGGGATGTGGCCTTCCCGCGCCTGAACCTGCTCTCCTGGTGGCTCTACATCATCGGTGCGGCTATCGTGCTGGTCTCGCTCTTTACCGGCGGCGGACCGCCCGACACCGGCTGGACCTTCTACGTCCCCTTCAGCGCCCGTACCGGCACCAACGTCACCCTGGCGGTCTTCGGGGTCTTCATCATCGGCTTCTCGGCCATCCTGACCGGCCTCAACTTCATTACCACCATCCACCGCCTGCGGGCCGTGGGTATGACCTGGGGGCGCCTGCCGCTTTTCACCTGGTCGCTGTACGCCACGGCCTGGGTACAGGTCCTGGCCACGCCGATCCTGGCCATCACCCTGGCGCTGATCATGGCCGAGCGGACCCTGGGCACCGGCCTGTTCGACCCGACCAGGGGTGGTGATCCGATCATGTTCCAGCACCTGTTCTGGATCTACTCCCACCCGGCGGTCTACATCATGATCCTGCCGGCCATGGGGGTTGTCTCGGATATCATCCCGGTCTTCTCGCGCAAACCGATCTTCGGCTACAAGATGATTGCCTTCTCCAGCCTGGCCATCGCCGCCGCCGGCTCGCTGGTCTGGGGTCACCACATGTACACCAGCGGCATGAGCGACACCGCCGTACTGGTCTTCTCGTTTCTGACCTTCATCGTGGCCATCCCCTCGGCCATCAAGGTCTTCAACTGGGTCTCGACTCTCTACAAGGGCTCCATCTCCCTGGAAGCCCCCATGCTCTTCGCCCTCTCCTTTATCCTGCTCTTCTCCATCGGCGGTCTGAGCGGCCTGATCCTGGGGGCGGCCGCCACCGATGTGCACGTACATGACACCCATTTCGTGGTCGGACACTTCCATTACGTCATGTTCGGCGGCACCGGATTCGCCTTCTTTGCCGCCATGCACTACTGGCTGCCCAAATTCTACGGCCGGCGCTACGCCGAGAAACCTGCAATCGTGGCCTGGGCCCTGATGTTCACCGGGTTCAATATCCTGTACTTTACCATGCAGGTGCTCGGCATGCAGGGCATGCCGCGACGCTACTACGACTACCTGCCGGAGTTCGCCACCCTCAATCTGGTGTCCACCATCGGCAGCTGGATCCTGGCTGTCGGGTTGGTGATCATGTTGGTCAATCTGTTCCGCGGCTTGTGGTGGGGAGCCCCGTTCACCGGCAATCCCTGGGGCGGCGCGTCGCTGGAGTGGAGCATTCCCACCCCGCCGCCGACGGAGAATTTTCTTGAGGAACCGGTGGTGACCCACGGGCCGTATGAATTTGCCTCATTGAAAAATGATGGTACAGTTTGAGTTGCCCTGTCTTTCGAGACACCAGAAGTAAGCAAACGAGGAGAAACATGAATGATTCCCCCGTAGCCCCACGCTTCCTGAAACCGGTGAGCCTCTTCTTTCGCTTGCTGCTGATAATCTTTGTTATAGAAGCCCTTATGATGTTCTTGCTGGAAGTCTTTCTACCGGCTTTCCCGGTGTATGTTCAGAACATTGTTGATGCCCTGGGGTTATCGATGTTGAGTGCTCCATTCATATGGTGGCTCATCGTCCGTCCTTTTCAACAGCTTGCATCGGCGGAAAAGGGCCGGACAAAACAAACCCTGAAGTATATCGCCGATGCGGTAATCAACGTTGATGAAAACGGCGTCATCGAATCGATCAATCCCGCGGCAATCGGCGCCTTTGGGTACACCCCGCAGGAAATAACCGGACGGGATATTGCGGTTGTCATTCCCGATTTTTCCTCCGTCATTACGTCAATACGGCCGGAAGAAGTTGCCGATGGCTCCAACCGTGCCTTCGGAACCCGCCAGGAGATGACTGGCTGCTGCAAGAATGGAGTCTGTTTTCCGATACAGGTATCCATAAGCAGTTTTACGCTTGTGGGGCGATTGTCCCATATTGCCATCATACATGACATTACCGAACGAAAACAGGCCGCCGCTGCCCTGCAGGAGCAGAAGGAGTTTGCGGAAAACCTCATGTTCAACAGCGCGGTTCCGACTTTTGTCATTAATACCGATCGCAGGGTGGTGATTTGGAATCGGGCCTGTGAAGAACTCACCGGCATCAAGGCAAAGGAGATGCTTGGCCGCGATCAGGCCTGGAAGGCCTTTTACAAGACAAAGAGCCCCGTCCTGGCTGAAATCGTTATCGACGGCCTGCCGGACAAGTTTCCCGATAGTTACCGGGAAGTTGGCAAGTCCAGTTTCATCCCCGAAGGGCTGCAGGCCGAGGGCTGGTACCCAAACCTGAACGGCATGGATCGCTATATCGTCTTTAATGCTGCTCCGATACGCAACAGCGGGGGGGAACTGCTGGCCGTTATCGAAACCTTTGAAGACGTTACCGAACGGAAAAAATATGAGGGGCAGATGGAATATCATGCCACTCATGATGACCTGACCGGTCTCCCCAACCGCAACCTCCTCGTCGACCGGATCCACCAGGCCCTGCTCATGTCCCCGCGCAACGGCCACCACGTGGCGCTCTTTTTCGTTGATCTGGACAATTTCAAGTTCATCAATGACAGCCTGGGGCACGATATCGGCGATGAACTGCTCAAGATCGCCGCCGAACGACTGGTTGCCTGCGTCAGGGCGGGTAACACCGTTGCGCGCCAGGGCGGGGACGAGTTTGTTATCATGGTTTCCGATCCGGATGTCGTCGATGTGGCCGACCGGATCGCCGCAGTCATTCAGGAAGCGGTCTCGCAACCGTTCAAAATCAATGAGCACGAACTCGTAATTACCTGCAGCATCGGCATCAGCATCTCGCCCAGGGACGGGGAGGAAGTGCAGACCCTGCTCAAAAACGCTGATTTGGCCATGTACCAGGCCAAGGAACAGGGTCGTAACCAGGTCCGCTTTTATACCGGCGAGATGAATGCCCGTTCACTGTCACGCATGGCCATGGAGAAATATCTGCGGCGGGCGCTTGAGCGAAACGAGCTGTTTTTGTGCTATCAGCCCAAGGTGAGCCTGCGCAGCGGACAGATAACCGGTATGGAGGCGCTGGTGCGTTGGCAGAGCCCGGAGCTGGGACTGATCTCCCCCGCCAGTTTCATACCGCTGGCCGAGGAAACCGGGCTGATCGAGCCGATCGGCGAGTGGGTTCTGGAAACCGCCTGCCGGCAGAACCGGAAGTGGCAGGATGCCGGCCTGCCGGCGATAGCGGTTGCGGTCAATCTCTCGGCCTGCCAGTTCCGCCAGCAGCATCTTGTCCAGGTTGTGGAGCGGATCTTGCGGGAGAGCGGCCTGGAACCACGCTACCTGGAGCTGGAGATCACCGAGAGCCTGGTCATGCAGAATCTGGACCGTGCAACCACCATTCTGAACGAGTTGAAGGCGTTGGGGACCACCCTTTCCATGGACGACTTCGGTACCGGCTACTCCAGCCTCAGCTACCTGAAGCGTTTTCCCTTCACTACGTTGAAGATAGATCAGTCGTTTGTCCGGGACATAACCAGCGAGCCGGACAGCGCCGCCATCTCAAAAACCATCATTGCAATGGCCCATAATCTGCGGCTGAAGGTGATTGCCGAGGGGGTCGAGACTGCCGGACAGCTTAACTATCTGCGGCTGCATAAGTGTGATGAGATGCAGGGCTACCTTTACAGCAGGCCGGTCATAGCCGAGGAATTCGGCGAACTGCTGCTTAAGAACAAAATGTTGAACTTTCGCGATAACCGGACGGAAATCGCAAGTCATACCATTCTCGTCGTCGATGACGAAGAAAAGGTGTTATCGTCACTGCGGAGAATGCTTGCTCAGGAAGCATACCAGGTGCTGACCGCATCCAGCGCGGAGGAGGGTTTTGATCTGTTGGCGAGCAGGAGCATCGATGTGGTTATTTCCGACCTGCGGATGCCGAACATGGATGGAAACGAATTTCTGGAACGGGTCAAAATAATCTACCCGGATGTCGTCCGTATGATTCTGACCGCCCATGCGGATCTTCATTCTGTCACCAGTGCCATAAACCGAGGCACCATCTTCAAGTTCCTGAACAAACCCTGGGACGATGAAGAGTTTCTGGCACATGTGGATGAGGCCTGCGCACACCATGACAGGTTCAATGGCAATGAGTCCTCTTTCGCGGAATGATCGTCAACCCGCTTTTGTCGGATTTATCCTCGGCTCGGCAAGAAGCCGCCTTTGACGTTAACAGGATGCTATAAATGACTCATCATCCAGACAAAGACTACGCCGGCGCCAAGCTCGGCATGTGGCTGTTCCTCTTCACCGAGATAATACTCTTCGGCGGGCTGTTCCTGCTGTACGCCGTCTATCTGCGTAGCTACCCGCAGGAGTTTGCGGCTGCCGGCGGGCAGCTGAACTGGATCATGGGCGCGGCCAATACCGTTATCCTGCTGACCAGCAGCCTCTGTGCAGCCATGGCGGTCACCGCCGTGCAGCGAGACGAACCGCGCCGGGCGGCGGCGCTGATCGGAGGGACGATTCTCTGCGCCGCCGGTTTCATGGTCATCAAGTACTTCGAGTGGAGTGCCAAGATCGGTCACGGCATTTACCCCGGCTCCGAACACCTCAAGGCCGGTGCAGCGGGGGAGTCGGTCTTCTTCAGCCTGTACTTCCTGACCACCGGCATCCACGGCCTGCACGTGCTGATCGGCGCGGCGCTGCTGGGCTGGATCGCCGTCAAGGTCAAGGGCGGCCGCGTCAACGGTGGTGACTACATTCTGCTGGAGAACGGGGCGCTGTACTGGCATTTGGTGGACCTGATCTGGATTTTTATCTTCCCGCTGTATTACCTGGTTCTGTGATAGGTATGACCATGAATGATCAATCGCACCACATCATAAGCTACAGGAAACTGACCGGCATCTGGCTGGCACTGCTGGCGCTGACCGCTTTGACCGTGGGGATCACACGCCTGGAACTGGGGGGCTACAAGGTGCTGGGGGCGCTGACTATCGCCTGCCTCAAGGCCGGACTGGTGATCGCCGTCTTCATGCACATGAAGTACGAGGGGCGGCTGCTGCGCTGGCTGTTGTTCCTGGCCTTGCTGACCCTGGCAATCTTCATCGGTTTAACCTTTTTCGATGTACTTTACCGTTAGTACGATAAAAATAATTTCTGCGGTTTTATGCAGAAATTATTTTGTGAACGTACGTTATCCTGATTTTCAGGGCTAAGGACGCCAAGTGGACCCGACTCGACTGATAACCACTACCGAGGCCATCGACCCGGTCTTCATGTTCATCTTCGGCGCCTGCCTGGTGCTGCTGCTGGGCATCACCACGGCCATGATCTATTTCGTGGTGCGCTATCACCGTTCCCGTGCACCGCAGCCTACCTCCACATCCGATGGCAACCTCTGGCTGGAGATCGTCTGGACCGCCTTCCCGACCCTGCTGGTGATGGCCATGTTCTGGTACGGCTGGGCCGGTTACCTGAAGCTGCGGGATATTCCCAAGGGGGCCATGGAGGTGACCGCCACCGCCCGCATGTGGACGTGGAGCTTCAGCTATGCGAACGGCAGGACCAGTCCCAAACTCTATGTGCCGGTAGGAATGCCGGTCAAGGTCAAGCTGGTGTCGCAGGATGTGATTCATGGTTTCTTCCTGCCGGCCTTCCGGGTCAAGCGCGATGTTGTGCCGGGGATGGACAACTTCGCCTGGTTTGTGGCCGACAAAGCGGGTACCTATGACCTGTTCTGCTCCCAGTACTGCGGCACCAACCATTCGGCCATGATCAGTACTGTCGAGGCCCTACCGGAGGCGGAGTTTGCGGCCTGGCTTGGCGGGGGAGCAGGCGGAGGAACTGCCGCCGCCGGACTGGATGGAAAAAAACTGGCCCAGGAGAAGGGCTGTCTGGGGTGCCACTCCCTGGACGGTTCACCCGGAGTCGGGCCGAGTTTCAAGGGGATCATGGGGCGCAGCGAGGTCGTGCTGACCAAGGGGGTTGAACGATCGATCACGGTTGATAAAGAGTATCTGCGGCGCTCGATCCTGGAACCGCAGGCCGACGTAGTCAAGGGCTTCCAGCCGATCATGCCGGCTTTCGGCGACCTGAAGAAGGAAGAGCTCGAAGCGCTGGTGGAGTTTCTCGGGGTGCAGAAATGATCCGCATGCTGGCCCGACTGTTCCGCCTGCGTCTGTCGCTGATGAACGGTGCTGCCGCGCTGGGAGGCTGCCTGCTGTTTCCGGCGCCTCGCAACGGAGTCACGCTGCTGGCCGCCTGTGCCGGTGTGTCCCTGCTGGCCATGGGGGGCTCGGCGCTCAACCAGGTGCTGGAACGTCGGCTGGACGCACTGATGACCCGCACCCTGGGGCGACCGCTGCCACAGGGAAATATGAATCCGGCGACCGCCGCGATAATCGGCGGCTGCGTCATCATGGCGGGGCTGATGCTGATTGCCGCGTTCGGCGGCGCCCTGCCGTGCCTGCTCGGTCTGGCGGCCCTGGCCTGGTACCTGGCGGTCTACACACCCCTCAAACAACGTACCCCGATGGCACTGCCGATCGGGGCGCTGTGCGGTGCTCTGCCGCCGGTCATCGGCTGGTGCCTGGCAGGAGGCCCGGTCCTGGACTTCCGGATCATGCTGCTGGCCGGGTTGCTCTACCTGTGGCAGGTGCCTCATTTCCTTCTTTTCCAGCAACGCCACGCCGCGGACTATCGCCGGGCCGGTATCCAGCTGCCCGAGAACAGCAGGCAATTCCTCGGTCTCTGGCTGGCGGCACTGATGGCCGCATCCATGCTCCTGCCGGCTTTCGGCATCATCGGCCAGCATGCGGCCTGCTGGTATGTCCTTCTCCCCGTACCCCTTCTGGTCCTGGCCCTGTGCCGCTGTGAACGGCCGCTGTTTTCGTATCTGAACCTGTTCCCGCTGCTGGTGAGCCTGGCACTGGTTGTCCAGGGGTGAGAGAAGCACTTTCGGGATAATTTTCTTGAGAGGAGAATCGCTATGCGCGAGAGAATGGCTTGTCTGCTGATAGTTCTGGCGGCTGTAACCGGGATTCTGACCGGCTGCAGTAAAGAGAAGGCTGAAAAAGCTACTGTCGCGCCGATTGCTCCGACGCCGGGCTCTCCGGAGACAGTGCCTGATGGAGAGGCGCTGTTCAAGCAGTACTGTGCCGCCTGTCACCCCAACGGCGGCAATGTCAGCGACCCGGACAGGCCGCTGTACGGTTCGGTTTTGAAGGCCCGACACATCAGAACGCCGGAGGATATTGTCAGGATCATGCGCCGGCCCTTGTCGCGCATGATCAGGTTTGATGTGTCAACCCTCTCAGACAAGGATGCTCATGCGATCGCAATGTATGTACTGAAAACCTTCAAGTAGAATCTCCGGCCGCACAAAATGAAAGGCCCGCCAATTCGATCGGCGGGCCTCAATTAATTTTTACGTATCCCTTTTCAAGGGCTGTTCCGGTTATGTGGTGCTACCGGAAATATGCTGCCTAATTCTATGTTGGAGACTTGTTTCCTCTGTGATGTCGCCCTCCTTATAGAGACAGTCTGTTGCTGCTACCCGGTAGTACTACCTGATTTGAATATAGCCCCGACCGTCGAATAAAACAGGCTGTTTTTTTATTTTTTTTGCGTATATACTCATTCGATACCAACAGGCCACGGCACCCGCCGTGGTTTTTTTATTTTCGCAACGGATCAAAGAGAAACTCCAGTCCATTGACCTTGATCTCATGGATGGTGGCGAGCATCCGGCCCAGCTTCCCCTTGGGGAATCCCTCACCGGCCATCCAAACCACATAGGGTTCGGGCAGGTCGATCAATAACCGGCCGGCATATTTGCCGTAGGGCATCCGCATGCTGGCCAGTTCAAGCAGGTCGTTGGGGTCAAAGGTCGCGGGGCAGGCAATCGCTTCGTAATGTTCTGGTGGCATGATTTCACACGACAAAGGCGGCCATGCGGCCGCCTTTGTGTTTCCAGGGAGTTTTGTTTCTAAAGGATTTCCAGCAAAGTGATCTCAAAGGTCAGCTCTTCGCCGGCCAGGGGGTGGTTGGAGTCGAAGGTGACGCTGTCTGCGGTGGCCTCCACGACCTGTACGCCCAACTCTTCATCATCCTCATTGGTTAATACCATCTCGTCACCGACTTCAGGCTGCATGTCATCGGGCAGGTCGCTACGCGGAACCGTAAAAACCTTATCCTTGTCGTATTCGCCAAAGCCGTCGACAGCCGGGATGACAACCGATTTTTTGTCGCCCGGCGCCATGCCGATCAAGGCCTCATCAACCTGGGAAAACAGCTCCCCCTCGCCGATAGTCAGTTCCATAGGACCAACATCGTGGCCTCCGCAGCCGCATTCATCGTCTCCGCATTCATCGTCGCAATCGTCAGAATCGCATTCATCCGAATCGCACAGGTCTTCGAGGGTGGAGTCGAAAATCGTACCGTCTTCCAGTTTTCCGGTGTAATCAATTTTTACTTTGTCGCCGTTTTTTGCTAATGCCATGGTAGTACCTTTCAGAGAAAATTATGACTCAATCCGTCATTGAATTTACATAATACCCAAAAGTGCAGCAAGTGGACACAAAATTTTGACGGTATTCGAAACGAAATTCCTTCCGGCTGGTTTCAGATTCTTATGCCAGTTGTGCTGGCTGCTTGACTGTATTCCGAAAAAAACATAGTGTCAGCATATGGATAGTGAGAAATTCTGACTTGAAACCGGCATAATCTCATGCTCATGTCAATTGAGGCTGGAAGAGTGGCACGTTGCTCTTTTCCGGGAATCCGGATCTACGAGGGGACAGGATAATGATCTCGACACTTCTTGACGGCAACAAGCGATTCGTATCAGAGGTCTTTGACCGGGAGCGTGACTATTTCGCGGATCTTGCCAAACAGCAGCGCCCCACTGTGCTCTGGATCGGCTGCTCCGATTCCCGCGTACCGGTCAACACCATTACCCAGACCCGGCCCGGCGAGGTGTTTGTCCATCGCAACGTCGGTAACATCGTCGCCACCAATGACTGGAACCTGTCGGCGGTTCTCGAATTCTCCATCAATCACCTTCAGATTCCCGATATTGTCATCTGCGGGCATTACGGCTGCGGCGGTATCGGCGCCCTTGACGATGAAAATGACCAGGACCGCTATATTCCGATCTGGCTCAACAACGCTTACAAGGCCAAAGAACGGGTGGACGAACAGCTGCGGGGGCTGCATTTCAAATTACCGGCCGAGCAGCGCATGAACCTGATCGTTGAGGAAAATGTGCGTCTGCAGCTCGATCACCTGCTGGAATACCCGTTTGTCAGAACCTCCATGCGCGGCGGTCATCTCAATGTCCATGGCTGGGTGTATGACATGGGCACCGGTGAAATCAAGGTGGTTCAAAGAAACGAGATCGTCTGTAGGGACTGACCTCGAAAGCACTACTGATATTAAATACCGATTGGGAGGCGCATGCATGGATCTAACTCAAACAAACGAGATAAGTGCGTTCACGAACTCATCTTCTGCTCAAGAACAGCAGAAAATGAGTTTTAACGCACTAAAGAATACCCGTACGACCATCCTGAACAGCGGTGATCCGGAGGCAAAGCGCACGGAGATTCTGGATTATTTCCACGCCACCTATGATATCGACGAAAAACTGTACGAGATCCTCAAGTACGACGAAACCTTTTACCGGCGGGCCGACCGGCTGCGGCACCCGCTGATCTTCTACTTCGGCCATACCGCCACCTTTTTCATCAACAAGCTGACCATCGGCCGGGTCATCGACAGGCGCATCAACCCGAAATACGAATCCATGTTTGCCGTGGGGGTGGACGAGATGTCCTGGGACGACCTGGACGAGCGCCATTACGACTGGCCCACCCGCCAGCAGGTCAAGGAGTATCGCGACCAGGTCCGCGAGTTGGTGGACGGCCTGATCAGAAACCTGCCGCTGACCCTGCCGATCACCTGGGAGTCTCCCTTCTGGGGGATCATGATGGGGATCGAGCATGAACGAATCCACCTGGAGACCTCCTCGGTGCTGATCCGCCAGCTCCCCATCGACCAGGTGCTGCAGCTCCCCTTTTGGGAGATCTGCCCGGAGGCGGGCGAACCGCCGGTCAATGAGCTGGTCCCGGTGCCGGGCGGCATCGTCACGCTGGGCAAACCAAAAGGACATGCCCTGTACGGCTGGGACAACGAATACGGTCTGCACGAGGCCGAGGTGGCCCCGTTCAAGGCCGCCAGACATCTGGTCTCCAACCGCGAGTTCCTGGAGTTCGTGGAGGCGGGCTGCTACCGCGATCAGCAGTGGTGGAGCGAGGAGGGGTGGCACTGGCGCGAGTTCACGCTGGCCGAACATCCCTTGTTCTGGATCAAGACCGGCGACAGTTGGAGGCTGAGGACCATGGCCAGCGAGATCGACCTGCCCTGGAATTGGCCGGTAGAGGTCAACCAGCTGGAGGCCAAGGCCTTCTGCAACTGGAAGACGGCCCAGACCGGCCAGCCGATTCGTCTGCCGACCGAGGACGAGTGGAACCGGCTGCGGGACGAATGCGCCATCCCGGACCAGCCTTACTGGACACAGGCGCCGGGCAACATCAACCTGGAATTCTGGAGTTCCTCCTGCCCGATCGACCGCTTTAAAACCGGTGAGTTCTTTGATGTGCTGGGCAATGTCTGGCAGTGGACCGAGACCCCCATCTACCCCTTCCACGGGTTCGAGATCCACCCCTGGTACGACGACTTCTCTACCCCGACCTTCGATACCCGGCACAACCTGATCAAGGGGGGGTCCTGGATCTCCACCGGCAACGAGGCGACGCGTGATTCCCGCTATGCCTTCCGCCGCCATTTCATCCAGCATGCCGGCTTCCGCTACGTGGAGAGTATCGCCCCGGTCATTATCCATGACGACCAGTACGAGAGCGACTCCCTGGCGGCCCAGTACTGCGATGCCCACTACGGCCCGCAGCACTTCGGCGTGCCCAACTTTGCCGTAACCTGTGCCCAAACCGCCCTGGCGGCTATGGCAGGTCGAAACAGGGGGCAGGCCCTCGACCTGGGCTGCGCCGTGGGGCGGGCCTCCTTCGAGCTGGCCCTGGGCGGTTTCGAACAGGTGACCGGCCTGGACTTCTCGACCCGCTTCTTCCGCCTGGCGGCCCGTATGCAGGAGGAGGGCTACCTGCGCTACGCCTTCCCCGAGGAGGGCGAGGTGGTCTCGTTCCACGAGATCGGTCTGCAGGAGCTGGGGCTGGAAGGTATCCGCGAGCGGGTGCAGTTTTTCCAGGCCGACGCCTGCAACCTGCCGGTGAAGTTCACCGGCTACGACCTGGTGCTGGCGGCCAACCTGATCGACCGGCTCTACTCGCCGCGCAAGTTCCTGACCACCATCCACGAGCGCATCAACCCCGGCGGCCTGCTGGTGATTACCTCGCCCTATACCTGGCTGGAGGAGTTCACCAGGAAAGAGGAATGGCTGGGGGGCTACCGCGAGGCGGGCGAACCGGTCTGGACCCTGGACGGCCTCAAGGAAACCCTGGCGCCGCACTTCCGCCTGCTGGGCGAACCGCGCGACGTACCTTTCGTGATCAGGGAGACGCGACGGAAGTTCCAGCATACGGTGGCGGAATTGACAGTGTGGGAGTTTAAGGGGTAAAAATTGGTGTTAATTGGTATAAAAAAGGTATATAAATTACCTATGGAATTTGAATTCGATTCGGAAAAGTCTGTTGCCAACCAGGAAAAACACGGGATTGATTTTCTGCAGGCGCAAGCCCTCTGGGATGATGCAGATTATATTGAAATTCCACTCAAGATCGCTGATGAACTGCGATTTATGGTGATCGGCATGATCGAGGGAAAAGTCTGGTCGGGAATCATAACCTATCGGGGCGAGTCAATCCGTATAATCTCGGTTCGGCGTTCCAGGAAAGAGGAGATAGAAATTTATGAAGGCTAAAGAATTGGATGAGAAATTTGATGCGGGTGAGGATATCTCTCAATATCTGGATATCTCCAAGGCCCGCAGACCTCAGCAGGATCAAAAGCGGGTGAATGTGGATTTCCCGGTCTGGATGATCCAGCAACTGGATAAGGAAGCGCGCCGCCTGGGGGTGCCGAGGCAATCCATCATTAAGATCTGGGTGGCGGAGAGGTTGCAAAAGGCTGCGTAGTTTGTCGGCGGCTCAATGGATAAATGTTCCAAAAACGAGTTAGAACAAGAGAAGACCATGAAAGACGTAATATATCGAAAATTGTCTCCTTTTGCAGACTTCTGTATCCATCACCAGAGGTCTATACCTGTTGCTGTGTTGAGTGGCATCCTTATATCAACCTGGTACATATTTTACGGCACAGTAGGTCAGAGAGGCAGGAGGTTATTGTACTGCATACTCGCTGCGCTAAGTGCAATCACAATATATGGAGTCTGGGAGGTAAACAACGAATATCAAGAACTACAAGGGTATATAATCCATGCGGTTCTCCCGCTATTTGTTGCGGTCGCAATCGGTACCATCAAGCTGAAATTCGATATTACAAACGCATTAGCTCGGCCATTTTTGACAGTAATATTTTTTCTAAGTGCCACATATTTCAGCTACGTTACATTGGGTTGGTTAACTCCAGTGTTTGCCTTGGTTAATTGGGGCTGAAGCAATAGAAAGAAAAGCAATGGCTAACTCGCGCTCAGACCATGACGCGGCGAAAAGTCGCCACGCAGGTCAAGCGCAGATCCTTTACAAAACACAAGACCACTATGATTTCACACACAACACAACCCATGCCGGCCCTGTTCGTCGGCCACGGCAACCCGATGAACGCCATCGAGGAGACGGTTTATGCCATGGCCTGGCGCGAGGCGGCGGCTTCAATCCCGCGTCCCAAGGCGATCCTGTGCATTTCGGCCCACTGGGAGACCGAGGGGATCTTTGTCACCGCCATGACACACCCCAAAACGATCCATGACTTCTACGGCTTTCCCGATGAGCTCAACCAGGTTCAGTACCCGGCCCCCGGTTCGCCGGAACTGGCAGGGCGGGTGCGGTCGCTGGTCTCATCCACGGCGGTGCGGTTGGACGACGGCTATTCCTGGGGGCTGGATCATGGCGCCTGGTCGGTGCTGCGGCGCATGTATCCCGAAGCCGATATCCCGGTTGTGCAGCTCAGTCTGGACCGGACGCAGCATCCCCGTTTTCACTACGATCTGGGACGCGAGCTGCAACAATTACGGAAGGAAGGGGTGCTGATCGTGGGGAGCGGCAACATCGTCCACAACCTGCGTCTGCTGCAATGGAATGCCGCCGAACCATATCTCTGGGCGGCGGAGTTCGATAGTCAGGCGGCGGAGCTGATCCTGGCCGGTGAACATGACCGGCTGGTGGCCTATCCGGTCCTGGGTGAGGCGGCCCGGCTCTCGATCCCCAGCAACGAGCATTACCTGCCGCTGTTGTACATCCTGGCCCTGCAGCAGCCGGGGGAGCCGGTCTCCTTCTTTGCCGAGGGGCTGCCGCTCGGCTCGATCTCCATGCGTTCGGTCAGGATCGGCTGACATGGAGCAGAAACCCTCATTTGACTTCGATACAGTCATTGATCGGCAAAATACCACCAGCGAAAAATGGGACCGCTACGCCGGGCGCGACATCCTGCCGCTGTGGGTGGCGGATATGGACTTCCGCTCGCCGCCGGCGGTGATCGAGGCGCTGCTGGAGCGGGTGGAGCATGGCGTCTTCGGCTATAGCGGGCCGCCGAAGGAACTGGTTGAGACGGTCGTGACCATGCTGCAACGGGAATACGGCTGGTCTGTACGGTCGGAATGGCTGGTCTGGCTACCGGGACTGGTCTGCGGGCTGAATGTGACCTGCCGGGCGGTGGGTGAGCCGGGCGATGCTGTCGCGACCTTTACGCCGGTCTATCCGCCCTTCCTGTCGGCGCCGAACTTGGCCGGCCGGGAACTGGTCAGCGTGCCGCTGGCCTGCGAAGGTGAGATCTGGCGGATGGATCTGGCTGCCCTGGAGCGGGCCATCACCCCGCGCACCCGGCTGCTGCTGCTCTGCAGCCCGCACAATCCGGTGGGCAGGGTCTGGACACGGGAGGAACAGCTGGCCCTGGCCGAACTGGCTGAACGCCATGATCTGGTAGTCTGCTCCGACGAGATCCATGCCGGTCTGGTACTGGACGAGGACAAGCGCCACATCCCCTATGCCGCGCTCTCGCCGGAGATCGCCCGGCGCACCATCACCCTGCATGCCCCCAGCAAGACCTACAACATTCCCGGCCTGGGCTGTTCCCTGGCCGTGATCCCGGATAACAGCATCAGGCGCTCGTTCCGCCGCGCCATGGCCGGTATTGTGCCGCATGTCAACCTGCTGGGCTATACCGCCGCCCTGGCGGCCTACCGGGACGCTGAAGCCTGGCGGCAGGCGCTGCTGGCGTATCTGCGGGAGAACCGCGACCTGGTTGTCCGGGCGATTGCCGGCATGCCGGGTCTGAAAACCTGGCCAATGGAGGCGACCTACCTGGCCTGGATCGATGCGCGTGGACTTGGTGTCGATGATCCGGCCGGCTTTTTCGAGCGGGCCGGGGTCGGGCTGTCCGACGGAGTGCCCTTCGGTGCGCCCGGTTTTGTCCGGCTCAACTTCGGCTGTTCGCGATCATTGCTGATAGCAGCGCTGGACAGGATGCAGCAGGCGGTTACTCACAACAGGAACGGAGGATAGTATGGAAGAGCGGATCACGGATCTTGAATTGCGCTTCATGCACCAGGAAAAAACCATCAGCGACCTGAATGACACGGTCTGCCGCCAGGAGCTGGCGATTGTGCGGCTGGTGCGGGAGATGAGCCGGATGCAGGAACAGCTCCTGACGATGGCACCTTCCATCAACAGGAGCGCCGACGAGGAAGAACCGCCGCCGCATTATTGAATCGGGTTGAAGGTTGAAGGTTGAAGGTTGAGGGTTGAGAGATGAGAGATGAGAGATGAGAGATGAGAGATGAGGTTGCCGATCTCGCATAACGGCTCCAGAAAATCGAACACAACTAAAACCGTAGTATCTTTTACTTCAGCCTTCAGTCTTCAGCCTAACAAGCTGTATTTTTGAAACAATTTAACATAGGGAGGACCGATATGGATGTAACACTGAGCGAGGTCGAGGCCCGGGTACTGGGCTGCCTGATCGAAAAAGAGATGACGACGCCGGAATACTACCCGCTGTCGCTGAACGCCCTGACCAACGCCTGCAACCAGAAGTCAAACCGTGACCCGGTCATGGCCCTGGCCGAGGAGGATGTGGTCCGGGCGCTGAACAGGATGCGCTTCAACCAGCTGACGGTCGTGTCTGGAGAGAGCAGCCGTGTGGCCAAGTATCGCCATATCCTGGCCGAGATGATGGGGCTGGTCCCGGCCGAACTGGCGGTCATCTGCGAACTTCTGGTGCGCGGCCCGCAGACGGTGGGCGAACTGCGCACCCGCTGTGAACGGATGCATTCATTCACAGATCTGAACGCGGTGGAGGAGGTACTCAAGGAGCTGACGAATCGCGAAGATCCGTTGATTGTGCGCCTGCCCCGCCAGCCGGGTCGCAAGGAGGCCCGCAGCGCCCATCTTTTCTCCGGTATGCCGGATATGACGGCCGAGGAACACGAGGTCTCGCCCGAGCCGGCTCGGGTCAGGGTGATTGCAGAGAACGAGCGGATGACAAAACTGGAGCAGGAAGTGGCTGCCCTCAGATTAGAGGTGGCGGGGCTGCGTCAGATCGTCGAGGAGTTCAGATCGCAGTTTGAATAGTATACGCAAGTAAAATGCTGCCTCAAACATCCTTGGAACGGTTGAAGTTTTGCAGGGATATTTTTAGCTTGTTTTTTTTCACCAAGGAATGTATTCTTGACACATTAGGTAAACAAACACGGTCAGTAAAGATAGACGACAATACTAAACTATCCGCGAGGATAGGACGGAAAGCCTACGGGTCTCACCGAGACAGCCGGGTCGCCGAAATATCGCACACACGATACGAAGCCCCGGTTTTTTTGTGTTCAAAATACGATTCAGGAGATATCCCATCACGATCAAGTTGTAGCGTCTGTTAACGCGATCAAGTATACCGACCGGCTGTACATGCCGGAACGCGCTATAAATCCAGATAGTGGTACACGATAATACTAAACCATTCGCGAGGATGGGGCGGAAAGCCTAGGGTCTCCAAGAGACAGCCGGGATGCCGAAAATCACAATAATCGGCCCCGGCTTTTTTTTTGTGCAGTTTCATCCGGGACCACAACCAGACACATGGAGGTACATGTGAAGGAAATGAAGAAAACATCACTTCAGTCCATTGATGGAGAGCAGTTGAGCGAGGGAACGTTTCGTTCCGGGCAAACGACAAAAGGAGACATAATGAAGAAAGTCAGTAAAGCGTCAGTGCGGTTTTTCTTTGCTATGATACTGGCAGTAACGGCTCTGGTAGCATTTCAGCTGCAAGGGACGGAAGCATTTGCTCAATCATCATACTTCACCAGCAGGGGATGCGTCGATTGCCATGGCGCCCCGACAACCGCCACCTGCAACGGCTGCCATCACCACGGAAATTCATCCTTGAAAGCGGCCACCAACAAAACTTCCTATGCGCCTGGCGAGACCGTGACAGCAACACTTAGCGGCGGCAGCAGAACCGGCTGGATCAGGGCTGTACTCTATGACCAGAACAACTCTCAACTCGCCATTTCTAACGGCAACGCCAGCGGTATGGGGAGTTCAACCACGTTTCCGGCGGCCTTGACCGCACCGGCGCCGTCAACTCCCGGTACCTATACCTGGAAAATGGCTTACTTCGGCAACCAGGATGGTACTGGAACAGGGGATGTCCATGGCGAAGTGACCGTGAACACCAATTCGTTCACCGTCGCCGCTGCCGGCGACAGCGCCGCCCCGGTCGTAACCTTCACCCTCCCGTCCACCGCCACCAGCCTGACCGTGCCGGTTTCCAGCCTCAGCGCCACCGACAACGTGGCCGTGACCGGCTACCTGATCAACAAGATTGCTACCCCTCCGGCAGCCTCCGCCGCCGGTTGGACAGCCTCTGCCCCGGCCAGCGTAACCGCAGTCGCCGGCAGCAACACCTTCTACGCCTGGGCCAAGGACGCGGCCGGTAATGTCTCCGCCGTCAAGAGCGCCAGCGTAACCGTAACAATACCTCCGCCTGCTGACACAGTCGCACCAGTTGTCAGCTTCACGCTT
>JAENWA010000021.1 GCA_016650295.1 Desulfuromonadales bacterium | reverse complement strand
TACTTGAAGGGGAGGGAATTAAGATCATAAAGACACCAAATAGACTCCTCCCCCTTCAAGGGGGAGGTCGGGAGGGGGATGGGGGTGCATCCGTCGGCCAGGTGGACGACCTGCTGCACGAGGTCCGCCTGACCGTGGCCAAGGGCGAGCGGGTGCTGGTGACCACCCTGACCAAGCGCATGGCCGAGGAGTTGACCAATTACTACCGAGAACTGGGGGTACGGGTGAAATACCTGCACTCCGACATCGTTACCATCGAGCGCATGCAGATCCTGCGGGACCTGCGCATGGGAGAGTTCGACGTGCTGGTGGGGATCAACCTGCTGCGCGAAGGGCTGGATCTGCCGGAGGTCTCGCTGGTGGTGATACTGGATGCCGACAAGGAGGGCTTCCTGCGCTCGGCCCGCTCCCTGATCCAGACCTGCGGCCGTGCCGCCCGCAATATCAACGGCCGGGTACTGATGTATGCCGACCAGGTGACCCGCTCCATGCAGGCCTGCATCGACGAAACCGGTCGTCGCCGCACACGGCAGCTGGCCTATAACGAGGAACACGGTATAACGCCCGAAACGGTCAAAAAGAGCATGCGCACCATCCTGGATTCCATCGAGGAAAAGGACTATTACAGCCTGCCGGGAATGGTTGCCGAATCTGCCGAGGAATATATCGCCCCCAAAGAGATTCCGAAGCTGGTCAAAAAGCTGCGCAAGGAGATGCTGACTGCGGCCAAGGCCCTGGATTTCGAGACAGCCGCCCGGCTGCGCGACCGGGTCAGGAAACTGGAAGAGATGGAGCTGGCCTTGCGCTGAGGCAGATAACGGGGGAGCAGATTTAGATTGAGAAATACCTGCTGTTTGTTTACTCTTTTACAAGCGGAACTGAAAACCGCATGTTCTGAACCACGAAGGGGATTTGATGTCAGATACTACCATGGACCCGCTCAAGCGGGTTGAAGATCAATTGAAAAAATGTGTCAAGTGCGGCGCCTGCCGCGCCAACTGTCCGGCCTTTACCGCCTTTGGGCGCGAGCCGGCCGTGGCCCGCGGCAAGATTGCCCTGGCGCAGCATATTCTGAAAGACGATATCGAGCTGGATGACCAGACCTATCTGGCCATGTCGAAATGCCTGCTGTGCGGCAGCTGCGTGGAGAAGTGCCCCAATGATGTCCCTACCGACGAAATCGTGATTGCCGCCCGTGAGTCCCTGGCGAAAAAACGGGGTCTGACCACCTTCCATGCGGCAGTCGGCCAGGTGATCAAGAACCGCTCGATTATGAAAATGGGCGCCAAGACGGCATCATTGCTAGGGCCGCTGTTCTTCAAGAAGGTTCCCGAAACCTCCGGCCTGCGGCTGCGCTTCCCGATGCCCTTTGTGGGTGGAAGCCGCCACATCCCGGTTATTGCCAAAAAACCGTTCATGGATCGGCATCCCGAGGTGATTCCGGGTGAGCCCGGCAAGCCACGGATCGTCTTTTTCGTCGGCTGCATGACCAACTTCGTCTACACCGAGGTCGGTGAAGCGGCTCTGGCCCTGTTCCGTCACCTGGGCTGCACGGTGATCATCCCCAAGGGCCAGCAATGCTGCGGTCTGCCGGGCATGTCCGGCGGCGATATCAACACGGTGCGTGAATTGGCCGAGAAGAACCTGGCGGAGATGGAGCGCTACGAGGCCGACTACGTCATGAGCGCTTGTGCCACCTGCGGCGGGGCGCTGCACCGGCTCTATCCGCTGGTGGTCGGCAAGCGCAATCCGGAGCTGAAGGCCCGTCTGGAGGCCCTGGCTGCCAAGACGGTGGATGCGTCGCAACTGCTGCACAAGCTGGGACTGAATCCGGAAGAAACCGGGGCCGGAGAATCGATCCGCATCACCTATCACGACCCTTGCCACCTGCGCACGCGCGGCCTGACAAAACAACCGCGGGAACTGTTGCAAGGAACCCCGGGTGTCGAGCTGGCCGAGATGGAAGGGGCTGATCGCTGCTGCGGTCTGGGTGGTACCTTTAACGTCTATCACTACGGTTCATCCATGACGATAAACGAGGCCAAGAGCCGGGCGATTATCGCTACCGGGGCGCAGGCTGTTGCCACCGGTTGTCCGGGCTGCATGATGCAGCTTTCCGATGGTCTCAAACAGCATGGTTCGAAGGTCGAGGTGCTGCATACCCTGCAATTGCTGGCACGCCGGTTGAAACTCGTAAAATGAACCGGCCCGCCCAGCCCTTATTTTGTATCCGCAGAAATCCCCTGAACGGGGTTTTCAAACAGGTGATTATTGTGAATTCCGCTGGTTTTCTTTATTCGTGCTAAATTATTTTTATTGACAATGTACGCCAAATTGTATACAAACCCCGCATAAAAACTGGTTTTATTCTTGGCAGGAGTAATGGATGAGTGACTACAATATCGGGGCGAAAATCAAGAAACTCCGACTTGCAAAAAAGCTGACTCTTCAGTCCGTGGCCAGGGAAACCGGTTTCTCACCCGCGCTGATCTCACAGATTGAAAATAATAACGTTTCCCCCCCCATAGCCACTCTTTCCCGGATTGCAAAGTTCTTTGACGTCAAAATTGGTCTCTTCTTTGCCGATGACGAAGAGGAATGCCGCTACGAAATCGTGCGCGCCCATGAACGCAAGACCATTCCGCGGGTGATCTCCCGCGCCGGCACCAGCCAGGGCTACTCCTACGAATCGCTCTCATTTCACAAGCAGAACAAGAAGATGGAGCCCTTTCTCCTGTCCATAACCGAAAAGGCCCAGGAGGAGAATACCTACAGCCACGACGGCGAGGAGTTCCTGTTTGTCATGAAGGGGACGGCCGAGCTGCTGCTTGATGACCGGCGAATTGCCCTGTATGAAGGAGATTGTGTCTATTTTGACTCTGCCCTCAAACACCGCCTGCTCTCGAAAGATGGT
Source organism: Desulfuromonadales bacterium (assembly GCA_016650295.1). Taxonomy (GTDB): domain Bacteria; phylum Desulfobacterota; class Desulfuromonadia; order Geobacterales; family Pseudopelobacteraceae; genus CAIPTY01. The sequence goes on along the minus strand of JAENWA010000021.1, from coordinate 45,990 downwards.
GACGAGGTCAAGGTGCTGGCGGTCGTTACCCGGTAATATTTTGCATCAATGTAGTTACTCAGGTTGAAGGTTGAAGGTTGAAGGTTGAAGGTTGAAGGTTGAAGGTTGAAGGCTGAAGACTGAAGACTGAAGACTGAAGACTGTCAGGAAAACCTGGGGAATTTTTCTTTATGCGGTTCCAACTTTGTCAGGAGAATAAATATTTACCTTCAGTCTTCAGCCTTCATCCTTAATACCTGAGCAGTTACTATCGTTTGAGTCAATTGAGTTCCATATCATGCAGAGGAAGGATGGTTGAGATGTCCCTAAAAGCGATTAAACCCTCACTGAAAAACCCGTTTGCACCCACCGAAACCGTTGAATTTACCATTCCCGGTGAAATTCCCGGCAAAAAAGGCGGCTACGAAGAGGCGATGAAGGAAGGTCACGACCTGATCCAGCGCCCGATCAAGTCGGTCAGTATTGCCCAGATTGAAAAGCAGCACTTTAAAAAGCGCATGACGGTCTGGGAACGAATTCGCGTACTGACGGAAAACGAACCCAATATCCTGTTCCAGAACTGGGGCAAAAACCTGGACGGCGCTTCCCTGGTGACCGGCATCCTCAATGTTAATGGGCGTGATGTGGCGCTCTACGGCCATGATTTCACGGTGCGGGCCGGTTCCATCGATGCCACCAACGGCCGCAAGCTGGCCCTCTTGTTCCAGATGGCCGGTGAGAAGGGCATTCCGCTGATCGGCATGAATGACTCCGCCGGCGCCTTTGTACCGGCCGGCGTAGGCGGTCTGGACGGCTATGCCGAGGCTTTTACGGCGCTGCGCAAGATCAGTGGTGTTGTCCCCTCGATCATGTGCATGTTCGGATTCAATGCCGGCGGCGGCAGCTATCTTCCCCGCCAGGGCAGCTTCCTGATCCAGCCCCAGGACACCTTTTTCGGTCTGACCGGGCCGGGTGTTGTCAAGTCGGTTCTGGGCGAGGATGTAACGCCTGAAGATCTGGGCGGGCCCAAGGTCCACGGCCTGTCCGGAGTTGCCGATATGACGGTCGAGGACGAGGTCGATGCCCTTCGCACCGCACTGCAGCTGCTCTCCTATCTCCCCGACAACAACAGTGTCATGGCCCGTTACCGTGAGACCAGCGATCCGCTGGACCGTAAAACCTGGGAGATCAACACCCTCTTGAAGAAGTCCTTCAATTCTCCGACCGGCTTTAACACCCCCTTTGATGTCTCGATCATGATCCAGCAGATCTGCGACCATGGTGACTACTTCGAACTGCAGCGTGACAGGGCCCGCGAGGCCGTTACCGCCCTGGGTCGCCTGGGGGGCAATGTGGTCGGTTTTGTTGCCAATAACAGTGCGGTCGCCTCCGGTCAGATTTCGGTGGATTCCGCCTACAAGATTGCCCGTTTCAACCGATTCTGTAATATCTACAATATCCCGATGATCTTTATGGAAGACACCACCGGCTTCCTGCCGGGACGTGAGCAGGAAGGCCGCGGCATCGTTCAGGCCGGTCGCGCCATGTTGGATTCCATCGTTGACATCAGGACGCCGCGCATCCTGCTGATCATCCGCAACGCCTACGGCGGGGCCTATGCCTCATACAACAACTATCCGACCGGCGCCGACCTGGTGCTGGCGCTCCCCACCACCCGCCTGGCGGTTATGGGCCCGGCCGGCAAGGAGTTCGTCTACAAGGACGAGGTTCGCAAGATGCGTGCCGCGGTCATCGAGAAAATCAAGCATGGTATACAGGAACGCGTCGCTGCCGGTATGTCGCCCGGTGAGGCCAAGATGGATGCCGAAAAGGATGCCGCCGACTGGTTGAAGATCGAGGACGCCGCCTTGAACATGCGCTATGAAAAAGAGCTGATGAACCCGAAAGAGGGTCTGGCCCTGGGCTCCATCTCTTCCCTGGTAATGCCCACCGACCTGCGCAAGGTGCTGGGAGAGAACATGAACTTCTTCCTGCGTCACTACAAGCCCGGACCGATGCAGGCCGTTCAGCGCGAGTTCCATTAATTTCATTCATTCCAGATTGGAGATAAAGAGACCATGCCACAGACCGATTTCTACAAGCATAACCCCCTGATCCACCGGACCCGCAAATTGAGCAAGTCCTCATCCGAGTGGGTGCGCTCCTTTTCCTGTGAAGATCTCAAGCCGCTGATCGTCTGTCGCGGGCCGATCCGTAAGGAGGCCATGGACGTCTATGAAGAGATGGGAATTTCCCACTACGGCATCCTGCTTTCCGAGAAGGACTCGATCATCTATCCGAATGCCCTGGCGCCGGAATTGCGTCAACTGACCGATTCGAAACGTGTCCATCGGGTGCCTGATTACAGCGGCGCCAGCAAGGAAGAGCGTGTCGAGCGTATCAACCAGATCATCCGGATGGCCCTGGATAACGATTACGACGCCATCTTCGCCGGTTACGGCTTCATGGCTGAGGATGAAGAGTTTGTGGCTGCTATCGAAAAGGCCGGCCTCAAGTTTATCGGGCCGTGTGCCGCCACCCAGGCCAAGGCCGGCAAAAAGGACGAGGCCAAGCGTACCGCCCTGCAGGTGAATGTCAGTGTTACCCCCGGTATCAACAACGTAACCGCCCTGACACTGCTCAAAAAATACCCCACCCGCGAAAAGCTGCTCAAGCTGGTCGAAGCCGAAGGTCTGGCTTGCGACAAAAAGGTTCTGGCGGACAAGAAGATTGCTGACGAGGTGCTGGCCGACCATATCCTGATGACCTCATACAGCAAGGGCATCGACCTGTTTTCCATCGAGGAACTGTGTGCCCAGGTGCAGACGGAAGTAACGGAACTTTTCAGGAAATTTCCTCAAAGCCGTTTCCGCATCAAGGCCATCGGCGGCGGCGGAGGCAAGGGGCAGCGTATTGTCGGCGCCTCTTTGCTGGCCCTGAAAAAGGCCGATGAGAAAGCGATTGCCAAAGCGGCTGCCGAGGCTCCTGCCATGGTGCGCGAGGTTCTGAACGAGGTCAAGGCCACCGGTGTCGGCGAGAATAAAAATGTCCTGATCGAGTTAAATATTGAGCAGACCCGTCACAATGAGATCCAGCTTTTGGGCAACGGCGAATGGTGCGTTTCCCTGGGCGGTCGCGACTGCTCCCTGCAGATGCACGAGCAGAAACTCCTGGAGGTATCCGTTACCCAGGAAGGGCTGATGGCTGCCATTGAGAAGGCCAAGGCTGCCGGCCGCAAGGCGGAGGTCAAGGCACTTGAATCTGATCTGAAGGTACTGGCGAGCATGGAAGAGCAATCGGCCCGCTTTGGTCAGGCCGTGGGTCTGGATTCCGCCTCGACCTTCGAATGCATCGTTGACCGGGATCGTCACTTCTTCATGGAGGTCAACACCCGTATCCAGGTTGAACATCGCGTCACAGAGCTCTGCTACAGCCTCAAGTTTACCAACCCCAAGGACAAGAATGATTTCTTCATCGTTGAATCCCTGGTTGAGGCCATGGCCCTGCTGGCGCGTCACAAGGAGCGCCTGCCCAAACCGGAGCGGGTTGTCCGCTTCAACGCTTCGGTGGAAGCCCGTCTGAACGCAACCGATGCTTCTTTGTCGCCGCACGCCGGCGGTATGATCCGTTACTGGTCGAAACCGATCAAAGGCGAGGTCCGTGATGATCAGGGCATCTGCATGACCAACCCGGACACCGGCATGTTCATGAAATACAAGGTGGCGGGCGCCTATGACTCCAACATCGCCCTGCTGCTCACCAAGGGCACGGATCGTCTGGCCAGTTACGAACGTCTCTCCGAAGTGCTGTGCAGTACAACGCTGCGCGGCAGCGCATTGGCAACCAACCTACAATTCCATTACGGTCTGGTTAACTGGTTTCTGGGCAGGAATGTCATGGCCAAGCCGACCACCCGCTTTGTAGTCCCCTACCTGGCACTGGTGGGTACCCTCAAGGAGGAAGCCAACAAGCTGGATGTGGTGTATGCCTTTTTTCAGATGAAAAAGCATTATGCCAAGCATGTGGCTGAGCAGTTTGCCGATCAGCCGGACGTCTGCGCCAAGGAACTGAAGAACATGTCGGCCCTGCTTGATCGCAAGGGCACCCTGATTACCCGCCCCATGGAGCGACTCCTGGATGACCCGCACCTGCTCTCGGGCTGGTTGAGCATGAACACGAAAAATTTCCGTATCGACAAGGGCAAGGTTCTCTGGCTGAGGAATCCTCTGGGCGTGCTCAATGAAACATACGAATATCTGCATATGAATTACCGCCCGCACAAACCGGCGGCCGAAATCATCTGGGACCATGACAATGAACTGCTGCAGCAGTCGCTGCACTTCTACCGGACCCTGCGGGAAAAACTCGGGCTGGAGCGGGATGAGTATTTCAAGCTTAACGAACTGGTCAAGAAGGAAAAGCCTCAGGCCGGCATTGACCCTGAAACCTGGGAGCAGATCCGATCCGCCCACTATGGCTATGAGGCCGGACTTGAGCTGCTGGGCATGTTGTTCCTGATCGGCGAGAATACCAAGTTTTGGGATATGAAGGTTCTGGATGACCTGGAGGTGGTAATCCCCGATTACCTGACCGACCTGGATCTGCAGGCCAGGATGAAAAAGATCCTGGTTCCGCCGCCTGCTACCAAGGCAGACGAAATCGTAGCGGTCTGCGGCGGCATGTACTACGGCCAGGAAGCGCCGGGACTGCCGATGTTCGTACACGAGGGTATGCATTTCGAAATTGGCCAGCCGCTCTACATCATCGAAGTCATGAAGATGTTCAACACCATCCGGGCGCCGTTCTCAGGCACCATTGACAAGATCATCATGGAAGGGGGCGATGGCACCATCGTCCAGAAGGGGCAGCCGCTCTTCAAGATCACTCCGGATGAAAAATTCGTCGAAGTTGATTCAAAGGCGATTGAAAGTGAAAAACGCGAGCGGACGAGCGGGTATCTGAAGGCCGTGCTGCACAATACGTTATAGGTGCAGAGAAGAATGTAATCATGTTGTGAAGACCAGGGCGGGGAGTGTTGCTTCTCCCCTGGTTTTTTTAATACAATTTTTGAAAGGGTCCACATATGAGCATTCAGGAACGTAAAGAGAAGTGGAAGGCCGCTGTTACCAAGAATATTGCCAGGTCACCCGAGCGGATGGAAAAGTTTCTGACGACCTCCAACATAGAGCTGGAACGCTGCTTTACACCCGGTTTTGACTACCCCGGTTATGAAAAACAGCTCGGTTTTCCCGGAGAATACCCCTATACCCGTGGTGTGCAGCCGACCATGTATCGCGGACGCTTTTGGACCATGCGCCAGTATGCCGGTTTCGGTACGGCCAAGGAATCCAATGAGCGCTACAAATACCTGCTCTCGGCCGGCCAAACCGGTCTCTCGGTGGCCTTTGACCTGCCGACCCAGATGGGCTATGATTCAGATGCCGCCATGAGCCAGGGTGAAGTCGGTAAGGTTGGCGTGGCTATCGACTCGCTGGCCGACATGGAGATTCTCTTCGACGGCATTCCGCTGGACACGGTCTCTACCTCCATGACTATCAACTCCACCGCCGCCATCCTGTTGTGTATGTATATCGCCGTGGCTGAAAAACAGGGCGTTTCCGCCGACAAGGTCTCCGGCACTATCCAGAACGATATCCTTAAGGAATACATGGCCCGCGGCACCTACATCTACCCTCCCAAGGAGTCCATGCGCATCATCACTGACATCTTTGCCTACTGCAAGGACCAGGTACCCAAGTGGAACACCATCTCCATCTCCGGGTACCATATCCGCGAGGCCGGCTCCTCGGCCGTGCAGGAAGTGGCCTTCACCCTGGCTGACGGCATCGCCTACGTGGATGCCGCCATCAAGGCCGGCCTGGAGATAGATGATTTTGCTCCCCGTCTGGCGTTCTTCTTCAACGCCCACAACAACCTGTTCGAAGAGGTGGCTAAGTTCCGCGCCGCCCGCCGCATCTGGGGCAAGATCATGAAGGAACGTTTCGGCGCCAAGGACCCCAAGTCCCAGATGCTGCGCTTTCACACCCAGACCGCCGGCTGCACCCTGACCGCCCAGCAGCCGGACAACAACATCATGCGCGTCACCATGCAGGCCCTGGCCGCTGTGCTGGGTGGCACCCAGTCTCTGCATACCAACTCCCGCGACGAGGCCCTGGCGCTTCCCACTGAGGATTCGGTCCGCATCGCCCTGCGCACTCAGCAAGTCATCGCCTACGAATCGGGCGCGGCTGATTCCATCGATCCGCTGGCCGGTTCCTTTCTGGTGGAGTCGCTGACCGACCAGATCGAAAAGGCCGCCATGGAGTACATCGAAAAGATTGACTCGTTGGGTGGTGCTGTCGAAGCCATCTCGCGTGGTTTCCAGCAGAAAGAGATCCAGGACTCGGCCTACGCCTACCAGAAGTCGATCGAGAAGGACGAACTGATCATCGTCGGCGTCAACAAGTTTACCGTCAAGGAACCGCCACCAACCGGTCTGCTCAAGGTCAAGGAAGAGGTGGAGATCTCCCAGAAGAAGTCCCTGGGCGAGATGAAGGCCGGGCGGGATGTCGAGGCGGTGAAAGCGGCGCTGGCGACACTGGAGACGGCTGCCAAAGGTACGGACAATCTCATGCCGCATATCCTGACAGCGGTCAAGGCCTATGCCACCCTGGGAGAGATCGCCGATGTATTCCGCGGCGTGTTCGGGAAACATACCGAGACGGTTGTTTTGTAATAAACATTTTAAAGACCTCGGAGGTTTTTAAAACCTCCGAGGTCTGCCTGGTTTGGAGGGTGTTACATGCTTACAAAAATCAACCACATCGGCATAGCCGTAAAATCACTGGATAATGCGCTCCCGTTCTATCGCGACAACCTGGGTATGGCTTTTGCCGGCATTGAAGAGGTTGCAGAACAGAAAGTTCGGGTTGCCATGTTGCAAATCGGCGAATCAATGATTGAGCTATTAGAGCCGACGTCCAATGACAGTCCGGTGGCAAAGTTCATGGAGAAAAACGGTCCCGGTATCCATCATCTGGCCTATGAGGTTGAAGATATTGAAGCGGCCATCGCTAAAATGATGACTGAAGGAGCCCGGATGATTGATGAACAGCCGCGCAGCGGTGCTCACGGTACACGAATTGCTTTTGTGCATCCCAAGAGCAGCCTGGGGGTCTTGACGGAACTCTGCCAGTGCGGTCATTAAGGGATTTACTTGATGTGATTTGCTTTATAATAACAGTTTCAGGCTCTTACATGAGGCATACGTTTTTTTTGCTTGACAATCGGCCGATAATTGTATATTTCAAAACAACATTATAGAAAATAGCTGAAACAAACGATCCCCTCTAAGTAGCTAACCGATTGAAATTTTACGTGTTCGAGCGTATCGGACACAGGTAACCGGGAGCGAAAACACTGTGAAACGTTTCAGGAATAAACAAGAAAAGTGTAGTTGCAGGTAATTACCTCTGGGTGGCTTGGTTGTTGAGGCTGTTCAGGGGTACTTGTGTATTGTGGATACGATGCCTGCTGGCATCAGATTTTGAAGTTAAATTGACAGGAAAGGTGGTGAGCCGTAATCAGCAGGATCTAGTACATGAATCGGTTGTTCGCAACAGCATCAGGCATTTAATAAAAATTGAAGGAGGCACACATGAGTTTGAAAAGAACAGTAGCAATCGCAGCAGCAGCAGGTGCCCTGGCCGCTATCTCCGTACCGGCAATGGCATTCGAGAACGAGTTCCACGGTACGTCCAGGCTTCGCTACTTCCTGTCCAACTATGAGAACGGCGGCGGCGGCAACCCATTGGTCCCCAGTGCAACAACTGGTCTTATTGGCGCACCAACCGGCAGCACCACCGACGATCTGAAAATGAACAATTACTTCGAGTCGCGCACCCGCATTTTTTATACGGCCAAGGCCAGCGACGATCTGAAACTGGTGACCGGTTTCGAGATCGACTCGGTCTTCGGTGATCGCGCTCAGGGACTGACAACTTCTGGTGGCACTTTCGTAGCTGGTGGCGCTGTTGCAACTGGCGCAACAGGTCGCAATGAGGGTGGCGCCCTGGAGTCCGACACTGTCAACCTGGAAACCAAGTGGGTGTACCTGGATTTCAAGATCCCTTCCACACCGATTCAGGTAAAAGCCGGTATTCAGCCGATCAAGGATCAGCTCAAAGGCATCTTCCTCGACGCTGATGTGGCCGGTATCCTGACCATCGCCAAGGTCGGCCCCGCCACCTTCAACACCGGTTATTTCCGCGGCTATGACCAGTCCTTCTTCGGTACAGCCCGTCCCCGCGGCATGGATAACCTGGACATCGGCCTCGTGGAAGCCAAGATTGCCGCGACCAAGGACTTGAATTTCGGCGCCGTCTACTACCTGTATGCTGATGGTCGCGGCCTGAATGGCTTGAGCAATGGCCCCGTTACCGGCATAAACACCAGCGCCATGATGCTGCATACCGTTGGTCTGACCGCCGACGCCAAAATCGGCCCTGTGGCCCTGAGCGGCTTTGCCGCCTATCAGGGTGGTCTGCTCAGGAATATTAACAACGCCGCTGGGACTCGCAACGCACCTGACACAACCGCCTACCTGAATGCTCTGGCCTTCAACGCAGCCGCCAAGGTTGCGATTGGCCCCGGTACTCTGAAAGCCGCCGGGCTCTACACCTCCGGCAACGGCAACACTGACAGAAATCACCTGACCGGTTGGGTAGGCACAAGCCAGTCCCAGAATCAGGCATGGTCTTCCACGGCCGGCACCAGCACCTACAATGAGTCCGGCATGATGCTGCTCAACCGCAACGCCGCTGCCGGCACCGGCACCACCGATGTTGCCATTGTCTACAACACCGGAAACGGCACCAACCCGCTCAATATGCAGGGTCTCTGGCTGGCTACTATGGGCTTTGATGCCAAAATCACTCCCAAGTTCTACGCCAATACCAACGTGGGCGCCGCCTGGGTTGCCAGGACCAACGGCCTGAAGCCGGTTGACAGAGCTACTGGCAGACAGAACGCCAGCAACTACATGGGTACTGAAGTTAACGTCGAGGCCGGTTACAAGATGTACGACAACCTGACAGCCAGCCTGCAGGCAGCTTATGTAATCCTGGGCGGTTACTACAACGGGTCTTCTACTTTCGGCACTGCTACTGCTGCAAAGGATCCGGAGAACCCCTACACCATCCGTACCAGCCTGATCTTCAACTTCTAATCCAAGTTCCATCTGATGTCCGTAGGGGCGGGAGCAATCCCGCCCTTTTTTTTTGACCTGTGGGTGAGTTTGTGCAATAATCCACTGCTTTTTAATTCTGTTGTGGAGGCCCCATGAAAAAGCTGTTGATATTGCTGGCCGCACTTTTGATCCCGTTGTCTGTCGTGCCTGCCTCTGCCGTCCAGATACGGGTGTTTGTAACGGATATGAACGCCCTCGGTGTACAGAACAGGGACGAAATGAAGGCGACACTGCAGATGCTGCTTGCATCACGCCTGACCGGTGATAAGACGATTGCTGTCAGCAGTGCCGGTGAGGCTGATGTACTTGTCAGTGGGACCTATGTAACTATCGGCAAGATCTTCAGTGTGGATGCCTTGGCTAAAACTGCAGCCGGCAAGACCCTGACCCGCGCCTTTGTTCAGGGAGAGAGCCAGGACGAGTTGATCCCGGCTGTTGGCAAACTGGCTGACAAGCTTTCGGCCGATTTGGCCAGGATCTACAGCGGTGCCTTGCCGGAGGCCGGCACGGCTGTAATGCCGATCCCTGCTGCTAAAACACTTACGCCGGTCAAATCCGATTTTATAAAAAACGAGCAGCAAGTGAACAAAACCCCTGCCGCTGAATTTATCAAACCGCACGATTTTGAGCAGGGCGCTGCTGGAGGCTGGCTGAGCAAGCGTTTGACCGGCGCGGCTAACCTGCTGGCTGTTGGCAAAACCTTGTTGGACGGAAGTCGCGAAATATTCCTGGCCGAAAATCGCCGCCTGAGTTACTACCGGCAGTCAGCCGACATGAAGCTGGTGGCCGAGATTGAACTGGGCAATTCGGAAAAGATCCTGTCCCTGGATACCATGGAAAACGGAGACGGCAGCCTTGACATCTATCTCACCATCCTGCGTTCCGAAGAGCTCTCCTCGCAGGTTTGGCAGGTCAAAGGCGATAAACTTGTGTTGGCGGTACAGAACCTGCCGTATTTTTTCCGCAGTTTCAGTCTGGCCGGCGGCCCCAAAAAACTGTATGCCCAGGCCATGGGGCGTGAAGAGGATTTCTTCAGCACTGTGTCCGAAGCGGTTCGTAACGGCTCCGCCATCAACCTCAAGAATCCGATCAAAATGCCCAGATTTGGAAACATTTACGGTTTTAACCAATTTCGTGACAGAGATGGGACAACTCACACGATAGTCATCAATCCTGACGGTTACCTGGTTGTCTACAGCCAGGAAATGAAAGAAATGTGGCGCAGCAATGACAAGTTTGGCGGGTCCGAACTGTATTTCCAGAAGGACGATGACGCAAATGTGCGGGTGACCGGAGACAAACGCTGGGTGTTTATGAATCAGCGCATCCAGGTTTCATCCAAGGGCGAGATATTGGTCGGGAAGAATGACGGTTTCTGGGTGCTGGGCAACGCCCGATCCTACAAGAAGGGGGCTGTGTACTGCTTTACGTGGGATGGTTCCAGTCTGTCTGAAAAGTGGCGTACCAGGGACACCCAGAACTACATGCCGGACTACCAATACGATGAAGCGCATAATGAACTGATTATTCTGCAGACCGTTCAGCGCCCCGGTATAACGACTCGCGGTGCATCATCACTGGCAATCAAGAAGGTGGAATGACTATTACAAGACCTGACATATCTCTGCCGCGGGGTGTCAGCGACTTCCTGCCGGAGACCGCCGCAAAAATAGGTTTCATTGAGGGGAAGATCCGGCGCGTGTTCGAGCTGTGGGGCTTCAGCCGTGTCATCACGCCCAAACTGGAATATGAGGATGTCCTGTCGATTGGTATGGGAGACGGCCTCAAGGGTAAAACCTATCGTTTTGATGATCGTCAGAGCGGGCGACTGCTGGCTTTCCCTCCTGACATAACACCGCAGATTGCACGCATTGTGGCTACGCGCCTGACCGGATGGCCGTTGCCGCACAGGATCAGCTACAGTGGACGGGTGTTGCGACAGACAGAGATACAGGCCGGCCACAGCCGTGAGATATTTCAGTCGGGTGTGGAGCTGATCGGACTGGATTCGCCCGAGGCGGATGCAGAGATGATTGCCATGGCGGTCGAGGTTATGCAGAGCCTGGGTTTCGATGATTTCAAGATTGACTTGGGTCAGGTGGAGTTCTGCCGGGGTGTCATGGTCGCATCCGGCCTGTCAGGAGAAGCGCTGCTGGATCTGCAGCAGGCGGTTTCCCGCAAGGATTCATCGGCAGTGGCGCACATCCTGAGCGTGAATGCTGTTCCGGATGCGTCGCGGCACGAGATAAGCGCGCTGCCGCGCCTGTTCGGTGGCCGTGAAGTGCTGGATGAAGCGCTCCGGGTAACCTGTAACAGCCAGTCACTGGCAGCGCTGGAGAACCTTCGTCAAGTCCTGGAGATCCTGGATATCCATGGTGTCAGCGATTATCTGACCATCGATCTGGGTGAAACGCGCGGTTTGGATTACCACACCGGTATCACCTTCGAGGGCTTTGTGACGGGACTGGGAGAGTCGGTGTGCGGCGGCGGCCGCTACGACAACCTGACAGGACGCTACGGCTTCCCGTCCCCGGCCACCGGTTTTACCTTCAATGTTCTCGTGCTACTTCAGGCGCTCCAGCGTCGGCCGGAACTGGAGGCCAGTACAACGCATGATTTCCTGCTTTTCAACTGTCGTAACGACCGTCGGGAGGTGCTGGAAATTGCGCGTCTGCTCAGATCACGGGGATATACCACTGCCCGTGATATCATACGGCGCGAATATGACAGCTCGCTGGAATACGCGCGTCGCATGAACATCCGCTGCATGCTTGTCATCGGTGACGAATCCGACGGCAGCGGCTGCAGTGCAGTGCGTATCCGGGATGGCCGCACGATAGCTGTTACCAGAGAACAGCTTCAAAAGAACGGATTGATGAAATTTATAGAAGAAAGCCAGGGAGACGAGTAGCTATGGCAAATGTAGTTGTGGTTGGCGCCCAGTGGGGCGATGAAGGCAAGGGCAAGGTTGTCGATATTTACACCGAGCATGCCGATGATATTGTGCGTTATCAGGGCGGCAACAATGCCGGCCATACCTTGGTGGTGGGCAGCGAAAAGATCGTGTTGCACCTGATACCGTCGGGCATCCTGCATGAGGGCAAGCGCTGCATCATCGGTAACGGCGTGGTGCTCGACCCGGAGGTCTTCATAAGGGAAATTACCAAACTCAAGGAATCCGGGCGCATCAAGGATGACTCCTGCCTGATGCTGTCAGAGTCGCTGCATGTCATCATGCCCTATCACAAGCGCATCGACATTGCCCGCGAAGCCAAGAGCGGCGACAAAAAGATCGGCACCACCGGACGCGGCATCGGTCCCTGCTATGAAGACAAGATCGGTCGGCGCGGCATCCGCCTGATGGACCTGCTCAATGAAGAGGTCTTTGCCCGTAAGCTGAAAGAGTTCCTGGTTGAGAAGAACTTTCTGCTGGAGAACCTGTTGGGGGAAGGGCCCTGCAGTTACGAAGCGATACTGGCCGAATACCGGGGTTATGCAGAGGTGCTGGCAAAATATGTCACTGACACCGCACTGGTCCTTGGCAAAGATCTCAAGGCAGGCAAGAAGGTGCTGTTCGAAGGCGCCCAGGGGACACTGCTGGATGTTGACCACGGCACCTACCCCTATGTTACCTCATCATCGACCTGTGCCGGCGGTGCATGTACCGGTTCAGGTGTCAGCCCACGCGACATCCACGAGATCATCGGTATCTCCAAGGCCTATGTAACCAGAGTAGGCAGCGGCCCGTTTCCAACAGAATTGTTGGATGCAACCGGCGAGCAGCTGCGCCAGACCGGCGGTGAGTTTGGCGCCACTACTGGAAGGCCGCGGCGCTGCGGATGGTTCGATGCAATGGTGATTCGCTATTCCGTGCGGGTCAACGGCCTGACCGGGATTGCCCTGACTAAGCTGGATGTGCTCTCTGATTTTGATACAATCAAGGTTTGTACCGGCTATACCTTCAAGGGAAAGGCCCTGGAGACCCTGCCTGCCGCTCTGGAAGTTTTCGAGAACTGCCAGCCGGTATATGAAGAACTGCCCGGTTGGAGGACCGATATTACCGGCGCCAAAAGCTTTGAGGAACTGCCCGAAACCGCCCGGTCCTATGTACGCCGTCTGGAAGAACTGGCCGGCTGCCCGATTGCAATGGTTTCCGTCGGCCCACGTCGGGATCAGACGATTATTTTGAGGAATCCTTTCGCCTAACAGCCGACGGGATACAGAAATTGATCAAAAAAGGGGCGCCACACAACAGTGGCACCCTTTTTTTTTGTGAGCACTCTGTAAGAACTATGGAAAAAGGGCCAGTCCTTCCAACCCCATGGTCTCCGGAAATCCGCAGACAATGTTCATATTCTGCACCGCCTGTCCTGATGCGCCCTTTACCAGATTGTCGATGGCAGACACGATAATGATCCTCCCGGTACGCGAGTCCACCAGCGGCGCCAGATCACAGAAATTTGATCCGCGCACGAAGGCCGTGGATGGCAGACTGCCCTGGGGCAGTACCCGCACGAAAGGCTCACCCTTGTAAAAATCCTGGTAGAGCTTGACCAGTTGCTCTGTGGTAGTTGCTTGGCGTGGTCGGGTATAGACCGTGGAGAGAATGCCGCGATCCATCGGCACCAGATGCGGGGTAAAGGTTATCAGCAGCGATTCCCCCGCCAATAGCGACAACTCCTGTTCGATCTCCGGAATGTGCCGGTGCGTGCCGCCTGCTCCGTAAGCCCTGAAGCCCTCATTCACTTCGCAGTAGAGACTGTCAACCTTGGCGGCCCGCCCGGCGCCGGTTACGCCGGAGGCCGAATCTGCGATGATATCCCCGCTATGGATCAGCCCCTTTTTAAGGAGCGGCGCAAGAGCGAGGATGATGCTGGTCGGATAACAACCGGGGTTGGCAACCAGCCTGGCGCCTCTGATCTTGGAACGTCGAATCTCGGCTAAGCCGTAAACCGCCTTCTTGAGATTGGCGGGGTTGAGATGCGGTTCGTACCAGGCGCCGTACACATCAGGGTCTCTCAAGCGGTAGTCGGCCGAGAGATCGATAACGTGCTTGCCCAGTTTCAGAAAGGTGGGCACCACCTCCATGGCGGCCTTGTGCGGCAGGGCGGTGAAGATCAGGTCCGCCTTTTCGGCGACCCGGACCGGTTCCAGGTTCTCCAGTGTCAGGTCACAGCGTCCCCGGAGGGTCGGGAAGATGTCGGAGATCTTTCGACCGGCGCTCTGTTCGGAAGTCAGGCAGGTCACCGCCACCTCCGGATGACAGTACAGGAGTCTGATCAGCTCCAGACCGGTGTAGCCGCTTGCTCCAACAATGGCGACATTCAGCATTGATTTTCCTCCGCTTTACATAAATCCATCAATGAACTCACTGTAGTGCAGGCCTGCATGGCTGTCAATCAGTTTAACCGGCCGTATTGACTCCTGTATTCACTGATGGTGGTTGAAATACCACGAGACGCAAAAAGGGGAAATCCATGCGGATTTCCCCTTGTAGCAAATATGAGTACAGTAGCGATTTAGCGCTTGGAGAACTGGAAGCGGGCGCGGGCTGCCTTGCGGCCGTATTTCTTACGTTCTTTAACGCGTGAATCGCGGGTAATGAAGCCGGCTTTCTTGAGATTGCCGCGAAGTTCGGGGTCGTTTGCCAGCAGGGCCTTGGTGATGCCGTGACGGATAGCTCCGGCCTGACCTGAATCGCCGCCGCCCTTGACGGTTACGAAGATATCAAACTTGCCGATGTTCTCGGTAAGCTCCAGCGACTGGCGTGCGACCATCTTGGAAGTCTCGCGACCAAAATAATCATCCAGGGTCTTGTTGTTGACGGTAAATGCGCCGGCACCCGGTTTGAGCCATACCCTGGCTATTGATGTCTTGCGCTTGCCTGTTCCGTAAAAGCTAACTGCTGCCATATCGTGCCTCTCCTCGGAGAATTAAAGTATCAGATTCTTGGGTTGCTGAGCTTCGTGCGGGTGGCTGGCGCCCGCGTAGATTTTAAGTTTCTTGAGCATGTGCCGCGCAAGCTTGTTTTTGGGGAGCATGCCTTTTACGGCCCTCTTGATAAGGTCGGCAGGCTTCTTCTGCAGAAGTTCGCCGGCACTGGTTTCCTTGAGGCCGCCCGTAAAACCGGAGTGGTTGTAGTAGATCTTGTCAGCCAGTTTGCGACCTGTCAGGGCGATCTTCTCGGCGTTTATAACGATGACGAAGTCACCGGTGTCAACACTGGGGGTGTAGATGGCCTTGTTTTTGCCGCGCAGAACACCGGCAATCTGAGTGGAAAGTCTTCCGAGAACCGCATCCTGTGCATCGACTACATACCAGTCACGCTTTACATTTTCGAGTTTTGCAACTTCTGTTTTCATAGCTTCCTCACGCACTGCATAACCTGCACAGTGTCAGGTCATGGTTTTTATTGAAGAGGTGTAAATTACTCAATGTGCAGCGACATGTCAAGAAAAAAAACATTTCTCCGTTGCGGCAGGGTGAACAGGTTGTCAAGCGCCCCGTTTCATGGTACAAAGCTACCTGCATCAAAGTACCGTATAATCGGAGTTTGCCGCCATGACTATCAGTGTTGCAGATGTGGAACATGTAGCCCGACTGGCCCGACTGGAGTTGAGTGATGAGGAAAAAAACCTCTTTGCCGGACAGATGGGGGCTATTCTCGGATATGTTGAAAAACTCAAGGAGCTGAATACGGAGGGGATCCTGCCGACCTCCCACGCCGTACCGATGGAGAATGCCTTTCGCGAGGATGCTGTCAGTCCGTCCATCGGCATAGAGAAGGCCCTGGCCAATGCGCCGGATCGGGTGGAGAGTTTTTACCGGGTACCCAAAGTCATAGAATAAAATCAGGTTGAGGTAGTAGGTAAAGGTTGAGAGGATATTCTTAATTGTTACCTTGCCTTGAACCTGTGAACCGGAGATTCACATAATGGAACTTTTTGACCTCTCCATACGAGAGTTGCACAGCAAGCTGAAATCAAAAGAGGTCTCCTCGGTTGAGGCGACCGGGGCCATGCTGGCACGTATAGAATCAGTGGAACCGCAGATCGGCTCGTTTATCACGGTTACTCCCGGGCAGGCCATGGCCGACGCCGAGGCGGCCGACAAGCGCATCGCGAGCGGTGAAATGGACCTGCTGACCGGTATCCCTCTGGCCCTCAAGGATATTTTTCTGACAGAGGGCATCCGCACAACCTGCGGCTCACGCATTTTGAGCAATTTTGTGCCCCCCTACAGCGCAACCGCCTATGAAAAGCTCAAGGAACAGGGTGTGGTGCTCCTGGGCAAGCTCAACCAGGACGAGTTCGCCATGGGATCGTCCAACGAGTCCAGCGCCTTCGGGATGGTCCGTAATCCTTGGGATACGACCCGTATCCCGGGCGGTTCCTCGGGCGGATCGGCTTCCGCCGTTGCCGCCCGCCAGGCCACGGCCACTCTCGGCACCGATACGGGCGGCTCCATCCGCCAGCCGGCCTCGCACTGCGGCTGTGTCGGACTCAAGCCGACCTACGGCCGCGTATCGCGCTACGGTGTGATTGCCTATGCCTCCTCCCTGGATCAGGTCGGTCCACTGACGCGCGACGTGACCGACTGCGCCATCATGCTGGGGGCACTGGCCGGCCACGACCCCAAAGACTCCACCAGTGTCAATACACCGGTACCCGATTATGCGGCCGCGTTGACCGGTGATGTCAAGGGGCTGCGCATCGGCCTGCCCAAAGAGTATTTCATTGAAGGCCTTGACCCGGATGTGCAGACCGCCATGAGTCAGGCCATAGAGACCTATCGCAGAATGGGGGCGGAGTTTGTCGATATCTCTCTGCCGCATACCGATTATGCCGTGGCGACCTACTACCTGATCGCCACCGCCGAGGCCAGTTCCAATCTGGCCCGTTACGACGGCGTCCGCTTCGGCCACCGCGCAGAAGAAGCGGCCAATCTGCTGGATATGTATGTCAAGAGCCGCAGCCAGGGCTTCGGGGTCGAGGTCAAGCGCCGCATCATGATCGGCACCTATGCGCTCTCCTCCGGTTACTATGACGCCTACTACGTCAAGGCCCAGAAGGTGCGGACCCTGATCATGCGGGACTTCATCCGGGCCTTCGAAGGGGTGGACGTGATCCTGACTCCGGTGGCGCCGACACCGGCCTTCAAAATCGGTGAAAAGGTCAATGACCCGCTGCAGATGTATCTTTCGGACATTTTTACGATTCCGGTCAACCTGGCCGGTACCTGCGCCCTTTCGGTGCCGGCCGGATTCAGTGCCGACGGCCTGCCGATCGGGTTGCAGCTGATCGGTAAACCATTTGGTGAGGAAACTATCCTGCGTGCAGCCCATGCCTTTGAACAGGCAACCGAGTGGCACACACGAAAGGCGGTGATCTGATGAAATACCAACCGGTCATCGGCCTCGAAGTCCACGTCCAGCTCAAGACGGAATCAAAGATATTCTGTGGTTGTTCCACCGCCTTCGGCTCCCAGCCCAACTCCCAGACCTGTCCGGTCTGTCTGGGGCTGCCGGGCGCGCTGCCGGTATTGAACAAAAAGGTGGTCGAGTTCGCCATCAAGGCCGGCCTGTCCACCAACTGTTCCATTACCCCGCGCAGCATCTTCGCCCGGAAAAACTATTTCTATCCGGATCTGCCCAAGGGGTATCAGATCAGCCAGTTTGAGGATCCGGTCTGCCAGCACGGCTGGCTGGACATCCAGGTCGAAGGGCAAGAGACCAAACGTATCGGCATCACCCGCATCCATATGGAGGAAGACGCCGGCAAACTGGTGCATGGTGATGTGTCCGGCCTGGAGGAAGGTTCCGGGGTTGACCTGAACCGGGCCTGCACACCGCTCCTGGAGGTTGTTTCCGAACCGGACCTGCGCTCCTCGGACGAGGCGGTGGCCTACTTGAAACAGCTGCACCAGATTGTAACCTGGCTTGGCATCTGCGACGGCAACATGGAAGAGGGCAGTTTCCGTTGCGACGCCAACGTGTCGGTCATGCCGGTGGGGGCGGAGAAGTTAGGGACGCGGGCAGAGATCAAAAACGTCAACTCCTTCAAGTTCGTTAAACTGGCCATCGAGTACGAGATCCAGCGCCAGATCGACCTGATCGAGGATGGCGGAACAGTGGTTCAGGAGACACGCCTGTTCGATCCCAACTCCGGGAAGACCCGTTCCATGCGCGGCAAGGAAGAGGCTCACGATTACCGCTATTTTCCGGATCCCGACCTGGTGCCGCTGGTGATCGACGCGGACTGGATAGAACGCACGCGCAGCGGCCTGCCGGAGCTTCCGGAACAGAGGCGCCAGCGCTTCATGACGGAGTGGGCCCTGTCCGCCTACGATGCCGATGTGCTGACCGCCAGCCGGGAACTGGCTGATTATTTCGAGTCCTGCGTCGCTCTTCAAGCCAATGCCAAGGCGGTCTCCAACTGGATCATGGGTGAAATCACCCGCAGTCTGAATGACTCAGGCACAACCATCGACAGCTGCCCGGTCACGCCGCGGCTGCTGGTGGAACTGCTCAAGCTGATCGAAGGCGGGACCATCTCCGGCAAGATTGCCAAAACTGTCTTCGACGAGATGTGGCGAAGCGGCAAGCAGCCGTCGGCCATCGTCCAGGAACAAGGCTTGGTCCAGGTTTCCGACAGCGGGGCCATCGAGGCGATCATTGACGAGATTCTGGCGCGGGAAGCCGGGCAGGTGCAGGAATATCGCTCCGGCAAGGACAAACTGTTCGGTTTTTTTGTGGGACAGGTTATGAAGGCCAGCAAGGGCAAGGCCAATCCTGCCGTTGTAAATGAGCTGTTGTTAGGCAAACTCAAGGGGTAATAACGGAGGTTTTCTATGAGTGCAACGGTCATGATTATCGATGATGCAGTCTTTATGCGTAACATCCTGCGCGCTATCATGAAGGACAAGGGCTACAGTGTCATCGCCGAGGCGGCCAGCGGTATCGAGGCCATGAGGACCCTTCACGATCATGATCCGGATATTGTTATCCTTGATATCATCCTGCCGGACACCAACGGGCTTGACCTATTGAAGTCAATCCTCAAGGTCCGTCCGCGGGCCAAAGTGGTTATCTGTTCTTCCATCAGCCAGGAACCGATCATAAAAAAGGCTTTGGATTATGGTGCCAAGGCTTTTATCCAGAAGCCCTTCACACCTGAAAAAGTCATTGATGCATTGGAGAGCCTGGAGGCATAGCCCATGGATATGTCCGTGTACCGGGACCTGTTTATCACCGAAGCCCGGAACCATCTCAGTGCGCTCAACGAACTGATCGTTCAGCTTGAGGGGAATGTCTCAGACCGGGCTGCCATCAATGAGATTTTTCGCCATGCCCATTCGCTCAAGGGGATGGCGGCAACCATGCAGTTCGACACCATCACGAATCTGGCCCACAAGATGGAGGATCTGCTTGGCAGGTTGCGAAACGACGAGTTTCCCTTTTCCCCGCAACTGGCCGATCTGCTTCTGGAGGGATGTGATCTCCTCTCCAGCCTGGTTTCGACCATTGAAACCGGACAAGGACAACAGCCTGATGCGGACGGCCTGATACAGCGACTGGTGTCGTATACGCCCGACGCAGCAAAAGACGCCCTGCCATCGGTGACTTCACCTGACGATACGCCCTCCGAATCCATTGCAGCCGAATCATCCCAGAGTCCGTATCCGTTCCGCCAGACGGATACATTCAAAAGCATTCGCATCAAGACAGACACCCTTGATCGCCTGGTCAATATCACCGGGGAACTTATTACAACCCGTCATCGTCTGACGGATCACGCCCGCCGCTTTGCCGGCCCGGAGCTGGATGAACCGCTTCACCAGCTTTCAGGTCTTTTGCGCGAACTGCGTGATGAGGTGTTCCAGGCGCGTATGCTGCCATTTTCTTTTGCCGCGGAACGTTTTCCCCGACTGGTGCGCGATCTGGCCCGCAAACAGGACAAGGAAGTCTCATTGCAGATTGAAGGCAAAGAGATCGAACTCGATCGCGGCATCCTGGAAGAAATTACCGAACCACTGGTACACATCCTGCGCAATGCCGTGGACCACGGCATGGAGACTCCGGATGTCCGTGTTGCGGCGGGGAAGAGCTATAACGGTGTCATTAGTATGACTGTTGTCCGTGAAAAGGACCATGTGGCCATTACCGTTGCCGACGACGGACGCGGCATGGATCCGGCGCGGATTACGCAAAAGGCGGTTGAAAAAGGACTCCTCACACCGGTTCAGGCATATAATCTATCCCGGCAGGCGGCGCTGATGCTGGTCTGCAGCCCGGGTTTCTCGACGGTTGATGAGATCAGCGACATCTCCGGACGGGGCGTTGGTATGGATGTGGTCAGAACCGCGATCCATTTTCTGGGGGGCTCCCTGGCGATCGAGTCGGAAACCGGGCGGGGCAGCCGTTTTACCCTGCGGCTTCCGATTACCGTTTCCATAATCCATGCGCTCCTGGTGGAATGCGGTATGCTGACACTGGCCTTCCCGATCAATACGGTTGCCCGCACCATAGAACTCAGTCGAAGCGATGTCTTTGAGGAGGCCGGTCACAAAGCGTTTGCTCTGGATGGGCGTCATATCCCCCTCAAAAGCCTCAACCGCCTGCTTCATCAGGCGATGCCCATGGGTGCAGGCGCGATTGTGCCGGTTGTCGTGAGCGAGGCCAGCGGCTCCATGGTAGGACTGGTTACGGATAGATTTCTGGGCCAGGAAGAGATCTTTGTAAAACCGCTCGGTCTTCCGCTGAGCCGCATGAAAAGTCTCACCGGTGGAACGATTACCGGCGATGGACGTATCGTATTTGTTGTGGATGCCAGCACCCTCGTCTGATATTTTGACTTCACAATTCCATGCCGCGGCCAAAAGCGGTTGCGATAGCGATGTGCTTGTGGCACAGTGACCGACGCAACAAAATCTGCTGTTATGGGAGCCTATCGGGCTTAGGGTAAATCTTCTACGATTTCCTGAGTCCGACAGACTCCTTGGTAAGGAGTCAATATGCTGAAAAAACTGATCCGTCTGTTGATACTGCTTCTGATCATGATGCCGGTATCCTCGGAGGTACTGAGTGCTGAAAAACCGGCCGACCTGAAGAGTGTGGTTTCGGCCCTGGAAAAGGGATACTCCTCGCTACAGGATGTCCAGGCCGACTTTGTCCAGAAGTCCGTTATCGCCGGCGTCAATCGGGAGCAGAAGGGCAGCGGTGAATTGCTCCTGAAAAAACCGGCCTCGGCAACAGCCATGTTCCGCTTCAACTACACCAAGCCGAAGCAGCAGATCATTTCCAATGGCAAACAGGTCTGGTTCTACCTTGCAGAGAACAAACAGGTGATGGTTTCCCCGGTGGCTGAAATGTTCAAGGGAGGCAACTCCATAGCCCTGTCCTACCTGACCGGGCTCGGGCACGTCTCCCGTGATTTCAACGTAACCTTTGCCAAGGACCCTCAGGACAAAAACGGTAATTACCAGCTCGAACTGGTGCCGAAAAGCCCGTCAGTCGTGCTGGCAAAGCTGCAGCTGACCGTTTCTGCCGCAGCTGTTGCGGCTTTTGAGCGGGACGGCAGTGTGCGGGATATCTTTCCGATTCTGGCCTCCGTCATCCACGACGCCGGCGGCAATCAGACCCGGATCGATTACAGCCGCGTCAGGGTCAACAAGGGTATCGACAACAGCAGGTTCACGTTCAAGGTGCCGCAAGGGGTCGAGGTCATAAAACCATAGTTAGAACATCAGGTAGAGATAAAGCCACAGGAAGAGGTAGAGGTAGAGGCAAAGGTTGAGTTGAAGAAGCTCACTTTTCCTTTACCTCTGCCTTTACCTGATTCTTTCTGGAGGTTTCAAGTATGCCGTCATTCGACATCGTATCCAAGGTAGACATGCAGGAGGTTGACAACGCCGTTTCTCAGGCTGTCAAGGAGATCGGGCAGCGCTATGATTTCAAGGGTTCCAAGAGTCAGATCACCCAGGAAAAGGATTCCGTGAAAATCCTGGCCGACGACGACTACAAACTCAAGGCGGTCATTGATGTGCTGCAATCCAAGTTTCTCAAGCGTAACATCTCCATCAAGGCGTTGCAGTATGGCAAGGTCGAACCGGCCTCGGGCGGTCTTGTGCGCCAGGTCATCACGGTCCAGCAAGGTATCTCCAAGGAAAAGGGCAAGGAGATAATCGCCGTTATCAAGGAATCAAAGCTCAAGGTTCAGGCCCAGATTCAGGACGAACAGGTGCGGGTGACCGGCAAAAACCGTGACGATCTGCAGGATGCGATCCAGTTCCTCAAGGCCAAGGATCTGGATATTGAGATGCAGTTTACGAATTTCAGGGAATAAATGGGACGACTATTGAGTTCTGCCAAAGAGGTCGTCTCCAAGGCGGCCTTTTTTGTAATAAGGCTAAATTAAAGGATAATACCCGATGACTCCTGGCCAAAATGAAGCCTTTTCCCGCATTCTGATAGATAAGGCACTTGAATTTAGCGGTTGGGACTTGCTGGATCCGCGTCAAATGCAGTTCGAATTTCATAACGCCAACGGTCGTGCAGATTATCTCCTCAAGGATAACCTCGGTCGTGTGTTATGCGTACTAGAAGCAAAGCGGGAGGACCTTGATCCTTATGATGCTAAGGAACAGGCACGAGGCTATGCTGAAAATCTGAACGCACCATTCGTCATTCTCTCAAACGGTCACGAACATTGGTTCTGGAATTATGAACGTACTGATCAACGGGATGCGTACCGTGTCGAACGCCTACCTTCGCGAGAAGACCTTGAACGCATTCGTCTAAAAAACCTTCAGCCACCCCGTCCATTACAAACAGATTTGGTCACCCCGGCCTATCTGCACCTGCTCAAACCGGAACTTGATTTACGCGGCTACCAGATAAGAGCGATGGACGAAATCGCCAGGCAGTTTGATAACTCAGGAAAACGTAAATTTCTGCTTGAAATGGCCACAGGTACAGGTAAAACCCTGCTATGCGCAGCCTTGATCCGCCGTTTTCTGCTGACTCGCAATGCCGAAAGGGTGCTGTTCATTGTAGACCGCATTGAGTTGGCCAAACAGACCATGGAGGATTTCAATGTCATCCTCGGTGAGTTTAAGCCGGTAATATATAAAACGGCACGCCGTACTGGAGAATTGCTAGGTTCTTCCGTAGTGATCGCAACTATCCAGTCCCTCATGATGGATCGCCGCTATCGCGAGGAATTTACGCCTTTTTACTTTGATCTCGTCATCAATGACGAGGCGCACCGTTCCATCTACGGTGACGCACGCGAAGTGGTACAGTTCTTCCAGGCCACACGCATTGGCTTGACAGCTACACCCAAAGCCTACCTTAGAAACGTCAATATTGAGCAACTTGCAGCGGAAGAGCCGAAGGCTCTGGAAGCACGGCAGCTTCGTGATACCTATCACTATTTCGGTTGTGAGCCAGGCCAGCCGACATTCCGTTACGATATTATCGACGCTTTTCAGGACCCGGAAGGTCCCTTTCTCTGCCTGCCTAAGATTATTGATTGTCGTTCTGATATTACCACTCAGGCGCTCCAGGAGGCCGGTTGGACTGTGGTTGTTAACGAGCAGGAGGATAGCTTCAAGATCCAGGACTTGGAGCGGAAGATATTTACCCCGCATCGCAATCGTGTCATGTGTGAGGCTTTTCTACGTGAAGCACAACGTGATCCCACGGGAGAAATTGGCAAGTCCATCATCTTTGCCGTTAATCAGACCCATGCGACGGCACTCACCAAAATACTGAACGAGATCAAGCCGGAGATTGCCATTACCATTACGTCACGCATTCCTGACGCCTCTTCATACGCCAAGGATTTTCGTGATGGAAAAAGAAAAGAGCGCATTGCAGTATCGGTGGACATGCTTTCCACCGGTTACAATTGTCGCGACCTGCTGAATGTAGTCCTCATGCGTCCGATCTTCTCACCTACGGAGTACATACAGATCAAGGGGCGGGGAACACGTCGCTTTGCATTTGTGATCGGTAATACTGAGTATGAGAAGAAGCATTACTTTCTGCTCGACTTCTGCGCCGTTGCCGAATACTTCGAAGAAACCTATGACTACACCGCGCCGCTGAAGGTGCCGCCTGGGAATAGAGGGGCACCGGCCCGTTATGAGCCGGATGATATCCGTGAACCTGAAACACCATACAGCGGCGAACAGGGGGGCGATACACGTCGGGAGATTCCTGTCTGGGAAGGTACTGACCGCATCGTCAGCCAGGAAGTTCGCATTGTAGGACCAAATGGCGAAAAAGTGGATGTGATGACCTTCCGCGGTTCCTTTGAACGCGACCTACAGGAGTTTGCCGAGGAGAACCTCGATCTGCAAGCAGCTGTTGAATCCGAAGACGACGACACCATTGAAACGATTTTGCAAGAGCGATTCTATCACCGTCCAGAGATGTTCTATTCTCCCGACAAGCTCATTATCTCCTACGGCGTTCCGGCCCCTACTCCAGCCTTTGTCTACAATGCATTGGGTAAGCGATCGTTACCCACCAAGGACAAGGTAGTGCTGGATACTGTTGACTCCATCGCCGCCCGTTTTAACCTACGCTATAGCGACCAGAAATGGCTAAACGCCACGGTTGAACTGGTGAGTGAAGACTCTCAGGCCCTTGCAGATTTCCTGACCGGACGTTACAACCGGTTGTTTGAACGGAGCCAGTTTCGGACGCTGGGTGGACTGACAGCACTAACGCGATTTCAGGAACGAGACCAGGTCTTTGAAGCACTTCGCCAGTCGTCCCTAGTACAATGTTCGCATCAAGTAATGAAAGGAACTACCTAAATCACCATGCCCGCACTTGAAACAAACAACGGCGTCATTGCCGCACTGACCCAGCCCTACAGCTCAAACTTCTACTCCTCCGGCCTTCGCCAGAAGGTGGACCAGCTCATGAACGTCCTGTACGCTGGCGGAGTGAATAACCCGATGGATTCTATTGAGCAGCTATCCTACCTTTTGTTCCTGCGGATGCTCTCTGAGCGTGATGAGCAGGCAGCTCTTATCGAAAAGGGTTACCAGCGTATTTTCTCTGATAAATGGGCTAAATTTGCCTGGGGCAACTTTGTCACACTAACCGGCCAGCAGCTTTTTGACGCCGTGCGCGGCGCCATCGAAAAGTTTCATGAACTGCCGGGCCTCTCCGAAACCGGCAAGATGCTCTTCAAAGGTGCTTTCCTGAAGATATATGATCCCCCCACTTTAAAGGCGGTCATAGAAGCAATCCACAAAATGGACCTTGCTCCCCATGAGGGACACGATCTCAAGGGGGATATGTACGAGTACCTGCTCAATAAACTTTCCCAGTCCGGCACCAACGGCCAGTTCCGCACGCCGCGCCACATTATCGACTTGATCGTCGCGTTGGTGGACCCGCAACCGGGTCTACGCATCTGTGACCCCGCCTGCGGCACGGCCGGGTTCCTCATCTCCGCTTATACCTACATACTGCAAAACCACACAAAGCCCGCCGATCTTACACGTGGCATTCTGGACGGCAGCTTGTTGAAGCCCAAACAGTGGGAGTTTCTGGAGAACCACGCCTTCACTGGCTTCGATAATGACGCCAACATGGTCAAGATCGCTATCCTCAATCTTTATCTGCACCAGCTTGAAAAGGCCCACATCGAACACCACAACCCGCTGACCACCACCAAAGGGGGGCAGTATCCCGGCCCGCGTTATGACATTATCCTTGCTAATCCTCCTTTTGCCGGTCGTGTACAGAAGGAAAGCATCCTCGCCGATATTGGCCTTGAAACCCGCGACACAGAGTTACTCTTTCTCAAGTGGTTTCTCGACCACCTGACTGGCACTGGTCGGGCCGGGGTCATTGTACCCAATGGTGTTCTCTTTGGCTCCGGTAAAGCCGATCGCAAGGCGAGAGAACTGCTCCTCACCACCTGCGAACTCCAGGCCGTCATCGCACTGCCGTCAGGTGTTTTTAAACCCTACTCCGGAGTCAGCACCGCCATCTTCATCTTCCAGAAGGGCCGCCCCACCGAATCGGTCTGGTTTTATGAACTTAGCACCGACGGTCTTTCGCTCGACGATAAACGAGCACCTATTGAAGCCAACGATATTCCCGACATCCTTGCCAAGTGGCCAAGTCGTGAGGAAGGCCCCAACAGTTTTCGAGTGCCAGTAGAAATAATCCGTGAGAACGGTTGGCAGCTCATGCCGGGCCGTTACAAGCCCGTACGGCTCGATACAGTGATTCATGAGGCGCCTACGGACATTCTGGCGGACGTGATTCGGATGGAGATTGAAATTGTCGAGCGGGCGAAGGTTCTGTTGGAAGGATTGGCCGCTAGATGAACAAATGGCCCAAGACTCCACTGAAAAGTCACATAACTGAGGTCTCAGTACGAAAGGGCGCGACACCGTCAGAAATTCTATCTGTGACAAATTCTAACGGCTTTGTTCGTTCACTCGATGTCTTTGACAAACAGGTATTCAGTCAGGATTGCAGCAACTACAAGCTTGTTGGTCATAACGATCTCGCCTACAACCCTTCGCGTATCAACGTAGGATCCGTAGCTTTATGTCAGTTTCCTGAAGGTGGCGCAGTCAGCCCAATGTATGTTGTTGTTCGTTGTCGGAAAACGTTGCTACCGCAGTTTCTCCACTATTTTCTGAAATCGGATGTTGGTAGGCAGAACATTGAGCACCATTGTGCCGGTGCAGTCCGATTTCAGCTTCGTTTCAGCGACCTTGAGAGAATAGAGATCCCTATTCCGCCGCTTCGTGAACAGCAGTGCATCGTACAAATTCTAGATGAAGTCGAAGCGGTCCGCCGTCTTCGAGTGCAAGCAGATGAACGAGCTAGCCAGTTGGTGAGAACGCTATTCACGGAACTATTTGGAGACCCTGTTACGAATACAAAAGGATGGCCGACTTCTACCGTCGGAAATGAGCTGTCGCTGCTCGAATATGGGCCTCGGTTTTACAACGAGAGCTACTCAGTTACTGGAACAAGAATTGTTCGTATTACCGACTTGGATAATGTGGGTAATTTTGACTTCGCAAATATGCCGATGTTAGAAGTAAATGTCTCTACTTTGACAGCTCGTAGCTTACAACCAGGAGACTTGATTTTTGCTCGCAGTGGAGCCACAGTAGGAAAAGTTGCCCTTGTTCCAGATAATGCACCTACTTGCATTGCAGGGGCATATTTTATTCGAATGCGTTTTAATGATGAACTCAATCCGACCTTTGCTTTAGAACTCCTACGTTCCGCAGCGATCCAAGACATTATTTCGCGGCAATCTAAGCAGGCAGCGCAACCTAATTTCAGCGGCCCACTTATTCGTGCACTTCCGCTTATACTCCCGCCAATATCGTTTCAGCGCGCTTTTGCAACACGCGTAGCCGGTATTAGAACGCTGCAATCTGCACAAACCGCCAGTCGAGAGCGGCTGGACGATCTGTCCCAGGCCCTCTTATACCGTGCATTTCAGGGGGAGCTATGAGCGGCAGTCTTCGCCGTGTCTGGGGATATCTCCCAACTGAGCTGTGGGAGCCGCTTGCCGATTATTCCGCCAAGGATGGAGCAGCACCGCCGAGCTTGTTTAGCGACCTTTTCGATACGGTTGATGAATTTCTCTCCCCGCGTCCAACGGATATGGAGCTTGAGGAAGCCCGCAACAACCCTGATAAGGCGCGGCTCCGCTTTCTTACCCTCAAAGGGACCGACTTTGCCAGCGAAACGGCCATCGTGCATTTTCTCGAAGAAGCGAACAAAGTTGTTGCCGACTACGAAATCGCTGGCTATGAAGACTTCTACCGGCGCCTTCTCCGCGACGTTCTTCGAAAGTACAATTTGCGCTATCGCTTGGATGAGCCATTTACTCTGCGCTTCCTGCTCCCTGGATCCTTCACCAACCTTTATACCGAGCTTCACCGATTGAATGTTGGCAACGGCCATCTCTCCGGCCTACTAAATGATTTCGAAAAGGCATTTGACCGGTACGCCAGAACACAGGACCCGACCGATCTCAAGACTTGCATCGGAAAAGTAAGCAACTATGCCGAAGGATTGGCATCGGCTACCGCAGGAAATCCTGCAACTGGTAATACGTTGGGTGCACTGGCAGGGCGACTTACTGATTGGCCACACGACAAGATGAAAGAATCTCTGGTGAATCTCTATCACTTCTGTTCTGACTACCCAGGTATTCGTCATGCAGGCAATCCCGCTGGCGTCCGCCGCGATCTTGCTGCACGTGACATGACCTTGGCAAGCCTCCTGCTCTTGAGCTTCTCCGGCTATCTGTCGCCGTTGGTTGATGAACAGGCTGTTCTCGGGATTTGAGCAGTAAAGTTGATGCGTTAAAAGTTGACAAAAGTTGACAAACTGATACAGTGTACACATGAAAAACTCTCTCAATATTGAAAAGTTGAGCCAGCGAACCGAGGAACTCGGCCTCTCTCAGTCAAAACTTGCCAAGGATCTGGGCGTCTCTCGCGAGTCGGTTTCCAAGTGGTTCCAGAATGAAGTTTACCCTCGCCCTGATAAACTCCTCAAGCTGGCGCGAGTGCTGGATCTGAACTTCTCCGACTTGGTGACCAGGGTTACGACAGTAAACGAGCCGGTCGTCGCCTTTCGAAAAAAAGGGTCGCACAAGATTACGGACGACTACATCGAACAGGCCAGGGATATGGGCCGCATTCTTTCCGATCTTGTGTCATACCTTCCCTTCGACGATCTTTCGCAACCCGCGATTCTCCGGAACCCGGTCAACAATTATGATTACGTGCAGAAAGCGGCGCAACGAATCAGGTCGCAGATCGGCGTCCAAGAAAATGACGAGATCGGCTTCGACAAGCTGATCAACTTTTTCATCAATCTGCATGCCGTTATCATCCCGGTACTCTGGGGCAGCAAGGAGAACCACGAAAACGCGCTGCACATTTATCTGCCCGAGTCGATGACCACCTGGATTTATCTTAATCTGGATTGTCGATTGCACGACTTCAAGTTCTGGATGGCCCATGAATTGGGTCATGTACATACCCCGCAGCTGACAGGCGAGGCTGGTGAGGATTTTGCGGAAGCCTTTGCCGGAGCATTGTTGGTGCCCCAGGAACTGGCGGAACATGCGTACAACAAATTAACCAGTTTTACCAATCCTTGGGTGCAAATCAATCACATCAAGGAGGTTGCAGAGCGGCTCGTCGTGTCGCCTCTTTCGGTTTATTACGAGATAAACAAATATGCCGCGCACCATGGTAAACCGAAAATAGATCTGGAAACCAAACGCGAAATTTTTCAGGCTACTACCAACTTCAACAAAGAGTTCAAACCGGTCAGTGAATGTCTGTTCGGTACTAAAACTCCACCACCATCACGCTATATAGCCTGCGCTAGGGAAGATTTTGGAAGTCCATTTTTCGATATCCTCAAGTCCCACATAACCAAGCAGCATAAATCGGAAAGTTTTGTTCAATCACTCCTCAATATACCGCTCCTCGATGCTAGGAACGTATATGAGGAGTTGCTCTGATGTCGGAAAGCAGGATTCTACTCGATACAAATGCCTATTTCCGTTTGGCTCAAAGTATTCACCCTCTTCTGAATGCTGCTTTTGGTGATAAAAACTACACTCTGTATGTGCTCAAGGAATTGCAGGACGAATACGAGAAGAACTCTCGCTTGACAAACCAGTTCTCATGGGTCAATGCCCCCGAATATTCCAATAATCGAAGCTATCGCCTTATACTGACCAGCGAAGAAAAGACAGAAATTAAAAGGGCATACGACTTTATTCTCGATTACGTCAGAAATGTTCATCCCGGCGTTTCAAAGGTTGATGTACTCGGCCTTGCCCATGCGGAACAACTCAGAATCCCGGTTGTTACCGATGACGTTGAAATGCGCCAGGCCGCAACGGATTATGGCATCAAGACACTGAAAACGCTGGAACTTCTTAAGCTAATGCTGGATTGCAATCATATCGATATGGCAAAGGTGAGAGCGATTGCCGCGTACTGGGTGTACATGAAAGACACCCCCAAATCCTTCAAGGCAGATTATAAAAAACTGTTTGGTGAAGAGCCGCCCCAGTAGTTGTGCCTTTTCTAGCTGGCTTCGACATGTATGAACTTTTATATTTTGTTTTTGAGTCCGAAAGTAAAATATGGATTCCCATAGTGTATGTATATTGGCAGAAAGTGACATATTGTGTAACAAGGTTCGCGTCATCATAGAATCGAATACCGATAAGAAATGATTGGCATCAAGGGGCACATTCCCGTATAAACAACAACTACAAAAAAACATTACCCGAAGAGGAACACGTGGAAGAAAAAGTAAAACAGAAGGTCAGCATGGTCAGCCTGGGCTGCCCCAAGAACCTGGTGGATGCCGAGGTCATGCTGGGTGTACTCTCGAAGCAGGAGTACGAGATCACCACCGATGAGAAGGATGCCGATGTCATCATCGTCAATACCTGCTCCTTTATCAAGGAGGCCAAACAGGAGAGTATCGATGCGATCCTCGATCTGGCCGAACGCAAGCACGACGGTCGTTGCCACACCCTGATTGTCTCGGGATGCCTGCCCCAGCGCTACCAGGAAGAGCTGGCCCAGGAACTGCCCGAAGTGGATATCTTCATCGGCACCGGTGATTACCCACGTATCGCCGAGATACTGGCCGAGAAGAGCGGCACGGAGAGCCAGCTGCGCTACGTCGGCGACCCGGATTACATTTACGACGAGAACCTGCCGCGCCTCAACTCTTCACCGTCCTGGTATTCCTACCTCAAGATCGGTGAGGGCTGCTCCAACTGTTGCTCCTATTGCATAATTCCCCAGCTGCGCGGCGCATATCGATCCCGTCCGCTGGAAGCCCTGGTGGCCGAGGCCGAAACACTGGTTTCACGGGGTGTAAAGGAAATCAATGTCATCTCCCAGGATATCACCCGTTACGGAAGTGATCTGGCTGACGGGGCTACGCTGGAGGCGCTGATCCGCCGGCTGGCTGCCATTGAGGGGCTGCAGTGGATACGTCTCTTGTATGCCTATCCCGACGGAATCACTGACAGCCTGATCCAGTTGATCCGCGATGAACCCAAGGTCTGCAAGTACCTGGATATCCCGATCCAGCATATCAGCGATCCGGTCCTCAAGGCCATGAAGCGCCGCAGCAGCGAACAGCAGATCCGGGACCTGATCGCCAGGCTGCGCAGCGAAATTCCCGGCATCACCCTGCGGACCTCGCTGATCGTCGGTTTTCCGGGTGAAACGATCGATGATTTCAACAGCCTGATGCAGTTTGTGGAGCAGACTCACTTCGACCGGCTGGGGGTTTTCTGCTATTCGAAGGAGGAAGGCACCCCGGCTGCGGAGATGTCGGAACAGGTTTCGGAACGGGTCAAGCGCGAGCGCTATCGCAAGCTGATGCGCGCACAGGCCCGGCTTTCGTTCCGCCGCAACCGCGCCTTGATCGGGCAGATCGAGCAGGTGGTGGTCGAGGGCTTCAGCGAAGAGACCGAACTGCTTCTGAAAGGACGATCCTCCCGCCAGGCCCCGGATATTGACGGTCAGGTCTACATTACCGCAGGTACTGCGAATGTGGGGGACATTGTCAGTCTGCGGATCACCGACTCATCAGATTATGACCTGATCGGCGAGATAGTCGGCTGAGCAGGTTTGACTGCAAGGCTTTTGGCTTGACAATCAGATAGTTTTCTGCAATATTTTGCCCCCCTTTTTCTGGATACTATGACAGACACACCACGGGAGTACATACATGGCGATAAAGCCGAAAAAGCATAAGTGGCAGGAAATACAGGATATTCTTCTGAAGATGAAAGAAGATACCCTGCGTGAGATAACCAAAACGCTCAAAAACGGGGCCGATACAACCCTGATTGGCGAGCCGAGCGGTGATATTTATGATCAGGCCTCTTCCGAACGAGACCGGGAACTGGGTCTCTTGCTCGGCGACCGCGAACGGGAGAAGGTTCACGCCATTGACGAGGCCTTGTTGCGTATCAAAGAAAATGAATACGGGATCTGCGAGGAGTGCGAGGAGGAAATCCCGCACGGCAGGCTGAAGGCCATGCCCTTTACGCGGCATTGCGTAAAGTGCAAATCGGATCTGGAAAAACTCCAGGCCCAGACGAAACGCTTCGAGGAAGAACGGGCCTATCGTGAGATACCGCTGGGTTCTGAAGAGGAAGACGCTTAACCCCGGCGGCCGATCAGGGCGGAAACGATCTTCAGAACACGACCCCGACGAACCAGCATGGCGTCGTGGGGGCAGAGTTCACGACAGCACCAGCAACGAATGCAGCGCCCTTGATCGACTGACAGGGCGCTGTTTTTTATTTCTATGGCAACCGGCGGACAGGCATCCCGGCAGATTCCGCACAGCACACAGCGCTCCCGGTCGGCGGCCGGGAAGGATGTCAGGTGACGCTTGAGAAGGTTGTTCAGAAACCTGGGCATCCCGAACTGCACGGTCAGTCCCGTGGGCAGCCTGAATGGTTTTGTCGGAAAGCTCTTCAGTGATGCGCCACTGATTGTGATCTCTTCCCATGTCGTCCCGGCAAGCCCCAACAGCCGCGCCTCACGCTCCACATGCAGCAGCTCCGGTGGAATCCCCGCCAGTCGTCCCGCGACCAGATCAACCGCTACAGGATTGCTCCCGGCAAGCAGCGCCCCGACCTGCAGCGGGTCACCACTGCCCGGACCGTTTCCCTCCATGGCGACTATTGCATCCACAATATTCAGCACCGGTTTCTTGAGCTGGTAGATCTCTAGCAGCAGGCGGGCAAACTGCCCCTGCGATGTGCCGGCCTTGAGGTGCCAGCCGGCTTTTTCCGCGCCGACAACTGCTCCGAACAGGTTCTTCACGGCACAGGTCATGGTCATCATCTCATGGGTCTTCAGCTTGGGCAGGTTAATGATTTTGTCAGCTTCCCAGTAAACCCGGGCCAGGCTGATGCGTCGAAATGTGCCGCTTCCCGGCAGCTCTACCGAATCCTTGAATTCAACCAGTTCTGCGCCGCTTTGGGTGGCAGCATTGGCTATGCCGCTCTTGCCGGCAACCTTCAGAAAGCCCCCAACACCTGGGCTGTCGCCGATCATGGCCAACCCACCCGCCTCGCGGACCAGTTCGGCAACAACACGTACGATGACGGGATGTGTTGTCACGGCCTGATCGGGCGATTTGACGGACAGCATGTTCGGTTTGAGCAGCACCCGCTCGCCTGGTTTGACGAACGCCCCAATCCCGCCGATTGGTTCAAGCAACTGCAGAATTGCAACCCGCACCTGGTCATAATCATAGCTGTTGCACTGCTGCAGGACTACCTGATCCATTTTTTACCCCGTAACGGCAAAATATAAAGTTGTGAGAGGCCGGTACAGGCCCCCCAAGTATCAAGGTATCCCAGGATATCACCGAGTGCAAGAATTATGAAGTAAGCCGAAATTCCCATGGTTCCATCGGTTTTCAACTGTCTCTGTTGATATCGTGCCGAAGCGGCCGGTCGCCGGTAAGTGTTCAGGTCACCCGTGGGCGCTTGACAAAAATGATAAAAAACTGTTGACTCGCAATCGGGTCTGTTGTATAAAATCTATTCTTTGAGCCGCTAGCTCAGTCGGTAGAGCACCTGACTTTTAATCAGGTGGTCGTTGGTTCGACCCCAACGCGGCTCACCAATAATTCCAAGGGGTTTCGGTTTTTAGCCGGACCCCTTGTTTTTTCCATGTTTTTCGGGCACATAGCTTAGCTGGTAGAGCAGCCGACTCTTAATCGGCAGGTCGTTGGTTCGATCCCAACTGTGCCCACCAAATAATACAATACAGGGCCTTCGGATTATTCCGTAGGCCCTGTATTGTATTCAACCTACGCAACTCAGGCGTAACAATCTCGCGGTATTGTGCTGAAATGGACAAATAAATTAATCATAAGCGCTAAAAAAATATTGACTCCCGTCGTCTCTTCCGGTATATATTTACGTCTATCGCGCCTGCTTTGGGCCAGGACCCGTGAAAGCGGACCAGGCGTGATACGTAAAACAAACGTCCCCTTCGTCTAGCCCGGCCCAGGACACCGCCCTTTCACGGCGGCGACACCGGTTCAAATCCGGTAGGGGACGCCAAACAATTCAGCCCTTCTGCATAAATGCAGAAGGGCTTTTTGTTTATATGCCCTTGTTAGTTACAGGACTGACCCAGAAATGATACCCATCCGTTATGATACCGTCATAGCACTCTTTGTCCGCCAGCCGATTGCAGGGCAGGTCAAGACACGCCTGGCACATGGCATTGGCGATGATGATGCCTGCGAGCTCTACCGGGCTATGGTGGCGGACAGAATCGCGCAGATCAAGACGTGCGGCCTGCCACTGTTCCTGTTTCACGACGGGCAGGATGCGGTTGGATTGCCGAATGAGTGGGTCCTGGCTGCCGATGAGGTGTTCAGGCAGGAGGGCCATTCGCTCGGCGACCGGATGGCGGCGGCTTTTGAGAGGTCGTTCTCGGCCGGTGCCGGGAAGGTCATCCTGGCCGGAAGCGATATCCCCGGTATTGACGATGAATTGCTGCGTTCGGCCGCTGCTGCAGTCGAAAACCATGACGTGGTTTTCTCCCCGGCCTTTGATGGGGGCTACTGCCTGGTGGCCTCACGCAGGGATCGCTTTAACCGGATCATATTCGATGGAATTCCCTGGAGCACTGCTCTCGTGATGGGTCAGACGATAGAAGTCTGTACTGCGCGGGGTCTGTCATACGCTCTTCTCGATCCCCGCCAGGATATCGACACGATGGACGACCTTGCGGATTACTGCCGCAATCCGTCTGAATCGGCTCCGGCAACCAACGCCTGGCTGCGTTCGAGAGGTCTGCTGAAATCCCCCTGAGTCCGGTTCCGGAACGCTTCCAGCCCAACTCGATTCGACCGCCATACTCCCTCCCTATGTTACAATTCTGAAAAGCCCGTTACAAACCTTGCAATGACGACCGCTTGGCTTATACTTTACGCGTAGCGTGTTATTGCGGAGGAGTCAGAGCATTATGTGTATCTCTATCCTGAACAAGGCTCTCAGCCAAAGTGAGTAAAAAAATAACAGCACATACGTCCGGGATCGGCGAGCAGGCCGGCGTCGTTCTGTTTTCCCAATGGAATGAAATCTGCCGTTTGCAGGCGCTGGTTCTCAGCCGGGGTGACACCGATTCCATCCATGACCTGCGGGTGGCTTCGCGTCGAATGCGGGCCACAATAGGCCTGTTTGCGCCGTTTATTGCCGGCAAGGCCGTCAGGAAGGTCTCGAAAGAGCTCCGGCGGGTTACCCGCAAACTGGGACGCTTGCGCAATGTGGATGAGGCCATGATCTATGTCGCTGCACTGCCGGGGTCGCTTCCGGATCTGGCCGGGAAACTCCGTACGGCCAGGGTGCTGGAGATGAAGGCGGTTGCCGCAGTTCTGAAGACGTTTCCCCGCCAGGATATGGACCGGGTGATCCGTGAGGCTGTGGCAGCACTGGCCGTGATTCCCTCAGCTGATGAAACATTGCCGGTCTACCTTTCGGAGACATCCATCCAGCGCTATCAGGCGGTCTATGATCTGCTGCTGCCGGCAACCGATCCGGAGAGCGCAGAGACGCGTCACGCTCTCCGAATCGCCATCAAAAAATGGCGCTATCTGCTGGAAACACTCGGGCAGGTCTGCCGACAGGATTACAGCGCCGCGCTGGAGACCCTGAAAGGGTACCAGACCTTGCTCGGGAGCCTGAACGACCTGGCCGAGTTCGGTAATCTGTGCGATACGCTGCGTATTCCGGATAGCGAGAAGGAAGCTCTTTATGCAGCCCTGGCGCGGGATACCGGGACGTATCTGGCGCGATTTATCGAAACCGCCGCTTCTCAGCCGCCACAATATACCTACCTTCCGTAAGGAGTTACCACCAGTGAATACAAAGCGTCTGGCCGCCATGGATATCGGCACCAATTCAATCCGCTGCATCATCGTGGAAGCGGACCATAAGGGTGGCTACAAGGTCCTGGATGATGAAAAAAGCACGGTCAGGCTGGGAGAACAACTTGCCCTGACCGGGGCCATATCGCCCCAGGCGGCAGACCGAGCCCACGCCGCGGTCAGCCACTTCAGAAAGCTGATTGCCGGCTTGAAGGTCGGCGCTGTCGAGGCGATTGCCACCAGTGCCATGCGCCGGGCCAGCAACGGTCAGGAGTTGCTGGACTCCCTTTCTGCGGAATTCGGTCACGAGATCAGGGTTATTTCGGGGGTGCAGGAGGCCGAGTTGGCCATGGTCTCCGCCCAGCGCCATTTCGACATGGAGTACAAACGCTATGCCGTATTCGATCTGGGCGGCGGAAGCCTGGAGATTACCACGGCCCTGGGAAACCATATAGAAGAGTGCTACTCGCTTGATCTGGGTGCAGTGGTTATGACGGAGCAGTTTCTCAAGCATGACCCGGCCCGAGCCGGCGATCTGGAAAAACTGCAGTGCCATGTGCGCAGCCAGCTGAAAAAACTGGTCAACAGGGGCAAGACCCAGCTGCATACCCTGATCGGATCAGGCGGGACGACTACCGCCATCGGCTCCATGGCCATGAGCGCCCTCGGCAGGTCCTATGCATCCATCCATGGTTACGAGGTGCTCCGTTCCGAGGTTGTCCACCTGTTGGCCATGCTGACCCGCAAAACCCTGCCGGAACGGCGGCTGGTGCCCGGTCTGAATGCCGACCGGGCTGACATCATCGTGGCCGGGATCGCCGTAATCGAAGAGCTGATGCGGTTTTTTGGCGCCAACCAGCTTCTGGTTAACGAACGCGGCATCCGCGAAGGGCTGATCATCAGGGCCATGGAGAAACACGGCCTGATCCCGGCTGCACCGGCACCGCGCACCTGGCGGGAATCGGCCCTGGATTTTGTCAGATCCTGTCATGTTGACGAGCCGCATGCGCTGCATGTGGCGCGACTGGCCCTGTCGGCTTTCGACGCGCTGTCGGCACCCTTCAACCTGAAAAAATCCGATCGCAAGATGCTGGAGGCCGCCGCCATACTGCATGATGTCGGCTATTTTATCGCCTACAGCAGTCACCACAAGCATTCCTATCATCTCATCCGTCACGCCGAACTGTTCGGCTTTACACCCCGCGAACGGGAGCTGATCGCCCAGATCGCCCGCTACCACCGCAAATCGCTCCCCAAGCGCAAGCACGAGACCTTTCAGGCACTGAACGATGCCGACCGGGAACGGGTCGAGCGGCTGGGCGGCATCCTGCGCCTGGCCGATGGTCTCGACCGCCGTCGGAGTTCGACGGTCCAGTCCGTTTCCTGTGCCTTCGGCGGCACGCTCTTCACGGTGCGTCTGGAGGGGAGCGAAGACATGTCCGTGGAGATCTTCGGGGCCACCGCCAAAAAAGACCTGCTGGAGAAGGCCTTCGGAGTGCGCGTGGTGCTGGCGGCATCCTGAGCGCCGATTGGCTTGGGGAGAGCAGGTTGAAATCAGTACGACGGAGGAATCCCTTCCTTCCCGGAAACTGTTTTCAATTGAACAATCGCCTGCTTACCTGATATAGTGCCGCATTGCATAACGCATCAAACTTCGCGGTAGTATATTCGTTGCAGGGAATCCGGGTTCTGAGTGAACATATCCATTATTGACCAAAAAATGCTGAGCTTCTTTGCCTCGCTGCAAGGTTTCTTCTACCTGGCCGGACGGAGCTTCCTGCGCATGTTCCGGCGCCCCTTCTATTATCGTGAATTCGCCATCCAGTTTGATAAACTCGGTTTTTCCTCCCTGTTCATCTGTATCCTGACCGGCCTGTTCACCGGCATGGTCATGGCGCTGCAGGCGCTGATCCAGCTCAAACCCTTTGCCGCCACCAGTTATGTGGGGGGCATGGTGGCCGCCACCATGATCAAGGAATTGGGACCGGTGCTGGCCTCGCTGATGGTGGCCGGTCGGGTCGGTTCGGCCATTACGGCGGAACTTGGCACGATGGTGGTGACCGAGCAGGTGGACGCCATGCGGGTGGAGGGGACCGATATCGTCCAGCGCCTGGTAGTGCCGCGCATGAAGGCCATGCTGCTGGCCATGCCGCTTCTGACGGTCGTGACGGATATCATCTCGCTGGTGGGCGGCTATATCATGTCCGCCGGTTACGGCATCAATCCGACCATGTATATCAAGGGCTTGCCCCAGTTCATGGTGTTTCAGGACCTGATCGAAGGTCTGGCCAAACCGGTCTTTTTCGGTATTATCATCACCCTGATCGGCTGCTACGTGGGGTTGAATACCCGCGGCGGCGCCGAGGGGGTCGGCAATGCCGCCAAGCAGGCGGTGGTGCTGTCGTCAGTGTTGATCCTGGTGACGGATTTCTTCATTACCAAGGTCTTTGTGGCATTCAGGTGAGCTCTGCTTTCAATATACAATGACACGTACCGGTATAGTAATATCGTTTTGACGGAGTAGAGATGGATTTCAAAACGATCACATCTAATTTGCTCACAGCCTTGGGACAGGGGCGTGTCAGCTATGCCCTGATCGGCGGGTTTGCCGTCAGCCTGTGGGGGTATCAACGGGCGACGGTTGACATGGATTTTCTTGTTAATCGCAACGATATGGAAAAGGTGCGGCGGATTGTCGAAGGATTGGGATATCGCTGCATTCATGTATCTGAAAACGTTACCCAGTTTGTCTCCGATGATAAGCGATTCGGCAATCTTGATTTCCTGCACGCCTTCCGTCCCGCATCCCTGTCCATGCTGGAACGGGCTGTACTCAAGACCGTATTTGACAATGAGCAAACCATACCCGTCATATTGCCGGAAGACTTGATCGGACTGAAAATTCAAGCGATCAATAACGATCCATTGCGCACTGCGCTTGATATGGGCGATATTGAGGCATTGATGGCTATTTTCGGTGCTGAGCTGGACTGGGAGCGGATTGAAGGGTATTTTGCCTTGTTTGAACTACAGAAGACTTTTGAGGAACTGAGGTTGAAATATAATGTCTTCCGTGAATAGCGAAAATAAACTTCTTGTGGGTAATGACCCGGAAACATTAACCCAGGATTGCCGTCAACTCCGTCAGATTGACCGGACACATCTCCCCAGCGCCGATGAGGTCATCGCCTTTCTTGACGGGTATAACGCATTTATCAACCACGCAAGACGCCCCTTCTTACCGATGCGTGAAAAAAACATGTTGTTGTGAGCAGACTGTTATGAACTGCTGGCTCTTCAAAACCGAACCGGGTTGTTTTTCTTTCGATGACCTCAAAAACAGGCCGGATATGACCGAACATTGGGACGGAGTACGCAACTTCCAGGCCCGTAATTTCCTGCGCGATACGATCCGGAGCGGCGACCGGGTCCTGTTTTACCACAGCAGTATCCCTGAACCGGCTGTCGTGGGTATAGCAGAGGTGGTACGGGGAGGTTATCCGGACTTCACGGCCCTCGACCCGGACGGCGAGCATTTCGATCCCAGGGCTTCGGTATCCGAACCGATTTGGTACATGGTTGACGTACGCTATGCAGAGCCTCTTCCGCGGCAGGTGACGCTGGAGCAGATCAAGAACAACCCCCTGCTGGCCGATATGCCGCTGGTCAAGCGCAGCCGCCTCTCGATCCAGCCGGTGACCCCGGAGGAGTGGCAGATCATCCTCGCCCTGGGAGGGATCGAATCCCGATGAGTTCCGCCGATTCAATCAGGATGGAGAAGCTGTGCTACTCCATTGGTGGACGGCGGATCCTGGAGGATTTCGACTTCACGCTTCAGCGCGGCGTCAACCGCACCATTCTGGGGATCAGCGGCGCCGGCAAGACGACCATCCTCAAGCTGCTGCTGGGCCTGTTGCAGCCCGATACAGGGCGGGTCTGCATCGGCGAGACCTGCATTACCGGGGTGCCGGAATCCCGTTTCGTGGAACTGCGCAAGCGTATCGCGATTGTCTTCCAGGGGGGGGCGTTGTTCGACTCCATGACCGTGGGTGAGAATGTCGGCTATCGTCTGTTCGAGGAGGGGCGTCTGCCCCAGGACGAAATTGAGCAGGTTGTCCGTGAAAAACTGCGATTCGTCGGCGTTGAAACGGCCCTTGACCTGTACCCGGCCGAACTCTCGGGCGGCATGAAGAAGCGGGTCGCCATTGCCCGGGCCCTGGCGGCTGATCCCGAGTACATCTTTTTCGACGAACCGACTACCGGCCTCGACCCGATCGGGGTGTACAACATCTGCAACCTGATGCAGCGCCTGCAGGCCGAGGGCAAGACCACCCTGATGGTCACCCATGATCTGGAGACGGCCTTCAGAACCTCGCAGCGATTCACCTTTCTGCACCAGGCGCGCATGATCTTCGAAGGAACGGAAGCGGAGATGCGAAACAGTGCCATACCGGAAGTGCAGCAGTTCTTGCAGCCGACGGTTGCGTCGCTGTTTGTATAAGACATGACCAGGAACAGGCGGGAATCATATGGAACGAAGTAATCGCATAGGCTGGGCGCAGGTACGGGCCGGGTTGTTCATATTTATCGGACTGATCGGTATTGCGGGCGGTGTGCTGCTGATGGGGCAGAAGACCAAGATGTTCGTTTCCAAGGGCCAGTTGCGGATTGTGATGGATGATGTGGCCGGTCTCAAGGAAGGTGCTCCGGTCTGGCTGGCGGGCGTGGATGTGGGTGTCGTAACCCAGGTCGCTTTCTCGGATCCGAAGCATAGTAACAAGGTTGAGATCCTGCTGGAAGCCGACCACAAGTCATTGCACAAGATCGGCCCGGATTCGAGAATCACCATCAAGACCCGCGGACTGATGGGTGAAAAATACGTGGACATCACCCCGTCGGAAAAGTATTCGGAGGAACCGGTTGCTGTACTGCAGGGAATCACGGTTGCCAAGCTGGATGATGTGGTTCAGAAGGCCGGCACCGCCTTTGACCGTTTGAACACCATTGTCGACAACATTACCCAGGGCAAGGGAACGCTGGGCAAGCTGACCACCGATCCGGCCATGTACCAAAACATTGTCAATCTTACGGGAGAGCTGAACGCGCTGGCCGTCAATATAAACAAGGGCAACGGTACCTTGGGCAAGCTGGTCCGCAGTCCCGAACCTTACGAAAAAATTGTCCGGATCCTTGAACGGGCCGACCAGACTCTGCAGGATATTCAGGAGTCGGAAGGTACGTTGAATAAGTTGATCTATGACAAAACACTGTATGCCAAGCTGGTGGCACTGGCGGAAAAAAGCAACCAGGCTGCTGAGGATGTGCGAGAGTTGAACAAGAGGATTACCTCAAAGGATGGAACCCTGGGATTGCTGATCAATGACCGGGAGTTTTATGACAAGGGGCTGTCGCTGCTTACCCGGGCGGATAACTCGCTCAAGTCTATCGAAGAGGTCACGGAAAAGGTCAGAAAGGGCGATGGAACGGCCGGTCTGCTGGTTAACGACAAGGAACTCTATGAGCGCATGAACCGCATGGTTGATGACGTGGATTCTCTGGTCAAGGACTTCAAGGAACATCCCCGCAAGTACATCAAGTTCTCGGTGTTCTAGACGACTGGGACATCAGGAGCAAAACGAAAGGCCCGCGGGATTTCCCGTCGGGTCTTATTATTGAGACGTATAAAGCAGGGACTTATTGTTCTGTCCGCTCGCCGAACAGTTCGTCGAAGATGGCCTGTACGGTGGTGATCTTTTCTGATTTCCAGGCGTTCGTGCCGCAGAAGACCAGGCCGGTTTCCACATCGCCGCGCTGGGCGCGGTCAAGCGAAGAAACAATGCAGAAACGCTCGCCGGATTCCTTGTAGGAGCATTTTTTCAAACACCCCAGGCGGCAGGGGGTGGCATTGTCCAGGTCATACTGGCGGATGTTGTCCTGATTACTGAGGATGGCGCGGCCCGGCAGACCGGCCGGACTCATGATCAGGCCGATATCCTCCGGTTTGCAGTCGATATACTTCTGCTTGAAGGCGTCATCGGCATCACACTCCTCGGTGCAGACAAAACGGGTTGCCATCTGAACACCATCGGCGCCCTCGGCCAGGGCATGCTCCAGCTCTTCCCGGCCCCAGATGCCGCCGGCTGCGATAATCGGCACATGGACACCGTACTCGCTGATGAAAAACTCTTTGACCTGGCGTACCGTGGCGTACTGATCGTATTCTCCGGTCCCGATGTGCTCAATCTTCTCACCCAGGTGACCGCCGGCCGTATCCGGATCTTCCACCACCACCGCGTCGGGCAGGCGATGGAAGGACTTGTGCCATTTTTTTGCGATCAGCTGGGCGGCCCGCAGAGACGATACGATCGGAACCAGTGCAACATCAGGGGCATGGGCGGTTATTTCCGGCAGGTTCATGGGCAGTCCGGCGCCACATACGATGACCTTGGCGCCGCCCTCGATGGCCGCCTTTACCAGTTGCTCGTAGTCGGACAGGGCCACCATCACATTGACGCCGATAATGCCGTCCGGAGCTATTTCATAGGCTTTGCGCACCTCGTCCTTGAAGGCTTCGGCATCGGCCTTGAAGTAGTTTTTGCCGTTATAAAACTGGCTGTTGAGACAAATTCCGGGTGCAGCCACCAGGCCGATCCCGCCGCATTTGGCCACATTTCCCGCCAACCGGCCGGCTGAGATGCGTACACCCATTCCGCCCTGGATAACCGGGTAGCGTGCCACATGCTTGCCAATCCGCAATGATTGATTCATAGCCTCTCTCTTGGAACAGGAATTTATAACAGACGTATCTTATCAGCCGGATGGAGCGGGGACGTGTAATATTTTTGTAAAAGCTGCAGTTGACGTCAGGCGAGGGTCTTTTTAAAGCGACGGATTGCCAGGGAGAGCAGCACAAAACCCAGCCCCCCC
The DNA here is from genome assembly GCA_016650295.1 of Desulfuromonadales bacterium. Classification (GTDB taxonomy): domain Bacteria; phylum Desulfobacterota; class Desulfuromonadia; order Geobacterales; family Pseudopelobacteraceae; genus CAIPTY01. The sequence continues at coordinate 2,869 of JAENWA010000021.1, read as the reverse complement.
AGCGCAGCCAGATGCGGCCAGATGATGCCTATCCCCACACCTTTCAGGAAGATGCCCCTGATAATCACCATGTAGTAGCGCAACGGGTTGAGCAGTGTTAACCATTGCACCGGCAGCGGCATGTTCTCGATGGGAAAGGCGAAACCGGACAGCAGCATGGCTGGAAAGATGATGAAAAAAGCGGTCATCATGGCCTGCTGCTGGGTCTGACTGACCGTGGAGATCAAGAGCCCCAGCCCCAGAGAGCTCATCAGGAACAGGGTCGTAGCCAGGAAGAGCAGCCATAGGCTGCCGCGCACCGGTACGTTGAAGACCAGCGCACCCACCAGACTGATCAGGGCCACATCGATGTAGCCGATCAGCACGAAGGGGAGTGTCTTACCCAGGATGAACTCCCCCTTGCGGATCGGTGTGACGATGACCTGTTCGATGGTGCCGATCTCCTTTTCCCGCACAATGGCCAGTGAAGAGAGCAGCATGGTGATGATGAAGAGGATGTTGGTGATAACCGCCGGGACATAAAAGGGGGGGCTTTCCAGGTTGGAGTTGAACCAGGCCCGGGCCACCAGTTCGACCCGGCCGATGCGGGTGGGCGTACCCAGATGCCGTGCCGCGTAATCGGCCTGCAGACGGGTATTATAGGCAATTGCCAGCCGCCCCAGATAGCCGCCGATGATCCCGGCCGTATTGGAGTCGCTGCCGTCCAGCAGCACTTGGGCCGCGGCGGTCCTGCCGCCCCGCAGCTTTTCGGCGAAGCCGTGTTCGATCACCAGCGCTACCCGCACCGTCCCGCGGTCAAGCAGGGCCCGGGCCTCGTCATAACCGCCGATGCGGGCCGTGGGGATGAAATAGCCGGAAGAGCCCATGATGGCAGTCAGGTCACGGCTTTCGGCGCTGTTGTCCCGGTCCATGATCGCAATGGGGATGTTTTTGACATCCATGTTGACGGCATAACCGAATATGATCGTCTGCAGGGTCGGGATGACAAACAGCACGATCCTCATGCGCGGGTCGCGGAAGACCTGGATGAACTCCTTGATCAGCATGGCTTTCAAACGATCGAACATGCTAAACCTCAAAATCAACCCCCCTCAATCCCCCCCTTGTCAGGGGGGAGTATTTTCTCCTCCCTGATAAGGGGAGGCCGGGAGGGGTTGCGTTGCTACAGAATTTTCTTCTTGAACTTCATCACCGCCACCGTCAGCACGACTGTCCCGAACACCGCCAGAAAGAGCACCTCCGGCCAGAGCACCGCCAACCCCACGTCCTTGAGGTAGATCCCCCGCAGTATAAACACGAAGTAGCGCGCACTGATCAGATGGGTGACGGTCCGGATCGGCAGCGGCATGTTCTCGATGGGGAAGATGAAGCCGGACAGCAGAAAGGCCGGCAGAATCGTAGTTACGATAGCGAGCTGGCTGGCCAGGAGCTGGTTTTTGGTGATGATGCTGAGCAGGATGCCGAAGGAGAGCGCGCCGAACAGGAACAGCAGCGACAACCCGGCCAGGAGCCAGAGGCTGCCGCGCAGAGGGACGTCGAAGATGAATTCGCCGACAGAAATACAGAGGATCAGATCCAGCACGCCGATACAGAAATAGGGCGCCAGCTTGCCGAAGATCAGCTCCAGACCGGAAACCGGTGTCGCCAGGAGCTGCTCCATGGTGCCGGTTTCCCACTCGCGGGCCATGCAGAGCGAGGTCAGGATGGCGGCCATGATCATCATCACCACCGCGATCAGTCCGGGAAAGAGGAAGTTGCGCGAGACCATGTCGGTGTTGAACCAGATGCGCGGTTTCAGTTCCAGGGCCGGAAAGCGAAGCGCACTTCCCTGTCGCTGAACCTGTTTGAGCGCCACATCGCGGGAAAACCCGGCCGCCGCGGCCTCGGCGTACCCCAGGGCGATGGTGGCGGTGGTCGGGTCGCTGCCGTCCAGTATCGTCTGGACCGGGGCGGCCTCGCCCCGCGCCAGAAGGCGGTCGAAGTCGGGCGGGATCACCAGGGCGATCAGCGCCTCGCGCCGGTCGACCGCCTCCTCTATGGCGCGGTAGCTGGCGGCCTGCTGCTTGAGGTCGAAATAGCGCGAGCCGGAGAAACGGCTGATGAACTCGCGGCTCTGGGCCGTCCCGGCCTGGTCCCAGACCGCCAGCGGCACCTTGTCCACATCCAGGGTCAGGGCATAGCCGAACAGGAACAGCAGCAGCATCGGCATGCCGATGCCCATCATCAGGCTGCGCGGGTCACGCAGGACGTGCAGGAATTCCTTTCTGGCAACGGCTTTCAGTCGGCGAAGGTTCATGGTAGAGGTGTGATTTTGAGGTAGTGGAATCTCATTTCGAGTGGTACTTGGGCTGTCATATTTCACCATCCGAATACCGGACAAAATACGCGTAAAACGCACAAAGTGCGTTTTGTAATTGTTTGTGTGTTTAACCGTGCGTTTTCAACGTGTAATATGCCCCTCGCCCACCGCTGGTATCGCTGCGTACATTATCTGGAGCCGGGCGACCATAACGAGGTTGACCTTTAAATATTCTGTCAACACCACGGCCGGTCTGGGATTTCTCGGTTTTGGTTCATGGACAGTTTTCTGGCTGCTCCCCTGCTTCTCCAGCCAGTTCCGCCTCTATTTCTTCAATACTCGGCAGACTACCTTTCAATTCGTCCGGCAGTGAACGGGTCAACTGTGTTTCCCATTCTGCTACGCTGATCGGTTTTGTCGTGCCTGCCGGCGCATATTCAACCAGCACCCTGTTTTTCTCCTTCACCAGCAACAGTCCAATGGTCTGCTTGTCATCTGGATGGCACAGCAACCGGTCAACAGCCGTCATGTACATACCAAGCTTTGCACCGTCGCCGGGTTCAAACTTTC
>JAENWA010000020.1 GCA_016650295.1 Desulfuromonadales bacterium | reverse complement strand
TTCGCCTACTTCTCCAACGACGGGACCGCCACCTTCGAATGCAGTCTGGACAGCGGTGCATACGCTGCATGTACGACCCCGAAGACCTACACCGGACTGGCGGACGGCAGCCACACCTTCGCGGTCCGCGCCGTCGACCCGTCAGGGAACGCCGACCCCACCCCGGCGGCCTGGACCTGGACGGTGGACACCACCCCGCCCGACACCATCATCGGCGGTAAGCCGACCGCGCCAACGAACAACGCGTCGGCAAACTTCAGCTTTACCGCCACCGAGGCCAATTCTACCTTCGAGTGCCGCCTGGACGGCGAAGCCTTTGCCGCCTGCACGAGTCCAAAGAGCTACACCCTGTTGTCCGAAGGGAGCCACACCTTCGCGGTGCGGGCCACCGACCCGGCGGGAAACACCAACCCTTCCCCGACAGGCTACACCTGGACAATCGACCTGACCCCGCCGGATACCGCCATCACCGCCAAACCGGTAGATCCTTCCAACAGCGCCGCGCCGGGCTTCAGCTTTACCGCCACCGAGACCAATTCCACCTTCGAGTGCAAGCTGGACAGCGGCAGCTTTGCTGTTTGTGCAAGCCCCACGAACTTTACCGCATTGGCGGAAGGGAGCCACACCTTCCAGGTTCGGGCCATCGACCCGGCCGGGAACACCGACGCCACTCCGGCAAGTTTTACCTGGACAATCGACCTGACGCCCCCGGATACCACCATTACCGCCAAACCGGCCGATCCTTCCAATAGCGCCGTGCCGGGCTTCAGCTTTACCGCCACCGAGGCCAATTCCACCTTCGAGTGCAAGCTGGACAGCGGCAGCTTTGCCGCCTGTACAAGTCCCAGGAACTTTACCGCTTTGGCTGAAGGGAGCCACACCTTCCAGGTTCGGGCCATCGACCCGGCAGGGAACACCGACGCCACTCCGGCGGGCTATACCTGGACAATCGACCTGACGCCCCCGGATACCACCATCACCGCCAAGCCGGCCGACCCTTCCAACAGCGCCGCACCGGGTTTCAGCTTCACCGCCAGCGAGGCCAACTCCACCTTCGAGTGCCGGTTGGACAGCGAAGCCTTTGCCCTATGCACGAGTCCGAAAAGCTATACCAGTCTGACAGAGGGGAGTCACAGCTTTGAAGTTCGTGCCACCGATTTAGCCGGAAATTTCGATCCGACACCTGACGGTTTCACGTGGGCAATAGATACGCAAGCCCCGACGGTTACATCATTTACTCTTCCAGGAACAGCTTCCTCGTTAAACATAACGGTCAGCAGCTTTACGGTAACTGATAATGTGGCTGTTACCGGCTATCTTCTCGCCGAGAGCGCTACACCACCGTCGCCGGGCGATTCGAGCTGGAGCGCGACAAAACCTGCCAATTTCACCTTTGCTTCAGAAGGGAGCAAAACCCTTTACGCTTTTGCCAGGGATGGCGCAGGCAACATATCGCAACCAGCCGGTGCAACGGTTACCATAAGCATTCCACGCATTCTTGCTGTCACAATGACCGGCACAGGTTCAGGCACGGTCTCCGTTTCACCGGCGGGGGCATCGGGAGCTCCGCACAACGCGACACTCATCAACAACCCGGTTTGGACATCAGGCAGGTACGGCAACGGGCTCAGCCTGTCCAATGGCCAGTATGTCGCAATCCCTGCACCTGCTCCTGATATTTTCAACATTACCGGAGACCTGACCATTGCCATGTGGGTCAACCCAAATTCAGTGGCCTGCAGCGGCGCAGATCCCGCCTATGCCCTGGTATCCAAAAGATCCGTAAACCATGCCACACCCTATGAATTGTTTATAGGCTGCGGCGGTACATTGACTCTTCATTACTGGGGAACCAACATTCAATGGCCAATCTTTAGCTCAACCGGAGCAATAACTACGGAGAGCTGGCAGCATGTTGCGGTGACCAGATCCTTTTCCGGAACCAACTCCACGGTTAAATTCTATATCAATGGCGTGGAGGCGGGGAGTTCCACCCAGAATACCGGCCCGGCACAGGCCAGTTCTGATCCGGTATGGATCTCAAGGGATGGTTATCACACTGGCAATACGAACCAGGGTTCTTATTCAGGCATGATGGACGAAATACAGATTTACGACCGTGCCGTGTCCCCTGCGGAAATAACACGGATTTATACCAATGATTATGCTTCAGTCTCAAACAGAGTAGGCAACTGGAAATTGGATGAAACCACAGGAACGACGGCGTCTGACACAGTCCTACTTGCGTGTTCCGGGGATTGCAGTGACATCTATCAACAAGGCACTGTCGTAGCTATTACCGCCACCTCAGCCGCGGACTCGACCTTTGCGGGATGGAGCGGGGATGCAGACTGCTCCGACGGTTCTGTCACGATGTATGCTGATAAGACCTGTACGGCAGCATTCAACCTCACCCCTATCCCCGGAGCCTGCGGCAGTTCCCATACCGGCACATACACTGTTGCTCCGGCAATCGGCCTCTGCTCCCCCGATGCCTCCCCTACATTGACCCCCACCGCCTCAGGTTGGAGCTGGAGTTGCCCTGGTCAGAACGGCGGCGATCCCGCAGCATGCTCGGCCAGTATTCAGACCTACACAGTAAATTTCACAGCCAGCGCCGGAGGCACCCTGACCGGAACGACCAGCCAGACGGTCAATAACGGCGCATCGGCAACACAAGTCGCCGCCGTTCCTACAACCGGATACCACTTTGTCAATTGGACCGGTACCGGCGGATTTATCACGACCACGGCTAACCCGCTGGCGGTCAGCAATGTAACGACAGCAATGACCATAACAGCTAATTTTGCTCCGGATCCGATCAACGGCATCTGCGGTTCATCCAACGGCGGCACCTTTACCGTTGCTCCTGACAGTAATCTCTGCGCAACCGGCACGCTGACAGTGGTAACCGGCAACGGCCCATGGACATGGAGTTGCACCGGCTTATTCGGAGGTACCACGGCTGATTGTTCTGCAACCATTCAGACCTACTCGGTCAGCATAACCAAGACCGGCACCGGCACAGGAATCGTAACCAGCGCACCTGCCGGCATTAACTGCGGAACTGCCTGTTCGGCATCGTTCCCTTCCGGGCTGGCGGTGGTGCTGTTTCAGTCCCCCGACAGCAACTCAGGGTTCAGCAACTGGGGCGGGGCGTGCAGCGGGACGGGAGACTGTGCCTTCAGCATGTCATCAGACAGGAACGTATCGGCAGACTTCACCCTGTCGCCGCTGGTGAAGAACATGAGAACCGGTGTGGCCTACAGCCTGCTGCAGACCGCCTGTTCCGAAGCGTCAAGCGGGGATACGATCAGGGCGCTCAAAACGCTGCCGGCAGCAGGCCTGCTCTTGGACAAGGAGGTCAGCCTCACCATCGAAGGAGGGTATGATGCCACTTACTCATCCTGCACCGGACAGACCACGGTCTTTGGACCGCTGAAAATAAAACTTGCCCCCCTACGGGTGAACAGGCTGATGATCAGACCCGCACCATGAGATGATGTTATCGCCGGCACCACGAAAGCCGCCCATAACAGGGCGGCTTTTTCATACCTGCATCCACCCCTGATATGCGGTTACAGCCGAGAATAGATCAGCCCGCATTTCACCTTCATCCGCCTTGATTAGCCGCACATGCCTGTGATATAAGACAGCCTGATTTAATGCCCGCATCGGGCGAAAAACTTCAGAGGTGTTGAACTATGATCGCAAGAACTATCCTCGTGGCACTTTTTCTGGTTGCAGCAGTAGCAGGTACTCTGTCGGCCGAAGAGACCAATCCGGTATTGGGAAAGGTGGGAGACTTTGTCCTCAGGGAGGCCGATCTGGACCGGATCATAGCCAGCCAGCCGCCCGAGGTACAGAAGCGGTTTCAGGATGACCCCCGGCAAAAGCTCGGCCTGGTCAAAGAAATCCTGACGAAAAAAGCGGTTGTTGCCAAGGCCAAAAAAGAGAGGTTTGACAGTAAGCCCGAGATAAAGGAACAGTTGAGCTACGTGTACGACAATTTCATCTCGCAGGAATACCTGGTCAAGGTCGTGACTGCCGGCGTAACCGTGCCGGAAGAAGATTTGAAGAAGTTTTATCAGGTGAATGAAAAGGATTTCCAAATTCCGGAGCAGGTTAAGGTGCGTCATATCCTGATTGCATCGCTGAAAGAAGATCGTCCGGAGGAAAAGGAAAAAGCCCGCAGCAGGGCTGAGGGGATTCTGCTGCGTCTGAAGAAGGGCGAGGATTTTGCCTCGCTGGCCAGGGAGTTCTCCGACGACCAGAACTCGGCCAAAAAAGGTGGAGAACTGGCTGTAATCACCCTCGGCAAGACCAATTCGGAAGAGTTTGAAAAAGCCGCCTTTGCCCTCAAGAGCGGCACGTTCAGTAACATTGTGGCCACCTCCTACGGATTTCACATCATAAAATTGGATGAGCGCCAGGAAAAACGGACGGCCAGCTTTTCCGAGGCCAGAGACTTCATCTACAACAAGCTCAAGGCGGAGCTGGAGCAGAAGAAGGCTCAGGAGTTCTTGGAGCAGGCCGTAAAGGATGCCGGCCTGGAGCTGACGGGCGAACTGAGCGGCAGTGCGCAGGACAGCAGCACCGCAATTCCGGATAATGTCAAAAAGAACGAACTGAAAAAATAACCGATCAGTATGGGAGAATACCCGCTTCAATCGGGAACCACATAACCGCCCTGTCCACATGGACGGTTCTTTTCTGCGATTCGTCAGGCATAACAATCCCGCTTAGTTATCTATTTATGATTGACTTTGATGTTGCGATATTGTAAAAATTTGCATTTCGGGGATTTCCTGCCTCGGTAATTTCGCAGTTTGATCCTGGGCGTCCCAACCACCAGCCTCGTTTCTATTTGAAAGGTAACTGAACGATCATGCAAGACAAGATCAGGGTTTTTACCGGCAACTCCAACCCGGCCCTCGCCCAGAAAATCTGCGAATGCCTGCACGTTCCTCTCGGCGGCGCACGGGTCCGTACCTTCTCCGATGGTGAGATCATGATCGAAATCACCGAGAATGTGCGCGGGCGTGACGTCTATGTCATTCAATCCACCTGCGCACCTACCAATAACAACCTGATGGAATTGCTGATCATGACTGATGCCCTCAAACGGGCTTCGGCGGCGACCATCACCGCAGTGATACCCTATTACGGTTATGCCCGCCAGGACCGCAAGGCCGCGCCGCGCACACCGATCACCGCCAAACTGGTGGCTGATCTGATCACTACCGCCGGCGTTGACCGCGTGGTTACAATCGATCTGCATGCCGGCCAGATTCAGGGCTTTTTCAATATCCCGGTGGATAACCTGTACGCCGCACCGGTCATCCTGGACTATCTCAAGACCCGTTTCAAAGGTGAAGAGGTTGTCATGGTTTCCCCGGATGCCGGCGGCACCGAGCGCGCCCGTGCCTTTGCCAAACGCCTGTCATGCACCCTGGCTGTTATCGACAAGCGCCGAACCGGCCCCAACGTGGCCGAGGTCATGCACCTGATCGGCGACGTCCGGGGCAAGATTGCCATTATTCTGGATGACATGATCGACACCGCCGGCACCCTGACCCAGGCGGCCAAGGCGCTCAAGGATAACGGTGCCAGTGCCATCTTCGCCTGTGCCACGCATGGTGTGCTTTCCGGACCGGCCATCGAACGCATCAACAATTCCGATATTGAAGAAATTGTCCTGACCGACACGATACCGCTGGGCGACAAGTGCCAGCAGACCGGCAAGGTACGCATGCTGTCCGTAGCCGATCTTCTGGCCGAGGCAATCCGGCGTATCCATGAGGATGAATCTGTCAGTTCGCTGTTTGTATAATACATAAATGTAATTTTACCCGTACAAGATGGGTACATCCCGTCACTACAATTGGAGGAACACCATGCAAGAAAAACAGTTAAACGTCGAATTGAGATCCAAGACCGGCAAGGGCATCAGCCGTCAGTTGAGAAGCGCTGATATGGTTCCGGGTGTTGTGTACGGCAAGGGTATGGATCCCATGGCGATAAGCATCAAGTATCGCGAACTGCAGGCTGCCATGGCCGGTGATGGCGGCCAGAACAACCTGATTACCCTGCTGGGCGGCGGTAACCTGGATCAGTCCATGGCTATCATTGTAGACCTGCAGCGTGATGCGCTGAAAGGCACATACAAACACGTTGACCTCCATCGCATCAATATGACCGAAAAACTGCGCGTCACCGTTCCGATTATCCTGAAAGGCACCGCCATTGGAGTCAAGGGAGGCGGCCTGCTGGATCTGGCTCACCATGAACTGCATGTGGAATGTCTGCCGGGCAATATCCCCGACCATATCGAAATCGACATCACAGACCTCGCGATCGCCCACTCGATTCATGTCAGTGATATTCCGCTTCCGGATGGTATCAAGATTCTGGACAATCCCAAGACACCGATCGTCAGTGTTCTCGGCAGGGTTAAAGAAGAAGAAACTCCGGCCGCAGTCTGATTCCCTGACTTCATAATAGAATGAGTACGTATGTCATAGCGGGGCTGGGCAATCCCGGCCCCAAGTATCAATGGACCCGCCACAACGCGGGTTTCCTTTTTTTGGATCGCCTGGATCACCTTGAGAACCTACCCGTAACCCGCACGTCATTCTCGGGTCTGGCCGGAGAATGGAAGCATAACGACAGCCGACTCATCCTTCTCAAACCGCAGACCTTCATGAATCTTTCGGGGCGGGCCGTCATGCAGGCGCTCCAGTTCTACAAACTTCCCCTGTCGCAGCTGATCGTCGCTCACGACGATCTGGATCTGCCCTTCGGCACCGTTCGTCTCAAACAGGGGGGCGGTCACGGCGGACACAACGGTTTGCGCTCGATCATGGAACAGCTCGGCAAGGGAGAATTCACACGCCTGCGCATAGGAATCGGCAGACCGCCCCACGGTGATACGGTCAACTACGTACTGGGAAACATCCCGCCCGACGAGATGGAGATCCTGCCCCGGGTTCTGGACGGCGGCCTGGAGATGCTGGAGTTGATGCTGGACGAGGGGCTACCCAAGGCCATGAGCCTTTACAACAACAAGAATTATCTGGCCCCGTAAACAGGATAGTTCGTTAGCCAAAATATTTTCCGCCTGAAAAACGCGTAAAATATTTGTAACTCACTAAAGGATAACTATATGGGTTTCAATTGCGGTATCGTCGGACTGCCCAACGTAGGCAAATCAACCATCTTCAACGCGCTGACCTCGGCCGGCGCAGAATCGGCCAACTACCCGTTCTGCACCATCGATCCCAACGTCGGTATCGTCCAGGTGCCGGACCCGCGCATGGATCAGCTGTCCGCCATTGTCATTCCACAGAAGATCCAGCCCACGACCATTGAATTCGTAGACATCGCCGGCCTTGTAAAAGGAGCCAGCTCCGGAGAGGGCCTGGGGAACCAGTTTCTCGGCCATATCCGCAGCACGGATGCCATCGTCCACGTGGTACGCTGCTTTGACGACGACAACGTCGTGCATGTCAGCGGACGGGTCTCGCCGGCGGACGATATAGAAGTCATCAATACCGAACTGGCCCTGGCGGATCTGGATACCGTGGAGAAAAAGATCCAGCGCGCCGAGAAACTGGCCCGTAGCGGTGACCAGAAAGCCAAGGATGAAGTCGCTTTCTATCTACGGGTGCGAGCCCTGCTGGAACAGGTAAAAAAACTCAAGGGCGCGGCCGAGAATGAAGACGAGCGCGGCTGGATGCGTGAACTGCATCTGCTGTCCGACAAACCGGTTCTGTACGTCGCCAATGTGGCCGAGGATGACCTGTCCGGCCAGCATCCCTTCGTAGCACAGGTACAAGAGATTGCCGCCGTCGAGGGAGCCGGGGTGGTTGTGATCTGTGGCAAGCTGGAGGCGGAGATTTCAGAACTGGACGGCGACGAGAAGCAGGCCTTCCTGCATGACATGGGGGTTGAAGAACCGGGCCTGGACCGCTTGATCCGCAGCGGTTACGACCTGCTGGGATTGATTACCTACTTTACCGCCGGCGTCAAGGAAGTGCGGGCCTGGACAATTGTCAACGGCACCAAGGCGCCGGGAGCGGCCGGTGTGATTCACACCGATTTCGAGAAGGGCTTTATCCGGGCCGAGGTCATCGCATTCAATGACTACATCGCCTGCAACGGGGAATCCGGGGCCAAGGAAAAAGGGCTGATGAGGCTGGAAGGCAAGGAATACGTGGTCAAAGACGGGGATGTGATGCATTTCCGTTTCAACGTTTAAGCCAATACGGCACAGGTGACTCATCAAAAAGGCTGTATGGTTCCCTGACCAGACAGCCTTTTCGTATCCGCGCCTGAAACGCGGTACGGACCACACGCAAGGAGCACGCTTTGTCATACCAGCCCAAAAATAACCGCCTGTTCGGCTTTGTTTCCAAACAACCGCGCCTGATCCTGACCCTGGCCCTGCTCTGCTCAATTGCGTCCGTGATCTACACGGTCAAAAACATGGAGTTCCTGACCGGTCGCGACGACCTGATGCCGAAAAGCGCTCCCTTTCAGGTCGATTACCGCGCCTATCGCGCCGAATTCGGCGATCAGGAGGAGATTGTCGCGGTCATTGAATCCGACGACGCCGAACGTGCCACCCGCGCCGCTGACGCGCTCTATACACGACTGAACCGCGAGAAGGGTGTCTTTCGCGAGGTATTCCATCCCGGCGGTCTGCCTTATTTCCGTAACAACGGCCTGCTGTTCATGCCGCTGGAGGACATACGCCAGCTGCGCAGCACCCTGACCATGGCCGCCCCGGTACTGAAGGATCTGGCTGCGGCCCCGTCGATCCAGACACTCTTCACCAGCCTGACCCGCCAGATAGACGGCTATCTGGCACGTCCGGCTCCGGACAACCTGAAAAGCCTGACCTTCATGCTGACCACCCTGGACAAAGGTTTCAAGGCCTTTGACGGAAAACCGGGCGGATCCGGGACCGGGCTTTCCATGGATTCGTTCCTGAAAGGAACCAGTGACGGCAAACCGTCCATGCTGGAGAACGCCGGAAAACAGCAGGTGGTCACGGTTCTGCCGATCAAGGAGCAGGGTAGTTTTGTACCGGCCGAAAAGGCCATTAAAACAGTCCGGATTGCGCTGGATGAGATACTCAAAAATCCTGAGTTCAAGGGGATCAAGGGGGGCCTGACCGGGGTGCCGGTGCTGGAATACGAGGAAATGGCCACCAGCCAGCACGATATCGGGATCGCCACGGTCCTGTCCCTGACGCTGACCGTGATCCTGCTGCTGTTTGCCTTCCGCGGTCTACTGAACGTCATCGCCGCCATGGTCTCGCTGATCGTCGGGATCTGCCTCTCCTTCGGTTTTGCCACCCTGGCCGTCGGCCATCTCAATATTCTTTCAATGGTCTTTGCCATCATGCTGATCGGCCTGGGTATCGAGTACGGCATCCAGGTCGTACTGCGCTACCAGGAAGAACTCAAAAACGGCGCCGAAGGTCTGGCGGCCATCGAGACCGGCCTGTCCACCAATATCCGCTCGATCATCATGGCTGCCGCCACCGTGGCCCTGGCCTTTGCCACCTTTGCCTTCACCGATTTCAAGGGTATCGCCGAACTGGGCATCATCGCCGCAGGCGGAGTATTCATCTGCGTGCTGGCAACCTTTACCGTCCTGCCGGCCATGCTGATCCTGCTGGAACGCTTTCGGAAATCGTCAGCACCTGTGCAGCCTGTTTCCAGCAAACGGACTGCCGATCGATCGGTTCTTCAGGCTCTGTTCAACAGCCCGCGCCTGGTGCTGACTGCAACCCTCGTCCTCTCTCTGGCCTGTGTCTATCCGGTGCTGCAAATCCGTTTTGACTACAACCTGATGAATCTTCAAGCCAGGGGACTGCAGTCGGTGGAGTATGCCTACAAGCTGATGCGCAGCAAGGAAAACTCCGGCTACTTCGCTGTTGTCACGGCCAAGGACCCGGCCGAGGCCCGGCAACTGACCGAGCGTCTGGAGAAGCTGCCGGCCGTTGATCATGTCGTCAGCCTGTCAGCACTGGTACCCGACCAGCAGGGTGCGAAACTGGCGGAACTGGCGGCCCTGCGGCAGGTCATGGACGGTGTCAGACCGGCTCCCTACGAGGAAAACCTGCGGGTCATGGAACTGCCCGCCATCTTCGAGAATTTTCGTGATCGGGTTGATAAACTGAAGAAAAGACTGGAAGCGGACAAGGCCGCCGAGGCTCGCCCGGTAGGGGCCTTCCTGAAGACCCTGGATGGTTTCTTTGCGTCACTGGAGAAAGAGAAAGACAAGAACGCCCTGGGGATGCTGCGCGAGTTTCAGGGGGGTATGTTTGCGGAGCTGCCGGACAAGCTGCGTATGATGAAGGAGAGCCTGAATGCCGCACCGGTCAGCGAGAAAGACGTCCCGGAAGAGCTCAGGAAACGCTTCGTGGGAACAAGCGGCAAACTGCTGCTGCAGGTGGCGCCAAAACATGAGATCTTCGAACATGAGCCGCTGCGGGACTTCGTCAGCCAAGTCAAGGGTGTCGTGCCCCATGCGACCGGCGAACCGGTCATGGTCTACGAATCACTGACCGTTCTGCGCGATTCATACCTGAAGGCCTTCGGCTACGCCTTTATCGGTATCGCGGCGATTCTGCTGATCAACTTCAAGAGCCTGCGCTTTGCCCTGATCGGCTCACTGCCACTGGCAGCAGGCCTGCTGCTGATGGTGGGGGGCATGTGGCTGGCCGGAGTCAGTTTCAACTCGGCCAACATCATCGTCCTGCCGCTGATTCTGGGGGTGGGGATCGATTCGGCCATCTATATCATCAACCGCTATCGCCAGGGGAACGAGACACCGGCCCAGGTGGCCCTGTCAAGCGCCGGTATCGGCGTCTTCCTGAATGCCCTGACGATCCTGTTCAGCTTCGGTGCCCTGATGGTAGCCCATCACCAGGGGGTCTTCAGCATCGGCGCGGTCATGTCCCTGGGGATGGTCGCCAGCGTGACGGTGTTCATGGTATTTCTGCCGGCCCTGCTGGAGATCTGGGGGAAACGGTAACCAGTGATCGGGGATCAGTGAACGGGGAACGGTGGTCAGTAATCGATGATCGGTTTTCCCTGATCCCTGATCCCTGATCCCTGATCCCTGATCCCTCATCCCTCATCCCTCATCCCTCATCCCTCATCCC
>JAENWA010000019.1 GCA_016650295.1 Desulfuromonadales bacterium | reverse complement strand
GTTGTTGAAAAACGTCATGAGGAGGCCGGGATGCAAGGCGCAAGCGAACGAGGAAGCGAGGCGTACCCCACGTACGTTGAGCTTTCGAGAGAGCGGCAACGCAGCAGACTGGCCCCGCAGTAGATTTTCAACAACCTGCTAAAGCCCGAGTTTGCAGCATACAGGAGACACCGGATGCAATGCCCCTACTGCAAAGAAGAGATCCATGACGAAGCCATCAAGTGCAAACACTGCGGCTCGAACCTGACGCACCAGCTTCCGGAGCAGCCTTTTGCTCAACAGACCGATTATTTTGGCGAAGTCTTTACCGAAACCCTCAACCTCTGGAAGAACAATCTCAGTGATCTGGTTGTACTGACGCTGGTTTTTATTCTTATTTGCTGGATACCTATCGCCAATATCGGTTTTATTGCCGGCTACAACCGCTCGCTTTTCAAGGTTGCCAGGGGACGTGGCCGCGCACAGGTAGGTGATCTTTTCAACGCCTGGGATTGCTTCGGCAACCTGTTCGTGTACCTGCTTCTGTATCTGATTGCCGCAATCGTCCTTCACTGTGTCCCTGTGATCGGATCACTGGCCTCTATCATTCTGGGTTTTCTGATCGTACCCGGCATGTATGCCATCATCGACAGTAACCTGAATCCCATCGATGCCGTCAAATGGGGAATCGAGTCGATTCAGGCCGATTTTCTCAACTGGTTCCTGGTCTATCTGGTCGGCAATGTCATCATCTTCGCCGGTTTTGTCGTGCTGTTCATCGGTGTAATACTTACCGCACCACTCGGACAGCTGCTTCTCATCCATCAATACGAAAAGGTCAAACCATCCTGACAACCCCATGCCGAAACTTATCATCGACAACATAGCGGTAGAGGTGCCGGAAGGCACCAACGTGCTGGAAGCGGCCCGCAGCGTCGGCATCACCATTCCGCACTTCTGCTGGCACCCTGCCCTGGGCAAGGCCGGCGCCTGCCGGGTCTGCGCCGTCAAGCTGCTGGACGGCCCGGTCAAGGGTTTGCAGATGTCCTGCATGCTGCCGGCCCAGGACGGCATGGTCGTCTCCACCTCGGACGAGGAGGCCGTGGCCATGCGCCGGAGTGTGATCGAGTGGTTGATGATCAATCACCCCCACGACTGTCCGGTCTGCGACGAGGGGGGCGAATGCCAGCTGCAAGACTTCACCATCGCCGGCGGCCACGGCCTGCGCCGCTACGACGGCCGGAAGCGCACCCACGTCAACCAGTATCTGGGAGATCAGATCGAGCACGAGATGAATCGCTGCATCCAGTGCTACCGCTGCGTCCGTTTCTATCAGGAATACGCCGGCGGAACTGATTTCGGCGTCACCGGCCGGGCCGCATCCGTTTATTTCGGCCGAGACCGGGATGGCGCGCTGGAATCCCCCTTTTCCGGCAACCTGGTGGATATCTGCCCCACCGGAGTCTTCACCGACAAGACCGCCCGCTTCCGGGCCCGCTACTGGGATTACGACATGGCCCCCTCGGTCTGCCCCCACTGTTCGCTGGGGTGCAACACCGTCCCTATGGCCCGTTACCGCGAACTGCTCAAGACCACCGCCCGCCACAATGACACGGTCAACGGCTGGTTCATTTGTGATCGGGGGCGTTTTTCCAACGCCATCGTCAATGCCCCGGACCGACCGCGCCAAGCGCTGGTGGATGGCAGCCCGGTAACCATGGAGCAGGCGCTGGACACCCTGGCGGATCGGTTGGCCGGATTCCTGGAACTGCATGGGCCGGAGTCGCTGGCGATTGTCGGCTCTCCGCGCATGTCCCTGGAAGGCAACATCATGGCGGCCCGTCTACGCAATGGCCTGGGTGCCGGAGCCGTTTGTTACTTCACGGATCAACTCCAGGCCGCGCGAACCATGCAGGCGGCTTCACTGCTTACGACCGCGAATGCCGCTTCCCAGGATGACGTGCGCCGGGCCGACCTGGTGGCAATCATGGCCTGCGACCTGCTGGACGAGGCCCCCATGCTGGCCCTGGCGGTGCGCCAGTCCTGGAGAGATGGTGCTCGGGTGTATGTGGTGCCCTTCGACTCCGCTCAGGGACCGATCTCTGCTCAGGGAGCTGATTCCATTCAGAAAGAGGGTTTTGTGCAGGAGACGTCTTGCAGGCTGAGCGGAGTCGAAGCCACCCTGCCTTTCGAATTCAAGCTGGTTACGGAATTAGCCGACATCCCCTTCAACTCTGCCACGCGCCCGGTGATCATCTGCGGCACCCGCCAGACCAGTTTGAACGAAATCCAATCAGCTATCTGCAACGGAGTCAAGACAGCCTTTGTTCTCGACGGCCCCAACGCCTTCGGCTGCGCCCTGCTGGCACAGGAGCAGGGCCCCCAATCGTTAGAGGAACTCCTCTCCAACGGACAGATCAAGGGCATCATCAGCCTGGAGGCCGACCTTCCGGGAGAGCTTCCGGAGGGGGTCCAGGTCCTGGCGGCAGCGGACTGGCAAAACACATCCGCCATAGCGAAGGCCGGGATTGTTCTTCCGACAACCGCCTGGATCGAAATGGACGGCACCTTTGTCAACCATGAGGGGCGCGCCCAGCGCTTCAGGCAGGTCATGAAACCCGGCCTGCCGATCAAGGGACTGACGCCGGAGCTGCATCCGCCGCGGGTTCACCGGCACGACGCCCCCGGCGGAGATGTCCTGCCCGCTTGGCGGATCGTCACCGAACTGCTCGGCCGCATTGGGGATGGACAGGTTGAAGGTCCTCTGACAGGGCGCTGGGAAGGGTTGCAGGGGCTGGATGCGGAGGGGGAAGGCCGACGATTGGTTGAGGCGGCATGAAACAAAAAAGGACATCCTCCGTAGTTGCAAAATCGAGGATGTCCCTGTATATCCCCCGGTTGGGGGGAGAATATAAAAGCCGCGCCCAACGGGTGCGGCTTTTATACCGTCGCTATTCCAGCATAAGAGATCGTTCCAGCTCGTCAGGCTTGTTGGCTGCCTGTTTTGCCGTTTCAAGATTAATCTTTCCTGCTCTGAGCAGGGAGAGAATGTGCTGGTCGAAGGTCTGCATTCCGTACATATCCGTGCCTTTTTCCATGTATGACAAGATATCATTGGTTTTGGCGGAATCGCAGATGCAGTCCTGGATGCCGCGGGTTACCCTGAGAACTTCCACGACAGGAATCATTCCGATATGATCACTTTGAGGAATCAAACGCAGGGCGATTACCGCCACGAGGCAGTTTGACAGCCGTTTCCTGATATTTGCCTCCTGGTCGGCAGGATAGAAAGCGACCAGCCGGGCGATGGTGCTGATACTGTCCATGGTGTGCAGGGAGGAGATAACCAGATGTCCCGTCTCCGCGGCCTTGATCGACGTTTCCACGGTTTCCGCATCACGCATTTCTCCCACATAAATGACATCCGGGTCCTGCCTCATGGCCGCCACGGTCGCCCTGCTGTAAGACGGTGTGTCAGTGCCGACTTCACGCTGACTTATTGCAGATTTTGCATTCACGAAAAGATATTCAATCGGTTCTTCAATAGTTATGATGTGTGCCCGGCGGGTATTGTTGATATATTCTATCATTGAAGCCAGGGTAGTTGATTTGCCGTTACCGGTTGCGCCGACCACAAGAACCAGTCCACGTCTCAGGGATGAAATTTTTTCAAGAACCGGCGGAAGATTCAGCTCTGAAAATGATTTGATTGAAATGGGGATGGTCCGCAAGACTATATTAAAGGAGCCTCTCTGCCGGTATATATTGGCCCGGAAGCGTCCATGTCCCGGCAGGCTGTAGGCGACATCCAGCTCCGAAATTGATAAAGCGGAACCTTGTATGATCGTTTGGGAGAGGATCTCGTCAACAATTGCCTGTGTCTCCGCCGGAGTAAGCGGATGGTACTTCAATTCAGCCAGTTCTCCGTTAATCCTGAACAGCGGATTTGCCCCAACCTGCAGATGGATATCGGACGCGTTTTTATGAATGGCCGTAATAAGCAGTTTCTTAAACATTTCAGCATCCATCTTGATTTCCCCTCTGATCAGTGCCGTGATTACAAGAAGTCACCACGGACTTTTGGAATGGCTTGAAAATTGAGATTATAAAGTCTATTTTGATTTGTCAATGGATTCATTAAAATAGATATCGTGTGCAGGGCACTACAGTACATTTTCAATCAACCAAGCGAGGAACAATGAAAACTGCAATTCTGATGATGGCCCACGGCAGCCGAATCGCCGAGGCCAATGACGCCGCCCGCGAGGTGGCTGTGATGGTGCGGGAGATGACCGGTTTTGAAATCGTTGAGGTCTCATTTCGTGAACTCCACGAACCGAATATCCAGCAGGGCATCGATACCTGCGTTGCCCGGGGTGCCGGACGCATTCTGCTGATGCCCTATTTCCTCTTCATGGGAGCCCACGTCCAGCACGACCTGCCCGAGGAGATACAGGAGGCGCAGAAACGCCATCCCGGCCTGATCATGGAGATGGGCAGCCACCTGGGTGCACACCGCAAACTGGCTGAGATCGAGTCCGAGCGCATCGGCGAGGCGCTGGAACGACTGGGGTGGCGCTGATGGAATCCCTGACCATGAAACCGGAAGAGATCGAAACGGAGTCGTTTCGCATCATTGACAGCGAAGCGGGCGAACATGGCTGGGGTGAGCCGGAATGGCAGATCGTTCGCCGTGCCATCCATACCAGCGCAGATTTCGAGTATGCCCAGTCGATGATCATGTCCGATAATGTCGTTGAAAAGGCGGTTGACGCCATACGCAGCGGGGCGGGAATCGTTACTGATACCACTATGGCCCTCGCGGGAATCAGCAAGTCGCGGCTGGTCTCTTTCCATTGTGAAGCCACCTGTCATGTGGCTGACTCCGATGTGGGAGCGCTGGCAAAACGCGAGGGAGTAACCCGCTCCGTGACAGCCATGCGCAAAGCACTGCGCAACCCCAATAACCGTATTTTTGTTATCGGTAATGCTCCGACCGCCCTGTTTGAATTATTACGCCTGATTGAAGCCGGCAATGCATCACCGGCCCTGATCATCGGTCTGCCGGTCGGTTTTGTCGGCGCCGAGGAGAGCAAGAATGCCTTGGCCACACTGGATCACGGCATTCCCTTTATTACCAATATCGGACGCAAGGGTGGTTCGAATGTGGCAGCTTCCGTGGTGAATGCCCTGGCGATACTTGCTGAAGGGAAGTAACGACAGGTCATGGCCAACATCACATTTCAGGCGGTTTGTCTGTTGCTTCTATGCGGGGTTCCGGCATGAGCAGCCCTGTACACTCATCCATCAGCTCCGGCACTTCGACTCCGCTCAGATCCGGCCCTTCGACGCCACTCAGGTCAGGCTTTACCACCGGGGCCTGCGCTGCCGCTGCCGCCAAGGGTGCCGCCTTGATGCTGGTGCACCAGATATCGGTCCGCGAAGTGACGCTGACACTCCCCGCCGGAGTGTCAGCCACCTTCCTGCTGCATGGACAGACCTTCAGCCCGGATGCCGCAGCCTGCTTCGTTGTCAAGGATGCCGGTGATGACCCGGACGTAACCAACGGCGCCGAGGTGCACGCAGAAGTCAGGCGTAATCCCCCCAGCCCCCCTTTCAAAAAGGGGGGAGTGCTATTATCATCTCCGGCGGCTCCGGTATCGGCAAGGTCACCAAGCCGGGACTGGCGGTCGCACCCGGCGACTGGGCCATCAATCCGGTTCCGCGCCACATGATTGAAGAGGCGGTTCGCTCCGTTTTCTCATCCCTCATCCCTCATCCCTCAACCCTTCACATTATCATCTCCATCCCTGACGGCGAAGAGCGGGCAAAAAAAACACTCAACGCCCGTCTCGGGATCATCGGCGGCCTCTCCATCCTCGGTACCACCGGCATTGTCCGCCCGATTTCGGCCAAGGCCTGGACGGACACCATCGACGCGGCGCTGGATGTTGCCAGAGCCTGCGGCTGCGAGACAGTGGTTCTCTCCACCGGCCGCACCAGCGAGATGGGAGCTCAGAAATGGCTTAACAGCAACCCTCCCCCCGCCCTCCCTTATCAGGGCGGGAGCTTTATCCTCCCCCCTGACAAGGGCCCTCTGGGGCCTAAAGGGGGATTGAGGGGGGTTTTACTGCCCGAAGAAGCCTACATCATGATGGGCGACCACATTGCCTATGCGCTGAAGGCCTGTAAGCTGCGCGGTTTCCGTGAACCTGTCATTGCCTGCCAGTTCGCCAAGCTGCTCAAGATCGCCTGCGGGCACGAAAACACCCATGCAGCGGCATCGGAGCTGGATCTGGCGCAGCTTTTAACGTGGGGACAGGAAGCCGGCCTGCCGGAACCGGTTCTGGCGACAATCTCCAGCGCCAATACAGCGCGGGAGATTGCCATCGCGTGCAGCTTCGATCAGCAACTGCTGAAACTGCTCTTTCAGCATGCCCGCTCTGCCGCAAATCAGCATGCCGGAGAAATGCAACCTCGTTTTCTGGTGGTGGATTACAGTGGTAATTGTATCTGCCTGCCGCATCCGGACAGGCCCTGACTGTAATTTTTTCTCCCCATCACCAAAAATTATGCTACTATTTCGATTTTTTAGCGGACACACTTCAGGAGGATCGTCATGCCACAATTTTTCGAGGGAAAACTAGATGCCAAGGGTCTTACGTTCGGCATCGTTGTCAGCCGTTTCAACAGCTTCATCTGCGAACGCCTGCTGGAAGGTGCTGTCGATGCCCTGGTCCGACACGGTGGTGACGACAAGAATATCCATGTTGCCCGCGTTCCGGGTGCCTTTGAAATCCCGCTGGCAGCCAAAATACTGGCCGAAAGCAGAAAATATGATGCCATCATCTGCCTGGGAGCCGTTATCCGAGGGTCTACGCCGCATTTTGACTATGTGGCCTCCGAGGTTTCCAAAGGTGTGGCTTCGGTTTCACTTGAAAGCGGCGTACCGATCGCCTTTGGCGTTCTCACTACCGACACGATCGAGCAGGCCGTGGAACGGGCCGGCACCAAAGCCGGCAACAAGGGATTCGAGGCAGCCGTGACCGCCATTGAAACAGTTAACCTGCTGAAGGCTCTTACATAATGGGCTTACGACGGGAATCACGTGAACTGGCCCTGCAGATCCTGTACGCACTGGATGCAAATCCATCCGTCGGAATCCGGGAAACGCTGCAAACCTTTCGTGAAGAGCAGGTTGATGTACTGTCTCGCGTGCGGGAATTTGCCGAAGGCCTGGTATTCGGAGTCCAGGAACAGCGTCAGGTCATCGATGAGGCCATCAAGGCCCGCTCAAAAAACTGGACGCTGGTCAGGATGCCGCGGGTCGACCTGAATGTCATGCGTCTGGCAACTTTTGAACTGATGTTCCGGCCGGATATCCCCAAGAAAGTCAGCATCAACGAGGCCATCGAGATAGCCCGCAAATTCGGCGACAAGGATTCACCCGCCTTTGTGAACGGCATCCTGGATGAAATCGAAGCATGTCCAAAAACCGAAGAAGCAAGCGAGGAACAATGAGCGACATCAAGGTTGGATTACTGGGTTTCGGCAACATAGGTGCGGGAGTGGTCAAGCTGCTCCGGGAAAACGCGGATCTTATCCGCAACAAGGTTGGAACCGGTATAGTCCTGAAACGGATTGTTGATCTGGATATAACCACTGACCGGGGTGTGACGGTTGACCCCGGAGTCTTATCCACCAGTGCGGATGATCTTTTCAACGACCCGGAAATTTCGGTCGTTATCGAACTGATCGGCGGCTATGAACCGGCCAAGACCTTCGTGCTGAAGGCCATTGAAAAGGGCAAGAACATCGTCACCGCCAACAAGGCGCTGCTGGCCCTGCATGGCGACGAGATCTACGCGGCAGCTGCCCGCAAAGGGGTCGAGATCCAATTCGAGGCCGCCGTCGGCGGAGGGATTCCGGTGCTGACCGCCATCAAGAGCAATCTGGCCGCCAACAACTTCGGCAGCGTGATCGGCATCATGAACGGCACCTGCAACTACATCCTGACCCGCATGACCCAGGAAGGCGCGGATTTTGCCGAGATGCTGGCGGTCGCCCAGGAACTGGGCTATGCCGAACCGGACCCGACCTTTGATATCGAAGGGGTTGATACCGCCCACAAACTGGCTATCCTGGTTTCACTCTGCTTCGGCACAAAGATCGACTTCAACAGCATTTATACTGAAGGCATTTCGCGCATCAGCGGCCAGGATGTAAAATTTGCCAATGATTTCGGCTACCGCATCAAGCTGCTGGCGATCGGCAAGCTGTCCGACGGCCAGGTGGAGGCCCGCGTCCACCCCACCATGATCCCGCTGCACAACCCGCTGTCCGAGGTGAACGGCGTGTTCAATGCTATTCGGCTGACCGGCGATTTTGTCGGGCCGGTTATGTTCTACGGCCGCGGCGCCGGCCAAAACCCCACCGCCAGTGCAATTGTCGGCGATCTGATCGGCCTGGCCCGTTCCATGAAGGCCGGAGCCGGTCGCAGAATGGCGCCGCTCGGTTTTCTGGATGCTGAAGTCAAGACGCTGCCTCTCAAACCGATGGGAGACATCGTCAGCAAATACATGCTGCGCTTCAGCGCCCTCGATAAACCGGGCGTTCTGGCTGCCATCGCCGGCGCACTGGGCAACCACGGCATCAGCATCGAATCCATGGTTCAGACCACCCACCAGGATAGCGACGCGACACCGGTACCGATCGTGATCAAAACCCATGAAGCCCGTGAAGGTTCTATACAGGCCGCCCTGGCAGAGATCGACCGGATGGATATCATCTGCGAGAAAACCGTTTTCATCAGGATAGAGGACAATCTGGAATGATATCAGAGTAAAGGCTGAAGACTGAAGGCTGAAGGTTTGCCGGATTTTCCTTCAGCCTTCAGCCTTCAGTCTTCAGCCTTCAGTCCATTTACCTTACCGGAGAACCGCCATGAACACCAAGATCCTGCTCAGCGAAGACCAGATCCCCCGTCAATGGTACAATATCATCCCTGACATGCCCGGCCCGCTGGCTCCGGTCATCAGCCCGCAAACCCTCAAACCGGTTACTCCGGAAGAGATGCTGGCGATCTTCCCCATGTCTCTGATCGAGCAGGAGATGTCGCCCAATCGCTGGATCGATATCCCCGATCAAGTCCGGGAAATTTACAAATTGTGGCGGCCATCGCCGCTGTACCGGGCCCGTCGGCTGGAACAGGCGCTCGGTACACCTGCAAAAATCTATTACAAATATGAAGGAGTTTCTCCGGCGGGCTCCCATAAGCCGAATTCGGCCATCCCCCAGGCCTATTACAACAAACAGGCCGGTATCCGCCGCCTGGCGACCGAGACCGGTGCCGGACAGTGGGGCAGTTCACTGGCCCTGGCATGTTCCATGTTCGGCCTGGAATGTACCGTCTACATGGTCAAGATATCCTGTACCCAGAAACCCTATCGCAAAAGCATGATGCAGTTGTGGGGTGCCACCGTCATACCGTCCCCCTCCGAGTTCACCAACTCCGGGCGTTCGATCCTGGCCCATGACCCGGATTCCAACGGCAGCCTCGGGATTGCCATATCAGAGGCGGTGGAAGATGCCGCTTCCCACGCCGACACCAACTACGCCCTGGGAAGCGTGCTTAACCACGTCTGCCTGCACCAGACCGTTATCGGCCAGGAAGCCCAGGCCCAGATGAAGATTGCCGGAGATTACCCGGACGTCGTCATTGCCTGCTGCGGCGGCGGGTCCAACTTCGCCGGCCTGGCATTCCCCTTTATTGCCGATCGGGCAGCTGGGAAAAACGTACGCTGCCTGGCGGTGGAACCGGCCTCCTGCCCCACCCTGACCAAGGGCACCTATGCCTTTGATTACGGTGATACGGCCAAGGTAGCTCCGATCGCAATGATGTACACCCTGGGGCACGATTTCATGCCTCCCGGCATCCACGCCGGCGGCCTGCGCTATCACGGTGAATCACCGCTCGTTTCACAGCTGTATCATGCCGGCCAGATCGAGGCCAAATCCTACAAGCAGAATTCCTGTTTCGAGGGGGCCCTGCTGTTTGCCCGCAGCGAAGGTATCATTCCGGCTCCCGAATCCTCCCATGCCGTTCGCGCCGCCATTGATGAAGCGGTCCTGGCCAAGGAAGAGGGCAAGGAACGGACGATCCTGTTCGGCCTCTCCGGGCACGGACAGCTGGACATGGGGGCATACGACTCGTATCTTTCCGGCAATCTGGAGGATTACGAGTATCCGGATGCCATGGTAAAGGCAGCGCTTGAACGCCTGCCGAAAATCAATCTCTAGGTTACATCTGAGATTAAGGTTGAGAACTTCTGAATCTCAATCGTATTCTCATTCCGGGCTTTATTCATGGTCAAAGTTAAAATCTGCGGCATAACTACCCTGGAAGACGCGCTGACGGCTATAGAAGCCGGCGCCGACGCACTGGGATTCGTTTTCTACTCCCGCTCCCCCCGCCATGTTTCTCCCGAACAGGCAGCTGACATCATCCGCGCCCTGCCCCCCTTTGTGCAAACTGTCGGCCTCTTTGTCAATGAGGAGATTTCTGTCGTCAACGCAACCGCGGACCGGTGCGGTCTCGACATTATCCAGCTGCATGGCGAGGAAACGCCTGAATATTGCGAATCGGTGCTCAGGCGCGTGATCAAGGCCTTTCGCGTCAAGGACATCACCACGCTGGACGCACTGGCGCGGTATCATGTCTCGGGCTGTCTGCTGGACGCCTGGTCGCCGGCAGCCCGCGGTGGGACCGGACAGATCTTTAATTGGGAGATTGCTGCCGAAGCTGTCAAAAGAGGCCACCGCATTATTCTTGCGGGCGGGCTGACCCCGGAAAATATTGCCGGGGCGGTGGCCACGGTGAATCCGTATGCGGTTGATGTTTCAAGCGGTGTGGAGAGTGCGCCGGGGAAAAAAGACGCCACGCTGATACGGGCATTTATCGAAGCCGCCAGGCAACCATCTAGGAATCCAGTTTCATGAACTTTTTCCGTCACATGTTTGATGAGCCAAAACGTCTGCTGCCGGTTATACCGTTAGCCCTGTCATTCTACGTTATCTTTTCCACGTTCTCCCGACCGGGAATCACAGCTGACGGACAGACGTACCTCCAGATCGCCCGCAACTTGCACTTCGGCATCGGACTTGGGTGGCAATCACTGTGGGTTCCTCCGCTGCATTCTATACTTGTTGCGCTCGTCGGATGGGTGCCAGGCGTTCCCGATCTCCTCATGTCTTCTGCGATAGTCGGGGCTGTTACGGGTATTCTCCTCACCGCTGCCGTCTGGCTCCTCGCGTCTGAGTTTTTCGGCCGTTCCGTAGCCTTGGGGGCTTCCACCATAGCTGCACTCTATCCGCACTTTCTCTGGATCAGTAAAGCGCCGGAGGCCGAATGCACTTATACGGCTCTCCTTGTCTGTTCCCTCTGGCTGTTTTGCGTGGCCCTGCGCAAACAGGCGCCGGGTATGTTAATTCTCAGCGGAATCGCCTTCTCGCTTACCTACATGTCACGCTCGGAAGGTTTTCTGATAATGCTCTTCGTCGTCGCTGCGGCGCTTCTTTCGGAATGGCGCCGCGGCATACAGGGAAAAATGGTGCGTTTCACCGCCATACTTCTTCTGGCGTTCCTCCTTACCTCATTACCCTACTTGCTCTTCCTCAGAAAACATTACGGGGGCTGGGTTATCAGTCCAAAATCAACCTATGTGCTGATCTGGATGAAAAGCAGAATCTATCACGACAACGATTTAGGCGAGGTTGGCAACGAGGAGTTGTGGGGGCTCACCGACAGCGGCAAGTTGAAATGGCAGGTGCCGTCCGGCTTCGGTGATGTAGCCTCTTACCTCATGTCCCACCCCGCAAAGAGTGCCCAGGTCTATCTTGCCAATCTGCTCCGGGAAGTGCCGGGCAGAATTCCCAACAACAGCGGCATGGAGCAATACCCCCAGATATTCCCGGTAATACTGGCTCTTGCCGCCGTTTTTGCATCCTTCAGGAGCTGGGGTGATCGATCATGCCGCAACAAGGCGGTATTTCTTTCTCCGTTCCTGATACTGATCGTGCTGCCGGTTTTTACCGAAGGGTGGTGGAAATATCTGGTGCCGTATGCTCCGCTTCTGATCATCCTGGGGTGCGCAGGAATCGCCTTCGCAACTGAATCGCTGTTCAAGCAGTTTTCGCAAGCAACAAGACGTACTATTTCACTCGCCGTCATGCTGATACTTGCGTTGTATTTCCGCCTTACGGCTTTCCCCGTACATCTTTTCCCATCACAGGAGAAGAGCGTCGTACCGGCGCCACAACCGTCGGCAGAGATCATGGCGCGCCGTTCCTATGCCGCTGACGCGGATAAGGCGGGACGCTGGATCGCCCAAACCCTGGGACCGGGCCATAATTATATGGTTCCCTGGTCAAAACTGATCTATCCTCTGAACGGGCTCTGGACCGCTATGCCGGTAGCAGAATATCCCCGATTGCACGCCTACGCCGAGAGGCAGGGAGCGGAATATTTTCTCGTCGAAATGGATGGCTCCGTTCCGGTTAAACAGATCGAAGAAACTCCGCCTGGACTTAAGTATGTTACTATGTACCGGGCGCCGCAGAGTGGGTATACGGTAGCAGTCTACCGCTTTGTTCCTCTATAGCAGGATGCTGGAAATCTGCTGCGGATCCATTTAGCTGCAACTGAACTTTTATTCAAAGGAAGCCGAAATGCTGAACGGGAAAAAAATAGTTGTTGTCCTGCCGGCGTACAATGCCGCTAAAACCCTTGAAACGACTTATCGGGAGATCCCGCTCGACATCGTGGACGATGTGGTTCTGGTGGATGACGCCAGCCGGGACGACACCCCAGAAGTGGCCCGCAAACTGGGTATTACAACCATCGTTCATGAGCGTAACCTGGGGTACGGCGGCAATCAGAAAACCTGCTACCGCACAGCCCTTGCCCTTGGAGCGGATATAGTGGTCATGCTCCATCCCGATTACCAGTACACTCCGCACCTGCTGCCTGCAATGGCTGCCATGATCGCCTATGGCGAGTTTGATGCGGTGCTGGCCTCCCGCATCCTCGGCACCGGTGCTCTCAAGGGAGGCATGCCGTACTACAAGTACATTTCCAATCGTTTTCTGACCTTTGCGGAAAACGTTCTGCTCGGTCAGAAACTGTCCGAATACCATACCGGCTATCGGGCCTTTTCCCGTACGGTTCTCGAAACGCTCCCTCTGGAGCGTAACTCCGATGACTTTGTGTTTGACAACCAGATGTTGGCACAGATAGCCTGGTGCGGTTTCCGGATCGGTGAGCTCAGCTGTCCGACCAAATATTTTCCCGAGGCTTCATCAATCAACTTCCAGCGCAGTGTCACCTATGGACTGGGGGTACTGGGTACAGCTCTTTCGTACCGGCTCTCCCGTATGAGAATCCTGCGCGGGAAGATCTATCCCTGAAAAGAGAACATCATGCGTTATCCTGATAAAAAAGGCCACTTCGGCCAGTACGGCGGGCGCTATGTCCCCGAAACCCTCATGCCGGCCCTGCTGGAGCTGGAAAAGGCCTATGCACATTACCGTCATGACCGCGAGTTTCGACAGGAATTCGAATACTACCTGCGCCAGTACGTCGGACGTCCCAACCCGCTCTATTATGCCGAAAAACTGACCAAAAAACTTGGCGGCGCACGCATTTACCTCAAGCGGGAAGACCTTAACCACACCGGCGCCCACAAGGTCAACAACACCATCGGACAGGGGCTTCTAGCCAAACGTATGGGTAAAAAGAGAGTGATTGCAGAGACCGGGGCAGGTCAGCACGGTGTGGCAACCGCTACCATTGCGGCGTTGTTTGGTATGACCTGCGAGGTCTTCATGGGCGAGGAGGACACCCGTCGCCAGGCCTTGAACGTATTCCGCATGCGCCTCCTGGGCGCCACCGTCACACCGGTCACAGCCGGTACCGCCACGCTCAAGGACGCCATGAACGAAGCCATGCGCAACTGGGTCACCACCATCGCCGATACCTTCTACGTCATTGGAACGGTGGCCGGTCCGCACCCCTACCCAATGATGGTCCGTGATTTTCAATCCGTAATCGGAAAAGAGGTACGAAAACAGCACCGCAAGGTGGAAGGCCGGCTTCCGGACTACCTGCTGGCATGCGTGGGAGGCGGCAGCAACGCCCTGGGCCTGTTCTATCCCTTCCTGAAAGACCGCAATGTAAAAATGATCGGGGTGGAAGCTGCCGGTTACGGTATCGAAACAGGCCGGCATGCGGCTCCGCTCTGTGCCGGTTCACCCGGCATACTGCACGGCAACAAGACCTATCTTCTGCAGGACAGTGATGGCCAGATCACCCACGCCCACTCCATCTCGGCCGGTCTTGATTATCCCGGTGTCGGGCCGGAGCATTCCTGGCTCAAGGATACCGGCCGCGCTGAATATGTTTCAATAACCGATACTGAAGCGTTGGAAGGGTTCAGGATGTTGACGCAGGAGGAAGGCATCATGCCGGCGCTGGAATCATCACACGCCATTGCCTATCTCCTGAAACTGGCTCCCGCGCTGTCAAAGGACAAGACCATCGTGGTCTGCCTTTCAGGACGGGGAGACAAGGACATCCATACGGTTGCCGATGCCATGGGAGTTACGTTCTAGGAAAAAATTACCCTACATTGGTATTGATAAAAATCCGCTATTCTGCATGTGTAAACTTGCGGAATAGCGGATTTTTATTTGAATCGGCGCTATTGAAATGACTCAAAATACCGTATCATTGTATTACTCTTCTCGTCCGGATGACAGTTCATACATCCCCATACCAAAGGACGCGCCTTTGCCGGCATGTACGTACATACCGAGGACCAGAAACGACATGAGCCCGCTGAGATCTCCCCGAAAGCTGCCATATCCGGTGACGCCTGACTGCTTCCTGCCTGTACCGCTTGATAGCGTAAAATGTCCGTCCGTGCAGGTCACGGCATTTGCCTGATCGGACAATGCCTTAAAGTCACAGGTGTATTCATAAGCGCCATAGTAATATGCCAACGCAGAGACCCTCCGCATCAGCGAGCGGGCAAACCGACTGAAATCGAACAGTTTAAGCAGATGTCCATTTTCAAACAACCGCAGCGGGGACAGCAGTCGGATATCCATCGTTGAATCATCCCGGACATGGCATTCCAGCAATCCGGTACTGGACAGCACAACCAGGTTCTCGGGTCGGCTGATACCGCCTCCGTCACCTAACGGCTGTAAAGCGCCCTGATAATCACGGGAGGCAATGCCGGTAATTTCGGCGGAAACCGGGCACGAGTCACTTGCCAGGAATTCCGAGAAGCCTTCCAGAAGCATGTCAATGTGCTGAATGGCCTGCCCGACAACTACCAATCCACACTGAATTTCAGCCCCGGATGCAGCAGACACCGGCAATCCGGGGAATGAGAACACAAACGGCAGAGGCGGCTTTTGATGCCTTTTAAGTTCAGCCGGATCAGAGGTGAGCGTTTGACCAAAGACCAGATGCCAAGGGCATGATTCCCGACAGGAACAAGAATCACAAACCCTGACCGGGAAGCGGCACACCGCATTACGGCAGGCTGATGCAAAACTACCGGCCGTCAGCGGAAGGCAAAGCGCCAGCCTTGAAACATTCTCCGACCGGATCGTCAGGGCAAGTTGTACAAGATTGAATTCCATTGGCTCGGATACCCGTACATCAAAAAAAAGGCGGCCCAAAGGCCGCCTGATTTTAGCACATATCAAACTACTTTGAAGTTACGCGAATTGCGCCTTGAGAAACTCACGGTTCATGCGCGCAATAAACTTGACGTTGATCCCTTTCGGGCAAGCAGCCTGGCACTCATAGTGGTTTGTGCAGTTTCCAAAACCACATTCCATCATGGCTTTGGTCATGTTCTTGACGCGGGCGACTGCTTCAGCTTTGCCCTGTGGCAGCAGCGCCAACTGGGAAACCTTGGCGCCGGTAAAGAGCATGGCGGCACCGTTAGGGCATCCGGCCACACAGGCACCACACCCGATGCACTCGGCAGCATCCGTTGCCTCTTCTGCTATTGGTTTAGGAATCAAGATAGCATTACCGTCCGGCACACCACCCGTATGACAGGATGTATAGCCGCCAGCTTGAATAATCGTGTCGAGTGCAGTACGATCAACGATCAAGTCTTTAATGATCGGGAAGGCCCGTGCTCTCCACGGTTCAATGTAGATGGTATCTCCATCCTTGAATTTACGCATATGCAGTTGGCAGACCGTTGTACGGTCCTGTCCACCATGTGGTGCCCCGTTAACAACCTGTGAACACATACCACAGATCCCTTCTCGACAGTCGTGATCGAACACGATCGGTTCCTTGCCGGCAAGGATCAGGTCTTCATTTACGCAGTCAAGCATCTCCAGAAAGGAGTGGTGCTCTGTGATGTTTTTCGCTGAGTAGGTTTCAAATTTACCAGGATCGTTGGCATTCTTCTGGCGCCACACGATCAGTGTCAATGTCATGGTCTTGTGATCGCTCATTATTTGTAGCTCCTTACCGCGAGATGAATAGTCTCGAATTTCAGAGGTTCCTTATGCAGCTCAGGTTCCTTGTCATTCCCCTTGTACTCCCACGCGCCAACGTAGGAGAAATTTACGTCATCACGCATGGCTTCACCATCCGGGAGTTGATGTTCAACCCTGAAATGACCGCCGCATGACTCTTCACGGTGCAGGGCATCGCGAGCAAGCAGTTCGCCGAATTCAAGGAAGTCGGCCACTCGACCGGCGTTTTCCAGCTGCTGGTTGAGCTCGGTTCCACTGCCGGTAACCTTGACATTATTCCAGAATTCGTCACGAATTTGTGGAATAACCTTGATTGCCTCGTTAAGACTCTCTTTGGAACGGGCCATACCGACGTTGTTCCACATAACCTTGCCCAGTTCACGGTGGAACTCGGAAACAGTCTTTTTGCCGTTAATCGAGAGGTATTTGTTGTTCGTCGCCTTGACATCCACAACCGATTTTTTGAATTCGGGGTGGTCGGTAGTGACCGCGCCCGGCTTTACGGTTACCAAATACCCTCCGATGGTGTAGGGGATAACAAAATAACCATCGGAAAGTCCCTGCATGAGGGCAGAAGCACCCAGACGGTTTGCACCGTGAACCGAGAAGTTGGCCTCGCCCAGGACAAAGAGACCGGGGATGTTGCTCATCAGGTTATAGTCAACCCAGAGGCCCCCCATGGCATAGTGTGGTGCTGGATAGATTCGCATCGGCCGCTTGTAAGCATTCTCATCGGTGATTTTTTCATACATCTCGAACAAGTTGCCATACCGCTCGCGGATGGTGTCTTCGCTGAGGCGCTTGATCGAATCGGCAAAATCGAGATAGACGCCACGTCCGCCGGGGCCGACACCAAGTCCGGCATCGCATGCTTCTTTGGCAGAACGGGAGGAAATATCACGGGGTGCCAAGTTGCCGTAGGAGGGGTATTTACGTTCAAGAAAATAATCACGATCGGCATCTGAAATATCGGCAGGCAGCTTGCTGACATCTTCCTTCTTCTTGGGAGCCCAGATACGACCATCATTGCGCAGTGACTCTGACATAAGCGTCAGCTTGGATTGGTACTCTCCAGCCTGTGGAATGCAGGTCGGGTGAATCTGGGTGTAGCAGGGGTTGGCGAAAAAGGCTCCTTTTTTGGCGGCCTTCCAGTTAGCCGTTACCGAGCAACCTTTGGCGTTGGTGGAGAGATAGAAAACGTTGACATACCCCCCAGTTGCCAGACAGACGGCATCGGCCGCGTAACTCTCTATCTCGCCGGTAACCATGTTGCGCACCGTGATGCCACGGGCAACACCGTCTACCACAACGAGGTCAAGCATTTCACGGCGATTATACATCTGTACTGTGCCGGCTTTGATCTGGCGGGACAGGGCCGAGTAGGCGCCTAACAGCAACTGTTGTCCTGTCAGCCCTCTTGAATAAAATGTACGGGAAACCTGAGCGCCGCCAAAAGAGCGGTTGTCAAGATAACCGGCATAGTCACGGGCAAAAGGCACGCCCTGGGCCACGCACTGGTCGATGATGTTGTTGGAAACCTGCGAAAGACGCCATACGTCTGCTTCACGGGCACGGAAGTCGCCACCCTTGATGGTGTCATACATCAGACGCAAGATTGAGTCGCCGTCACTTGGATAGTTCTTGGCAGCGTTTATACCGCCCTGGGCAGCGATGGAGTGGGCACGACGCGGGCTGTCCTGATAGCAGAAAGCCTGAACGTTGTAACCGAGTTCGCCAAGAGAAGCAGCGGCAGCGCCACCGGCAAGACCGGTGCCGACCATTATGATGTTGTACTTTCGCTTGTTGGCGGGATTGACCAGCTTCAGATCGAAGCGGTGCTTGTCCCAGCTTTTTTCAATAGGTCCGGTTGGACATTTTCCGTCAAGTATCACAATAACCCCCTTATTTCAAAATATGTACGAGAATGGTAAGCGGAACGGCTGCATAGCCGAGGAACAGAGCCAGTGCTGCCAGGGTACCGGCCTTGGTGATAAAGGGTTGAGTCTTGTCACTGCTCCAGCCCATAGTCTGGAAAAAACTCTGGATACCATGGGAAAGATGCAGGAAAAGAATCAGCATCGCACCGGCGTAGATCAGCGTAACACCGATATTCTGAAAGGCGGAAAGCACCATGCCGAGTACGTTGGGAACAACGTGATTATCAAGACCGGGAACCATGTTTTTGAGAGCAGCCGTTTCCGGGTTAATGATCTGGAAGGTAAAATGTGCCAGATGATAGAGGATGAAAGCCATCAGCAAAACGCCGGTCCAGATCATGTTCTCGCTGGCAAAGGTCGCCTTCTGAACAGATTTGACCGCATACTGCTGGGGACGGCCGCCGCGATTTTCAATGGTCAACTGGATGCCGTAACAGATGTGGACAACGACAAAGAGCAGCAGGCCAAGCCTGAAACCGATGATGATCGGGGCAGGCAAACTGTGGAGGTGATGAGCATAGGCGTTAATGCCGCCGGGGAGCCACCCGAAGATGCTGGAGTTGCCGAGCAGATGGATAACGGCAAACAGAACCATGCACTGTCCCGTGATGGCCATCAGGATCTTTCTGCCGATAGATGATTTGAAAAATTGCATAAAGTTCCTTCCTTTTAAAGAGTGTGATTGCTTCTTGAATGAACTGTTACGGGAGAAAACTTCTGTGACGGGAGCTAACTGTGTTGAGGGGGACCACGCCAGTGTAATCTGGAGTCAACCTGCATACAAATCCTCCTTCTGAATGTATTTAAATCAGCAATGAATTGAATGTCGCATGTCGTGGCTAACTTCTTATTGTTTCAGCGAAGGCATAGTAATCGGCGTTATATAAAAATGCAACAATTATATGTATACAGAATACTTTTGTTCGGGATAGGGAGATGTATCTGAGCAACATTGCAATTGGCGCAACATTCTGTTAGTTACATGGGCATATATGTACAAACCTTCAAACCTTTCAAGTAATGGATATTTGGAGAAACCGGAGCAGACCCGATGGAATTCAAACTTCTCAAAAAAGACTCAGCCAGCGCTGCACGCCTCGGCATTGTCAGCACTGCGCATGGCGACATCACAACCCCCATATTCATGCCGGTGGCAACCCACGGCGCCATGAAACCACTCACACCGGCCCAGATCAAGGAAACCGGCGCCCAGATCATCCTCAGCAACACCTACCACCTGCATCTGCAGCCGGGGGAAGGATTGGTAAAAAAGGCCGGCGGGCTGCACAAGTTCATGGCCTGGGATGGTCCGATCCTGACCGACTCCGGCGGCTTTCAGGTTTTTTCCCTGCCCGGCAAGCGCATTACCGAGGATGGAGTCTTTTTCAAGCACGAGATAACCGGAGATGAAATCTACCTGGACCCCGAGAGAGCCACCCGCATCCAGCAGGATCTGGGAGCCGACATCATCATGGCCTTCGACGAGTGCATCCCCTACCCGTGCGACCGCAGCTACGCCGAACAGTCAACGAAAAAGACCATCCGCTGGCTGAAACAGTGCCAGAACGCCATGACGGACAATGGGCAGGCGTTGTTCGGGATTGTCCAGGGGAGCGTCTATGAGGACCTGCGGGCCATGTGCGCCCGCGAGATGCGCAAACTCGATCTGCCCGGCTACGCCATCGGCGGTGTCAGTGTCGGTGAAGGGCTGGAACTGCTCAAGAAGGTCGTCAGCTGGACAGCACCACATCTGCCCGAAGACAAGCCTCGCTATCTGATGGGGGTCGGTCTGCCGGAGGATATTCTGGAGAGTGTCGAACGGGGCATCGACATGTTCGATTGCGTCATCCCGACCCGCTATGCCCGCAGCGCCACACTCTTTACCCGTCGCGGCAAGATCCGCCTGACCAACAAGAACTACAAGCGTGATTTCTTCCCCATAGATCCGAGCTGCAGCTGCTATACCTGCCAGAACTTCACCCGTGCCTACCTGCATCACCTGTTTGCTGCCAATGAAGTTATCTCGGCCGTGCTTTCAGCCATCCACAACGTGCATTTTTACCTGCGGATGATGGCCGAGATCCGCGAGGCAATCGCCAATAACCGTTTCATGGAGTATAAAGGGGCTTTTCTCGGGGAGTATCTGCCGGGGGACAAAAAGAAGTAATTCAATCGTTAGATATTTACTGATTCCATGAAAAAGGCGCATCGTTTAATGCGCCTTTTCGGTATCCTCATCCCTCATCCCTCATCCCTCAACTTTCACCCATCACCTCTTGATCTTCTGCTCCAGCTCCAGGTCCAGGCTTTTAAGGCGTTCGATGCTCTGGCGCATCTCGCGATTGTCGCGACTGAGTGAAAGATTCAGCTCTTTGAGCGTCTTGACCTCGCGCTGACGATCACGGAGGATTCTGACGCCTGTCAGGTATGCGGCCAGCGGCGCCCCCTGCTGAGCCCAGAGACTGCGGGGAAATTCCGTTTTTAACCGTTCCAGCAGTTCCAGA
Organism: Desulfuromonadales bacterium; assembly: GCA_016650295.1. Taxonomy (GTDB): domain Bacteria; phylum Desulfobacterota; class Desulfuromonadia; order Geobacterales; family Pseudopelobacteraceae; genus CAIPTY01. The sequence goes on along the minus strand of JAENWA010000019.1, from coordinate 2,821 downwards.
GCCCGTACCGCCCCCTTGCTCCCCTCGTCCCGCAGATACAGCAGCGACAGCCGAAACATGGCCTCGTCCATGACTCCACTGCGTTGCGGGCCTGCAATAAACTGCTCCAAAGCGATACGGGCATCCTGTTCCCTCCCGGTACGCAAAAATTCAAGCGCATTGGCAAAGCTGCGTTCCTGTTCACGTGCAACAGGAACCTCCACAGGCGCAGAAGCAACGCCAGCCGGCTTAACGGAGAAGACTTTCCACCCCGGAAAACTGCAGCCGGACATGCACGGCAGCGCTGCCATGAGCGTCATGACAATCAGAAGCCTAGGTTTCAATGACTCCAGCCTCCCGTACGATAATATAGTTGCTGCCGGATGATTCCTTGACCCGATCCTTGACCCCGGCCGCTGCCGTAGCGATTTCAGCCGCAGTTGCGTAACCGCCGGGCTGACAGGTCAACGCGGCAATCGACAGGGAGATGAGCGGGAAAACGCGCGGCACCCCGTAACGGTCAATCCCCTCGATGGCCCCCGCCGCACGGTCTTCCTCCGAATAAAACGCCGGGACCATAGCATCAAAACGGCTAATTATCTCCTGACAGGCTGCTTTTGCGAGTCTGGCATCAAGAACGACAACAAAGTCATCACCTCCGATATGGCCGACAAACGCATCGGGATCGTTCTGGCATTTGACGGCCTCATAAATGACTTCACCCGTTTGTTTAAGGATTTCACTGGCTTTGATATACCCGTAGCGGTCATTGTAGGACTTGAAATTATCCAGATCCAGATAACACATGGCAAAGGATGTCCCTTCGCGAAGCCGCCTGTTGATAGAACGCTCTATTGCGATGTTTCCAGGCAGTCGTGTCAGCGGACTGGCGTCAAGACTGATCTGCTCCAGTTCCTTGAGGCGGACCGCCATCCGCATGAAATCCTGGGACAAGGCCCCGATCTCGTCTCCGGATGGTATATGCGGGTCATGGTCGAAATCACCGGCGGCAATTCGATGAGTGGCCTGCTGAAGCTTATTGATGGAGGTTGAAAAGGAATACACCAGCAAAGCAGCAACCAGAAACGCCAGAGTCGCTCCGCTCAAGGCCAGACCCAGCGCCCAGGCCGATGTGCGGGATTCCTGTTCTCCGGCCGCGGCAAGTTTGTTTTCCAGAAGCTTTTTCTGTTCAGTTCGGACGGATTCTATTGCCTTCTCGACCTGTTCTGCAGCATTTTTCAGAGCCGCATCAGAAATATGATTGCCGAGCATCAGACGCTCAATCGTGTTGGAATAGGCGGAAGAAGCCTTTGAGAGCTCGGATAGATCGGCCCCGCCTGACTTTCGCTGAAGTACGGATAACGTCTGTTGGAATGATTCTGATTGCCGGTTATATAATTCCTTGAATTCCGGCTGCTTGAAAATCTGAAACCGGACAACGGCACGCTGCCGGGCCTGCATGGTATCCCGCAGCGTCAGGACTGCGGTAGCCGCGGTGAGATCGTTACGGGCAATGTCGCCGACCATGTGATGCATGGTGCCCAGCCCTATGATAGCATAGACCACCGCAGTGATCAGGCAGATACCAATCAGGGAAAAGCTGGCGATCAGTTTCTGAACATGGGTCAGTTGTCGAATTCCGGAACGCAACATGTAATGGGTTCCTGCCGGAAGTGGTTTGGGATAGCGGCACAGTCAATGTCACCGTACCGGCTATATCGTAGTACAGAGATACGCTAAAAGCAACAAATCGGGATACCTTCGCAATTATTCAATCGGGAGAAGCATCGCATTGTAGATCAGAAACTGCTCAAAGATATGAATGATGCCCAAATGAAATTGTGAAGGCCTTCGCTGAATTGGGACAAAAACAAGCCGCCAGCGTCAAAGCTCTGGCGGCTTATGATGAACTATCTTTGGAAGCACAAACAATTTTACTTAAATAAAGTCACCTTGCCGTCATCAAGGTCATACTTGGCGGCGACGATCTTGATCTTTTTCTCATGGAGCAGGTGATCGAGTATCTTGGATTTCTTGGTCAGACCCGCGGCAACAGTTTTAACATTAGCGTCAACCACACACTCTACAAACTCGTCCTTCTTGGTATCCGCGCACTTCTTGTCATCCTTGCAGGCTTGGCAATCCTTGGCTGCGGTCTTAACAGAAGGTGCGATGGTTTTCACAATAGCATCGATATTGGCGCTTCCGCTGGATTTGCCCTTTGCATCAACCGTGGCCTTGACGGCTCCGCAACGCTCGTGACCCAGTACCATCACCAACGGGCTGCCCAGGTGTTCGGCAGCATACTCGATACTCCCCAGTACAACCGGGTCGGGAACATTGCCTGCAATCCGGATGACAAAGATTTCACCTAGTCCTTTATCGAAAATTATTTCAGGCGGGACACGGGAATCGGAGCAGGTCAGGATGATCGCATAGGGATGCTGAGATTTGGCAAGTCCTGTGCGGGTTGGAAGATCGCAGAGCTTGCTGCCGGTCATCTGGTTTTCCACATAGCGCTGATTGCCATCCATCAACCTCTGCAATGCCTCATCCGGTGATAGTGGCGGGGTACTTCCGGATGTGGCAAACGCCATGCCCGCTGCCAGAGTTACCAGACCAAGAACAGCTGCAAATCTTTTGAACAGTTTTTTGCTTCTCATTCAAACCTCCTGAAAAATGTAATTGTGCTACTGTAATTATCCTGTGGCGACAGTCAACAGTTTTATGACACACTACATGCAATTTCACCTTTCAATACAAAAGGACTATCCATGAAATCCGAGCAGACCAGGTTTGAAGAATTGATTGCCATCATGAAGCGCTTGCGGGGACCGGGTGG
>JAENWA010000018.1 GCA_016650295.1 Desulfuromonadales bacterium | reverse complement strand
GGAGATTCGCCGTTAGTGAGAGAGTCGCCATATACAAAAATGTCATGGGAGAAGTGCGTCCGAAGTTTGGCCAAAAAGCTATCTATTTGATTTTTAAAGAGCATTATTTTCTGTTGACAGATGGATTATAGAATGTCCCCCCAGAGGTCCAGAGGTCCGTGGAGTCGATTGCGTTGGGCAGGTGGCAAAAACAGGCTGTCAAGCCTGATACACCGGTTTGTCAGACAGCGGAGTAAGCGGGGGATCTGTAACGCCTTGCAGTGACCGCAGTACGTCAAGGCGGTTTTCCAGCCCGCTGACCGGTTCCAGCCCGCGCCAGGCAAAAAGTTCTGTCAGGGCTTCGTCAGGTTCGCAGCGGGGAAAGAGACTGTCGCTGAGATGATGGATCAGCTTCATTGTCTTCAACCCGTCAAACCAGCCATGGAAGGCCTTGATGAGAGCCGCGCGGGCGGGGTGGTTGCGTAGCAGCTTGCCCCAGATCTCCTCGAAACGGTTGAGATCAAGAAACTCTCCCAGACATGTTGAAATCTCCCCGGCCCGCTCCCGGATTGCCCCACCCGCCGCATCCGGCTGTTCCGATACCAGCTTCAGCCATGCCCCCAACACGCGAAAACAGCCGGTCTGATAGAAAAGCTGCTCCTGCTCGCCGCCTGCCAGCATACGCGAGACGCTACGGCCGGTGCCGAAGGGGACACGGTGGGAGGCCCGTGCAGAGGGGTGTACAACCGTTCCCGACAGCTGTTCAACCCCCACGGTCCGGGCCAGCTGCTGCAGGAAATAGAAGTCCTCGCCCGCTGTACGGCTGTTCATCCCGTTGATCTTCACATAGGCCGAGGCCCGGCAGGCCATGGCGCTCCCCACCGAATGAAAGGCATAGGGTGAACCGGCCAGCTCCAGCCCGAGCACATAACCGCGCAGGAAGAGTTCATAACGTGTGATCAGGCGGTCGGCCTCGGGAGACGCTCCCCTCTGATGCTGAAACGGGATCACAGCCGCGCCGCAACGGCTCTGCCCGAAGTGCCGGACCAGGGCCGGCAGGTAATCGGGCCGGACCAGCGTATCCGCATCCAGACAGACCAGCAGAGGATCACGGCCGGCACCCAGCAGGCGGGTCAGGGCCAGATCGAGACCGATCCGTCGGGCCAGCCCGACACCGCCTCCTTTGGCCGGCATTTCCAGCCCGGTAGAAGCGGCGTCGATCCAGGCCAGCCTGAGCCGGGACAAGCGCAGATCACCTTTCGCCAGCAGCTTCAAGGTCGTCAGGTTGTCGGCCTTGTCCGCTGCCGGAGCGTCCTGGCGGTGATTTACCACCACCAGGGTCAAAAAACGTTGGCACAGCTCCGACGGGTTATCCGCCAACGAAGAAAGGGTTGCAAACAGGCTGGCGGACTCCGCCAGGGCCGGTATCACCACCGCCCCGTCAAAGCCCTCCTCCGTGCAACCCTCAATCCGCCACGGGCCGTCCATGGCCCGCAATTTCAGATGTGAACCGATGATTATCGCACCAGTTTGGAGAGTTTCTTGAACTCCTCGGTGCCGGCCACCTTGAGCAGTTGGAACATGGCCGACTCGGTACAGGTCGGGACCGCGCCGGTCAGGGTCATGGCCTCGATGGCGGTCTGCCAGTTCTGCTTGCTGCGGCTCATGACCGCATCCTTGACCAGATGCACCTCAAACCCGGCCTCACGCAGCTCGATCACCGTCTGCAGCACGCAGACGTGGGTCTCCATGCCGGTTACGATCACCTGGCTGCGACCGCTGGCCTTGAGGGCTTCGACGAAATCAGGAGAACCGCAGCTGCTGAAGGCCATCTTTTCAAAGCAGGGCGCGGCAGCGGCCTTTTCCTTCAGCTCCGGCAGGGTTGAACCCAGCCCCTTGACGTACTGCTCGGTTACCAGCACCGGCAGTTTCAGTTCGGCGGCCGTCTCCAACAGGATGCCGATGTTCCTGGTCAACTTGCCCAGCACCTTGTGATCCATGGCAACGCACAGTTTCTCCTGCACATCGATCACCACCGGCACCGCCTTGTCACGCTCCAAAAAAAACTTGTCCTTTATCGACATAATGCCTCCCATCTTATTTTTCGTCCCTCCCCTTTCAAGGGGGAGGTTAGGAGGGGGATGGGGTTGGTTCGACTTCGCTCACCAAGCGTTCCCTGAGCGGAGCCGAAGGGAACCCATCATCACTCCAAGCGGGATTTTTCAATCCCGCTTCAACTCTATCCCCAGCTCACTGATCTTCTTGCGCAGGGTGTTGCGGTTAATGCCCAGAATATCAGCCGCCTTAACCTGATTCCAGCGGGTCTTCTCCAGGATGATGCGGATCAGCGGGCGTTCAACCTGCTCCAGTACCATCGAATGGATCTCCCCTTTTTCCAGCTGTTCGATACCCTTGAGACAGGCCCGCAGTTTGCCGTCCACAATCACCTCCAGGGAGGCATCCTTGCTGCCGGCCGGCTCTACACCGGAGACAGGCTCCAGGCCGGAGAAATCGTCGCCCGTCAACAACTGGTCGTTGGAAAGGATCACCGCCCGCTTGATGGCATTTTCCAGCTCACGCACATTGCCCGGCCAGGAATGGCCGGTCAGGACCGTCATAGCCTCGTCGCTGCACTGCTTGGTGGGCACATCCATCTCTGTACAGACACGGTTCAGGAAGTACTGTACCAGCTGTGGAATGTCCTCGCGGCGCTCGCGCAGCGGCACCAGGTTGATCGGGACAACATTCAGGCGGTAGAACAGATCCTCACGGAACTCTTTCTGGCGTACCTTTTCCATCAGTTCCTGATTGGTTGCGGCCACAATGCGGACGTCAACCGGGATGCTCTGGTTGCCGCCGGTGCGGGTCACCTCGCGCTCCTGCAGCACCCGCAGGATCTTGGCCTGCAGATCCAGCGGCATGTCGCCGATCTCGTCCAGAAAAAGCGTGCCCTGGTTGGCCTGCTCGAACTTGCCCAGCTTACGCTCAACCGCCCCGGTGAAGGCCCCTTTTTCACTGCCGAACAGTTCACTCTCCAGCAGTTCCTTGGGGATGGCGGCGCAATTGATTGCCACGAACGGCTTGCCCAGGCGGCCCGAGTTAAAGTGAACGGCCCGCGCCACCAGCTCCTTGCCGGTCCCTGATTCACCCTGAACAAGAACGGTGACGTCACTGACGGCCACCTTGCCGATGGTTTTATAGACCTCACGCATGGCGGGCGAGTTGCCGATGATATTCTTCTCCACCTGGTAGCGATCTTTAAGCTCCTGCTTGAGCATCGTAACCTGACCGGCCACCTCCCGCGCCCGGGCAACCTTCTCGATGATGGCATCGATCACATCCAGGTCAAAGGGTTTGGTGATATAGTCGTAAGCGCCGCGTTTCATGGCTTCCACGGCATTTTTCATGCTGGCTTCGGCGGTCATGATCACCACCAGCAGCTCTTTTTTCTGTTCGCGGACCTTGTCGAGCAGATCGAGGCCGCTGATGCCGGGCATCTTGATGTCGAGAATCGCCAGGTCGTAGCTGTTGTCCTGAATCATCGCAAGCGCCTGCCGACCGTCTATAGCCAGGTCAACACTGAATCCCTTGCGTTTGAGGGCCTTGGAAAGGACCCAGCGCATGCTCTCTTCGTCGTCTGCAACCAGAATTCGCGTCAATGACATGTTAATACCTCAGTTCTATGAGTTCTATGAGTTTATTGAGTTTATTGAGTTTATTGAGTTTACTGAGTTAGGTCCAGGCTCTGAACTCTATGAACTCTATGAACTCATAGAACTCTACGAACTCATAAAACTGAATTTACTGCACCAATGGCAATAATACCGTAAACTTGGTGCCGTGGCCCTGGTCCGACTCCACCTTGATCATGCCACGATGTTCGGCCACGATCTTGTGGCAGATGGTCAGCCCCAGGCCGGTACCGCCTGACTTTGTGCTGAAAAACGGTGTCCAGATATTCTCCAGGTCCTCCGGAGGGATACCGGGACCGTCGTCGGAAACCTCGATGGCAACCATTCTCGAGCGCCGCTCGTTCTGGGACATGTGATAATCCGACAACACCCGGCTGACAACGATCAGGCGTCCGGATTCTCCCATGGCATCGATGGCATTGCGGATCAGGTTGAGCAGCAGTCTGGTCACCATCTCTTCATCAGCCAAAATGTCGGGAATACTGGGGTCAAACTGCTTGCAGAAAGCGATGTCGCGGCTGCCGACCGCGTGTTTCTGCAACAGCAGGATATCTCCCAGAACCTTGTGAAGATTAACCGGACTCAGCTTCAAACCCCTTGGAGAGGCCAGGTCCAGCAGCTCGCGGATAATGCGGTCAATGCGGTCGGTCTCGCGAATCATGACCCTGGTATATTCCCGCAGGTCACTATCGGCGGTCAGTTCCCGTTCCAGAAGTTGCGCAGCACCTTTGATGCCCCCCAGCGGATTCTTGACTTCATGGGCCAGCCCCGCCGCCAGCGTACCCAGGGTGGAAAGCCGGTCCGCCTGGCGGACAGCCGCCTCCAGCTCGCGGATGTAGGTAATATCCTTGAGGGTCAGGATGGCGCCGATATGTTCACCGGTGGAGAGCACCAGCGGATAACAGGTAACCGCAACCGGCGTGATCCTGCCGATCGAGCGCACCACCACATTTTCGTGATCCGAGATGGTGATGCCGGTACGCATGGTCTTGGCCACCATCTCCAGCAGCGTCGTCTCTAGAGAGAACAGCTTTTCGAAGGCGCCGCCCAAGGCCTGGCGCCGGGAGAAACCGGTGATCTCCTCGGCCGCCGGATTGTACAGGGTAATTGTTCCGTCCGAACCGACGACAATCACACCGTCACCGACACTGTCAATGACGGTGGCGAAATAATCGGCCGTGCTGCCCGGCAGTCCGCCGGAGCTATCAGGTGTGATCATGGTTTTCATAGGGTATGGCGGCAATCCTTTCCATCAGGGTATTAAGGTCTCCAATATCCCTGGCCGAGTTACAGGCGCGGCGAATATCCGCTGCTCCGGCAAATCCGCGGGCATACCAGCCGACATGCTTCTTCATCTCCCGAACCGCAATCTGCTCACCGGACTCCCGGCAGAACAGTTCCAGGTGCCTGCGCATTGCCTCGACCCGCTGCAGATTGGTGACTGGGGTTACGCTGCCGAGTTCGGCGAGTTCCGCAACCTGCCGGAAAATCCAGGGAGCGCCCAGAGCGCCCCGCGCAATCATGACCCCGTCACAGCCGGTCTCCCGCAGCATGCCCAGGCAATCCCCGGCGCTGAACAGGTCACCGCTGCCGAGTACCGGAATCGAGACGCTCTCCTTCAGCTCCCGCAACTGATCCCAGGCCGCCTCGCCGGAGAACATCTGGGAACGGCTGCGCGGATGCAGTGTGATAGCGTCGCACCCTTCAGCCTCGGCGATCATGCCGATTTCACGGAAGGTATTATCGCCGCAGTGCCAGCCGGAGCGGATCTTGATAGTCAGCGGCAGTCCGGTCGCAGCCCGCACCGCCCGGATAATCGCGGCAATCCTGGTCGGTTCGCGCAGCAGGGCACTCCCCGCGCCGGTACCGACCACCTTGCGCACCGGACAGCCCATATTGATGTCCAGCAGCTCGCCGTACTCCTCCACCATGCGGGCGGCCTCGGCCAGACTGTCAGGGGTATCCCCGAACAGCTGGATACCGAGCGGCCGGTCCTCGGCCGTGCTCTTCAACAGGGCCAACGTATTGACCCCTTCCCGCACAAGACCGTTGACGCTGACCATCTCGGTATAGGCCAGCGCAGCGCCTTCACTGCGGCACAGGAGACGGAAGGGTAGATTGGTGATTCCGGCCAGGGGCGCCAGCACGACGTTGTGCGGCAGAACAAGATTACCTATTTTCAATGGTTTTAACATGATAGACAGTACTGAACCAACGGGGGTGGGCAGGAAGAAAACAACCTGGTGCCTAAATTTTGTGCATAGTAGCACAGGAAATTTAAATGGCAAGGGGAAAATGCGATATTTTTATTGCCAAGCAGGCAATTTACGGTTTTAATAACTACTAGATACACAGGACGTGAAGAAGGGGATACACCATGTTTGGAATCGGCATGCCGGAACTCATCATCATACTCGTTATTGCACTGCTGGTCATCGGGCCGCACAAGCTGCCGGAACTGGCCAAGTCGCTGGGCAAAGGTCTGGCCGAATTCAAAAAAGCCTCCGAAGATTTTCAGCGCAATATCCATGAGGAGGCCCGCAAAGCCGAAGAAAAACCGGTCGCCCCACCGGCCGCTCCACCGGAGCAGGTTGCCGCTGTTCCCCACAGTGAGCCTGTTACTACGACAACCCCGCCAGAGGCACAACCGGCTGAAAAGAAGGATGCGCCTCACGCCTGATCACATCAATTCAATCACAACATACAAAAAGAGCCGGATTACACCGGCTCTTTTTTTTCGCCTAACACTGATAAACAGGATAGGGCGTTAAAGAAATGATTTTCTGTCAGAAAATCTCAGAAATCCATTTGTAACAGACTACTTCACCGCAATATTGATCTGTTTGGGCTTGGTCTCTTCCTTCTTGGGAAGCGTGATGGTCAGAATCCCTTTGTCACAGGTTGCCTGAACCTTCTCCTGATCGACGGTTGCCGGCAGACTGAAACTGCGCTGGAAGGTGCCGAAGTAGCGTTCGATACGGTGATAGTTTTCCTTTTTCACCTCATCCTCATGCCTGCGCTCACCCCTTAGGGTCAGGGTGTTTTCTTCGATTTTCACGTCGATGTCCTTCTGATCCACATCCGGCAACTCGGCCTTGATCACGATGGAATCGGCTGTTTCATAAATATCCACAGCCGGCTGCCAGATGCCGTCCTTCATGTCCTCTCCGGAAACATCATGATTCCAGGATACGTTCAGGAGCTTGTTCATCTGCTCCTGCATGCTGCGCAGTTCTCTTAACGGGTTATACTTTACGAGTGCCATGACTCTGTCCTCCCTGATTCATTGTTGCGCGTCTACCTTCCTTAGTATACCTAAAAATACTGCTGATTTCCAGGATGTCAATGTTAACGATTATGCTTCTCCGATCAGCACCGGTAGTGTTGCAGCCGCTTGTATCGCTGCTCCGAATCCAAATATTCAACGGATGTAACGCGAAATCCTTGCAACGCGGGTGTCTCGCGGATAAGCTGTCCGACGAGCCGATGTTTTTTTCAAAACAGTAATGGTGGCTGGACCTTCCATAACTGCTTGAGTAATACAGGTATTAATTGGCTTCACGAGCCAGGCATCATCTCCTTCTGCGCTACGGTTCATCAAATGGATACGGAAATGCCCCAAAAAATCCTTGTCATCTGCGGCCCGACCGCCTCGGGCAAGAGCGATCTGGCCCTGCGGCTGGCCCGTGCCCTGGACGGTGAGATCATCAATGCCGATTCCATGCAGGTCTACCGCGGCATGGACATCGGCACCGCCAAGCCCACACCCGAACAGTGCGGGGAGGTGCCGCACCACCTGATTGACGTGGTACATCCCGATCAACCCTTCTCGGCCGCCGATTTTGCCGCGGCCGCCGACAGGGCCATCCGGGAGATCAGTTCTCGCGGCAAGCGCTCGATAGTAGTGGGAGGTACCGGGCTTTACATACGGGCTCTGCTGAAGGGGCTGGTGGATTCGCCGGGCGGCGACGTTCAGTTCAGGCAGTGTCTGCACGAGGAAGCTGAGAGAACCGGCAACCAGGCCCTGCTGGAACGCCTGCGCCGGGTGGACCCGCAGCTGGCGGCGCAGCTTCACCCCAACAACCTGGTACGCATCATCCGGGCACTGGAGGTCCATCACCTGACCGGCATCCCCCTGTCGCGTTACCAGCAGGAGCATGGATTCGCGGAGCAGCGCTACCGGAGTCTGCAGATTGGCATCCGGGTTGAGCGCAGCCTGCTATACAGTCGTATTGAAGAGCGGGTGGAGCGGATGCTGGCGGAGGGGCTGCTGGCGGAGGTGCGGGGGCTGATGGCGGCCGGGTACGACAGCGGGATGAAGGCCTTGCGCTCCATCGGCTACAAGGAAGCCTGCTCCTGCCTGGCGGGAGAATGCAGCCTGGAGGAGGCCCGGGAGCTGATCAAACGCAATACGCGACACTATGCCAAACGTCAGCTGACATGGTTCACTGCCGACAAAGACATATTATGGCTTGAATATCCGCAGAAGTTTGATACAATTTTAAAGCATGCAATTGAATTTTTTGAATTCGGGGAGGCGTAACCATGGCAAAGGCACCATTCAACATTCAGGACCAATATCTTAACCAGTCCCGCAAGGAGCGCATCAAGGTGGTTGTCCACATGATGTCCGGTGACAAGCTGGAAGGACACATCAAATCATTCGACAACTTTTCCGTGCTGCTGGATTCCAATGGTGACATACTGATCTACAAACACGCCATTTCCACCATCACCTCCGTTGACGGAACCTTCCGTCTGCATCAGTAGCCCGCACATCCTGTAAACCTCCGAGGTTTGACCCACAGCGGGCCTACATAAAAAACCTCGGAGGTTTGCCACCGCGCCAGGCCCCCATGCCCAAAAATACAAAAATCCTGCTGACTATACTCCTGTTGCTGGCCGGCCTGACGTCGATCATCTTCTACTATTCTTCTGAAGTATTCCTGCAGCTGTTCATTGCCTTCGCGCTGGCCTACATACTCAACCCGGCCGTGCTTTTCCTGGAAAGCAAGCGGGTAAACCGCATCATCAGCATCCTGATCGTCTTCAGCGCCGCCCTGATCGCCTGTACCGGATTCGCGCTATTCATGGTCATCTCCATCAGCGGCGAATTGTCAAACATGCAGCTGAACCTGCCCGCTTACGCCCAGCACCTGTACGAGGTGACGCCTGTCGCGATCAAGTCCTGGCTGAGAATCGAGACGCCCGACAAGCTCACGTTTCGCCTGAACGAACTGCTGCAACAGGCTCGCGGCATGTCGCCCGACCTGCTCAAGCCGCTGCTGGGCTTTCTCCAGAAGGCCTTTTCCTCCACCATCGGCTTGATCCTGGTGATCCTCGGCTACCTGATCATCCCGGTCTACCTCTTCTATCTGCTGGCCGACCTGCCGCAGCTGAAACTGTTCGTGGAATCCTTCATCCCCGAGCGCTACCACAGCGTTTATTTTGAAAAGCTGGCCGAGGTCGATACGGTGCTGTCCGGCTTCATACGCGGCCAGCTCTCGGTGTGCGCCATCTTGGCCGTGTTCTACAGCATCGGCCTGTATTTCATCGGCATTGATCTGGCGGTCGCTATCGGCACCCTGGCCGGCATCACCTTCATCATCCCCTACGTCGGAACCATCATCGGTATCGTGCTGTCGGTCGGCATGGCTTTTCTCAAGTTCCATGACATCCTGCACCCCCTGCTCTGCCTGGGGTGGTTCAGTCTGGTGCAGGGGCTGGAGGGGGCCGTCATCACCCCGCGGGTGGTCGGCAAGTCCATCGGGCTGCACCCGCTGGTGGCCATTGTGGCCCTGCTGATCGGCGGACAGATGTTCGGCATCATGGGGATGCTGCTGGCCGTACCGGTGACCGCTGTCCTGCAGGTGTTCCTGCGTTCACTGGCCGGATGGTACCGGACCTCCGAATTCTACCGGGGGGTCCCATGAAGGGCCTGCTGATCGAGGGCGTTGCAGCCGGCTCCATTGCCGATGAGTTCGAGGTCGAAGCAGGTGACCGCCTGCTGGCAATCAATGGCCACCGGCTGCGGGACATCATCGACTACAGTTTCTACAGCTCGTCAGACCCGGAGCTGCTGCTGGAGATCATCCGGCAGGACGGCGAAGTCTGGGAGCTGGAGGTCGAACGGGAAGCGGACGAAAGCCTGGGGCTGACCTTTGCGCCGCCGGCGCCGGCCCGCTGCCGCAACAACTGCATCTTCTGCTTTGTCCACCAGCTCCCCAAGGGGCTGCGCAAGCCGCTCTACGTCAAGGATGAGGACTATCGCCTCTCTTTCCTGAACGGCAATTACGTGACCCTGGCCAACCTCAAACCCTCCGAACTCAGGCGCATCCTCGAACAGCGCCTGTCACCACTCTACATCTCCGTACACACCACCAATCCGGAACTGCGCGAACGGATGCTGGCCAGACAGGCCATACCCGCAATCATGCCCCAGCTGCAGGCCCTGGCCGCGGCACGGATCTCGATGCATACCCAGGTAGTGCTCTGTCCCGGCATCAATGACGGAGCGGAGTTTGAAAAAACCGTCACCGACCTGGCCGGACTGTATCCCGCTGTGCAGTCACTGGCGGTTGTCCCGCTGGGAATAACCCGCCACCGGCGGAACCTCCCGCAGCTGGACGCTGTCGGGGCGGCGTATGCCCGGGCCTTTATCGAAACCTGGACGCCTCGCATGAAGTCGTTGCGGCGAAAGCTCGGTGTTCCGTTTCTCTTCCTGGCGGATGAATTCTACATCAAAGCCGGCCTGCCGTTTCCTCCCCTGCGGGAATATGGCGATCTGCCCCAGATCGAAAACGGTGTCGGGATGGTGCCGCTGTTCCTGCGCGATGCGGCCCGAACCGTGAAATCGGCCCGCAGGATCGGAGATTTCCGCGTGACGGTGGTGACCGGTGTTTCGGCCTTTGAATATGTCGAGGGATTTCTGAGACAGCTGGGGGAAAAGACCGGACTGGAGATCTCTCTTCTGGCCGTGGAGAACCGGCTGTTCGGTTCAAGTGTCACCGTAAGCGGTCTGATACCGGGCCGCGACATCATTGCGGCTCTGGAAGGTGTTGAGATCGGCAGGGCGCTGCTGGTTCCGGATGTCATGCTGAAGGAAGGTGAGGATCTCTTTCTGGATGATATGCCGTTGCAGGTGCTTGGTGAACAATGCGACTGCGAGGTGATGGCATTCGACACCACCCCGCAGGGATTGTACCGGATGCTCAAGCTGTTAGCTGCAACGTAAAGAAAAAAAGCGGGACAGATTTATTTATCGTTCATTGACGGGGAGTAGATCTGTCCCGGTTTTTGCGCGCTGAAATCATAGCGATTGTTCTTGATCACTTAAATCAGAGTTTTTCTGTTCTCTCGATCAATTCGGTCAGTTCGTTGTCTACAGTATGGTAGATTATGATCAGTTCATCCCAAATCGGCGAGGGGTAAAGGGTGAGGATCCCGGCCAGGTCATTGATGATGGAACGTGCAATAGCAAGGTTTGCGACAACATAATCAGGATCGTTTTGTTCCAGGCAGCGCCGGGCGTCTTGGGCGGCTTGTTGAGCCAACCGCAACCGGGAATCAATATAAGAACTTTTCCCGCCATGGCAATCAATGTACTGTTCAATGAGTTGAATTGTGTTCATTGTTCCTCCCGGTCAATAATTGTTCTGGTTTAGCAGAGCAACGTCCATATCAGGCAACGGAGATTGTCAGTTGCTTCCCGAGGGCGTTGGCAAACTTCTCAAGAGTCGAAAGCTTCATATCCTCAGCATGGTTCTCAATTCTTGAAATAGCTGTCTTTTTCGTGCAGATTTTGCGGGCCAGCTCTTCCTGGGTAAGGCCGGCATCTTCACGAGCCTGACGAAGCATTACTCCAAGCTTGAAATCCTGAAATCCTTTGTCGCAGTTCTCGGCAAAATCAGGATCACGTTTTTTTTGACCATCGATAGACACTCTTAAATCGCTTATGCTCATTTCCTCCGCGACAAACACCGATCAAGCAACGACAGCTTGTAGCTGGATCATATCGGCTGCTGCACGGACGAATTTCTGCCGGCCATGACCTGGAAGAGGCACTTCCTCGATATTGAGAAGACCGGCTGCAACCAGGATATCAACGTCCCTCTTGACCGTGCTTCTATCGCGATGCAGACGATGTGCGATAGCAGTTATGGAGGATGGAACAGCCTTGGCTGCGCGAAATAGTTCGAGTCTTGCCGGGGTCATTACAGCAAACATATCCGCGGGGTCTTCAAAGGTTAGGGTAAACTCTGGCTTTGGAACCTCGCCGCGATCAATCTGCTTGGCAATCTCGCGTACACGTGTAAAATATTCTTCGGTTGTTCCTGTTTTAACGATTACGTTGCGCATTGTATTCCTCCAGCACCATTGTCCATTCCTGCCTGAAACGCTCTTCGATTTCTTCGAAGCTCGTCGTATCTACCGGCTTGATTGCCCCTTTGAAATGCCGATGGTGTCCGTGTTTGTTGTCATATCCGATAACCCGGCCATTATCACCACTGAAAATCAGGTGGTTGATGTACGCCAGGTTGTAGCGTGTGACAACCCCATTATCTTCCCAGACTTCGTATCTGACAGTGCCATTCCCCCGCTTGCGCGATACCATGATTGATTGATCGACGATCTTTGTCTCAGCCATGATCTTTTATATCATACCTGCGTATTGTTTACAATGAGACAACCAAAAACAACAAATTTCGATACAAAAAAAGGGTTCTCAGCAGTTGCTGAAAACCCTTGTTTTTTTGGTGCCCGGAACTAGACTCGAACTAGCACACCCTTGCGAGCACAAGAACCTGAATCTTGCGTGTCTACCAATTCCACCACCCGGGCGATAGAATGAAACTTATATCATCCCGCAAAAATGGATGCAACAAAAAAAATGGTATTTCCCTTGCCAATATCACACCCGATTTGATACAGTTCCAAACTTATCAATTTTATTACAGGAAACAGCTATACATGAATCTTCTTGCCGTTGAAAAACCGGCCCGCTACATGGGGGGCGAGATGGGCTCCATCCGCAAGGATGTTGCCAAACTGCGCATTGCCCTGGCTTTCCCCGATGTGTACGAAGTCGGCATGAGTCACCTGGGCCTGCGTATCCTGTACCATATTCTCAACGCGGTCGATGGCCTGGCAGCCGAGCGGGTTTATTCGCCCTGGCCGGACATGGAACAGCAGATGCGGGATGCCGGGGCACGGTTGGCAACGCTGGAGACCGCCACCCCGCTGGCTGACTGTGACGTGATCGGCTTTACCCTCCAGTACGAACTTTCCTACACCAATATCCTTAACATGCTAAACCTGGCGGGCATTCCGCTTTACGCATCCGAGAGAGAGAACGGGTTTCCGCTGATAATTGCCGGCGGTCCCTGCGCCTACAATCCCGAACCGCTGGCGCCGTTTTTCGACGCCGTCCTGCTGGGCGACGGCGAAGAGGCGATTCTGGAGATTGCCGAAGCCGTGCGTCAGGCCAAACAGCAGGGTCTAGGCAAAGCGGAACTTCTGGAGCAGCTTGCAAAGATCGAGGGGGTCTATATCCCCTCCTTTTATGAGCCGGGCTATAACCCCGACGGTACCGTTGCCGGGATTGCCGCGCGGCGCGGCTCCCCGGCCCGTGTTCGCCGCCGCTTTCTCGAAAACCTGGATACGGCACCCTTTCCCACGGAGACGGTGGTGCCGTTCATGAAAACCGTTCATGACCGGGTGGCGGTTGAAATAGCCCGCGGCTGCACGCGCGGCTGCCGTTTCTGCCAGGCCGGATATGTCTACCGGCCGTTGCGTGAACGCTCCCCGGCCACCATCCTGCGGATTGCGGACGAAGCCCTGCGTGCCACCGGTTATGATGAGATCTCGCTCTTGTCTCTTTCCACCGGCGACTACTCCTGCGTTGAACCGCTTTTGACGGAGCTCATGTCCCGCTATGCCCATGACCGGGTAGCGGTGTCGCTGCCGTCACTGCGGGTCGGGACCCTGACCGAAGGCCTGATCGATGAGATCAAAAAGGTTCGCAAGACCGGTTTTACCCTGGCCCCCGAAGCCGGCAGCGAGCGGATGCGCAAGGTCGTCAACAAAGGCATCACCGAGGCCGACCTGCTGGAGACGGCCTTCAATGTGTACCGGGCCGGCTGGCGATCGATCAAACTCTATTTCATGATCGGTCTGCCGGGCGAAACGATCGATGATGTGCAGCAGATTGCCGCCCTGGCCCGCCAGGTCAAGGATCAGGCCAAGCGTTCCGGCAACCCGGGTGATGTCAATGTTGCAGTCAGCAACTTTGTGCCCAAGGCCCATACGCCTTTTCAATGGGAGCCGCAGATCAGCACGGACGAGATCCTGGAGAAACAGTACCTGCTGCACACCGAGCTCAAAAAACGCAAGCTGCGTCTGAAGTGGCATGATGCGCCGCTCTCTTTCATGGAAGGGGTTTTTGCACGGGGTGACCGCCGGCTGGCTCCGGTAATCGCACGGGCCGTGGAACTGGGCTGCCGCTTCGACGGCTGGGGCGACCATTTTTCAAAGGAACGCTGGCAGCAGGCCTTTAGCGACTGCAACATCCAGCCGGAATGGTATCTGCGCCGGCGCGGGCTGGATGAGGTGTTGCCCTGGGATCACCTGGACTGCGGCGTAACCCGTGAGTTTCTGCTCAAGGAGCGAGAGCTGGCTTTGACTGAATCGGCAACCCTGGACTGCCGCAACGGAAACTGCGGCGCTTGTGGCGTCTGCGACTTTGAAGCCGTGGCTAACCACTTGTCCGGGGATACTTCCGTACCGGCTCGTGAGGTGCAGAAGGACCAGGAACCGGCCGCGGCCCGCATGCGCCTCCGTTTCGGCAAGGCCGGCGCCATGCGCTACCTCAGCCACCTGGAACTGATTACCGTCTTTACCCGCGCCGTAAGCCGGGGGGGCGTGCCGATCCTGTTCTCGCAGGGTTTTCATCCCCATCCCCGATTTTCCTTTGCCACCGCCACCTCGGTCGGTGTGGAATCCACGGCCGAATACATGGATATGTTCGTGGCGGATGGTATCGCTGCCGCGGAGGTTATGCGCAGGCTTAATGCGGTTCTGCCCGAAGGGCTGAAGATCCTGGCGGCGGAGCAGGCTGACGTCAAGGCCCCGTCTCTTTCAACCCTGATTGACAAGACCCGCTACCGCATAACCTTTGACGAATCCCTGTCAGGGCAGCTCCCGCAGCAATGTGTGCAATTTATGGCACACTCCGAATTCATCATTCAGCGTAAAAAGAAGGGTGAGGTTCAATCCATTGACCTGCGCGGCGAGGTGGCCGCTCTCTCTGCGCTGGGATCCAGCGTCGAACTGGTGGCCGGGCGGGGCAAGCCGGTCGAGTTTGCCCGGGCCATCACGGGTAACGACGCTCTGCAGGCGGATGACATCCGCATCGAAAAGCTGGAAGTGATTTTCAATACCGCACCAACACCATAACAGATTACGTTTCTTTATTTTTGATACAGGAGTTTACCTATGGCAGCAGAACTGGTTATCAACGCCGCTTCCCACGAGACGCGCATCGCGCTGATCGAGAACGGCACCATCGCGGAGCTGTATATCGAGCGCAGCCGCGAAAAAGGCATTGTCGGCAATATCTATAAAGGGCGTGTCGTCCGGGTGCTGCCCGGCATGCAGGCCGCCTTTGTGGACATCGGCATGGAAAAGGCCGCCTTTCTGTACGTGGCGGATGTGTTTGACGCCATCGAGGAATACGAATCCCTGCTGGATGATGGCAAGAAAGATCACGAGAACAACGGCGACCAGCCCCCTCCGACTCATCCTGATTTCAAGCCGCTGCACCCCATCGAGGAACTGCTCCAGGAAGGGCAGGAACTGCTGGTGCAGGTATCCAAGGAGCCGCTCGGCACCAAGGGCGCCCGCATTACCTCGCACATCTCGCTGCCGGGCCGCCATCTGGTGTATATGCCGACGGTGGATCACATCGGCATCTCGCGCCGCATCGAGGATGAAGAGGAACGGGAGCGATTGCGGGAGATCGTCGATCGTCTCAAGAATACCGGTTCAGGCTATATCGTCAGAACGGTTTCCGAGGGAAAAAGTGAAGAGGACCTGCTGTCGGACATGCAGTATCTCTCGACCCTGTGGGGCGAAATCGCCAAGCGGAAGGACAACGCCTCGGCGCCTTCGCTGGTCCATTCCGATCTGGATGTGGTCCAGAAGGTGGTGCGTGACATCGTCACCGAAAATGTTGACAAGATCATCGTCGATTCACGGCCGGATTACGACCGGATTGTCCAGTTCATCAATACCTTTGTCCCCAAGATGAAGTATTCCATCGAACTGTATGACGA
Organism: Desulfuromonadales bacterium; assembly: GCA_016650295.1. GTDB lineage: Bacteria > Desulfobacterota > Desulfuromonadia > Geobacterales > Pseudopelobacteraceae > CAIPTY01. The sequence goes on along the minus strand of JAENWA010000018.1, from coordinate 11,259 downwards.
GGAAGAGCCGATCTTTGATCACTTCGGCCTGGAGGTGGAAATCAGCCGCGCACTGGGTCGCAAGGTCTGGCTCAAATCCGGAGGATACATCATTATCGAGCAGACCGAGGCCCTGACCGCTGTTGATGTTAATACCGGGCGTTTTGTGGGCAAGCACAACCTGGAGGACACCATCCTCAAGACCAATCTGGAGGCGGTCAAGGAGATCGCCTATCAGCTGCGTCTGCGTAATATCGGCGGGATTATCATTATAGATTTCATCGATATGGAAAAAGAGGTCAACCGCGAGAAGATCTTCAACGCCCTGGAAGAGGCGCTCAAATCGGACAAATCCAAGACCAATATCCTCAAGATATCGGAGCTGGGACTGGTGGAAATGACCCGCAAACGGGTGCGCGAAAGCATCGGCAGGATGATGTGCGAGCCCTGCACCTACTGCGAGGGCCGCGGTTATATAAAATCAAAAATCACGGTGTGCCACGAGATCTTCCGGGAGCTGCGGCGCGAGATGCTGGATATTCGCGGCACCAAGGCGATGGTGACGGTCCATCCCCAGGTGGCTGACCTGCTTTACGATGAGGAGCGGCGCGGACTGGAGGAACTGGAAAAGAAGTTCAAGAAACGCATTACCGTACGGGCCAAACCGGGTTTTCATCAGGAGCAGTTTGAGATACTGATCAACTGAAGCGAGTTACAACTGCAGAAACAGGAAAGGCGAGGGATTTCCCTCGCCTTTCCTGTTTCTGATCGTCATGCTTCAGGATTCAGGCAGCCTTGCGCTGAGCCTCAATCTGTACGTAGTTGGCTGCAAAATATCCCATGGCCTCGCGCATAATGTCCGAGATGCTGAGTTCGGTCTGATTCATGATGCCTTCCAGATGTTCACGTTCCTCGTCACTGATCCGCATCGAGATAACATTGTAGCGTGGATTTTCTCTCATTCTGCCCATTGTAATTTCCTCCTTGTTCCTGTGTATGGTTTTCGTGCTGTTTGTGTGCACTGATATGCCATATACAATGCTAACTCCGTGCCAATTTGTAAAATTATTTTTTATCACTTGTATTCAAGGCAGTTACAGTTAAAGACTTGACTGATCTTTTTCTGTAAACACAATAAGTGTGCATAAATTGGCACACATGTGGCCAAAAGTATACAGTATTATAGAACCGGCTGACCCTCGCGTTTGACTTCAATGCCATACTTCTCAAGCAGGCGGTAGAAGGTGCGGCGCGGGATATTTGCCTGGCGGGCGGCCTTGGCCACATTGCCTCCGGTTTCCTCAAGATAGCGCCTGACGAGGTTTTTTTCAGTCCGGCCGACCTGCAGTTCCCGTTCAGCCTTGAAAGAAACCCGGCGCCGATTGACCTCGTCATCAGCGCAGCATTCGTAGGTGTCGGTGAAAACAGTCGGAAGATTTTCCAGTCTGATTATGCCATCCTGGGCTAAGACCGAAGAGCGCTCGATGATGTTCTGCATCTCGCGGATATTTCCCGGCCAGGGGTAATGTTGCATGGCCTTGACGGCACGTTCCTCGATACCGGCGATACTTTTATTCAGTTTTTTGCGGGCCTTCTCCAGAAAATGCTGGGCCAGGGCCGGAATGGAACCGGTGCGATCGCGCAGCGGCGGGAGCAGGACGGTGAATACATTGAGCCGGTAGTAGAGGTCTTCACGAAACCACCCCTCACGAATGCCCAGTTCCAGATCCTTGTTTGTGGCGGCGATCAGCCGCACGTCAACCTTCTGAGTTGCCGTGCCGCCCACCGGGCGCACCTCGCCCAGGTCCAGCAGGCGCAGCAGTTCCGCCTGAAGCTTGGGGGTGATGTCGCCGATCTCGTCCAGAAATATGGTGCCGCCGTTGGCCGCTTCGAAAAGACCTTTCTTGTCAGCAATTGCCCCGGTAAAAGAGCCTTTCTTGTGACCAAAAAGTTCACTTTCCAGCAGCGAGTCGGTGATGGTCGTACAGTTCACGGTCACCAGCGGCTTATCGTTGCGCTTGCTCAATCGGTGAATGGCGCGGGCCGTTAACTCCTTGCCGGTGCCGGTTTCTCCGCGAATCAGCACGGTTGTTGGTGTTGGTCCGACCTGGCGGATCAATGTCAATACATCCTGGATGCCGGGGTCCTCTCCCACGATCAGGTCGTCGCCCGCCTGCCGGTCAAATTCGTGGCGCATCAGTTCAAACTTCTGCATGAGCCGGCCACGGTCCTCCTCGATCTGCTGCATATTGTGCGGCAGGCACATCTCGTTATCGGCAAGGCCCTGGAAGACGGCAACCGCGTGTTCACGGCAGGTGTTGTAGCCGCAGGCCCGGCAGTTGAGCTCGTCCCCCTGTGCAAATTTGTTGGTGGAGTGAAGTATCCGTTTGATATCATCCTTGCCCGGCCCCGGCAGTTTGAGAGACTTGTCGGAGAAGGATCTGCGCAGATCCGGCGGCGCAGCGGCCACAAGGTAATGGGAGGCGGTATGATAGGGATGCCGGCTGTTGTTATGACCGACTATAAGCTTGCGTTTGTAAAAATGGTTGAGCTCCCTGTCCCGGGCAGGACCGTCGACGCAGCCCCCGTCACAGAAGCGCAGATCGACAAAGTCGGGCGCTATCCGTCCGGCTGACAGGTCGCGGATAATATCGATCGTATGCGATTCTCCCTCGCTTGAAATGGTTTCGGTGTCAAGAAAATCCGGCTGTATGCCGAAGACCTTGAGCGGCCCGCCGCTCAATGTAAAGAGCCGGCCTTCGCCGGGATCAATGCCGTCAAACGCTGCTTCGACAAGCGCGGCCGGGTGGATACCGCGACTTTTGAAGAGCTTGTCGATCTCGTGATAGGTCAGCACCACATCGATGGCGTTGGCCGAGTCCCTGGCCTGAACCTCGAATTTTGCCGCGATGCAGGTACTGATGTAGACCACTTTGGTCTCCTCCCCCAGTACACCTTTGATAAAACGACCCATTGCGATCATCGGGGAAACGACACCCAACAGGTTGGGCAGCAATTTGGGATAATGGCGTTCAACCAGATCAACCACGGCCGGGCAGTGGGACGAGATCTTCGGCAGGCAGGCCTCTGACAGTGCTTCCCGATAGCTTTCGGCAATCATGCGGGCTCCGTAGGCGCCCTCATGCACCTCGAGAAAGCCGAGGCTCTTCAGACCAGCTGCAAGCTGTCCGGGGGTAATGTCATGGAAGAAGGCCGGGAATGAACATCCCAGGACCGCCACCACTGGTGCCTCCGAGCTCAGCAGCTCCTGGGTCCGCACCATCCGGTCAACGATCACCTTGGCATTCTGTGGACAGCTCAGGCATTTGCCGCAACCGATGCAGAGGTCATAGATGATCTGCGCAAAGCCCTGATCGACCTTGATAGCCTTGACCGGGCAGGTGCGCACACATGAATAACACAGGCGGCAGCGCTCTTTATAAGTAACGATCGGTTCCATAGTTTCCTCTTGAAAACTGTAATAGTTCTAGCACCTTGTAACATCTGTATTTTCGTAGGCCGGATCAAGCATAGCGGATCCGGCAACTCTGTTGGCAATGCCAACAGGCCGGTTCCACTTCGTTTGAACCGGCCTACGAGATATACATACGAAATAAGTAACGTTACAAGGTACTAGCTTGTTAAATGTTGTCGTGTTTGCCAGGTCTCGGTGAGCTATAATGAATGACCACACAGATTTTAACAGTGTGCCATAAATGACACATTGCGGTAAACATAAAAATGAAGGGGGAACGTTAGGAGGTATTTAGGTATATTTATTAGAATTCATAGGTCTGGGCGAGCTCCGTGGCTTTAGAGCGAACGGCATGCAGCGGATTGAAAAACTGATTTACAGTCCATCTGCCGTGTCATCCATCCGCTACGCTTTTTTTCAGCAGGTACCTTCTCAGCCAGTCAATGGCCATCCAGGCGGTCATGGTGCGGATCTCCCCGCGGCTGCCGTTGAACTGGAAGCGCTTGGTCCAGCAGCCGTCCGGAGCGGCCAGAGAGATAAAGACCGTGCCGACCGGCTTCTCCTCCGTGCCGCCCTCCGGCCCGGCGATACCGGTCACCGCCAGCCCCAGAGCGCTGCCGGCGGCATCCCGCACACCCTTGGCCATGGCCGAGGCCACCTCGCCGCTGACCGCGCCTTTTTCCGCAAGCAGCGCGGCATCCACGCCGAGCCGGCGGTTTTTTGCAGCATTGCTGTAGGTCACAACGCCTTCCAGAAAGTAGCGCGAACTGCCGGAGATCGAGGTGACACGCTGGGCGATCATCCCGCCGGTACATGATTCGGCCAGTGCCAGTGTTAATCCCTGCTGCACGAACAGTTCGGCAACGGTCTCGTCAATGGTTGTCTCTCCCTCGGAAAAGACATATTCATTGAGTCGTTCCCGCACCTGCCGGACAGCCGGCAGCATCAACGCCGCGGCCTGGTCGTCACTGTCGGCTTCGGCCCGCAGCGTGATGCGCATCCAGGGGAACGTGACACAGATACCCATCTGAAGCCCCTGTTCCGGCCGGACAATCCCGGCCAGAATCTCATCCACTTCCGGTTCGCCTGGGCCGAATACATTCAGCTGCACCGTGCGGATCACCCGTTTGCCGGTCACCCGCTCGGCAAGAAAAGGGAGCACGCTGTTGTGCAGCATGCGCGTCATCTCGGAGGGCACTCCCGGCAGAAAGAACATGTAACTGCCGCTGTGCATCAGCTGAAAGCCGCAGGCCGTGCCGGTCGGGTTGGGGATCAGGGTAGTTTTGGCGGGGATCATGGCCTGCTTGTCGTTTTGCGGATTGACGATCAGCGAGGTAAAATGACCGGACATCTCAAGCAGATGGGCCTTGGCCTGCTCGTTCAGAACCAGCCTCCGTCCGGTCGCCCGCGCAGCGGCCCGGGCGGTCACATCATCGGCCGTCGGCCCCAGCCCGCCGGTTACAATAACAACATCGCTGGCTCTGGCAAGTTCCAGCAGAGCGCCGATGATATCGTGTTCGTTGTCTCCCACGACAGCATGCCGCTGGACACGCAGCCCCTGGTTGAGCAGCGCTGCGGCTATCGTACCGGCATTAGTATCCGTGACCTGGCCGCAGATCAGTTCATCGCCGACACTCAGGGTAGCAATTCTCATGATTTTTCCTTGTGCAACAATCGCTGCATCACGTCCCGGCAGGGGATGCCCCGCTCGCGGGCGATACGGCGGCAATCCTCGTATTCCGGTTTTTCGCCGCAGCCGGAGATCTTGAAGCGTACCGGGCCGAATTCAGTGTCGCGCTCCTCTATCCGTCGCTCCTGTACGATGCGTTGCAGGAGGGTGTGTCTCACCCCCAGTGTGCCGGTTTCTGCCATCATCAGCGCGGCCAGACGCTCCAGGTCGGATGGAGCGCATAAAAACGACAGCAGCGTGCCGGGTCGTCCTTTCTTCATCTGGACCTGCACTAGCCAGACATCCAGAGCCCCGCTCTCCAGCAGACGTTCCTGCACATAGCCGATGATTTCCGGGGTCACGTCATCCAGGTTACAGGAGGCCTCCACAACTTCTTCCGTTCCCTCAGCCCTGATCGTGCCGAGAAAGGCCCGCAGTATATTGGGGCAATCGCCGAAATCCCGGCTCCCGGCGCCGCTCCCGACCCTTGTGATGGTCATAGCCGGACGTGCGGTGGACGGCACCGCCAGCGCCGCGACGATTGCGGCCCCGGTCGGTGTCACCCGTTCACCCTCGCCGCAGTTACCATGGGTTGCCAATCCCCGCAGCAGTTCGGCCGTAGCCGGAGCCGGTACCGGCAGGCGGCCGTGGGCGGTTTCCACAAAACCGCTCCCCAGTGGCAGTGCCGAGGTGTAGACCGCCCCAACACCGAGATACTCCAGGCAGATGGCCGTTCCGACGATATCCACGATGGAGTCAATCGCCCCCACCTCGTGAAAATGCACCTCCTCCACCGGCACGCCGTGCACCAGAGCTTCGGCCTCGGCCAACCGGCGGAAGATCCTGCGGGCGGTCTCTTTTACCACGGTGGACAGCCCGCTTGCGGCGATCATGGCGTCGATCCCGGCATAATGGCGGTGGGTGTGGTGGTCGTGCACCGCCACGCCGAACTTGAGCGCCGCTACATGCTGCCGCTCGGTGGGGTGGGTGGAGAGTGCGTAAGAGCCCTCCGGCAACGCCAGTTTGCTTAATTCCGTTGCCAGGTGCTCCAGCGGCACCCCCAGGTCCAGCAGGGCGCCCACGGTCATGTCGCCGGAGATGCCGGCGTAGCAGTCGAGATAGAGGATAGTCATGGTATTGGACTCTTAATGTTTATTTTGTTTTTCGTAGGTGCAATCTAATGTGGTTGCACTGGGATTCATCGTTCCCACACCGGAACAGGGGAATGATAATTTATAGGCCGTCTTCAACCGATAAATTTGTATCATATTTTCGGTTTAGGCCGCGCAATTTAGAAGAAATTCCCTTATCCTCATCCTTCATCTACTTTCTCCCACCCATAAACCCTGCCAGCAATTTGCTCAACCCGGAAACGATGGAAGTCATCACCTCCGGTTCCGGCAGCGGAATTTTCAGGCAGCTCTCCGGGGATGGAATTTTGCTGTGAACAGCTAGATGGAATTCGCCATTTTTGCTTTGTTTTAAGCTGTTGTGAAATTGACATGTAACCGTTTGGATAAAGGAACAGGCTACTTTTCGAACCCTCTCATAGAAGTAGCCTGTATCCTTTTCTTTGCTCTTTTCTTATTCACCAGCAAGCCCTACACACATTCTCCAACTTTTGTGATGTAATTGACCGGAGGAGATACCAAGCGGCTCTCATATTGTTTCTGAACAGCCAGTAGATGGTTCTTATAAGATATTCCTGATTTTACACAATCTTGTTCAATTTTCAGGCGTATTTGCCTGACTTCATCAACTATCGGATCTTTCATCTTGAATTTCCTCCATTAGTTCTTCCGGGGTACATACCACGGGCATTGTGTAGCCCTTTGCCCGCTAAAGATATAACGCTAGGAATTCAAAGACAACTTCAAAGTAGCAAAATGTTGTGCCGCCTTTTCAGTGGTTCCACGTTTTATCTTGAAAGTCTGTAAAATATGGGCAGCGTTCCTCTTTTTCCCCTGGTCTTTTTCGATATCCTATCCCTGCTTCCAGATTTCAATAATCCTCTCCGCGACCTGCACCGGGGTCAGGGGGTCCGTATCGATTTCGTGGTGAGCAGCGTTCGCGTATTTTGGGATCCTTCGTTCCAGGACCTCCGCAACCTCCTCGGTAAAGCTCTTCCCGCCAGTCAGGGAGGGTCTTTCGGTGTCCCCCTGGATTCGCGAAACAATGGTGACCACTGATGCCTTGAGCCAGACGATACGGGAGTTCACGTGCAGGACATCAATATTTTCCGGCCTTTCAATGACGCCTCCACCCGAATCAATGACGATATTGTCAACCTGTGCCAATTCCCGGGCGACTTCAGACTCCATATCGCGGAACGCCGGCCAGCCGTGCTTCTCGACAATTTCCGGAATAGACATACCGGCCTTCTCGACTATTCTCGCATCCATGGAAATGTACTTCAGCCGGAGCGCTGCGGCGACAATCTTTCCGACTTCGCTCTTTCCGGTACCACGATATCCAATCAGTACTATGTTCATGACGTTAATCGCTCCATTACTACACGGCGCATCACCTCGACAGGTGCAGCTAAACCGGTAAAACGTTCGAATTGCAGAACCGCCTGGTTAAGGAACATCTCGACTCCCGGAATGACCTTGAGGCCGCGCGACTTCGCATCGGCCAGTAATTTTGTTTCAAGCGGTGTGTATACGATGTCAAACACAACCTGCCCGGGCCGGAACAGCTCGGGAGGGATCAGGGAGGCATCTACCTTCGGATGCATTCCGACCGGCGTACAGTTGACAATTATGTCAGCGCACTCCATAGCAGCCGCGAGACCGGTCATCGCCCCGGTCTTGATGACGGCATCCGTGCCAGCCACCAGATCCGTCTTCAGTCCCTGCAACAGTGCTTCGTTGACATCCAGGATTGCAAGTTCCGCCAGTCTGGTTTTCCGGGCGAGTGTAAATGAGATCGCCCTTGACGCTCCGCCGGCCCCCAGCATCAGGACATTCTTCCCGTCAACCTCTACCCCGTTATCGACCAGGGCTTTGAGCGCACCCGTTCCATCCGTACCCAACCCGATTAACTTGCCATTTTCGTGAATGACCGTGTTAATCGAACCGATGCTGCGATCGACATCCGAGATCTCGTCCACATATTTCATTACTTCAGTTTTATGCGGAATAGTGACACTCAATCCTCGAAAGTTTTCTAACGCCCGCATGCCTTCTAATGCACTTTTTACATCTTCAACCGGAAAAGCTACATAAATGAAGTCCAAATCCAAGGCGCCAAAGGCGGCATTGTGAATTGCCGGTGAAAGGCTATGCCCAACTGGATTTCCAATAACTGCACATAATTGGGTTTTACTGCTAAATGATATCATCTTGACGAAACCTCCTATTGTTTAATGATCATACAAGAGCCACATGCAAATGATTGTCTAAATTCAGGCTAACATACGTAACATACCGTAGAAAATACAGAAAAACTTGTGGACAGCAGGGAGAGGGGGAAATGCGCTGTCAGCCCTTATAAGGAAAATCTTGGGCTAACATTATCAATGTTTTTCCACTTTCAAGGGCAGACCGCTATATTCTCCTCCTCCGGGGTTGTGCAGCTGTTTCCTTATCGTTTCAAGGAGGCACCATCCAGATATAGCGTGTCTGCGCTAAGATCAACCTTATTAATCCATTCCACAAAGTAGCCGCAGTTGCGTATTGTCTTGAATGTATCGAGATTCCGCAAGGGCTCGAACGCTTCACAGTCAAGTAATGGCTTTACATCAAATCGGCGTTCGGCGCCGTCATCAAAAGCAGCATCAATCGTCCAATCATCATTTGCATGAATAGTAATGATATTTCTCATTATTCCAGTCCTTTTATTTTGAAAACTGTTGCGCCCTCGACTGCAAGCTGCCAGTCGGCAAGCAGGTCGTCGCGGTGAATCTCAATCCATGCTTCAACCAGTTTCCGCTTGCGGAGGGCACAGGGTTAGGTCTTGAAAAATCACTTTTCGTAGTATGTTCATCGAAAAACTAACTTTTCAAGACTTGACCCTCACGCCCATCCCAGGCTTCTTTTCCGTAAACGCTTTGATTGCGGAGACAAATTCCTGTGCAGCAGAGACCGCATTGCGGGCGTCCTCCTCGGATACTTCGGCAAAATCTCTGTAATCCAACTCCATTCGTTCATCAAACAGGTCATAAAGCATCTTGGCAAAACGCGCATCAAGCTTTCCGGTATGTATGAACTCCTTGTTAAAGATCCCTATCACTCCGGAATGTTTGGATGTTTTGTGGGGTGTGTTGGAGTGGATAAAAAGTGCCAACACCGCATAGAACATCGCATAATACGACCGATTGACAATTGAGCGTGGAGAAAAGCCAGCCTCCTGCATCTTGGCTGCTTCAGCAAGTGTTTCCTCCGTTTGCCTCATGCGGTAATCGAAAATGGTTTCTCGATCTGTCATACTTGAATCCCTTCTTCCATAATCACACGAATAATTGGAGAGGAACGTAAGGGAGATTCTTCAATCTCGTACCTGCTGAACAAAAGAGTAGTGACAACAATCCCGGTTTCAAGCGACATCTCCCAGGCAGCGTTTTTCACCCTGCCTTTCAACTCCCTGTCAACTGTCTCAAATTCCATAAAAATATCCATATCGGAATACTCATCGGCATCGCCCCGCGCTCGGGAGCCAAACAACCGAAAATCAATAAGCGGTGTAAGTTTGGATACACGTTTTTTCAGTTCCCTGGCTGTTTGAAGATCATTTTCAGTCATGGACATTTTCAGCATCCTTTCAAGCAGTAAGCTTAGTTGCGGCACTACGTCTAAATTTTCCATTTTTTGAAGAATGTAGACGCGGCCCTATTTTGTGTTCCCTAACTTTTCATGACCTGACCCTCACGCCTTCCTCAGTCTATTCGGGCGGGCGTCGTCCAACTGTCTTGTTGGCAAGCCTCACTCTTATTGTATAGAAAATGGAGATCTGTTATCTCTTCCCCTTGAACACTACCACAACTTAATTTAATAAATTATTTTTTATAATTGTTTTACTATTATGTTCCCACCATTGAATGTATCCATCAAAAATATCTAAACCCGATTTTGGTGGATTGGTGATGTCTTTAAATGAGTTCAAACTATTCATAGAAACTTCAATATCTGGATCTTGCTTAATAGATCTAACTAAAGCTTCTACTACAATTATCTGTTTCTTCGAACTCAGTAACTTTGCGCACTCTCGTCTCACTACCCAACTCTTATTATCTCGCAATTGAGTTATTAGCTCATCAGTTGACATCTGGGATATGTCTTTAACAGAGCCATCAGCAAATTTGATTTTAGGACAAGTCTCAATTCTGTTCATATTTAACCAAAATGAAATGACTCTACCCCCTTCAGCAACAGCAGCAAGTCTAACTTCTTTATCAGAAGATGTTTTAGATATTCTTTCTAAATCATTAAGGGCTTTGCGATCTGCTTCGGTAATGGCTTTATCTGCAAGAATTGTTAATTTGTTTCTTTTATTTAACACAGATAACTCTGTAGACAATTCTGTCTTTATAGTATTTGTCAACGTGGCACTTTCTTTTGATGCTTGTAATGCGGTTTTGATTTCCATATTTACTGAGCTAAACTGTTTTTGCGTCAACAACAAAATTTCATCTGCTCTCTTAGTTGTCTGATTCAGTACCTGTTCCGCTTCTATTCGCTTTCTTTTTGCTTCTTGGTATTGTAAATGGCCATTATAAGCCTGCACTCCAGCTATTATGACCAATAATAATGCAGTAGAAGAGGCAATATATTGAATTTTATTTATTAATTTGCGCTGGTCTTTCCCACAATTATGGCAAACCTTAGCACCTTCGTTTATCTTTTCCAGACAGTATTTGCATGATACAGATTTATCAGCTTCTTGATTATTATCATTTGACATTGTCATCATCTTATTATTGCCTCAAATTGATATATTATGAAAACCGCATAAAACTATTATCTCGGATGTAATTGGGTTCGATTGGCAACTGCTCTCAATCGGGTAGGAGGCGGGGTCTCCCCCGCCGTCCTCCCACACCACCGTACGAACGGTTCCGTATACGGCGGTTCATGATACGCGCTGAAGCCGGTTATACTGACCCTGAAGCGATATCAGGCCAAGGTTTTCGAAGTAG
>JAENWA010000017.1 GCA_016650295.1 Desulfuromonadales bacterium | reverse complement strand
TCTCTACTGACTCGGTTGGTGTGTCTGTCATGGTTGTGTCTCCATTAATTCCCCCGGTTTCGTAGGGGCATCCCCTTGCGGGTGCCCGCCTCTTGGTGGCAAATACATGAGTGTTTGCAATTCCAACAAGGGCGACCGCAAGGGTGCGCCCCTACGAAAACCATTATTCTATCCCGCTCACCCGCTCAGTCGTTGAAATCGCATACACCTTCCCATCCCTATCCAGCAGAGCGGTTGCGGTCAGCCACACTTCCACGACAGTCCCATCCTTGCTTGTCCGTTGCGTGCGGAATGTTTCCAGCACATCACTCTGGCTCAACTGCCGGACCCTTTCCAACGCTTCTTCTCGCAGTCCTTCCGGTGTCAGCTCGCTGATGTTCATCTTTATCGCCTCTGCCTCACTCCAGCCGTACAACCTCTCCGCCGCCGGATTCCAGGCCAGGATGCGCCCTTCCATATCTTGCATCAGGATGGCATCGTGAGCATCGCGAATCACCACGGCCAGACGGAGGATGTCATTGGCCTTCCGCAGCTCCTCCCGCGCCAGCTTTATCTCGTTGATATCAAAAAAGGTGATTACCGCTCCTTCGATAACATTTTGAATGGTGCGATACGGACGGATGCGCATCAGGAACCACGCCCCTTCTTTGGTCTGTACTTCGACCTCTTTGGGGATCAGGGAATTCAGTACCGAATTGATATCCTCCACCAGGGTGTCATAGCCGGCCAGATTGGAAACGATATGCCCCACTGAGCGCCCCACATCGGACAGGATCAGGTTGATGATCTGCGTAACTGGCGGGGTAAAACGCTGGATAATCAGGTTGAAATCCACAAAGATCGTGCCGATGCCTGTTCCGGACAACAGGTTGTTCATGTCGTTATTGAGCCGCGACAAATCAACCACTTTTGTTTGCAGTTCCGTGTTCACCGTGAACAGTTCTTCGTTGATCGATTGCAACTCCTCCTTGGAGGTCTCCAGCTCTTCATTGGTGGATTGCAGCTCTTCGTTGATCGCCTGCATCTCTTCATTGGATGATTTCAGCTCTTCGTTGGAGGTCTCCAGCTCTTCGTTAAGGCTCTTGAGATATTCTTCTTTTGCCTGAAGTTCATGCTGCAAAGCGCTGACAAGCTCGCCTGCGGTGAGTCCGTAGAATTCGTCGCCAGCCTCTGTCTTCTGATCCGTTTCAGTTGGCGGAGTCGTCTCGATGGCCGGCGCCGGCAGAACGTGTTCTATTACCTGAATTTCCTCCAGGATAACAAGATACAAGTTTAGTCCGGTGATCGAGCCGGGAGTCGCCGGCACCGGCAGTACCGTAAGATTGACGCTGCTGAAATCGCCGTTGGTTTTGACCCGCAGGCCGAAGCGCTCTACCGGTTTTTTGTTCTTCACGACGCTGTGCAGGGCGATAGTCAAATTATGCTTCAGCCCTTCGCGGGCCATCTTAAGAATATTCATATTCGGATCGCCCGTAGCCAATTGCAGGTAACGGCCGGTATTGCCGTGGATGTAAAGCATCTCACCTTGATCACTCACCAGCACGCTGACCGGTGCGTACCGTTCCAGCAGGATTCGCTCGGTTGTCTCGCGCAGCGAAACCTTGCCTCCGCCGGAGGGCGGTCCGAGGCGTTTTTGATCGATCCCCTCGCTTGTTATGGCAGGAGTAAACCGCCGCAGGGGTGGGCGATATATATTGGAAGGATCCTCTTTGCGCTGATACAGCTTCGCGTGGCGATCCAGAACGGTATAGAGATGGACAAATTCGCCGATGGTCTCTGAGGTACCCAGAAAAAGCGAGCCGCCCGGATTCAAGGCGTAGTGGAACAGGGGAATCAGTCTCTTCTGCAGATCACTGTTCAGATAGATTAACAAGTTGCGGCAACTGATCAGGTCGAGTTTGGAAAATGGGGGGTCTCTGATCACGTCCTGCTCGGAAAAGACCAGAAGGTCTCGAATTCCTTTGTTGATGCAATAAGCGCTGCCGTCGGCTTCCATGGTAAAAAAGCGCGTCAGCCGTTCCGGCGAAATATCTGCGGCGATACTGGCGGGATAGAGGCCGCTACGCGCCTGATCGATGGCCCGGCTGTCAATATCGGTGGCGAAGATTTGCAGCATGTAATGTTTCTGCATTTTATCCATCTGTTCCAGGAGCAGTATGGCGATGGAATAGGCCTCCTCACCGGTGGAACAGCCGCAAATCCAGACCCGGATGGTTGCTCCGGCCGGTTTGTCGGCAAAGAGGCGCGGGATAGCCTTGGCCTCAAGCTCGGCGAAGGCCGCCGGGTCACGGAAGAAGCTGGTGACGCCGATCAGCAGATCGCGAAAGAGCAACTCCACCTCACCCGGTGTCTTCTGCAAGAAACGGACGTATTCACCCGGATCGGCAAGCTGATGTACGGCCAGGCGTCGTTCAATGCGGCGCTTGGTGGTATTGTGCTTGTACTGGGAAAAGTCGTGGCCGGTCTGGGAACGCAGGAGGATGAATATCTTTTTTAGAGCATCGTCAGCCTTGGTGAGCGGCAAAGCCAGCCGACCGGCATTCTCATGGGTGGCGTAGGCTATCAAGTGGGCCGCCATTTCGGCCGGCGGCAGGATATAGTCCACCAGGCCGGTAGCGATGGCGTTGCGCGGCATGCCATCATACTCGGTGGATTCGAGGTTCTGGACCATAGCCATGCCCCCCTCACCCTTGACCGCCCGCACCCCCTGCGTGCCGTCACTGCCGGTGCCGGAAAGCACGATGCAGATCGCCCGCTCGTGCTGGTCCTGAGCCAGGGAGCGGAAGAAGAAGTCGATCGGCAACCGCTGACCACGCGGAGAGGACGGTTCCAAAAGTTGCAGCGTACCGTTCAGAAAAGCCATGTCGCGATTGGGCGGGATGATGTAGGCACAGTTCGGCTGCACCACGACACCATCCTCGACCTCGGAGACCTCCATGCGGGTGCAACGCCGGATCAGGTCGGTCAGGATGCTCTTGTGATCCGGCGCCAGATGTTGCACCAGCACGAAGGCCATGTCCGGGTTTTTGTCGGCCGGCATGCCGGAAAAGAAGGCTTCGAAGGCTGCCAGTCCGCCGGCCGACGCGCCGATGCCGACGATGGGAAAATGTGCTTTAGCTGCCTCTTGGGAGTCAACCTCAGCGGCATTCTTTTTCGATTCCCCTTCGACTCCGCTCACCCCAGGGCTCGGGGAATCGGGTGATTCCGGCTTTAAGGCCGGTTTCTTTTTTCTGGTTGTCATCGGGTTCTCCATTTACAAATTAAAAAAACCGGCGCACGGAAATGTCCGTAGCGCCGGCTGATAGTGATCAATCAGAGTAATTGCTGACAGAGAAACTTGTCAGGGATAGAGAGTCTGTCTGTCTGTCTGTCTGTCTGTCTGTCTGTCTGTCTGTCTGTGCAATATTGCTGCCACTTGAGAGCCTTTCTTAAACAGAGAATCAACATTGAATATGTACCATTTACTACGCGGTTCTGTCAAAGTATTCGGGTACTTCGATAATCCCTACTGGACGTTAGAGTTGCAGCGCCCCTTCCAAAAGTCAAGGCGTGTCGCGGAGAGATTCTTTGATTGTCATTTTGGTTTTGCTTTTACGCAGCCTTCGCCCGGTCCGGTGGATGTTCATATTCAACCGGCCATTTTTCGGTCAGAATATACCGGACTTAGGATAGAGCGCCCTTATTTTGAGCGCGCCTTCTCTTTAGAGGTGTCAGTATAGGGATTAATTCAGATTAGAGTCTAATTTTGGTATTGGCTGACAGAATTGCAGACAGTCTGGCCCTTACCGTTCAATTTTATCCATTTCGTGAACTGGCCTCTAATGCGAAGTTTTCGCATTAGACATAATTCTTATAAACGATTTATTACGATTTCAAATTCTAATTGCAATCGGCCTGCATCAAAAGCTTTTTACGAATCATAAACATGATTACAATGGCGCAAAAAATAAATGCGCAAAAACAACTACTTTTTATGAATAGCCATTATTTTTAACGGTAGTAATCGGGTTCTCTACGCGGGTCAGATGGCCTTGCGCCAGGCCAGGCGCTGTTCCAGCCAGCGGGAGAGAGACGTGAAGGCAAAACAGAGGATGAAATAGACCACTGCGATGAAGAAAAAGATCTCGGTGGGGAAAGCCATGGTGCGGTTGTTGATCTGGGTGCCCACGTGGGTCAGTTCCGATACGCCGACGATGAAGGCCAGCGAGGTGTCCTTGATCAGGGATACGAACTGGTTGACGAAGGAGGGGATCATGTTGCGCAGGCCCTGGGGAAGGATTATGTAGTACATGGCCTGCCAGTGTTTGAGGCCGGTGGAAACGGCGGCCTCCATCTGCCCCGTGCCGATGCCCTCGATGCCGGCCCGCACGATCTGCGACATGTAGGCCGAGGTGAACAGGGTCAGCGCCATGATGACGGTCTGGCTTTCGGGCACCTTGCCGAACAGGGCCGGAAGCAGGAAGTACATCCAGAAGATGACCATCAGGAGCGGTACGCCGCGTACGGTATTGATGAAGAGCATGCTGGGCCAGCTAATCCAGCGGTGCCGGGAAACGCTCAGAAGTCCCAGAATCAGTCCGCCGAAGAAGGAGAGGATGCAGGAGACCACCGCCAGATAGAGAGTCAACCCCACTCCGCCCAGCGGACCGGCGGGCCAGCGGCCGATCATGAAATAGGTGAAGTTGTCGGCGATGACCTGGAAATTGGACAGGATACTCATGTCAGGCCGCCTTGTGGAGCTTGAGGACCCGCTCGTTGTACTGGTGCACCAGGAAGGTAATAATAATCGAGATGGCCAGATAGACAACGGTCGCGGCGGTGAAGGCCTCGAAGCCCTTGAAGGTGTAGCTCTCCACCTGGCGGGCCTGATAGGTCAGCTCCATGACGCCGATGGTCATGGCCAGCGACGAGTTTTTGGCCAGGTTGAGGAACTGGTTGACCAGCGGCGGAACGGTAATTCGGACCGCCTGGGGCAGGATGATGTACTGCATGGAGCGCAGGTAGCTGAAACCGGCGCTGCGGGCTGCCTCCATCTGCTCCTTGGGTATGGAGAGCACCCCGGAGCGGATGTCTTCGGCAATGAAGGCCGAGGTGTATATCGTCAGGGCGATCAGAGCTGCCGCGAACTCGAAGCTCTGGGCGTTGAGCCAGTCGTTGACAGCTGTCGGCAGGAATTTGTAGGAGCCGAAATACCAGAAAAAGATCTGAACCAGCAGCGGGGTGTTACGGGTAAATTCAAGAAAGGCCCAGGCTGCCCAGCGTATCGGCGAGAAATGGCTCATGCGCATGACCGCCACGATCAGTCCCAGCAGGAACGACAGGATGATACCCGCCAGCGAGAGCTGCAGGGTCACCTTGAGCCCCGATAGCAGCCACTCGAAATATTTTCCCGAGAGGATTATGGACCAGTCGAATTGATAGCTGAGCACAATGACTCCAAATCAGGCTGAAGGCTGAAGGCTGAAGACTGAAGAAACGGCACGAATGCCCCTCTGTGACCTTCAGCCTTCTACCTTCAGCCCGTTTAATTACTTGTCGGCTACAATCTTGAAGTTGCGCTGCAGGTGGAACTGGGTATTCGGTCCGAACCACTTGTCGTAGATCTTCTTGGCTTCGCCGCTCTTCTCCATCTCCAGGATGGTCTTGTTGACGAAATCAACGAAATTCTTGTCACCCTTGCGCATTCCGAGGCCGTAGGGCTCGTCGGAAATCTGGACAGCGGGGATCTCGAACTGCTCCTTGTTGGGGGCCTTGGCCAGGATGCCGGCCAGGATGGCCTCGTCAGTGGTGACGGCCTGCACCTTGCCCTGCTGCAGGGCCAGGAAGGCCTGCGGATAATCGTCAAAGGAGAGTACGGTGGAGGTTGGGATGGATTTTTTCACGTTCTGCTCGGAGGTGGAGCCTTTGGCGGTGCCGATCTTTTTGCCTTCCAGGTCTTTGAGAGATTTGACGGTGCCCTTCTTGGTGATGAACTTCTGTCCGGTAAAGAAATAGGTGTGGCTGAAATCGATCACCTTGGCGCGCTCGGCGTTTTTGGTCATGGTGGCGGCAATAATGTCGATATTGCCTTCCTGCAACTGCGGCATGCGGCTGGCCGAAGTGACCGGCTTCAGTTCCACCTTGGCGCCCAGTTTGGCGGCGATGGCGTTGATGAAGTCAATATCGTAGCCGATGATGGTGCGGGTTTTTTCATCGATGTAGCCAAAGGGGGGCAGCGAATCCTTCACTCCAGCGACAAGAACCTTGCTTTTTTTGATTGCGGCCAGTGTGTCGGCCGGGGGTGCGGCCAGCGCCTGTGTGGATACTGCGACGAGAGCCATGAGCATGAACAGGTTTACCAGTTTCTTCATCGGTGTTCTCCTTATGTGTGAGATGACTGCTTGTTGGTATCGGTCAGTCGCACAGTGCGCCGGCGCCATGCATGGGTGTCAACAGCTGGTTGAGAAACTGCTTGGCGCGCTCGTGCTGCGGGTTGCAGAAGAAATCTTTCGGCTTTGCCTCCTCAAGGATCGTGCCGGCATCCATGAACACGACCCGGTGAGCCACCTCACGGGCAAAACCCATTTCGTGGGTTACCACCACCATGGTCATGCCGGTTTTGGCGAGGTCCTGCATGACCTGCAGCACCTCGCCGATCATCTCCGGGTCCAGGGCCGAGGTCGGTTCGTCGAAGAGCATGATCTTCGGCCGCATGGCCAGTCCGCGGGCGATAGCCACACGCTGCTGCTGGCCGCCGGAGAGTTGTGCCGGATAAGCATCGCGCTTTTCCGCCAGCCCAACTCGGATCAGCAACTGCATGGCCTGCTCTTCGGCCTCTTTCTTGGGAGTGTTTCTGATCTTGATGGGCGCCAGGGTGATGTTATTGATAACCGTCAGGTGGGGGTAGAGGTTGAACTGCTGGAACACGAAACCGATCTCGGCCCGCAATTTGTTGATGTCGGTTTTTTTGTCCGACAGGTCCATGTCGTCCACCACCAGCGACCCCTGATCGATCGGTTCGAGCTGGTTGATGGTGCGGATCAGGGTTGACTTGCCGGAGCCCGACGGTCCGCAGACCACCATGACCTCTCCGGGTGTGACGTGCAGGTTGATGTCGTTGAGAACGTGCAGCTGCTTGAACCACTTGTGCACGCCGGTGAATTGGATCATCGCGAACTCCTGGTGCGTACGGTGGGAAATACTGTTGGAAAACGCAGTATATTTACCATGAAGTCCTCTGCGTGAGCAAGCAATTCTCATGACTCTTTTGAGATGGTTTTAATTGACCGTCACTTCTGTAATCAACAATCATCGCACCTCACATTGCTACAGCGCCACAGCCAGCGCCTCTCTCGCCTCTTTCACAAAGGTGAATTCCAGCTCCTGCCGCACCTTTTCGGGGATGTCCTCAAGATCGTCCTTGTTGCGCTCCGGGGCGATGATCCGGCGCACACCGGCCCGGTGGGCCGCCAGCACCTTCTCCTTCAAACCGCCGATAGCCAGCACCCGGCCGGTTAACGTTATTTCGCCGGTCATGGCGACACTTCGCTTGGCCGGTTTCTCCGTCAAGAGGGACACCAGGGCCGTGACCATGGTAACACCGGCCGATGGGCCGTCCTTGGGAATGGCGCCCGAAGGGACGTGGATATGGATGGTCCGGTTCTCGAAGGCCTCCTGGGCTATACCGAAGTCGGAGGCATGGGCCTCGATGTAGGAGAGGGCCGCCCGGGCCGATTCCTTCATGACATCTCCCAGCGAGCCGGTCAGGATCAGCTCGGCCTTGCCCGGCATGGAGGTGGCCTCCACAAAGAGGATATCCCCGCCGGTCTCGGTCCAGGCCATGCCGGTCACCACGCCGATGCGGTCGGCCTCGGCGGCAACCTCGTTGTGGAATTTCTTATGACCGAGCAGTTCAACCACCACCTCCGGAGTAATGTCTTTGCGCGGTTCCTTCTTCTGGGTGATCTCCTTGGCGACCTTGCGGCAGATGGAGCCGATCGTGCGCTGCAGGTTGCGGACCCCCGCCTCGCGGGTGTAATCGTTGATGATCCTGATGACGGCCTCATCGCTGAACTCCAGCGGGTAGTTCGTCAACCCGTTTTCCTCGATTTCCTTGCGGATGATGAAGTTGCGGGTGATCTGCAGTTTTTCCTCACTGCTGTAGCCGGCCAGGCGGATGACCTCCATCCGGTCCTTGAGCGGTCCGGGGATCGGGTCGAGCAGGTTGGCGGTGGTGATGAACATCACCTTGGACAGGTCGAAAGGCACATCCAGGTAGTGATCCTGGAATGAGAAATTCTGTTCCGGGTCCAGTACCTCCAGCAGGGCGCTGGAGGGGTCGCCGCGGAAATCCTGTCCCAGCTTGTCGATCTCGTCCAGCATGAACACCGGGTTATTGGACCCGCAACGGAAGAGTTCCTTGATGATCCGGCCCGGCAGGGCACCGATGTAGGTGCGTCGGTGGCCGCGGATCTCGGCCTCGTCACGCATGCCCCCCAGGGAGATGCGTACGAACTTCCTGCCCAGAGAGCGGGCAATGGAGCGGCCCAGACTGGTCTTGCCCACGCCGGGCGGCCCGACAAAGCAGAGTACCGGCCCTTTCATGTTCTCCTTGAGCGAGCGCACCGCCAGGAATTCCATGATGCGTTCCTTGACCTTCTTCAGATCGTAGTGGTCCTCGTTGAGGATCTCTTCGGCCCGGATCATATCCAGGCTGTCTTCGGTACTCTTGTTCCAGGGCATGCCGGCCAGGTAATCCAGGTAGGTCCGGGAGACATTATGTTCCGGTGAGGCCGGATTGATGCGCTCCAGCCGTTTCAACTCCTTATCTGCGATCTTTTTGACTTCTTCCGGCAGCCCGGCTTCTTCTATCAGGCGCCGCAGCTCGGTCATATCGGACGCCTTGGGATCTTCGTCGCCCAACTCATCCTGGATATGTTTCATCTGCTCCCGCAGGATGTATTCCTTCTGGTTCTTGCCGACCTTGCGGTTGACCTCGGTATTGACCTCGTTCTTGATCTGCATGCGCTGGACCTCGTTGGTCAGATGCACGTAGACCTTCTTGAGGCGCTCCAGCGGATCAACCGTTTCCAGCAGATCCTGCAGGTCTGCCAGCGGCAGATTGACATACAGCGCCACCAGGTCCGACAGCCGGGCCGGGTTGTCGATGTAGTCGATCATCTTCATGACATCGTCCGGCAGCGGTTTGCCCTGGGAAAGGGAGATCTTCAGCAGGGCGTTCAGGCTTTGCACCAATGCTTCCGAGACCATGTTCTTCTCGACAAACTCCCGCACGACCTCGCAATGCGCGAAAATGACCGGGCTGGCGGGTTCGGTCTCGATGATCCGCACACGGTTGAGCCCTTCCAGGCTGACCTTGAATCTTCCATCGCCGACTTTCTTGATCTGGTTGACCCGGCAGAGGGTGCCGATTTCGCCGAGCTCACCCGGCAGTCCCCCGCTGGTCTCGGCTGGCCGGCGCAGAACCACGACCACCAGCTTGTCGTACTGGTCAGCCTCGGTAAAGGTCAGCAGGTCACGGTCATTGACATAGAACGGGAAGACCATATAGGGAAAGGGAACCATCTCCTGCTGGATGTACAGCGGCAGTTTTTCGGGAACTTCTATGTCGGTATGCGGCATTGAGGGAGTTTCCTTTTTTTGAGTTGTGACGCTCAGACCTTAGCACACTTTGGATCAGAATTAAAGCTTCAGACGGGACGACCCTCTCGTATCCGGGCCGGCACCACCCGCACCGGGGCTGACGAACCGGCCAACTCACGGTAGAGGCCTGCCAGAAAGCGGATCGTCACCCGGCGATGGAGAGCGGCTTGGGTCAGGCGATACAGCCAGCGGCGAAGAAAAGAAGGCGATGTACCGCCCAGGATCAGCGGGCAGTAGTCGGAAAGCTGCAATGAGACCGTGGCGCCCCGGGAAGTCTGTTCGACGGCAAAGCGCAGTTCCCCGCGCCGGCACTGGTGGGGCTGCACCAGTAGTCCGCCCCGGATATGCAGGGTTATGGATCCATCCCCCACTTCCGGCGGCAGAAAACTGATCAGGCTCAATCGGCTGCCGAGCAGGCGGAATTCAATGCCTGTTGACGATTCAAAGGGGCGAATGGCGGAAAATGTGCAGCTGCGGATATGGATCAGGTAACGATCCAGCAGGTGGCGGGGAGTCAGCCTGGCGGCAATCTCCGCCGGAAACAGGCTCCACTGGATGGAAAAAACGGAGGAATCCTCCACCAGCACCTGTTGACAGGCGATCTCTTGGTGATGGCTGCGCTGCATCAAGGTCTCGTCAGACGCGCGATCAGCGCGGCATGCTGCGGGAAGAGGGCCGTCAGTTCACCTTGTGCGGCCATCTCGAAGTCAGCGAAGTCGAAACCGGGCGCCACGGTGCAGCCGACCAGTGATAACTCGCCTGTGGCCTCGGCCCCGAACCAGCAGCCGGCCGGTACCATCGCCTGGAAACGCTCGCCCTGCTCCGGATTACTGCCCAGCAGGATTTGCTGATGCTGACCGGCCGGTGTGATGACATGCACCGCCAGCGGCTCCCCGGCGTAGAAGTGCCAGATCTCGTCCGACTTCAGCCGGTGCAGTGCCGAGAAGTCGCCCTGTTCCAGCAGGAAATGGATGGCGGTGCAGAAGGAGCGCGGACCGCTGAATCGCTCCGGCAGCGCGGCGGCCGGGATTGATTCGGCGGCGCGGTAGCTCTCGGCAAACCAGCCCCCTTCCGGGTGCTGTGCCAGGCCGAGGGTCCTGGTCCAGTATGCGGCATTGTGTATAACCATGCCGGCTATTCTGCCACCGGAATCAGATATTGCAATCGTTTTTCCGTTGTGGCACCTTCCCTCAATCACGGAGGAACCGCCAATGCCCCACACATCCCGCCTGTTCGCCATCGGTGACATCAACGCCTTTTTCGGACTAATGCCGTCCACTCGCCGCTGCCGTCCGGCGCGCTCTTTTCTCCCCTTGCACCGCCGTCGCAGGTCGTCTGGCACATAGCGGCCGGCTACGGTGTCTTGGCGTTGGTCTTTGGCATACGGGAGCAAAAAAAGTGTAGCCGCTTGCCATCCACGTTTTTTGTGGCACAATAGGCACTCATATTACCTGTCCGATAACACCTGAACCTGAGGAGGAGCGGCAATGAAGAAGATTGGTGTGGTATTGTCAGGATGCGGAGTACGGGACGGCAGCGAGATCCATGAGGCGGTGTTTGCCCTGCTGGCCATTGACCAGGCCGGCTGTGAGGCGGTTTGCATGGCCCCCGATGCGGAGTTTGCTGTGACCGACCATCTGAGCATGCAGGAGACCGGTGAAAAGCGCAATATCCTGGTGGAATCGGCCCGCAT
>JAENWA010000016.1 GCA_016650295.1 Desulfuromonadales bacterium | reverse complement strand
GGGGCGAAGGTCGTCCGTCTCGTCGGGCCAGCCGAGCGTCGAGTGCGGCCACAGTCCCGAGGAGAACCACGTGTCCAGCGTGTCCTCGTCCTGCGTGAGGTCGGCCCGGCCGCAGGTCGCACACGTCGCGGGCGTCTCGAGCGCGACGGTGATGTGCGCGTCGGGGCAGTACCACACGGGGATGCGGTGCCCCCACCAGATCTGGCGCGAGATGCACCAGTCGCGGATGTTCTCCATCCAGTCGTAGTAGGTGTTCTCCCACTGTTTGGGCAGGATGCGGGTCTTGCCGCTTTTAACGGCGTCCAAAGCCCGTTCGGCCAAGGGTGCGACCTTGACGTACCATTGCAGCGACAGGTAGGGCTCCACCACGGTCTTGCAGCGGTAACAGCCCCCCACGGACATGGCGTGATCGTCAATCTTCTCCAGCAGGCCGGCCTCTTCCAGCTCGGCCACGATGCGGGTTCGGGCGGCAAAACGGTCCAGCCCCTCGTACTGATGGCCGGCGGCGTTGACGACGCCGGATTCGTCGAAAACATTGATCCTGTCCAGGCCATGGCGCAGGCCGACCTCGAAGTCGTTGAAGTCGTGGGCCGGGGTGATCTTGACCACGCCGGTGCCGAACTCCAGTTCCACATACTCGTCGGCTACCACCGGAATCTCGCGGCCGATCAGCGGCAGAGTCACCATCTTGCCGATCAGGTGCCTGTAGCGTTCGTCCTCGGGATGCACGGCCACGGCGGTGTCGCCCAGCATGGTTTCGGGGCGGGTGGTGGCGACCACCAGGTAGGTTCCCGGCTCACCGGTCACCGGATAGCGGATGTGCCAGAGATGTCCTTTTTTGTCCTCGTGCTCCACCTCGATGTCCGACAGGGCGGTGTGGCAGCGCGGGCACCAGTTGATCAGGCGGTTGTCGCGGTAGATCAGGCCGTCCTGATACAGTTTGACGAAGACCGTACGGACAGCCTTGGAGAGCCCCTCGTCCATGGTGAAGCGTTCACGCTCCCAGTCGCAGGAGGCGCCCAGTCGCTTGAGCTGACCGATGATCTGGCCGCCCGATTCGGCTTTCCACTTCCAGACCCGCTCGATAAATTCTTCACGCCCCAGGTCGTGGCGGTCCTTGCCTTCGGCGGCCAGCTGGCGCTCGACCACGTTCTGGGTGGCGATGCCGGCATGGTCGGTGCCCGGCATCCAGAGCACGTTATAGCCCTGCATGCGCTTCCAGCGGCAGAGGATGTCCTGCAGGGTGTTGTTGAGGGCATGCCCCATGTGCAGGGCGCCGGTCACATTCGGCGGCGGGATGACGATGGAATAGGCCGGTTTGTCAGAGGTGGCGTCAGCGCGGAAATAACCCTTGCCCTGCCATTCGGCGTACCAGCGTTTTTCTACGTCGTGGGGTTCATATCCTTTGGCGAGTTCTGTTGTCATGGAATTCAATAGGCCTTTTCATTGGTAGAGTAAGTGAGACACTATAAAAAAAACAGGGAGATAATGCAACATCCCCCTGCGTAATGACGATATTTACGTGATCAGTTATAAAAAATATTTACCGCAGAGTACGCAGAGTAACGCAGAGGAAAATCAAAAGGTTAAAGTTGCAAATTGTTTTACTCTTTTGGAGAAAAGAAATTCTTCCATAACTATCGGTTTTCTCTGCGATCCTTCGCGTCCTCTGCGTTTCAGCTGCCGTTTGTGTTTATTTGAAGATCTCGGCAAAGAAGGTCTTCATGGCTTCCCACGAACGTTTGTCGGCTTTCTCGTTATAGGCGGCACCCTTGCTGTTGTCCGTGCCGGCCGCTTTATTGGTGAAGCTGTGCACGGCATTGCTGTAGCTGGTGAACTGCCAATCCACGTTTCCCTTTCTCATCTCATCCTGAAAGGCAGCCACCTCATCGGCCTTGACAAAGGGGTCATCCGCACCGTGCAGGGCCAGTACCTTGCCCTTGATGTTTACGGCATCCTGCGGAGTCGGTGTAGACAGGCCGCCGTGAAAACTGACAAGGCCCTTCAGGTCGGCACCGTCCCGGGCCAGTTCCAGCACGGTTGTGCCGCCGAAGCAGTAGCCGGTGGCCGCGATGCGCTGCCGGTCAACGAATTTCTGTTTCTTGAGCGTTTCGAGTCCGGCCCTGGCCCTGGCGCGCATCAGCGGCCGGTCGTTTTTGTAGATTCCGGCTGTCTGGCCGGCCTCCGGTTGACCGGCCGGGCGAATGCCCTTGCCGTAGATGTCGGCGGCAAACGCCACATAGCCGAGTTTGGCAAGCATCTCGGCCCGCTGTTTCATGTGGTCGTTGATGCCGGTCCATTCATGAACAATCAATATTCCGGGACGCTGCGCGGTTTTGGCGTCATCCCAGGCCAGATAGCCTTCCAGCACGGTCTCGCCCTGCTTGTATTCGACGATCTTTGTCTTGACCGCTGCCTCCGCAGTTACCGCCAGGCAGAGCAATATCAGTAAAAGGAACAACTGTCTCATGGTAAACCTCCCTTGTTTCAAACGAGTTTGGTGTGGGGATGTTTCTGAAGGAATTATAGCACGGGGCGCAGGGAGAGGGGTATGACAAAGCTACTGCGCGCTGATCTCCAGAAAGTTCCTCAACAACTCCATGCCCCCCTCGGTCAGGATTGATTCGGGATGGAACTGGACCCCCCAGATCGGCAGTTCCCGGTGACGCAGCCCCATGATCTCTTCGTTTTCAACCCAGGCAGTGACTTCCAGACATTCCGGCAGGCTCGAACGTTCCACCACCAGAGAGTGGTAGCGTGTGGCCGGAAACGGGTTGGGCAGGCCGGCAAACAGCTCCCTGCCGTCGTGGAGGATGGGAGAGGTCTTGCCATGCATCAGCGATACGCTGCGCACAACCTTGCCGCCAAAGGCCGCGCCGATCGCCTGATGCCCGAGACAGACCCCGAGGATCGGTATTTTTCCGGCAAAATGTGTAATAGCGGCGACGGATATGCCGGCCTCTTCCGGTGAGCAGGGACCGGGGGAGATCACCAGCCGGGCGGGATTTAGTTCCTTGATTTCATCCAGAGTAATCATGTTGTTTCGGTGAACCTGCACATCTTCACCAAGCTGGCTGAAATACTGGACGATGTTGTAGGTAAAGGAATCGTAGTTGTCGATCATCAGGAGCATGGTTTTTGTTTCAACCTCTTGTAATCATGTGGTAATTAATGTGCAATACCGATTGGCGTCCGCAAACAATACTTCGCTGTTCATGTTGTGTTTCCATCAGTTGCACAGGCGACAGATCAGCAATATATTCGTTTTAACGGTTAATCTCAAGAACAGTTTCTGTAATGCAGAGACCACCTTCGGCGGGCTGATAGTTATGCAACAGCAGAAAGAATAAAAAAAAGGGGAGGCCGAAGCCTCCCCCAATGTAGTACAGATGATACCGAAAATCAGACCAGAATCGGCATAAGTGCGTTAACGAATCTGTTTTCTGCAAAAGCACAGAAAACAGATTCTAACTTACTAAT
>JAENWA010000015.1 GCA_016650295.1 Desulfuromonadales bacterium | reverse complement strand
GCTTCCATAATGCAAGCTCAATCTTAGGAGTCTGTCGGACTTAGGAAATCGTAGCGAAAATCCGACTGGGCGAGGACAGATTTTGCCGATTTTGCAGGCCAATAGTTGTTCTATTGACCAATAAAGCGGAGAAATATGGACCGGTCAGACGGATTTGCAGTAGATTTCTCCTAAGCCCGACAGGCTCCTGAATATCCGCCCGACATATTCTGGCGGCGATCCCCTGTTTCTGAGGGGGCTTGAATGTTGTTTAATGATTGATGGTGTTCGGTTAACCAGTTAGCAGGGTGCTTGCTTTCTATATTTATGGTACAACAATATTACTGACCCCGGAAGCGCGTACTGCTGGGACGATGATCTGGGCCGCGGCCGGGCATTAATCCGGAGTTTAGCAGCAGCGAGTCAGCAGGTCGAATGTACCAGGTGAAAATGAAGAGAGGTCACGAGTATGCCATGAGCACAGGCAGCCCCCCAGACAACATCAAGATTACCCGCGCCTTTGAAAAACCGCGCTGGCGCGAGTTTCGCGAGGCATACCCGCGCATAGCGGCCGGCATGGCTCTGTGTAGTGCCGTTCTCATCCTGGTTGTCCTTGCTCTCGTCTACAAGCGCATCGAGTACGGTCGGGAACTGGCATATCTGCGGGCCTCCATGACTCAGGCAGAGATCCAGCGCGTTGATGCTATTGAAGCCGAGGAGAATAACCTCGTGGCCATGACTGTCGAGCTGGCACGTCGGGAGGCGCAGGGATCCAGGGAGCTGCACCTGGTGGTTGACAGTGGAAAGAGCCTCATGTACCTGGAGCGTGAGGGGGCCGTGCTCCGCGAGATGCAGGTCCGACTGGGTCAGGAAGCGACCGTGGGCGCCCGACCGGACGCCGTATGCCTGGCGCAGCCACGGGGCAAGCGCATTGTTGAACGTGTGGTGGACAGTACCTATCGCTGGGCGGTGCCGGAGTGTGCCTTTGTCCAGCGCGGGCAGCCGGTTCCGGGCGACGGAGTGATGCCCGGCGCCCTTGGTCCACTGGCCATCATCCTGAACGGCGGTGCGGTCATCTACTCGCAGCCCGCAACTGGACCGCTCAGCGACGCGAACTACGTCCTGTCCGGCAGCGTGCGTGCGGATGCTGCCGACATAGAGGCCATCAAGGCGAATCTGCAGCCCGGCATGGCTGTGTACTTTCTGTGAGTTGTGATATGAGAGAGAGCGTCCTCAAAGAAAATCCGAAGCTGACGGACCGCGTCGTCCGTTTTCTCTGCCAAGGCGGCTGGATGTATATCGGCATACTGGTTGCCCTGGCTGCGCTTTGCGCCGCACTGTTCGTCCACACCACGGGCGTCCGATATCGGCGCGACGTGTCCCGTCTGGTTCTGGAGGATCGACTCGACATCCTTGACAGCGCGCGCTGGAACGTGGCGGTCTCCGAGAAGATGCTGCGCGATTCGGAACGGAGACCGGAGCCGCCGCACAATCGACCCTACCTGGTTATCAGTATCGTGGAGCGGCGTCTCTGGTACAAACAGGGGGGAGAGGTACTTCTGACCACCAGGGTTGCCACGGGAAGCGGCAAGACGCTGGTCAAGGAGATGGGCGCCAGCGTCTGGAAGTTTGAGACCCCGCGCGGCCGCCTGGCTGTGATGAGTAAGGAGGAGAAACCGCTGTGGGTGCCTCCGGATTGGTATTACGTGGAGCAGGCGCGCAAACGCAAGCTGGGGCTGGTGCATCTCGAACGCGGTCAGTCGCTGTCCGCTGCCGACGGTTCGATCATCAAGGTGGCCGGCACCGATGTCGTCCGGGAGCATCCCGACGGGCGGCAGAGCATCCTGAAAGCCTCGGACGGCCATGACATCATCGTGGACGGCAAGGTGCTGGTGCCTCCCCTGGGCACCAGCCAGCGGCGATTCGAGGGGGTCCTGGGCACCCACCGCCTGAACATCGGGAACGGCTATGGGATGCATGGCACGAACCGGCCGGAGACTATCGGGCGTGCGGTCAGTCACGGCTGCGTGCGCCTGCTCAACGAGGATATCGCCAAGCTCTACGAAATGGTTCCGATTGGCACGCCCGTATATATTTACTGAAAAACATGCTTCTCACTATTCTCTCCCCCTAAGCCCCCGCCGCCATTCAATATCCCGGAGACCCGAAATACCGCCTTCCCGACATAGTTGACTTTTTCAGTCATATTTTGATATAAAGGAAAGGCATGTCTTTCGTTTCCGCAAAAAAAACGAGGCAAAGGAGATCTATATTGTTCGATTCATCATTGAGCAGGAGACTATTCCTCAAGGCTTCTCTGGCAGGTGCCTTGCTCCTTGCGATGGAAAATCCGGCATTTTCGAAGGCAACCGGCGATATACGGTTGCCCGAGGGGAAACTCTCTCTCTATAACACCCACTCAAAGGAACGGCTTACCGTCGATTACCGCGACCCGTTCGGCAATTACAGCCTCGACGCCTTCAAATCACTCAATGAGATACTCCGCTGCCATTACACCGGGGAAGTTACCGACATGGATGTCAGAGTCATCGAATATCTCAATATCGTTGACAAAAAACTGGGAGGCGGCAACGAATTCCACATAATTTCGGGATACCGGTCGCCACAGTACAACAGCCTGCTGAGCAGTGAAGGGCACCATGTCGCCAAGCACAGCCTCCATCTGAAGGGTAAGGCCATCGACATCAGCATCCCCGGGGTGGGACTGGACCAACTGCGGCGTACCGCCTTGAACCTCAGATACGGCGGGGTCGGCTATTATCCCGGCGCAGGCTTCGTCCATCTTGATTCGGGGGCCTTCAGGTCCTGGGTATCATAACGGGCCAGATCAGGGACGAGGCCTCGATCTGCTCTGCTATTAATCCTTGAAGTAGGCAATCGCAGGCCTGATTGTCAGAATCATCGCCGCGACGAGTACTACCCACACATACTGCATCACATACTCGTGAAAGTAAGCGCCAACAATCATGCCGTACATGAGACAACACCACTTCAGCAGGCTGATATCCCACCAGTTCCATGTTTTCGTTCTGAGCAGTTTCATCGTAGTCTCCCCTGAATTATTATAAACCAATTACCCTGGAATAGACTTTGCTGTTTTGGTAGTGATGAAACCAATTGATGATTAAAAACTTATTGATTATACGAATTTGTCTATTTGCCGGACAACGTCTATGATTCAGCAAGATTCGGGCAACTGTATCGTCGATGCGGTTGCCCGCAACATTTCTGAAGCGGGGAGATACAATGAAACGAGTTGTTATTGCTGTAATGATCATGGCCGGGATGCTTACCGGAAGCGCCTGGGGAGCCGCCCAGCGTTCGGGTACGGTTACGCTGGATGTGGACCTTTCGGCTCAGCCGCGAGGCAAGGATGCACGTCTCTGGGTGCCGTATCCCCTCAGTGACGCCAATCAGCAGATCGCAGACCTCAAGATCAGCGGTGACTTTGCCGCCTCGGGTGTCTATGCCGATCGGGTCAACGGTACGCCGATCCTGTACGCCGAATGGCCCAAAGAGTCTGTCAGCCGCAAACTGACATTCACTTTCCGTGTCGAACGCAAGGAGATCGCCCAGCGCAACCTGCCGACTGCGGAGCCTGCCTGGAATCCGGGCGACTATGCCGAATACCTCCGGCCTACCAGCCTGGGGCCGATCACCGGGGCGGTGAAGGAACTGTCGGATTCGATCGTCAAGGGCAAGACCACCAATGTTGCCAAGGCCAAAGCTATCTATGACTGGACCGTCGGAAACATGTACCGTGACCCCGACACCAGGGGATGCGGAAAGGGGGATGTGTGTGAACTGCTGAAAAAGCCGGGCGGGAAATGCACCGATATCTCGTCGGTGTTCATCGCTCTCTGCCGCGCGGCCGGTGTCCCGGCCCGCGAGCTGTTCAGCATCCGTCTCGGCAAGAAGGCTGAAGAGGACATCACCGGTTACCAGCACTGCTGGGCGGAATTCTTCGTACCCGGTTTCGGCTGGGTGACGGCTGATCCGGCCGATGTACGCAAGGCCATGCTGGTGGAAAAACTGGAACTGGACAGCCCCAAGACCAAAGAGTATCGCACCTATTTCTGGGGCGGCATCGATGCCTACCGGGTTGTATTTGCCAAAGGCCGGGATCTGCAACTGGAGCCGCCCCAGGCCGGTCCGCCGCTGAATACCTTCGGCTACCCCTATGCCGAAGTAGGCGGGACGCCGCTTGATTTCTACGATCCCAAGGGGTTCAGTTACCGCTATACCTACCGGGAAAAGTAACAGCGGGGGAAAGTAAACCAAAGGCGGCCGGATGGCCGCCTTTGCTGTTTTCGCGAACAATGTTGAATAAGTGCGTTATCTATGATGCCGTTGTTGCCTCAGCATAAATCCATGCCAATGAGCTGAAACTATTTATGGACAATGACCAGACGACACGTTATCTTGCAAAAAAAACGCTGCTGTAACGAGGTTGATATGAAATCAAAACCGATTGCAATGTGGATATGTCTCGTCGCACTACTTTTTATCTCAACAGTTGGATTTGCCGCACCTAATTCCGTTAGCGTCGGAGTTAGCGGCATTACCTTTCCTGACAACAGTGTTCAATCAAAAGCGGCAGTGCTACCGGGCTGCACATCCGGTGGAGTGCTGGTCAACATCTCTGGCGCCTGGCTCTGCGGCACTGTAATGCCGATATCAAACGGGATTGCCACCTGTGTTGGCAGTGTGTGTGCTGTCAGCGCCTGTCTGCCGGGGCTTGGCAACTGTGACGGCAACCTTGCCAATGGATGTGAAACAGCTTTGACATCCACGCTCAACTGTGGCGCTTGCGGCAATACCTGTGCCGCCAGCCAGTCCTGTGTCAGCGGGGTATGCCAACCTGCTGTTGTTCAGCCTGCGCTGGCAATCGTCAAGGTTCGCACGACCGGAACGCTTCCGGTTGGTACAACCATTGGTGGAGTTAATGCCATTGTTAGCGCCACTCCGTCAGTAGGGCTCACCATTGCACCGTCCGATATCTCTGCATCCGGTGCCGGCACAGGTTCAATAATCGTGGACAACACCAGTAACGTGGCCTCTATAAACGTTGCCATAGTCAACACCGGCGGTATCCAGGCCGGAGAAATTGCAACCCTGACCTACCACGTTGCCGCAGGCACATTCCCCACGGCAAGCAACTTCATCGTAGCACTGACCGGTGGCGGCGTTATTGACACAAACTCTGTGAAAATTCCCGGAATTGGAGTTTCAATCCTGAGTGTAACCATCCAGTAATATAACAATTCAGCATGTGACAACAAAAGAGGGGAGCCGGTTCGGCTCCCCTCTTTTGTTGATGTTACCAGAAGTGCTAACCTGTGCTCAGGTATGCCGCCGGAACCAGGCCAGCACGGCCTCAACGGTCTGTGCGCCGGGGAGCTGATCGACGACCCGGCCGTTGCGCAGCAGCATGGTCACCGGTATGCCGCGCACCACGAAGCGGGATGCCAGGGCGGGGTTCTCCTGGGTATTAACCTGGATGACGGCCGCTGTTCCGGCCAGTTTTTCAGCAATGGTCCGCACCGCCGGTGCGAATGAGAGGCAGTGCGGTCACCAGGGCGCCCAGAACTCGGCCAGGACCGGTCCGGGATAGGCGGCAACAAAACCGTCGAAGCTGCCGCTGTCCATCGGCTGCGGATGATGGTACAGGGGAGGGAGTGCCGCATGACAGCTGCCGCACTGCCCTTGGATCCCTTCCCGGTCGGCCGGAATCCGGTTGCCGGTGCCGCAGGCCGGGCAGGTGACGATATAGGATGTCATGGTGTGCTCACTTTCACGCGTGTGCGCTTTGATCCGCTTCTGGTACGGGTTCGGCCTCCGGGCGGTCCTTGCTGTGATCCTTGGCCACCAGCATGTAGATGGAAGGCACCACGAACAGGGTGAAGAGGGTGCCGACGAACATGCCTCCCACCAGCACCAGACCGATGGAGTTACGGGCGGCGGCTCCGGCGCCGGTTACCAGGGTCAGGGGGAAGTGTCCGGCTATGGTGGCGGCGCTGGTCATCAGGATCGGCCGCAGGCGGATCATGGCGGACTGCCGCACGGCTTCCAGCTTGGAATGCCCCTGCAGCTGCAGTTTGTTGGCGAATTCGACGACCAGTATGCCGTTTTTTGAGACCAGTCCCACCAGGGTCACCAGTCCCACCTGGGAATAGATGTTGAGGGTGGTGGTCCAGCCCGTGGTCCAGAAGTGGGCGTTGGGGTCGGGCATCTTCAGGAATGTGAAGATCAGCGCCCCGAAGATGGCCAGCGGCACCGAACCTGCCAGGATTACGAACGGGTCGCGGAAGCTGTTGAACTGGGCCGCCAGCACCAGGAAGATCAGCACCACCGCCAGCGCGAAGGCCGGCAGGAACTTGTTCCCCTCGGTGCGCAGCTGGCGCGATTCGCCGGTATAATCCAGCACATACCCCTTGGGCAGGATCTTGCCCGCTTCACCCTCCAGAAAAGTCAAAGCCTCCTCCAGCGGGCGCATGGCCACGCCGCTGATCTTGACCGCGTTCAGCTGCTGAAAGCGGTTCAGTGAGCGGGGGACGACCGACTCCTTCAAGGTGGCCACCGTGGAGAGCGGTATCATCTTGCCGCCCGGGCCGGTAACCTTGATGTCATTGAGCTGTTCAGGATTGAGGCGTCCGATCCGTTCGATCTGCGGTATAACCTTGTAGCTGCGTCCGGCGATGTCGAAACGGTTGACGAAGTTACCCCCGACCATGGCCCCCATGTCGCTGGAGATCTGTCCCAGGTTGAGCCCCATGGAGGCAACCTTGTCCCGGTCGATGACGAATTCGGTCTGGGGCTGGTCGATCTTGACGTCGATCAGCGGAGGAAAGGCGAATATGCCGCTCTGGGCGGCCTTCTGCTGGATCTTCTTGGCAAAGTCCAGGATCTGTTCCGTACCGGCGGTGGAAGCCAGGATGAATTCCACCGGAAACTGTCCGCCCCCCGGCAGGGCCGGCGGTGTAACCGGGAAGACCTGCACCCCGGTGATCGTCGAGAGTTTCTGCTGCACCTCCGGCATGATCTGGAAGATGGTCCGCTTGCGCTTGTCCCAGGGCTTGGCAACCATACCTCCGAAACCGGAGCTGGGGAAGGTGATCTGGAAGGTGAATTCGGTTTCCGGAACACTCATGAAGGCTTTGTTGATGGCGGCGCTGTAACGGCTGTTCTGGTCGAGGGTCGAGTTGGCCGCGGAGTCCAGGATGCCGAAAATGACTCCCTGATCCTCGGCGGGGGCCAGTTCACGGGCCGACATGCTGAACATGGGGATGGTCAGCAGGCTGATGATGATCCAGACCGAGTAGACTGCCGGGCGGGCCGCCAGTGTCCGGTCGAGCAGGCGGCCGTAGGCCCCCTTGAGCCGGTTGAAGCCACGCGCGATGCGTCCGGCCAGGCCATGCTCCTCCATGCCCGGCTTGAGCAGCTTGGCGGACATGATCGGCGAAAGGGTCAGAGCCACGATACCGGA
Source organism: Desulfuromonadales bacterium (assembly GCA_016650295.1). Classification (GTDB taxonomy): domain Bacteria; phylum Desulfobacterota; class Desulfuromonadia; order Geobacterales; family Pseudopelobacteraceae; genus CAIPTY01. The sequence continues at coordinate 15,602 of JAENWA010000015.1, read as the reverse complement.
GATGGTGACCGCTCCGGCCAGGGTCAGGGCGAATTCGCGGAACAGGGCGCCGGTCAGTCCCCCTTGCAGGCCGATGGGGAGATAGACCGCCGCCAGGGTGATGGTCATGGCGATGATCGGCCCCAGCAGTTCGCGGGCGCCCAGCAGGGCCGCTTCCAGCGGAGATTTCCCCTCGCCCAGATGACGCTCGACGTTTTCCACCACCACGATGGCGTCGTCCACCACCAGACCGACCGACAGCACCACTGCCAAAAGGGTCAGCAGGTTGACGGTAAATCCGAAGGCCTGCATCAGGAAGACCGCGCCGATCAGCGATACCGGAATGGCGACGATCGGGATCAGCACCGAGCGGAAGGAGCCCAGGAAGAGGAAGATCACCACCATCACGATCAGCAGGGTATCCCCCAGGGTCTTGAGCACCTCTTTGATGGCGTTGTTGATGTAGCTGGTGGCGTCGTAGGCCACGCGGGCCTGCATGCCGCTGGGCAGGTCGCGCTGGATGGACTCCATTTCGGTACGCACCCGCTTGATGACATCGATGGAGTTGGCGTTGGGCAGGGGCCAGACCCCTATGAAGACCGCCGTCTGGCCGGAGAAGTGCACCTCGGCGTCGTAATCCTCCGCCCCCAGGGCCACGTCGGCGATGTCGGACAGACGCACGATGGAACCGTTCTGCTCGCGAACCGCCAGACGCTTGAATTCATCAACCGTGTTGAGATTGGTGTCGGCCGTCAGGTTGACCTGGATCAATGAACCCTTGCTGCGACCGAGGGCCGACAGGACGTTGTTGGCGGCCAGGGACTGGCGCACCTGGGCCGGACTGACGCCCAGAGCCGCCATCCGGTCCGGTTTGAGCCAGATGCGCATGGCAAAGGTGCGGGCGCCGAGGATGTCGGCCCGCTGCACCCCGGCAATGGCTGAAAGCCGGGGCTGGACGATCCGTACCAGATAATCAGTGATCTCGTTCTGCTTGAGAATGTCGGAGGTGAAACTGAGGTAGGCCGAGGCGAACTGGCTGTCGGCCGATTCGATATTGATGACCGGCACTTCTGCCTCGGGGGGCAGGTCGCGCCGCACCTGGTCCACCTTGGAGCTGATCTCGGCCAGGGCCTTGGTGGCGTCGTGGTTCAGCTTGAGTCGTACATTGATGGTGGAAAGACCCAGAGCGCTCTGGGATTCCATGTATTCGATGCCGTCGGCGGCCGCGATGGCCCGCTCCAGCGGCGTGGTAATAAAGCCCCGCACCAGCTCTGCATTGGCGCCGACATAGACGGTGGTGACGGTCACGGCGGCATTTTCGCTGCGGGGGTACTGACGCACGTTGAGGGAGCGGATGGCCTGCAGGCCGGCGATGATGATCACCAGGTTGACCACCAGGGCCAGCACGGGACGGCGTATGAAGAGATCGGTTATATTGGTCATGGAAACGCGACGTGCCTCGATTTTTTTCTTAATTATTCTCCGGCTTGGGGTTCTGCTGAAACTGGGGTGACAGCTTGTTGTCGACGACAACCGACTGGCCGTTGCGCAGTTTGAATGCTCCGGTGCTGACTACGGTTTCGTTATCCTTCAGACCGCTGGTGACGGCCACGAAATCACCCCGTTTTTCACCCAGACGCACGAACTGCTGGCGCAGCGCCAGTCCTTCCTTGCCGCTCTTGTCGTCTTTTTTCTTCTCAACCACGAAGACCGAATCGCTGTAGGGGGCATACAGGACCGCAGTGGCCGGGATGGCCAGCACATTCTGCTTTTGCGGCAGGCCGACCGAGGCGTTGACGAACATGCCGGGGCGCAGGCGTTCGCCCTTGTTGGCCACTGTCGCCTGTATCCTGACATTGCGGGTATCCGCATCCACCAGCGGCGTGATGGCGGTGATTTTGCCGGTCATGGCTTCGCTCCCCAGGACATCGCCGGTCAGCCGCACCGGCTGGCCGACCCGCACCTGCGACAACTGCTGCTGGGGGATGGAAAAATCCACGAAGATCGGATCGAGGGCCTGCAGGGTGACAATCAGGTCCCCCTCGCGCAGCATCTGACCCAGATTGACCTGACGCAGTCCGACCCGCCCGGAAAAGGGGGCGCGGATCGTCTTTCTGGCGATGGATGATCGGATGGTGTCGACCTGGGACTGGGACTGGGCGCTGTTGGAGATGGCCTGGTCATGGTCGGCCTGGGAGATGATCCCTTCGGTATACAGCTGATCGGCCCGTTTCTGATTGGCGCGGCTGAGGGCCACCTGGGAGAGGGCGCCCGGCAGCTGGGCCTCCTCGGTGCTGATATCCTGCTGGATCAGCAGATCGCCCTTCCTGACCGCGGTGCCCGGCTCAAAAGCGATCTTCATGACCTTGCCGGCGGCCTCGGCCGAGACGCTGACCCCCTGCACGGCGGTCAGTGTTCCGAACGACCCGAGCGAGGTGTCCCAGGTATCGCTTTTTACCACGGCTGTGGTAATAGTCTCGGCCGGAGGGACGAATTTTTTGCCGTTGTCGATCATGGCTCTGATCTGCAGGGTCTTGATTCCGGCCAGGATGGCGATGATGACTATAACGCCGAGCACGGCGAAAAGAATTCGTTTTTTCATGGCTGAACATACTCCGTTGGGGGATCTCCGCCGGGTGAGGTTGTCCCACTGCGTGGCAGATAAACTAGTATCCTGAAATGTATAGCATTGTCTGATGTTCTTGAAAAGCCGCTAATTCGGATTCTGCCTGCGGGGCAGGGGCCCAAACGGCGTAAAAACCCGTGGCTCGCTTGCCATTCGACCGTTCTGGCGGTACACTTTTACGATCAGCATACAGCCAGTAGCCTGCTTAGTTTTATTGAATAGTTACACCAACGGAAAAGGAGTCTTGCCATGACTATTCGTCGCATCGCCAAAATCTTCAAAAGCCGTCCCACGATCGAAGGTGCGGGAGTGCACCTGAAACGGGCCTTCGGTTACTCCCAGGTGCCGCAGTTTGATCCGTTCCTGATGCTGGATGACTTCCATACCTCCAATCCGGACGAATACCTGGCCGGTTTCCCCTGGCATCCGCACCGGGGGATAGAGACCATCACCTATGTGCTGCAGGGGCTGGTGGAACATGGCGACAGCATGGGCAACACGGGGGTTATCGGGGCCGGAGATGTGCAGTGGATGACGGCAGGCTGCGGCATTATCCATCAGGAGATGCCGCAGCTGAGCCCTACCGGCACCATGTGGGGGTTCCAGTTCTGGGCCAACCTGCCTGCCGGGCAGAAGATGATGGCGCCCCGTTACCGTGACGTCAAGGCCGGTGACATCCCGCAGGTCAGTCTGGAAAACGGCGTGACGGTCAAGGTGATTGCCGGTGAAGTGGCCGGCGTGCGAGGCCCGGTGCGGGATATTGTCATCGAACCGGAGATGCTGGACATCACGGTCCCGGCCGGCGCGGAGTTTTCCCACCAGCTGCCTGCCGGACAGACCGCCTTTGCCTATGTTCTGTCGGGAGAGGGCTATTTTGACGATTGTCGTGACGCCTATGCCTACGAGATGGTCGGCCATGGCTGGACCGATCTGGAGCGTCGCTGCATCTGCGGTCCGGAGACGGTGGTGCTGTTCGAACACGATGGAGACGGCATCCGGGTGACTACCAACGGACAGGCGTTGCGATTCCTGTTTGTATCCGGCAAACCTCTCGGAGAACCGGTGGCCTGGTACGGCCCGATCGTCATGAATACCCAGGAGGAGTTGAAGGTGGCCTTTGAAGAGTATCAGAACGGTACGTTCGTCAAGGGGTGATCGGGTAGGATGGCTAGATTGTATCAACGCAATGAGGTTCTTGCAAAAGTCCAAAAAGTTCCCTCCCCCCAGGCGGACCCAGTGGGCCTAAAGGGGAGGGTTAGGCTGGGGTGGTGGTTGCTTTAAGCAAAATTCCGCAGAATCTCCCTTGAAATAATCAGCCGCTGGATCTCGCTGGTACCTTCGTAGATCGAAGTGATGCGCGCGTCGCGGGTGTAGCGCTCGACCGGGAAGTCCTGGGTGTAGCCGTAGCCCCACAGCATCTGCATCGCCTTGTAGCAGGCGCAGTTGGCCGCTTCGGTGGCAAACAGCTTGGCCATGGAAGCCTCCTTGGCAAAGGACTTACCGCTCTCCTTGCGGAAGGCGGCGTTCATCAACAGCAGGCGGGCAGCCTCAAGTTCGGTGTAGCCATCAGCCATCATCCACTGCAGCGCCTGAAAGCTGCTGATTCTCTGCCCAAACTGGGTTCGTTCGGTCGCGTATTTTGTGGCGTAATCCATAGCCGCCAGCCCCACCCCCAGGCCAAGCGAGCCGATGCCGATCCTTCCGCCGGTCAGCTCCGCAACAGCGATGCGGAAGCCGTCATTCAGCCTGCCCATCATGGCGCCGGCAGGGACGCGGCAGTTGTCAAAGATCAGCTCATTGGTGGCCGAGGCGTGCTGTCCCATCTTGTGTTCTTCCTTGCCGATGACCAGTCCGGGAGTGCCGGCCTCAATCAGGAAACAGCTTATTCCCTTGCCCTTAGAGGCCTCCTTGTCGGTCACTGCCCATACGACAAAAACGCCGGCATAGGGGGCGCTGGTGATGAAAATTTTGGAACCGTTGAGCACATACTCATCACCGTCCTTGACCGCCTGGGTGCACATGCCGGAAGGGTCTGATCCGGCCCCCGTCTCGGTCAGGCCAAACCCGGCGGCAGCAAACTCACCCGAGCAGATCTTTGGAATGTACGCATGTTTTTGATCTTCGTTGCCAACCGCCTGAATCACCTCGCAGACCATGTTGTTAACCGACAGCGTCACAGCGGTGGAGGCACAGGCGCGGGCGATCTCGGTTATCGCCACGCTGAAGGCGATCACCCCGGCTTCGGAACCGCCATACTGTTCCTTGACATTCAACCCCATGAAACCCAGCTCGGCCAGCTTCTTCAGATTGGCCAGCATCGGAGCGCGGTCGCCGCCCTGATCCAGTTGGGCTGCCACCGGCTCCAGCTCGGCCTTGGCAAAGGTGCGGGCGGTGTCCTGAATCAGCTTCTGCTCTTCGGTCAATTCAAGGTTCATAGTCCCTCCATAGTCATGATCTGTTTACCTGTGGCGTTCAGGCAGGTCATCTGGCCAGTCTGGCGGTCAGGGCCGGGACAAACTGCATGACATCGGCCACCACCAGCACGTCGGCGACTTCGCCGATGGGGGCATCCTTGTCCTTGTTGATAGCGATGATGAAGTCGGATTTTTTCATGCCGGCCAGATGCTGGATGGCGCCGGAGATGCCGCAGGCCACGTAGAGTTTCGGGGAGACGGTCTGGCCGGTGGTGCCGACCTGATGGTCATGGGCCACCCATTCCGCATCCACGACCGGACGGCTGGCGCCCAGTTCCCCTCCCAGCGCTTTAGCCAGGGCGGCGATGACCGGTACATTGTCTTTTTTGCCGATGCCGCGACCGGCGCTGACGATGACCTCGGCCTTGGACAGATCGACCCCTTTCTCTTCAGCCGGTTCGTAGCCGAGGAATTCCATTGTTCCGGTACTCTCTGCTGTCAGTTTGACGACCTGCGGAGTCCCTCCCGGCTGAACCCCCTGGAAGGCTCCGGCCTGGATCGTGATAACGGCTCGGTGTGTGGCAGGGGTGATGCTTCGGCGCATCTTGCCGTTGCAGCAGCCGACTTCGAAGCCCCCCTCCTGAATGGCGATGACTTCGGAGATCTGGGCAATCCTGAGGCTGGCGGCTACGCGCGGGGCCAGGTCCCAGCCATAGGAGGAGTGCAGGAAGACGATCTGATCAGGATTTTCCTTCTGGACAGCGTCGAGGACGAGCTGCTTGTGCAGGTCGGGGTTGTATTCTCCGCAGGCAAGAGCGTCGGCCAGGTAGAGCGTGCCGCCGAAGGCGGGCAGCTGCGATTCGCTGCCGACCAGAAACAGGGCGGTTTCAGCGCCCAACTGTCCGGCATAGCCGAAGAGTTCGTAGGTAGTGTCCAGCAGTTTGCCTTCGCGGTATTCGCCTATCAGTAGTGTCTTCATTATAGTCTCCTTCAAGGTCTTAAAGCATTACCACGGAGGACACGGAGAACTGCGGAGGAAATCAAAGGAATATTTACAAGGCTGAACAGAATTGTAATCTTACAGGTCTGTAGTTGTCCTGTCTGTCCGGTTTTGATGTTACGCCTGCCTCCGTTTTCCTCTGTGTCCTCCGTGGTGAGTGCTTTTGTGTTTGATTATCTCAGTACCGAAGTTTTTTCCTTGAGTATGCCGATGACCTTCTCCACCAGATCGCCCACGTCCCCTTCGAGGATCAGGCCGCTCCCTTTTTTGGCGGGATGATGGAAGCTGGTGGCCGTGGTGCGGGCCTCTTCCTTGAGGAGTTCTGCCACGGGGATGGCGGTGATCTCTTTTCTCTTGGCTTTCATGATGTTGGGCAGGGTCGGATAGCGCGGTGTGTTGAGGCCGAGCTGGCAAGTGACCAGGACAGGAGTCCGGAGTTTGACAACACCCTTGATGCCTCCTTCCAGTTCCCTTTTGGCGGTAATGGCACCGTCTGCATATTCAAAGCCGACCAGGGTGGTGGCGCAGGCTACGCCCAGTTGTTCGGCCAGGCTGACGCCGACCTGGGCCGAGCCGCGGTCCTGGGACTGCATGCCGGTAAAGATCAGGTCAAAGCCCTGGTCGCCGGCATAGGCGGCGATGATCGAGGCGATCTGCCAGGGGTCTTTCAGATGGACGGCCGTGTCCTGAACGTGAACGGCACGATCGCAGCCCATGGCCAAGGCCTTTTTGACAGCTTCTACAACCCGGTCGGGACCGATGGAAAGTACCGTGAGCTCGGCTGAGTCGCCCAGCTGTTCCCTGAGCCGTACGGCCTGTTCGACGGCGTATTCGTCATATTCGTTCATGCGGAAGGCAAGATCCGTGTCGGAAAACCAGACCCCCGCCGCATCCGGTTTGAAGCGCGATTCCAGGTCGGGGACCTGCTTGATGCAGACCAGTATTTTCATAAATCCTCCAAAAAAAATTAACCTATAAACTAAATTTACACCGCAGAGGACGCATAGGTTCGCAGAGAAAACAAGACGTTATAGTAAAAGATGCTATAACCTGGATAGTGAAACCTGATTGAGTCTTTATCCATTTGATTTTCCTCCGCGTTCCTCCGCGTACTCTGCGGTAAATACTTTTTTAAGGTTTAAGTGTCTACGCCAGCAGCATTTTTGAAATCACCACGCGCTGCACCTCGTTGGTACCTTCATAGATCTCGGTAATCTTGGCGTCGCGATACATCCTTTCGATTTCGTAATCGCAGATGAAACCGTATCCGCCAAAGATCTGCATCGCCTCTTTGGTGACGTAGGTGGCGGCCTCGGATGCCAGCATCTTGCACATGGCCGACTCCATGGTGTAGTTCATCTTGTTGTCTTTCATCCAGGCCGCTTTATAGATCATCAGTTTGCTGGTTTCGATGCGGGCATACATGTCGGCCAGTTTGAACTGGATCGCCTGAAACTCGCAAATGGCCTGATCAAACTGCTTGCGCTCCTTGGAATAGGCCAGGGCGCGCTCAAAGGCCCCTTCCGCGATGCCCAGCGCCTGGGAGGCGATGCCGATGCGTCCGCCGTTCAGGGTATCCATGGCGATATTGAATCCCTTGCCTTCCTTTCCCAGCAGGTTCTCAACCGGTACGCGCAGGTTGTCGAAGGCAAAGGCGGTGGTGTAACTGCCGCGAATCCCCATCTTGTTTTCATTTTTTAGGATCGTGACCCCCGGCGATTGAAGGTCAACAATGAAGGCGCTGATACCCTTGTGCTTGAGGGAGCGATCAAATGAAGCAAAGAGAATCCCGGTTCCCAGGTAGCCGCCGTTGGTTATGAAAATCTTGCCGCCGTTAATGACAAACTCGTTGCCTTCCCGTTTGTACATGGTGGCGGTGCCTCCGGCATCGCTGCCGGCATTCGGTTCGGTCAGCAGGAAACAGCCGATCTTTGCCCCGCTGTTGAGGTTCGGCAGCCATTTCTGCTTCTGCTCTTCGGTACCGAAGGTGTAGATCGGCCCGTTGGCCAGGGAGGTGTGTGCTGAAATCAGGACGCCGCTGGAACCGCAGGCCTTGGAGACCTCTTCCACCACAATGGCATAGGAGAGCATATCAAGCCCGGCGCCGCCGTACTCCTCAGGGAAGTAGCTCCCCATCAGGCCCATTTCAGACATTTTAGTAACCAACGTATCGGGGATCATGTGATCTTCATCGATCTTCATGGCGATCGGTTTGATCTCTTTTTCGACGAAGTCACGGACGGCTGATTGCAATACCTTGTGGTCCTGGCTCAGTTCGAAATTCATAACATCCCCCTGTTTATTTGTAATAAACCGTTATTTTCCCTTGAACTCTGCCGTGCGTTTCCCGGCAAAAGCACTCATGCCTTCCTTCTGGTCCGCGGTTGCAAAGAGGACCCCGAACAGCGAGGCTTCATAGCGGAAACCGTCCTCTTTGCTCATGTTCAGACCATTGGCGATGGCGTCCTTGGCGTAGGCCACTCCCAGCGTTCCCACCCGGGTGATGCCGGCGGCCGTTTCCAGGGCCTTGGGGAGAAGTTCTTCCGGAGCAAAGACCTCGTTGACAATGCCCCACGTGCAGGCCTTCTCGGCGGACAGCATTTTGCCGGTGAAGATCATTTCGTTGGCCTTGTTGGGGCCGATCAAACGGGCCAGGTTCTGGGTGCCGCCGAAACCGGGCATGACCCCGAGTGTTACCTCCGGGAAGCCGAGTTTCGCCTTGTGGGAGGCATAGATGAAGTCGCAGGCCAGGGCCAGTTCCAGTCCGCCTCCCACGGCATAACCGTTGACCGCCGCGATAACCGGCTTGGTCATCTTTTCGATCAGCAGCATCACCCGCTGCCCCTTCAGGCCGAATTGATGCCCCTGGAAGGAGTCCATCTCCGCCATCTCCTTGATATCGGCTCCGGCCACGAAGGCCTTTTCACCGGCGCCGGTCAGGACCACCGCCTTGACCGATGCGTCCAGGTTCAACCCGTAGAGGGCGCATTCCAGTTCACCCAGGATCTCGCTGTTGAGGGAATTCATGGTGCGCGGGCTGTTGATGGTCAGCAGGGCGACGTTGTCGGTAATTTCCACGAGCAGATTTTTGTATTCCATTTCAAATTCCTTATCGCCACAGAGGACACAGAGGTCACAGAGAAAAATATCTGTGTGCATCCGGTTCAATCGGCAGGGTTGATAGCTAATATCGGAACTTCAGGTTACGCAGGTAATTTTTTTACAGGTTTTAAATCTTCTCTTTGTGTGCTCTGTGTCCTCTGTGGCAAATAATCAGTACGTATAAAAACCCCGTCCCGATTTCCTCCCCAAATACCCGGCATTAACCATTTTGACCAGCAGCGGGCAGGGGCGGTATTTGGAGTCCTTGAAACCGTCATACAGGACGTTGGCTATGGCCAGCACCGTATCCAGGCCGATAAAATCCGCCAGGGTCAGCGGCCCCATGGGCTGGTTGGTGCCCAGTTTCATGCCCTTGTCGATGTCTTCGGCGCTGGCGATCCCTTCGTAGAGGGCATAGACCGCCTCGTTGATCATGGGGATCAGGACCCGGTTGACGATGAAGCCGGGATAGTCCTGGGAGACCGCCATCTCTTTTTCCAGCTTGGCTACCAATCCGGCGGTCAGGTTGAAGGTTTCGTCGCTGGTGGCGTGTCCGCGGATGACCTCGACCAGTTTCATGACCGGCACCGGATTCATGAAATGCATGCCGATGACCTTGTCGGGGCGTTTGGTTACGGCGGCGATCTTGGTGATGGGAATGGAGGAGGTATTTGAGGCCAGAATTGCGCCGGACCGGACAATGTTGTCCAGCTTGCGGAAGATCTCCAGTTTGAGCGGCTCAAATTCGGTGACCGCCTCCACGGCAAAGTCCACCGCTGCCAGATCTTCCATATTCCGGGTCGAGCTGATCCGCCCCAGGGTTTCGCCCACCAGGGATTCGGGGATAGCTTCCTTCTTGGCCTGTCGCTCCAGGTTCTGGCGAATGGTGGCCAGCGCCTTATCCAGCTGGGCTTCCGCAATATCATAGATAATGACCTGATAGCCGAACTGCGCAAAGACATGGGCGATGCCGTTGCCCATCTGACCCGCGCCGAGCACTCCTACTGTTGTGACCATGTTGATTTCCTCCGGTGAAGCTGAAATTAAGTCATGAGTCCCATAGGATGTATGGGAATTATGGGAATTATGAGCCTTAAACTCTTTCGAAGATGACTGCTACCGCTTCGCCGCCTCCAATACAAAGCGTCGCCAGGCCGTAGCGCAGCTTACGTTTGTGCAGCTCACGAATGATTGTTGCCGCCAGACGTGCGCCGCTGGCCCCGATCGGGTGGCCGAGGGCACAGGCCCCGCCGTTGACATTGACCTTGTCCAGAGGAATGCCCAGTGTCTTGATTGCCAGGAGCGGCACCGAGGCAAAGGCCTCGTTGATCTCGAACAGGTCGATGTCGGCCAGGGCAAGCCCGGCTTTGGCGCAGACGTTCTCGATAGCCCCGATGGGGGCTTCGGGGAAGTTGTCCGGATGGCGGCTTTCAGTGGCAGAGGCCACGATGCGGGCCTTGGCCGTCAGATTATGCTTCTTCAGCCCGGCTTCGTTTGTCAGCAACAGCAGGGCCGCGCCGTCATTGATGGACGAGGCATTGCCGGCCGTGATCGTGCCGTCTTTACGGAACACGGCCCGTAACTGAATCAGCTTGCCGACGTCCCCCTTGAACGGCTCTTCGTCGGTATCCAGGATTTCGTCCCCTTTCTTCCCTTTTTTGACCACCGCAACGATTTCGTCGGCAAAGATTCCGCCCGCGATAGCAGCCTGGGCCAGCTGATAGGAGCGGGCGGCAAAATCGTCCTGTTCGGCACGGGTCAGACCGCCGCGCTCAACGCTGTCTTCGCCGATTTCGCCCATATGGCGACCGGTGTAGGGGTCCTGCAGCCCGTCGTAGATCATCAGGTCCAGCAGTTCTCCATGCCCCATGCGATAGCCGTTGCGTCCCTTTTTGAGGATATAGGGTGCCTGGGACATGTTCTCCATGCCGCCGGCCATGACAATGTTCGAGTTGCCGAGCTGGATGCTGTCCGCAGCAAGCATGATGGCCTTGAGGCCGCTGCCGCAGACCTTGTTGATGGTCATGGCGTGGGTGCAGTCGGGAATGCCGGCGGCCCGCATGGCTTGCCGGGCCGGGGCCTGTCCGCAGCCGCCTGACAGCACCTGGCCCACGATGACCTCGTCGATGGAATCTCCCGTCAGGCCGGTAGCTTTCAGCAGTCCCTGCATGACCGTTGCCGCCAGGTGCGGTGCATCCACATCGGACAAGATCCCGTTGAAGGAGCCGAACGGTGTCCTTTTTGCTTCCACGACATAAACGTTTTCACTCATGGTATGTCCCCCCGTTACAAATATAGGTAATAATTCTGGACTATTACAGGAACACGATCCGGTCCGGCATGTCAGTCAGTTTTATGCCGCCGTCATCACTGACCGCAAACGTGTTTTCGATGCCGATGACGCCTTTGCCGGGGATTATGAACTTGGGCTCAACTGCGATGGTCTGCCCGGCCTGAAGCGGCACCTTGAAACCCTGGGCCAGGACCGGAAATTCATCCAGTTCCAGGCCGACGCCATGTCCGACGAATTTGGCCTGCTCACCCGGCATACCCATGAACATCGCACCCAGACCGGCCTCTTCGGCCATGCTGACTGACATCCGGAACAGGTCTTCGCAGATGGCTCCCGGTTTCATGGCCTGCCTAATGGCCTCCTGGATTTTGAGGGAAACATCGAAGGCCTGCTGAAGTTCCGGGTCCAGCGAGCCGATTACGAAGATGCGGGTCATGTCGGTGATGTAACCGTTGAAAACACCGGTGTAGTCCAGGAAAATCGGCTCGTTCTCGCGGATGGTTTCCAGCGATGCTCCCTGGGGTGATGCGTTGGAAAGTCCCTTTCCGGTGACCGCGCCGTCAAAGAATCCATAGCTGGCCGCACCGGCCGAGACCGCCAGACCGCCAAAGAGCTCCTGGTTAAAGGCCCTCATGCGGACGAAACCCTCATTGCCGGCCTTGCGCAGCCGGTATTCGAACTCCGCCGCCAGATCAAGCTCGCGCATGCCTGCCTTTATAAACTGCGGCACTTGGGCAAATACCGAGCAGAGGGTGTCACCCGAATAGCGCAGCTGCCCAAGTTCAAAGGCCGACTTGACGGAGCGGATCTCGCGGTTGAGCGGCGAGATGTCGATAAACTCCCGTCCGGGAAGGAGTTTGGCGTAGTAATTCAACTGCTGGACAGGGGCCACATCGAAGGTCAGGCCGATTTTTACGGCATCTTCACGGAACAGGGCCGGGAATTCCTTGCTGGAGGGAAAGGGACGAATGTCCGCAACCGGGCTTTCCTCCCTGGCCCGCGACAGGCTTTTGCGCACCAGCAGCAGGGGGGCACCGTCAACCGGAATCCAGAGTGTTGAGTTCTGGCGGGTGCCGGTAAAATAGTAAACATCAATGGGAAAGATGAACAGTGCGCCGTCGAGCCCTTTATCCTTGAGCATGACCTGCAGACGGGCTACCCTTTGATCTGATTCGGTTTTTGTCAGCATGCTTCGCTTCTCCATTCGTTGAAAAATGATATTTCGGCAAGTTCCTTGCGCGGCCGCGCCCTGGGCTCCTGGTCAGGATAGCCCAACGGGGTAATGCCGACGATTCTGATGTTGTCCGGTATCGAAAGAGAGCGCTTGATCTGTGCCTCGTCGTACCACCCCATCCAGCAGGTGCCGAGCCCCAGGGCATGGGCCGCCAGACAGAGATGCTCGAAGGCGATGGCGGTATCCGCCACGAAATATTCGATGCCGTTTTCCACATCCGATTCACAGGGGTCGGCACAGACGACGATCACCACCGGGGCCATTGCAATGGCCTTTTTACCGGGGTTGTCGTCGGGAAAGGCAGCCAGAAGCCTGGCCCGTCTGTCAGCCTCGGTCAGCACCAGGAAGCGCCAGCACTGCATATTTTTCCAGGAGGGCGCCAAACGGGCCGCATCCAGTATCTGCTCGATCTTCTCGCGCTCGACGGGGGTGTCCTTGTACTTTCTGATGCTGCGCCTGTCGCGGATAACCTGGAAAATGTCCATTCGAAACCTCACTTTAGTTGGCTGGATCGTGGAGCGTAGGGCATCATTTATGTCAGTTCAAACTCCCAGGCGCACCAGAAATCCTCCGGATGCACATCGGGAGGGCAGGCGATGCAGCTGGTTCTGATGCGCGGGTCAATGGGAAAATTTCTCTTGATGATAAGAAGCGGTGCGGGGGCAGTTTTGTCCGCCCACGCCGAAAAATCAATCGACCTTCTGCCGATAGGCATTCAAAAAGCGCGCATCCTCGGCATAGGTAACCGGATAGATGAAAGGCACCGGTTGCGGATTCATGTCGCTGTCCACGTTTCTGAACATGAACAGGCATGAGTTGGAGAGGGCCTTGTCGCCATCAGTGCGGCTGAAACGCTCTATATCCGACTGCACGGCGATGGTCGTTCTGCCGGTGTAGACCACCCGGGCAGTGAACTTGAGCTGGTCACCCAGCAGCACCGGCTGATTGAAGTTGATGCAGTTCACCTGGCACGGCACGGGCCGGTCCGGGGCGACCTTTTCGGCAGCCAGGGCAGCCAGTTCATAGGCCTTGCGGATCAGATACCCGCCGAATATGGTCTTGGGCACATTCTCCTGTTCCGGGTAGGCCCGGCAGGTGGACTCCAGCACCAGCGATCCGGCGCGCAGCCCGTCAAAACCCTCCACCTCCTGTTCCTTGTGCAGCTTCTTGAGGAACAGATACTCCTCCAGTGAAGGCATCTCCTCGGCCTTGGCCAGCCCTTCCCGGTAGGCATGACGACGCAGTTCCGCCTTGTTGAAGCGTTTCAGATCCACTTCCTGTTCATAGCGCAGGGGCGGCAGGGACAGGCTGCGGGCCTCGCCGCAGTCTGTTGACCTGGCCACCATGGTGAAGTAGCAGGTCGCCAGGTGGCCTGAGCCGGAGCCCAGGCATTCGATCCGGATGCCGACCTCCATGGAGGATTTGCCCACGTGGTTGATCTGGGACGAGAAGACCAGGTCATGCTGCGTGTTGGCCGGGTTTCTCAGAATAATGTTGTCCACGGCTGCGGTTACAACCCTGGCATCGGGATAGAAACGGCCGATATAGGCCAGGGCCGTATTTTCAGCCACCTTGTCGAGTGTTTCAAGCAGCTTGCCGAAGCGTATATTGCCGACGATCTGGCTGTCTCTGGCCAGAAAACGCCTGGCAAGCACGGGGTCGGTGGAAAAGGGCAGGACAAACAGATACCTGGTGTCATGGGGGGTCAATAGCTCGTTATTCCGGTCGGTCGTATCTTGAAGAGTCATGTGTTGTGCCATCCTTTAGCATGTTCTTGACCAATTAAAGCACGTATTGGATAAAATCGCGAAACTTTTTCACCGCGGATTTCAATGGTGAAATTCAGCTTGTTTTTTGAGGGGGTTATATATATTCTCCAGCGGCGGACATTGTGTTAAAGGCTGATTTTACTTCACATTTTATATAAAAAAGGAGTGTCAAATCATGATGACAACAGAACAGGCCAGAGAATTCACCAGCCGCTGGCTGCCCTGCTGGACAGGCAACAAGCCTGAAAAACTGCTGTCGTTCTACGCCGATGACGCCTTCTTCCTGGATCCGGGCCGTCCGGCCGGAATCCGGGGCAAGGAACAGCTGACAACCTATTTCACCAAGGTGCTCGGGCACAATCCGACCTGGGTCTGGACGCAGGTGGAGCCGATCCCCCTGGAAAGAGGTTTCATGAATCGGCTGGAAGCCCGCATCCCGGTCGGTGACAAGATCGTCGAGTGTTCCGCGCTCTGTTTTCTGCAGTTCAATGCCGAAGGTAAGGTGAAACGGAACGAGATATACTTCGACCGAACGGAACTGATCAGGGAGATAAACAAGTTCAGGCAGTCTATCGCCCACTGATTCGCTTTATTCTAATCTGATACACATGCCCTGATAGCCGAAACAGCCGGATATAACGGCTATTCCCGGCCTGAATGGATTGTTGACTAAAACGCTTTAAAAAATAGTTGACAAAAGCTTCGCAAAAAGATATAAACAATAAACTACAAAATTGTTGAGAAGATAAACGATAATACTTAACCACTCGCGAGGGTGGGGCGGAAAGCCTACAGGGTCTCACAGAGACAGCCGGGATGCCGAAATATCCAGAAGATATTCGGCCCCGGCTGTTCTGTTTTCTGAACCTGTATTTTCGCTTCTTCTCAACAAGGCGATAGACGATAATACTAAACCATTCGCGAGAATGGGGCGGAAAGCCTACAGGGTCTCACAGAGACAGCCGGGTTGCCGAAATGTCACTTCACTTCGGTTCCCGGCTGTTTCTGTGTCTGGACACGGAAACAGCGGGGGACAAACAACAAGGAGGAGATGCAACCAACGATGATTGCATTTAGGTGAACGTTTTTCAACAAAACCGCTGTATCAACCGATGTGTACAAAAACAAAAAAACAACGGAGGAAAGACCCTTATGTATTTTAAATCAAGTAAGTTCATCGCAGTG